>DASPTX010000021.1:0-33032 GCA_035623195.1 Xanthobacteraceae bacterium | reverse complement strand
CCAAGAGTGCGGCGGTCGCAGGAATGGGCGACGCGGCGCCCACCGCAACATGCCGCGCGTCGCCGATCAGCCGGCAGATGACGTCGGCAAGCAGCTCCTCGTCGCGGAATTCTTCAGGCTGCGCGTTTTTCATACACGTACGATGGTTCGCTGCGCCGCATGAGCCATCGTAACCAGCTCGCGTTGCGTGCCGATGAAGACGTTGCCGGCGCGGTCGGCCATCGGCGCATGGAATAGAGCAACATCCGGTCTGAGCGCCGGCAAGAGCACGATCGGATCGTCGTTGCCGAAAGGATTATCTGCGATTCTCCAATCCGGGCGATGCGCCAAGAGATCCGAGCCGATCAGCCCGCGCAAGGGCATGAACGGCACGCCCTTTTCGGCGGCCTGGAATTGCGCGTGCAAGGCCGGACAGGTCGCGTCGCGCATGCGCAGAGCGCCGGCAAGGAGCGCCGCGGTGAAGCGCGGCGCGGGACCGAATTCGCCGAGGCTGACGGCCGAGGTTTCCAGTGTGTCGATGCATCCGGCGCCGATCAGCAAATCCGCCTGCAAGGTCGAGGTCGGCAAGGTGATGAGATGCAAGCGCTTGACGCCGCGCCGAATCAGCGCGCGCGTCGCCGTCATGGCGACACCGGACGTCTCGCGCGGCACTGCGAGCATGCAGCCGTCGGCGATCGAGGCGAGTGCTTCGTCCAGCGAACGGATGATTCCAGCCATTAAGCAAAGCTACTCCCTCTGCCCGCGAACGGGGAGAGGGAGCTTTGTCTAGGACAGTGCCGCCTTCACATATTCGGGAGAAAACGGCACCCGCCGGATACGCACGCCGGTGGCGTCAAAAACGGCGTTAGCGATCGCGGCCGCGATCGGACGGCTTGAAGGCTCGCCGGCGCCCGATGGCGCGATCTCCGGGTGATTGATTAGCACGACATCGATCTGATCCGGTGTCTCGGTGATGTCGAGAATCGGATAGCTCAGCCAATCGACGCTGGTCACGTTCTTGTTGTCGAACTTCACTTCCTCCCACAGCGTGCGGCTGATGCCCTGCACGATGTTGCCTTCGATGGTCATGCGCAAACCATCGGGATTGATGATCTGCCCGCAGTCATGCGCCACCGTAAATTTGCGCACCCAAATCTTGCCGCTGCGGCGGTCGATATCGACTTCCGCGATCATCGCGACCCGCGTGCCGTTACGCTGCGCATAAGCGATGCCTCGGCCCGAGACTTTGTCGCCGGTCTGATCCCGGCGCGGCGAGGGTCTGCTCTGCCAGCCGGCTTTCTCCGCGGCCGCCTTGATGACGGCAACATCGCGCGGGTCCTTCACATAGCGCAGACGGAATTCGACTGAATCCATATCCAGCGCCGCCGCCACTTCGTCCATGAACGATTCGCTGGCGAAATGGATCTGCGGGCCGACCGGATCGCGTAGGTGCGACGTGCGAAGCGGCGACGCGCGGTCGAGCAACGGCGGGATGACCTCCCAAGCGGTCCGTTTGTTGGCAAAGCCGTAGGATTCGGCCGGGATGCCGAAGCCGTCGCCCGATTTTAGATCGACCCCGAGGAGCTGACCAGCGAGTGTGTCGTTGGGCTTGCTCCCGTTGGTATCGACATCGACACGCGAGAAAGCCTTGCTGAGGAAGTCGTAGGCAATGACATTTCCCGAGGCATCAAGCGCGGCGCGCACCTGATGCACCGAGGCGGGACCCTTCGGGTCCCAGCCAGTGCCCTGATTGCGCATATATTGCACGCGGACCGGCTTGCCGACGGCCTTGGCCAGCACGGCGGCATCCATCGCGGCATCGTCGGCGTCGTTGCGGCCATAGGAGCCAGGACCCGGGGTCCAGATCACGTGCACATTGTCTTCCGGCATTTGCAGGATGGCGGCGACGCCGGACCGTGCAAAGTGCGATTTCTGGGTTCCGCTCCAACACGTGACGTGACCGTCCTTGATCTCCACCAGCGAACAGGCCGGTCCCATGCTGGCATGTGACTGGAACGGCCACTCATATTCCGCCGCAATGACGCGCGCCGCCGTGTCAAACGCGTCATCGACATTGCCGGCTTGCTTACCTTCCACTTCGCGTTTGCGCGCCGGCGTCTTGCGGATGTGATTGTAGAGCGCCGCCTGGTCTGGAAATGGCGGCTTGGCATCCGACCATTCGACTTTGAGCTGCTGCGACGCCTTGATCGCGTCCCATTCCTTGTCGGCGACAACGCCAAGGAAGCCCTGATTCCAAACGACCCTGGCGCCGGGAATATGTTTCAGCGAGTTTTCGTCGACGCTGACCGGCACCGCACCGGCAATCGCCGGCCGGATCACCCGCCCATGGACCATGCCGGGCACTTTGACGTCAGTGCAAAAATCCTGCTGGGCAAAAACTTTCGGCGCGACGTCTCGCCGCTTGATCGGCTGCCCGACGATGGTGTGCGTCTTCGAGTCTTTCGGCTGTGCCTTGCCCGGAGCGTAGAGCGGATTGCCGTATTTGCCGTTCCAGTCGAGATGCACGTTGAAGTAACGGCCGCCGATCAACTCGGCATAGCTGACGCTCTGCGCCATTTCCGCGACGTTGTGCACGATGCCCTTGTCGACCGAAAGCTGCTCCGCCGGAACGCCAAGTTTCTGCGCCGCCAGATCGATGAGCACGCGGCGCGCCTCGGCGGCCGCGACACGCATCTGCTTGCCGCCTTCCTGAAGGCCGGTCGAGCCGGACGCGCCACCTTGATTCACGCTGGTGGCGGTGTCGCCCATGAAGACTTTCACGCGGTCGAACGGCACATCGAGCTCTTCGGCCACGATCTGCCCGACCGCAACGAACAACCCCTGGCCCATGTCCATCTTGCCAAAGTAGGCCGAGATCGTGCCGTCGGCATTGACGGCGATGTAGCTCGAAAGCTGATCCGGAGTGAGCGCGGGTTTCACCGTTGCGCTCATGCTCAAAGCATCGTCGGCACGCGCGAAATCGAACGATACCGGCGCGCCGACCGAAACGACGAGTGCGCCGCCGGCCTTGAGAAGGCCGCGGCGGGAGAAATTAACCGGTTTTTCCATCCTGGTCATGGCGGCCCTCCTCAACCCATCATCGCGGCGGCACGCTTGACCGCACGGAGAATGGCAACGTGGGTGCCGCAGCGGCATTTCAATCCGGATAGCGCGTCTTTGATCTGCGCCTCGGTCGGTTTCTTGTTGTCGCGCAGGAAGGCGGCGGCGGTCATGATCCAGCCGTTGATGCAATAGCCGCATTGCGGAACCTGCTCTTCGATGTAAGCGGCTTGCAGCGGGTGCGGTTTTTCCGGCGTGCCCAAGCCGGCGAGCGTGACGATCTTGCCGTCGCCGACGGCCGAGACCGGCGTGACGCAGGAGCGGATCGCCTGGCCGTCGAGCTGGACCGTGCAGGCGCCGCATTGCGCCAGACCGCAGCCGAAATGCGGATTGTTGAGGCCGAGATCGTCGCGCAAGGCGTAGAGGAGCGGCATGTCCGGATCCGCTTCGACGCTGTGTGCTTGGCCGTTGACGTTAAGTGAAAATTTCTCGCCCATCCTGGCGTGCCCTCCGGAGCGCGTGGCGCGGCGGTGTTGATCGCATACCCGCCTTGTGCGCGATGTTCCGCCCCCATCTGGGCGGTCATTCAAATTATTATCAAACAATCCTGTTGGGAACTACAAACCAGCAAAGCGAATTCCTGCCATGCTTTTTATTCGAGTGTTGAGGGGATGAAGGACGCTTGGTCTTATTCTTTTGCCAGCGCTTCCACCGCGGCAAATAGATCGCGCACTTGAGATTCCGGAACTTGCCGCATGATGAAGACGACGCGACTCTTGAGATTCTGGTCCGGCAAAGAGTCCGGCCAGTTCTGCAGCTCCACGGGCGGATGGGCGAGGTGCTGAACATATTGCACCACGACCGGGCCCTGGCAGCCGGCGACGTTGAGAATGCCCTTGACACGCAAGACATCGGCACCGCGTAGCGCGGTCAGCGTTTCCATGGCGCGCGCGAAGACCCGCCAAGCGATCGGGTCCTGCCGCTCGAGCACGAAACTCACGATGCCGTCGCTGTGTTCGGCTTCGGCGATAAAGCCGCCGCGCTCGCCGGCCGCCGGCTCGACGAAACGATCGGCGTCAAGCGCGCCGGCGACAGCGACGTCGATCGCCGCGCGCGGGTTGAGATTTTGCAAGCGCCGCGTCAAGCGCGCGAGAGTGGTTTCGGCTGCGAGATCGGCCTTCGTGACAACGAGCCGGTCGGCAAGGATTACCTGCTTGCGCGCTTCGGCGGCCTTTTCGAGCGTCGCCTCGCCGTTCACCGCATCGACCGCCGCGAGCATGACGTCGATGTGAAACTCGCCGCCCAGAGCCCGGTCGGTCGAGAATGTCTGCAGGATTGGCGCCGGATCGGCCAGCCCCGAGGTCTCGATAATAATGCGCGCAAAGTTCGGCACCATGCCGCGCTCACGCTCGAACAGGAGCCGGCGCAGCGCCAATTGCAAATCGGTCCGCGTGATGCAGCACACGCAACCATTGCCCAACAGCACGGTCTGTTCGGCGCTGTCGCGGATGAGCGCATCGTCGATGCCGACGGCGCCGTATTCATTGACGATCACCGCCGTCCCCTCGCCTTCCGGCGAGGCAAGAAACCGGCGGATCAGCGTCGTCTTGCCGGCGCCGAGAAAACCGGTCACCACGGTCACCGGAATTCGCGCGCCGCGCTCGCGCTTTACCCTGCGTCCGAACGGGCTTGCCCCGCGCGAGGGAAAGAGGTCGAGCATTGCATCATCCCTAACGCTCGTGATGGCCGGGCTTGACTGGGCTCGCCCCGGCCATCCACGCCTTTCTTGCCGTCGGAAATAGCCCAGTACAAGGTCGGGCGTGACGGATTAAAAATCCATCTCCAGAATATAGAGCCCGCCGACATGGCGATCGACCGCGTAGACGATCTGGCGTTCGTCGACGAACACGTCATTGATCTGAATCGTGCCGGTCGGCGCGCCGGGAGGTGCCGGCGGCATGAAGATGCCGACCTCTTTGGGCTGATAGGGATTGGAAATGTCGTAGGCGCGTAAGCCGCCGTTAAAGAACGTGCCGAGGACGATCTGATCGGACTGCCAGGCGGTCGGCAGCGGCACATTCTCATGAATATTGTGCGCGCCGAACCGCCCGGCTTGCGCGTAAATCCGGTGATCCGGCAACGGACAGGTCGCGATCGGCACGAGATTGGTCTCTTCCCGTGCGTCCAGGACCCAGATCAGCTTCGGCCAGTCCTTGGCATTGTTCTCCGTCGACTCGTCGGTCACCAGCATCAATCCGCGGTCGAACAGCGGCACCACGGTATGCATGAAGCCGGTATAGGGCGGCGAATTGGTCCAGTGCGAAACCTTCTTTGGATTGGCCTTGTCGGAAATATCCAGCACGAACATGCCGCCGTCGATATAAGCGAGATAACAGCGGTCGGGACGCTGCGGATAGACGTTGGTGTTGTGGGCGCGGAATCCCTTGTCGATAGGGTGACGCGTCGGCGGCATCACATTATCGCCCTGGCGCGTACCCGGCATCCACCAGCGGCCGATTTCAACCGGCTTGGATGGATTGCGCACATCGACGCAGCGATAGAATTGGTCGTCGTTCGGATTGGTCGGAACGAAATCGCGCGAACCGGAGGCGCAATGCACGAATTCGCCGTCGCAGAACCAAAGCTGATGCACGCCGCGGGAATGGGGCCCCGAGCAGTCGAAAAACGAAATCGATTTCGGGTTTTCCGGCTTTGAAATGTCGAACAGTTCGAAACCGGCGGGCGTGAGATCTTTTTTCGAAGTCTGGTAGGCGACCGCCATCATGTTTCCGCAGGTTTCGAGCGAATTCGACCTCATATTGGCATGCGGCAGATCGGTCTGGCAGACCACTTTCGGCTTGCGCGGATCGGAGACATCGACAGCGGTGAAATTCTTCGGCGCGCTTTCATGCGCCAGCCAGATAATGCGGCGGCCGTCGGGCGCGATCTGCACCGACATGCCTTCGCCCATGCCGCCGAAGCCGCCGAGCATATCGTGCGCCAACAGCTTGAAATTCCAGGTGACGGGTTGATAGCCCTTGCTCAACGGACTTTGGTCTTTAGTGAGCATTCGAAAACTCTCCTGTTGTGACTTTATGCTCTTGCGCGCGCGCGTTCCATGAAATCCGGACGCAGAGCTGTGCTCCAATTCGGAATTGCGCCGATCTTTTTATCCTGCAACAGGATTTGCGCCTGCTCTTGCATGTAGGGCTGCAGATCGCCGGGGAAGCCGGGGTTCACCTCGACGCGAGACAGCGCCTTGGCGAAAGTATCGAGCGACATGTTGTAGCCTTTATCCGCATAAAATTTATAGATGACGTCGGCGACTTTTTGCGGCTCTTTCTTAAAATCCTCGGCGACGTCGAGCCACGCCTTCAGATAGGCGACCACCGTATCCGGCTTGTCTTGCACAAAATCGGGCGTCGCCGCCATGAAGACCGGCATCGGATCGATCGCGGAGAAGCCCATAAGATCGCTGCCGATGCCGTCGGCGACGGCAATGACGTTATAAGGCTCGACGTTCACCATGGCGTCGACCGTCTTGGCGGCCAGCGCCGCGACCATGTTGTTCACGTCCATACGGACTTCCTGGTAATCGCCCTTGTTCAGACCATGCTGCGGCATGATGGTGTCGACAAAAACATTGCCGACGGAAGAGCCGGTTTGGTTCGCAATCTTTCGGCCGCGCAGCTCTTCGACCTTGGTGATATTCAAATCCTTGCGCGCGGTGATCCGCGCCGTCTTACCGACATGTTCGATCAGCGCAATCGCCACGAGACCGCCCTTGGCATTGCCGATGATGAAGGATTGGCCGGCATAGGTGCCGAGATCGACCTGCCGCGCCACCATCTGCTGCATGGTGAGATTGCCTGAGGGCACGGCGAATTCTTCGGCTGCGATTCCGTGCTTTTCGAGATAGCCGGATTTCAGCAAGTAATAAGTCGGCATGCCCCAGATATTGGTCTGATAGCCCTGCCGGACGGTTTGCGCGCCCGCGGCCGTGCGCGTCGCGGCAAAGCCCATGGCGAGAGCGCCCGCGCCAGCTGCGGCAAGGCACGTTCGCCGTGTGATCGTCGATTGCTGTGTCATCGTTTTTCCTCCGGCTTTTTGTCTTTTCTATCCGTTATGCACCTCGAACGGCTCCGCGCATTTCCGTCATACACGCTTCTCCTGCCCAAGCAGGTGGAGCAATTGCTTCTGATAATCGAGAAATTCGACGCTGAGCGGATCGCGCGGACGCGGCAAGCGAATGGGGATCTCGGTCTTCACCGTGCCGGGATGCGGCGTCATGACCACAACGCGATCGGCGAGATAAACCGCTTCGGCGACATTGTGGGTCACATAGACCACCGTCTTTCGCGTCGTGCGCCAGACATCGGCCAGGAGGCGCTGCATGTCGTCGCGGGTCAAGGCATCAAGTGCCGCGAACGGCTCGTCCATCAACAGCACCGCCGGATTGTAAGCAAGCGCGCGGGCGATCGCGACCCGCTGCTGCATGCCGCCGGAAAGATGATGCGGATAGGAGCGGGCGAATTTCTCAAGCTTGACCAGCCGAAGCTGTTCGAGCGCGATCGCTTCGCGTTCCGCCTTGGGCCGGCCTTTCATCTCAAGCCCGAACGCCACATTGCCGAGCGCCGTGCGCCAGGGAAAAAGCTGAGCGAAATCCTGGAAGACGACGCCGCGATCCATCCCGTATCCCTTGACCGGCGCTCCGCCGATCCGGATTTCGCCCGCGGTCGGGGTCAGAAAGCCGGCCATGATATTCAGCAGCGTCGACTTGCCGCACCCGCTCGGCCCGACGATGCAGAGAAATTCCGAGGCTTCAATGCCGAAGCTGACACCGCGAATGCCGGGCACGGCCCCATTTGGCGTGTCGTAAGTTAACGTGATGTCGCGCGCCTCGATATGAGCCATCGCTGCTTTCCGCCTTCGCGTCCCTACCCTAACATGCAGGCTTCGACCGGGGCGGGGCTTTGTGCCAGAAGCCATCGGCCGCGGCCAGTGAGCAGCGCCGCGCAAAGGGAATTGCCGCGATGAATGTCTTCTCGCCTTTGCATGCCGCCGCCGCGGCGACGCTAGCGATCGGTCTTTCTGGCGCAACGCTGCCGGCATGGCCGGACGCTTTTCCCAGCCGGCCGATTCATCTCATCGTCAATTTCGCGCCGGGCGGCACGGGCGACATCGTGGCACGGCTCATTGGCGCTAAACTTTCCGGCGCGGTCGGGCAATCGGTCGTGGTGGAAAACCGGCCAGGCGCCGGCGGCACGCTGGGCGCACGCGATGTCGTCAACGCCGAACGCGACGGCTATACGCTCACGGTCGCGCAGACGCCCGAGATCGCGATCAATCCGTTCTTCATGAAGGACGCCGGCTACGACCCGCGCAAAGACCTGCAGCCGATTGCGCTCGCCGGCGTCGTGCCGCTGGCCCTGGTAGTGCCCGCGGACGCGCCCTATTCGACGATGGCGGAATTCGTCAAATTCCTGCGCACGACCGATCGTCCGGTGACCTTCGCCTCCGCCGGCATCGGTACGCCCGGCCACTTGGCCGGCGAACTGATGAAGCTCAAGCTCAACAACAGGCTCACCCACGTTCCTTATAAGGGCGCCGGACCGGCATTGAACGACGTCGTCGGCGGTCACGTCGATTTTTATTTTCCCGGATTCCCGGCGGCGGTGCCGCTGATGCAAGGCGGCAAGGTGAAATTGCTCGCCGTGTCGTCGGCCAAGCGGTCGAGCACGGCGCCCGACATTCCGACGGTGGCCGAAGCCACCGGAATCGCGAATTTCGACTTCACGCTGTGGGTGGGATTTTTCGGTCCTCGCGCATTGGCCCCGGACATCACCCGGCGCCTGAACGCCGAGATCAATAAAATCCTGCTCGATCCGGACATCAAGTCCCGATTGCAAAACGACGGCGCCGAAGTTTCCGTTTTGTCGACCGATGAATTCGCCGCCTTTGTCCGCAAAGAAATCGACAAATATCAAGCCATCATCAAGGCCGCGGACCTCAAACCGGAGTAAGCGTCATCCTCTCGCCGACCGCGCCATGCCCCAGCGGTAAATGGTGGCGCGTTCGATCGAGCCAAACACCAGACGCTCGGCGGCGAAGCCGATACAGCCGATGACGATGAGCGAGGCTAGCATCACGTCGGTGTCGAGAAATTCCTTGGCGTCGAAGATGACCCAGCCTAATCCCCAATCGGAGCCGGCCAGCATTTCGGCACCGATGACCGCGATCCAGGCGCGCAGGAAGGACTGGCGCAGCCCGGCAATGATGAACGGCGAAGCGCCGGGAACGATCACTTTCCAGAACAGCGCGCGCTCGTCGGCGCCCATGGCGCCGGCCGCGCGCAACCAGATCGGATTGACCGATCGCACGCCCGACCAGGTGTTGATCAGCATCGGAAACAGCGCGGCGTAAAATACGATGAGGATGCTCACGGTATTGCCCAGGCCGAACCACAAAATGAAGACCGGCACCCAGGCGAGCGACGGAATCGGCATCAGTGCGCTGGTCAGCGGCAGAACGAAACCCTCAACCGGCCGGAAACGGCCCATCATCACGCCCAGAGGCAGGCCGACTGCGACCGCAAGTCCGAAACCGACCAGCACCCGATAGAGCGTCGCGGCCGCATGAACGACCATAGTGCCGTCGCGCAGAGAGACAAACAAAGTGTACGCGACTGTGCTGAGCGTCGGCATCAGAGCCGGCGGGAAATAGCCGCTGCGGGCGACCGCCTCGTAACTCGCCGCCAACAGCACCAGCGTCAGCGCACCCCGCCGCAACGATGGCGATGGCCGAAGCAAGGTCAGTCGTCCGCCCATTGTCCCCTCATGCCATCATGCCCCATCGCACCACGGTGTAATTTTCCAGTGGCTGGAACACGAACTTCTCGAGCGAGAGACCGATCAGTGCGATCACCGCGATGCCGGCAAGCATAACGTCGGTATTGAGGAATTCCTGGGCGCCGAAAATGAGCCAGCCCAATCCCCACGGCACCGCAGCGAGCATTTCGACCGCGACCAGAATGCGCCAGGCTTGCGCCAAGCCGAGCCGCAGGCCGGTCACGATGTAGGGCAGCGCGCCCGGCAGCACGACGTGACGGAACAAGCGGCGATCGTCCGCCCCCATGGCTTGGGCCGAACGGAGCCAGATTTCCTTGACCGCTTTCACGCCGGTCCAGGAATTGTAGATAATCGGAAAAGCGGAAACGAAGGCGACCAGAGCGACAGCCGGAACGTTACCGGGGCCGAACCACAAAAGAAATAACGGCGCATAAGCAAGACCCGGGATCGGCGCGCCGATGCTCACGAGCGGCAGCAAGATATCTTCGGCGCGTCGCGAGCGCCCCATCAGGACGCCGATCGCTATGCCGAGGATCGCGGCCAGCGCGAAGCCGAGAATAAGTCGAACGAGCGTATCCAGGGCGTGATGCGGCAGAGCGCCGCTCACTGTGAGCCGCGCGAACGCGCCAGCGATCGCCTCCAGTGGAGGGAAAAACTGAGCGGGAAAGATCCCAAGATGCGCGACGGCCTCCCATAAGACGCCGACGACGACGAATGGATAGGCGCCGCGCCAGACGCGTCCGATCGGACCGAGGCCGCCCGCGGCCGCTCCATCCCGGAAATCGTCATGTTCGATGACATCGTGCATGGCGCTCGAAGATAATGCGCGCACCAAGCGGTCGACAAGCCGCGTTTCGGCTGCGACGTTGCGGCGGTCGCGTCCTGTGCTAGGACATCGCCCCAGGGCAAAGGAGTTTGGCGATGGCGACGACAAATACGCAGAAGATCGGGTGGATCGGCATGGGCCGCATGGGATTTCCCATGGCCGAACGGCTCATCAAAGCCGGCCATGACGTTTCGATCTGGAACCGCACGCGTGCCAAGGCCGAGCCGCTGGCGAAAATTGGCGGCAAAATCGTCGATCACCTTTCCGAGCTGAAATCAGTCGACGTGCTGTTCTCGATTGTCGCCACCGGCAAGGATGTGCAGGACGTCCTTTATGGCAAAAACGGCGTCTGCTCGCAGGCCGGCAAAATCCCGGCGGTTGTGGTCGATTGCTCGACGATTTCCGTCGAGGAATCCGCCGCCATCCGCAACAAGCTCAAGGAACTCGGCGCCGATTTCATCGCCGCGCCGGTGAGCGGCAATGCCAAAGTGATCAAAGCCGGCCAGCTCTCGGCCGTCGTCTCGGGGGTAGAGGCCGCGTGCAAAATCGCAATGCCGCTGATCGAAGTGTTCGCGCCGCGCGGCGTGTCCTATGTCGGCGAAGGCGAGCTGGCGCGGGTGTGCAAGATCGCGCACAATGTCATGCTCGGGGTTGTGATCGAGAACCTGATCGAAATCACGCTCTTGACCAACAAAATGGGCGTCCCGCGCCACGCCTTCCTCGCCTTCCTCAACAATGGCGTGATGGGTTCGATGTTCACGCGCTACAAATCGCCGGCGCTGGTTAATCTCGACTGGACGACGACCTTCACGCCGGAATTGCTGCGCAAGGACCTCGATCTCGGTCTCGAACTCGGCCGTGAAATGGACGTGCCGATGCCGGTCACGGCGGCGACGCGGGAAGTACTGCAGAGCCATTTCGGCGTGGCCATGCTGCAAAAGAATCCGCAAGAATATCTGCAGAAGGATTTCGCGGCGCTTGCCGAAACCATGGCGCTTGCGGCCGGCATGAAGCTGACCAGCGAGAACAAAAACGTGCCGACCGGATTGGAAAGCTAGGGCATGATCCGGAAAAGCCTGCCCCGGACACCGATCCGGGGTGGAAACCGGTTTTCCGAAAAGATCATGCCCCATCAAACATCTAGAGCCGCAATCGATTCAACTTGAAACGATTGTGCTCTAGCCCAGGAAAGCCATAAAACCGCAATCGTGGGAGTGGAGGACACCATGCACCGGGCACTGCATCGCGGTTTCGCCTTTGCGTTCTTCTTCGCCCTGGCGATCGCAATGCTAGCGCCGGCGTGGTTTTGCGCGTCCGCGGCCGCGGCGGATGACGCCTGGCCGACGCGGCCGGTGAAATTCATCCTGACGCTTGGGCCGGGCAGCGGCGCCGATATCGGCGCGCGGCTCTTCGCCGACCGGCTCGCGCAACGATGGGGCCAGCCGGTGGTGGTCGAGAACCGGCCCGGCGGCGACGGCATCGTCGCCATTAATGCATTCGTCAGCGCGCACGACGATCACCAGCTGCTATTTTCGCCGACTTCTTCGTTCACGGCGCATCCTTTCCTGCATGATCACCTACCCTACCGGCCGAGTGATCTGGCGCCGATTGCGCGCATCTCCAACACCGTCATCGCGATTGCGGTGCCGGCGAGCTTGAACGTCAATTCGCTCGATCGGTTGGTGGCGCTGGCGCGCACGGAGCCCGGCAAGCTCGACTGGGCTGGCGTGACCGGCGCGCTCGATTTCATATTCGCCGGCTGGCTGAAACAAGCGGGTCTGGACATCGCCAAAGTCGCTTACAAAAATCCCGTCGATGCCGCCAATGACCTCGCCGAGGGACGCGTGCAGGTCTACGAGTCAGCGCTTGCCATAGTACGCCCGCAACTGCAGTCAGGCAAAATCAAGCTGCTCGCGGTCACCAACACCGTGCGGGCGCCGAGCGAGCCCGATGTACCGACGGTCGAGGAAGCGGGCCAGCCCGCGCTTACGATTGATGGATTGGTCGGTCTGTTCGGGCCCGCCGACATGCCGATCGCGCTACGGCGACGGATCGCCGCCGATATCGCTGCGGTGGCCGACGACACGATCAAAGAACGGCTGGTCACGACCGGGCAGCTCCTCAATATCGGCGGCCCGGAAGAGTTCACGAAATCGATCGATGCGCAGCGCAGCCAGGTCGAGGCTTTCGCCAAGGAACTCGGTATTGCGCAGATGCCGCAAAACTAGGCCATGATCCGGAAAAAGCTTGCCCCGGACGCGATCCGGGGTGGAAGCCGATTTTCCGAAAAGACCGTGCCTCATCAAACATCCGGAGCCGTAGTCGATTCAGTTTGAACCGATTACGCTTCGATTAAGTGCCTTTGCTTTAAGGAGTTTGGATGTCGGTCTGCACGCTGATCGTCATCAGCCATTGACCGTTCCGCCTCACCCACATGCGCGCGGCGCGATAGGGCGGCCGGGAACGATCCGGCGCGACTTCCGTTGCGATCATCGCGGCGGCGTCGCCATAGACCCAAAGCCGCGCAGTCTGAATTTCGCCGACCGTAACCGCGCTGCCGTTTTCCTTCTGATGTTCGATCTCCGCGATCGCCGCTGCCTTGCTGATCGGCACGTAGCCGGATCGATACAGCACAAATCCATCGCCGATATGCTTTGACCATTCCTCCGCATCGTAGGCGATCCTGGCCTTTTCGAGCGCGAGAAATGAGTTGACCACCTCCTGCTCGGCCGGCGAGCGCACGCGATAAGGCATGGTTTGGCACGGGTTTTTGCATTCGGCAGTTTTGTCGTCGCCGGAGCGCGGTTCGGCCGCGGAGAGAGCGGCGGCTTCGGCCGGCACGACGTTCTGCATGGTCAAGGCGCGCCACGCGCCCTTCTGCTTGGCCCAAATATCGAGAAAGAACGCGTTCTTGCCTTGCGCCGATTTGCGCTCGCCGGTAACGGCCGCGAGCTGGCCAGAGATTGACACTTTAGGATCGCTTGCCGTGGCGGCCGCCATGCCTTTCAGATCGGCGAGAAAATCCTTGCGCGCGTGGGTGTTGCCGTCTTCATCGGTAAAGGTGAATTGCAACGAAAGCAGGCGCCGCGCCGCCGATTTGTCGCCACCGCGCATGGCGTTCGCGAGCATGAGATCGGCCGTCAGTACCGCGGCGCCCTCATCGGGACCCGGTTGCGCCCGAGTCTCGGCAAGAACCGCTGTCAGCAGACTCACGACGAAGACGGCAAGTCCACAACAACGTACGGCTCGTCGGCTCGCCAATTCCTTGGCCGAACGCATTCGTCGCCCTCGATTTGCCGAACTGCGCCGGCGGTCTCAATCGCTCTCTTCGATCGGCACAATGACACTTTCCGGCGCGGCCCTTCAAGCCGCTGGCCCGCCTCGCGACGCACGGTCGCAGGCCAAGGCGAGTGTTACGGTCGGCGACGGCGATGATCAGGTGCAATGATGACAGTGCTGGGAATAGCGATGATGGCGGTAAGCCCGATGATGTCCGCTCGGGCTACTGCGCATCGCCAGCCGGCATGGCTCGGAGAGTTGCCGGGACTTCGCTTTCATGCAGGCTGTGACTCTCGCCACGTCTGGAATGACATCTGCACACAGACGCATCGCGTCCGGGGTGCATGCCTCGCGAGTCGCGTCGTTACCCTGGGCGGCGGCGCCGCCGGGACGCAATGCGAGCGCGCCGGCCAGCAGTGCAAGCGTGCAAGCCAAATGGACAATCCGCATGTGATTACCCCAGCTTTGAGAGTGCTCTTTCGCCGCGGCGATCTAAAGCGGACCGGTATTTGTCACGCAATCGGCGTGCATGCGTGTCGCCGGCCGCCGGTCCGGCACCTGCTCGCCTAAAGGTGGCGAAAGTACGATCTATTGGAACCACCTCTTGGAACCGCGCCGCATAGTACTTTAAGACACTTGACCGATACGGTCGCTGAACAAAACAAAGCATAGGAACATGAGAACGCAAGTCGTCATCGTTGGCGCGGGTCCTGCCGGACTGTTGCTCGGTCAACTTCTCCATAAAAACGGCATCGCCAATGTCATTCTGGAACGGCAGAGCGCAGACCACGTGCTAGGCCGCGTTCGCGCCGGCGTGATCGAACAGGTCACGATGAACCTTCTGGACGAGGCCGGCGGCGGCGCTCGCATGCACACCGACGGCCTCGTGCACGAGGGAGTGCAAATCTGCGTGGATGGCGTGCGCCATCGCCTCTCTTTTAAGGAACTGACCGGCAAAACGGTGATGGTCTACGGCCAGACCGAAATCACCAAAGATCTCATGGACGGCCGCGCGGCAATCAGGGCTCCGAGCGTCTATTCCGCCCAAGACGTGAGCGTGCACGATATTTCGGGCGACAAACCGCGTGTAACTTACCGGACCGAAGGTCAGACGCACGAAATCGCTTGCGACTTTATCGCCGGCTGCGACGGCTTTCATGGCATCAGCCGAAAAAGCGTGCCGGCGCGCGCGATGAACGCCTATGAGCGCGTCTACCCGCTGGGCTGGCTCGGCATTCTGTCCGATACGCCGCCGGTTTCGGGAGAATTGATCTATGTGCGCCATCCGCTCGGCTTTGCGCTTTGCTCGATGCGCTCGCCGACGCGCCGCCGCTACTACATCCAGTGCAGTCTCGCCGAGGACATCGAGTCTTGGCCGGATGAGCGGTTTTGGGAGGAGCTCAAACCGCGGCTCGATGACGAGGCGCGCGAACGTCTCGTCACCGGTCCTTCGATTGAAAAGAGCATCGCCCCGCCGCGCAGCTTCGTCGCCGAGCCGATGCGGTTCGGCCGGCTGTTTCTCGCCGGCGACGCCGCCCATATCGCACCGCCGACCGGCGCTAAGGGGCTTAATCTTGCGGCAAGCGACGTGCAGTATTTGTCGCGCGAATTTATCGAGCACTATCGGGAAAAATCGAATGCCGGACTTGACCATTATTCCACGCGCGCGCTCGCGCGGGTATGGAAGGCCGAGCGTTTCTCATGGTGGATGACAATGACGCTGCACCGGATCTCCGACAATCCGTTCGATCATCAGCTCCAGCTCGCCGAGCTCGATTATTTGTTCCGGTCGAAAGCCGCCGCGACCGCGTTTGCCGAGAACTACGTGGGATTGCCGTACTAGAGCGCGATCGTTTCAAATTGAATCGATTGCGGCCCTAGATGTTTTTCGGTGCATGATCTTTTCGGAAAATCGGTTTCCACCCCCGCATCGTGTCCGGGGCGGGCTTTTCCGAATCATGTTCTAGCTTCGGATTTTGCAACATTGCCGGCAGATCGAGCCGCCTGCCGAACTGCGTTATGCCACGGCGCGCCGCCTTATCATGCCGAGCAGGCCGCGCGGAAAAAACAGCACCACCAAGATGAAAATCACGCCGACGAACGACATCCAGTTCACCGTCATCGACGAGATGTAGTCCTGCAGCATCACGAAGACCGCCGCGCCGAGGAGCGGTCCCCAGAACGTGCGCATGCCGCCGATCACGGTCATCACCACGAAATAGCCGGACAGCGAATAGTGCAGCGTCAGCGGATCCGCGAAATTGTTCAGAAGCGCATAGAGCGTGCCGGCAAGCGCGGTGAAGAAACACGAGATCGAGAATGACAGCCATATATGGCGCTCGACCGGAATGCCGAGGAACCGCGCGCGGCGCTCGTTCTCGCGGATCGCCAAGAGAGTGCGGCCGAACGGCGAACGTAGAATAAAGCCCATCAAGCCGACCGCGACGGCAAAGACCGCTAGCAGAAAATAATAGAACCGGGCGCCGCCTTGGGTGATGTCGAGGGTCAGCGGGCCTATTCCGATCGGTTCGCGATGGAAATCCCGCAGCCCGTCGAAGCCGCCGGTGACGCTGTTCCAGCTATAGGCGAGATAGTACCAGAGCTGTCCGAAAGCGATGGTACACATCGCGAAGTAGACGCCACGCCGCCGCACGATCAAGAGGCTGAACAAAGTCCCGGCGAATCCGCCAAGGAGCGTGCCGGCCAGCATCGCAGCCGGTGTGGAATGCACAAGGTAGCGCAAGGTCAGTCCGGCACCGTAAGCGCCGAGGCCGAAATAGGCCGCGTGCCCGAAGCTCAACACTCCGGTAAAGCCCAGAAGCATATTGAGGCCCATGGCCGCGAGCCCGAAGACGAGGACGCGGCCGGCAAGCGCGGTGTACCCGCCCAGGAGCGGCAGCCAGAACGGCACGGTGAGCAACGCCGCCCATATCGCAACCAGCATCAGGCCACGCCGGCCTATCGTGCGGCCTTCGCCCGCGGCGACGACGGCAGTGGTCATGACATCATCCCTTCTTCGCCGATGAGCCCGCGCGGGCGAATGAGCAGCACCGCCATCAGAATGGCGTAGATCACCGCCTCGCTGGCGGCGGGATAGACGACCGTGGTCAGGGCCGCCGCCATGCCGATCAACAATCCGCCAAACAAAGTGCCGATAAGGCTGCCGACGCCACCGACAATGATGGCGATGAAACTCGGCATCAAGAGATCGTCACCCATATTGGGATTGAGACCGATCTGCCCAGCCGCAAGAACGCCGCTTAGCCCCGCCAAAAGACACCCGACGGCGAAATTGAAGGTCCGCAGCTGGCGCACATTGACGCCGAGCGTCGACACCGTTTCGAGATCGAACGTTCCGGCGCGGATACGCAGGCCGATGCGCGTGTAGCGCAGGAACGCAAACAAGCCGACCACCGCAACGATGACGACCGCCACCATGAAAACGCGGTACCAGGTAATGAAGAACAAAGTTGACGTGATCGGCTGCGCCAAGGCGGCCGGCAACCCCATCGGCAGGCCGTTCGGCCCCCAGATATATCGCGCCGCGTCTTGCAGCACGAAAGCAAGCCCGAAAGTCAGCAACAAACTATAGACCGGGTCGCGATTGTAAATTCTGCGGATCATCAGCCGCTCAACCGCGACGCCGAGCAACGCCGTGAGCAGCGGCGAGATCAAAAGCGCGCCCCAATATCCCAGCGTAGGCGATAACGTGAATGCAAGATAACCGCCGAGCGCCAGGAAATTGCCGTGCGCGAAGTTGATCACGTTGCTTAGATTGAGAATGAGCGAAAGGCCGAGCGCCATGAGCACGTAAAACGCGCCGATGATCAGACCGTTCGTGACATTGAACAATATAACTTGCGTCACCGGGCCCTCCCCCCGCCGCGCATTGTTCCGGCAAAGCGAAGCAATCCCGTCATGCCGCGGATTGCTTCACCGCTTTACTCATGCAGCGACGCAAAAACGGATTTTTCCCGAAAGCAACTGATCAAGTCGGTTGCACCATCTTGCAACCGGTATCGGCAACCGAACCGGCGGCTTCTTCGCCGGGCACCAGCACGGCCGCGGTGAAAACGTCGTCGGCGCCCGACTTGGGCGGATGCACCTCGCCAACGAAGAGGTTCGGCATCAGTTCATGATCGCCGGCGCGGTAGCGGACAGGTCCGGGCTGCAAGGCCACGTCCGGCGGCAATTCGAGGTCCTCCAGGGCCACCGCAAGCTTTGGGCCGTCGAGCGATTTCGCTTTTTCGGCGGCAAGCCGCACCGAGTGCATCGACACGTAACCGAACCAATCGCGCGCCGAGGGCGTCTTGTTGGTCGCCGCGCGATAATCCGCGACGAATTTCACGACTTCGGCGACATTGGACTGGTTCCAACACCATTCCATATCCCACCAGCCGGTTTGCGCCTCCGGCGGACAGCCTTTGACGCTCTCCAGCTCGAACAGTCCGCCGCCGAGCGCCATCTCTTTCTGCATGCCGAATTGGGTGAATTGCTTCATGCAATTGATCTGCGTCAGCCCGCCCATATTGTTAAGGAGCACGTTCGGCTTATACGCCTTGGCCTTGATCAGCGTCGCCGAGAAATCCGTGTTGTTGATCGGCAGCATGTCGCCGTCATAGCTACCGCCGGCTTTGGTCAACGCCTTGACGAAAGCTTCCTGCAAGGTGTGGCCGTAGGCATAATCCGGCGTGATGAAGAACCATTTTTTGCCGAACCGCTTGACCAGTTCGGGGGTGACCGCGTTGGCCTCCATCGACGTCGTGTTGCAGACGCGGAAGACGTTCCATTTGCAATTGGTGCCGGTGATTGGATCCGTATGCCCGCCCGGCACGATATGAAAGACCTTCTTCTCGTTCGTCACCTGCGACATCGCGTAGGCGATGCCGGAGTTCACGTCGCCCAGGATCACATTGACGTTGTCGCGATCGATCAGCTTGCGCGTCTTCTGCACGCCGGTGCCGACGTCGTTGGCTGAGTCCTCGACAAGGAGCTGGACCTGACGGCCGATGATCCCGCCTTTTTTGTTGATCTCAGTCTCGGCGTATTTTGCCCCATCGACCTCGCTTTGCGCCAAGGCCGACAGCACGCCAGTCAGCGGATTGACCATCCCGATCTTGACCGGTTCGTCGCCTCGAGCGGCGATGATGAACGGCGCGCCAATGACCTGACTGGCGCCGAGTGCAAGGCCAGCCTGGATAACGGTGCGGCGGCGTACCGGCATATCGATCTTTGGCATCTCAAACTCTCCCTAAAGGCCGATGTTTGGATTTCCTTTTGTTTTGTTTTTGGCGGTTTGCTATCAGCCGAGCCCGGCCGTGAGATTGTCACGGCATTCGCGCGCTAGCGGCCCGGCAAGAACCCCCGCGACGCCGTGCCTCGGCGCCGAATATCTTCTACCCCGCTTTTGATGGGGTCAAGAATAAGGGCGACCCAAGGCGACGATGACGGCGCGACCAGGCGCGCTTTAGACTTCCGTCGCACGGCGGAAAACCGGCGGTTCGAACGAAGCCCGGGCCTTTATGGAGTCCCGCTGTGGCCGATATCGGCCGCATGCTTTTTGCGCGCCCTCGCCTGTTCGGCGAGAAAGTTCGACAAGCGCGCGCGGACCGCTTCGGCCTGTTTGGGCGTCCATTTCCGCATCCCCTCGCCTGTCCTCATGCCGAGCTTCCCGGCCTTGACTTTATCGCGCAAAAACGGATGCGGGCCGGCGGTGCGATCGAGATGCTCATAGAGCACCTGCGCGATGTCGAGCGCGAGATCCAAGCCGACGAGATCGGATTGCTCCATGGGGCCGAGCACGGCAGTGCGCGCGCCGAAGCCTTCGCGCACCACGGTGTCGATCGTTTCCGCATCGCAAACGCCTGCGGCAACGAGCGCGATCGCTTCGCGCTTCATCGCATGTTGAAGCCGGTTGCCGACGAATCCTGGGATATCCCGCTGCACATGGACTGGCGTTTTTCCGGCTTGGCGCAACAAGTCCATGGTCCGCGCTACAACGTCGCCCGCGGTCTTTTCGTTCTGGATGACTTCGACCAGCGGCACCAGATGCGGCGGATTCCAGAAATGTGTACCAATGACGCGCTCGCGATGAACAAGATGCCGGCCGATCTCGGTTGACGGAATCGCGGAGCTGTTGCTGGCGAGAACTGCCGTCGGCGCTACGACGCTTTCGATCTCGGCGAAGATTTTTTGTTTGAGCGGCAACTTTTCCGGCGCGGCCTCAAAGACAAATGCTGCATCGCGCATCGCCGGAGCGAGCGCGTCATGCGATTCGATGCGTTGCAGCAGTCGCGGATCGTCACCGAGCAATTCGGCGATCGACTGCAGGCGTTGCGGCATCGATGCGCGCACTTCCCGCGACGGTTCGACCACGCCGACGCGATACCCTGCCGCGGCGAACAGATAGGCGATGCCGTGCCCCATTAAGCCGCCGCCCACGACGCCGATTTTCAGTTTCTTTTCCTCGCCCATCTTTTCCTCGAACAAATAAACCATCGGAACCGCGGTCACGCTAAAGCGTTCTATATAGGAAGTTCAAGAGTGACCGATCCGCAGAGGAGGAAATGGTCATGCCTGTCCTTCTGTGGGTTGCGTTCTGGTCTTCGCTTATGGGTTCCGCCGCATGCGTCGACGAAATTGCGCGGCCAGTCCCGATCGAAAAGCGCAGGCGGCACTAGCCACGACCTAGCCCGATTGGCGGGTTCATCGCGCCGACCCCTCGCGGGGCGGGGCGTGAAAAATCGCTGCCGCGTTAATGACCCTAACACGCCGATATTGCGGACGGCGGACCTTGCCGGTATGAATGCGCGCTTTTCGCGCCGTTCCGGCGTGGGCCGGCGCATTTGCATGGCATCGCCGTAAACTTAAGCGCGCAATCTGAGCCCAATTTAAGCCAATGGCTCGTCTTGTCATGAAATTCGGCGGAACGTCGGTCGCCGATATCAGCCGCATCCGCAACGTCGCGCATCACGTCAAGCGCGAGGTCGGTGCCGGGCATGAAGTTGCCGTCGTGGTCTCGGCCATGTCCGGCACCACCGACCAGCTCGTGCGGTGGTGCGAAGAGAGCCTCGAGCACCGGCGCATTTTCGACGCCCGGGAATATGACGCGGTGGTGGCCTCCGGCGAGCAGGTCACCGCCGGGCTGCTTGCGATTGCGCTGCAGGACCTGGACGTGAATGCGCGCTCATGGCAGGGCTGGCAGTTGCCGATCGCGACTTCGGCGGCGCACGGCTCCGCACGAATTCTCGACGTCAACGGCGAGGCGCTGATCCGGCGCTTCAAGGAGCGTGGCGAGGTCGCGGTGATCGCCGGCTTCCAGGGCGTACACCCGGAAACCAACCGCGTCACCACGCTCGGCCGCGGCGGATCGGATACGTCGGCCGTGGCGATTGCAGCCGCGATCCGCGCCGATCGATGCGACATCTATACCGACGTCGACGGCGTTTACACCACCGATCCTCGCGTCGTGCCGCGCGCGCGGCGGCTCGAGCGCGTCGCGTTCGAGGAAATGCTTGAACTCGCCTCGCTCGGCGCCAAGGTGATGCAGGTGCGTTCGGTCGAACTCGGCATGGTGCATAATGTTCGCATCTTCGTACGATCGAGCTTCGATCCGCCGGAAAAAATCGATCCGCACGGAAATCCGCCCGGAACCCTAATCTGCGACGAAGGGGAGATCATGGAGCAACAGACCGTCACCGGCATCGCCTTTTCGCGCGACGAGGCGCAAATCTCGGTTCGCGAGGTCTTGGACAAGCCCGGCGTGGCCGCCGCCATTTTCGGACCGCTCGCGGAAACCAACATCAATGTGGACATGATCGTCCAGAACGTCTCAAGCGACGGCAAGACCACCGACATTACCTTTACGGTGCCGGCGGCGGACTACCAACGCGCGCTGGATGTCATCGCCAAGGCGAAGCGCACGATCGGCTATGCGCGGCTCGACGGCGCGACCGACGTCGCCAAGATTTCGGTGATCGGCATCGGCATGCGAAGCCATGCCGGCGTGGCGGCGCAGGCGTTCAGGGCGCTGGCCGAACGATCCATCAATATCCGCGCCATCACCACCTCGGAGATCAAGTTTTCCCTTCTGATCGATGCTGCCTTCACCGAGCTCGCGGTGCGAACGCTGCATTCGCTTTACGGCCTCGACAGAGCGGCCTGATTCCGACATTTGGGTTGCGGCGCACAATAGCGTCCGCATCGTCATATCATCGTCTTGCCATTGTCTTGGCTTGCGGTTTGCATACCGCATTCGCTATAGGCTTTGGGACATTCGCCGCGGACCGGAATCCGCGGGAATTCCTCTTTGATCATGACCGGTGCGTCGCGGGCTCCGCTCCGGTCAAAGCCAAGCCCGAGGGACCTCACGCCATGCGTGGAGCGCTCGGCGGTCCGCGCGTGTTGTTACGCCGGCTTCGCGAAGTGATGGCGGAGCCGGTCAGCGCGCAGGAACGCCTTGACAAGATCGTGGTGTTGATCGCCGCCAACATGGTTGCGGAGGTTTGCTCCGTCTATGTGTTGCGCGTCGATTCGACCCTCGAGCTTTACGCCACCGAGGGCCTCAACCGCGACGCCGTGCACCGCACCGTCATGCGTTCCGACGAGGGCTTGGTCGGCTTGGTCTCCAGCCAGGCAAGTCCGATCAATCTGTCGAATGCCCAGGCCCATCCCGCCTTTTCGTACCGGCCGGAAACAGGCGAAGAAATTTATCACTCCTTCCTGGGCGTGCCGATTTTGCGCGCCGGCAACACGTTGGGCGTGCTGGTCGTCCAGAATCGGGCGCGCCGGACCTATTCGGAGGAAGAGGTCGAGGCGCTGCAAACCACGGCGATGGTGCTTGCCGAGATGATCGCCTCCGGCGAGCTCTCCGCGCTGGCGATGCCCGGCGCGGAGCCGGCCGCGCGACGCTCGGTTCACCTCAAGGGCTCGGCTTTGAGCGAAGGCATCGCGCTGGGACACGTCGTGCTGCACGAGCCGCGCGTGGTCGTCACCAACTTCATCGCCGACGACGTGCCGAAGGAGCTGGCTCATCTGAAATCGGCCGTCGAAACGCTGCGGACCAGTCTCGACGAAATGCTCGAACACGGCGACGTGGTCGAGGGCGGCGAGCACCGTGACGTCCTCGAGGCCTACCGCATGTTCGCTTACGACCGCGGCTGGGTCCACAAGCTGGAAGAAGCCGTGATGACCGGACTGACCGCCGAGGCCGCGGTGGAGCGCGTGCAATCGGACACCCGCGCCCGGATGCTGCGGCAAACCGATCCGTTCCTGCGCGAGCGATTGCACGATCTCGACGATCTCGCCAATCGCTTGATGCGCCAGCTCACCGGCCGCGACCATGCGCCGTCGCGCGAGAACCTCCCGGAAAACGCCATCCTCGTCGCCCGTTCGATGGGCCCGGCGGCGCTGCTCGACTATGACCGCAAGCGCTTGCGCGGCCTGGTGCTGGAGGAAGGCGGCCCGCATTCGCATGTCACCATCGTCGCCCGCGCGCTCGGCATTCCCGCGGTCGGTGAGATCGACAACGCCACCGGCATCGCCGATCCTGGCGACGCTATCATCGTCGACGGTTCGACCGGAGACTTGCACGTGCGGCCGTTGCCCGACATGGCGGCCGCTTACGCCGAGCGCGTACGCCTGCGCGCACGGCGGCAACAACAATATTTGGCGCTGCGCGATAGACCGTGCATCACGAGGGACGGCGAGGAAATAACGCTGCTCCTCAATGTCGGATTGAGCGTCGACCTACCGCACATCGCCGACACCGGTGCCGGCGGGATCGGCCTGTTCCGCACCGAATTGCAATTCATGGTCGCGCCGAGCTTCCCGCGGACGAGCGAACAATACACGCTGTACCGCGCCGTCCTCGATGCCGCCGGCGACAAGCCGGTGACCTTCCGCACGCTCGACATCGGCGGCGACAAGCTCTTGCCCTATATGCGCAATGTCGAGGAAGAGAATCCGGCGTTGGGCTGGCGCGCGATACGGCTCGGCCTCGATCGGCCAGGTCTGTTGCGTACGCAATTGCGAGCGCTGCTGCGCGCCGCAGGCAGCCGCGCCTTGAAGATCATGTTTCCCATGATTTCGACCGTGCAGGAATTCGACCAGGCGAGGGAACTCGTCGAGCGGGAGCTGACGCATCTTCGCCGCCACGGTCATAAATTGCCCGATGCAGTCGAGGTCGGCAGCATGGTGGAAGTTCCGTCACTGCTCTATCAGCTCGACGAACTGCTCGAACGAGCCGATTTTCTGTCCATCGGCTCCAACGATCTGGTCCAGTTCCTCTACGCGATCGACCGCGGCAATCCGCGCGTATCGGGCCGTTTCGACGCGTTGTCGGCGCCGGTGCTGCGGGCGCTCAAAGACATCGCCGACAAGGCCCGCGCCCATCGCAAGCCGGCGACGGTGTGCGGCGAACTGGCGTCGCAGCCGCTCGGCGCCCTGGCGCTGGTTGCGATCGGCTACCGTTCGCTTTCATTGACCCCCTCGGCCGTCGGCCCGGTCAAGGCGATGCTGCTCGACGTTGACTGCCGCAAGGCAGCCGCGTTCCTTTGCCCGTTGATCGAAAAGCCGTCGGGCAACACGCCGATCCGGACGCAACTGGAAAAGTTCGCCGCCGACAATGGATTGCAGATTTAGGCAGAGCCCATAACTATCGTGCCACGAGACCAAGATGTTACCCGATCAGAAACTCGACGCTCTGCTCGCGCGTCACGCGGCGCTGGAACGCGATCTCGCCGCCGCGCTGCCGACCGAGACTTACGTGAAACTGTCGCGTGAATTCGCCGAGCTTGCGCCCGTGGTCGAGGCAGTGAAGTCCTATCGTGCCGCGCAGAATGAGCTCGCCGGGCTGACCAGCCTGATCGCCGATCCGTCGACCGATTCGGAAATGCGGTCGATCGCGGAAGCGGAAAGGCCTGACCTCGAAGCGCGGCGGACGGCGCTCGAACACCAGTTGCGGCTTGCGCTCCTGCCCAAGGATGCGATGGACGAGCGCAACGTCATTCTCGAAATCCGCGCCGGCACCGGCGGCGACGAGGCGGCTTTATTCGCAGGCAATCTGTTCCGCATGTACGAACGCTATGCCGCCAAGCAGGGCTGGAAAGTCGAAGTCGTCACCGCGAACGAAGGTTCAATGGGGGGCTACAAGGAAATCGTGGCCGAAATCCGCGGCCGCGGCGCCTTCGCCAAGCTAAAATACGAATCCGGCGTGCACCGCGTCCAGCGCGTGCCCGACACCGAGGCGTCGGGCCGTATCCATACGTCGACCGCAACGGTGGCGGTTTTGCCCGAAGCGCAGGATCTCGATGTCACGATCAATGAAGCCGATCTTAAGATCGATACGCTGCGTTCGAGCGGCGCCGGCGGCCAGCACGTCAACAAGACCGAATCGGCGGTGCGCGTTACGCATATTCCTTCCGGCATCATCGTCATGATGCAGGAGGACCGCTCGCAGCATCGCAACCGCGCCAAGGCGATGGCCGTGCTGCGGACGCGGCTTTACGATCTCGAGCGCCAGAAGCAGGAGGCGGCGCGCGCCGCCGAGCGGCGCGGTCAGGTTGGAACCGGCGACCGCTCCGAGCGCATTCGTACCTACAATTACCCGCAGGGGCGCGTCTCGGATCACCGCATCAATCTGACGCTTTATAAGCTGCCCCAAATCCTGGAAGGCGAAGCGCTCGGCGAAATCGTCGATGCGCTGGTCGCCGAAAACCAGGCGGCGCAACTTGCGGCAGAGGACGTCTGATAGTGGACTTTCGTTGAGGAAACGCCGCTTTGGAACGTGTTGGATCGGAACATGCTACCGCTGCCATCGCGATGAACCGTCCGACTGTCGACGATTCACGACGCATTTGGGCGAAGAAGTTTCGCGCTTGCGGCATCGATTCGCCCGAACTCGACGCCCGTGTTCTTATCGGCCATGCGCTGGGCTTGGATCACGCCGCACTCGCGGCGCGCGGCGGACAAATTCTCAACGCCGAACAACACCACGCGATCGACGCGCTGGCGCGGCGCCGGCTTGGCCGCGAGCCAGTCGCCCGCATCACCGGCATGAAGGAATTTTGGAATCTGCGGCTTAGCGTCAATCAAGCGACGCTGGTGCCGCGACCGGACACCGAAACGGTCGTCGAAGCCGCGCTCGCGGCGCTCGACAAGCGCGGCGCGCGCTCGCATGCATGGCGCATCGCCGATCTCGGCACCGGCTGCGGCGCCATCTTGCTTGCGCTCTTGACCGAACTTCCCAAGAGTTTCGGCGTGGGCACCGATATTGACCCGGCCGCGCTCGCAACCGCCCGCGACAATGCTCGGCGCCTGCGCCTGACCCGCGCAGCTTTTCTTACCTGCGACTTGGCCGCGGCTTTGCGCGGGCCGTTCGATATCGTCGTTTCCAATCCGCCCTATATTGCCACGGAAGCCATCGATAGCTTGCCGCCGGAAGTGCGCCTGTTCGATCCGCGTATCGCGCTCGACGGCGGACGCGATGGGCTTGATTCGTATCGGGCAATTGCAACAGCGGCTGCGCCGCTGTTAGCGCCCGGCGGCGTTCTGGTCGTCGAACTCGGGATCGGTCAAGCGGAACCCGTCGCGGATTTCGTTGCCGCGGTGGGGCTTGCGCCACTGCCTTCGCATCCCGATCTTAATGGTGTACCGCGCGCCCTCGTTGCAGAGAAAGCTGCGTAACATGTATGACGCGTAACATTGCAGCGCCGACAAAAACGCACTTGGGATAAAAAAGCGCTTGGAATATTGACCGGAACCGACTAGTTTGCGGCCTACGGAGTCGCCCCTGGATGAGGGTGCCGCGTTGCCGTGAACGCCCGGAGCAAAATCCGACATTTGGCTCCAAGAGGTCGGCAGCGCAGGTCAGACAGAAAACGAAACTGAACAGCGAAAGCCGAATTGGACGGCATATATAGGATCGCCAGATTCAGATCGTGACGCTTCATGGGTTCGGCGCGGACCGTCGTGAAACGGTTGCGTGCGCCATTACCGAGGTTTTGACACGCGGCGAGCATAACTGCCGCTGAGGGCTAGTTACCGGGGTGGTGATATTCAGGGCGCAGACTGAGAGCGGCTCGAAGCCGAGACGGCGGAGCTTGAGCAAAATTCGGTGAAACCAAACGGCGGCATCGGAGCCGTCATAGGATACGGGGGTTGGCGAACAGCAAACCATGAGAAACGGTCAGAACAAGCGTATGCGCGGGCGAAACCGGAAGGGCGGTCATCATCAAAATCCGCTGTCGCGAATGTACGAGTCCAATGGGCCGGACGTAAAAATTCGGGGAACGGCATCCCACATCGCCGAAAAATATCTCCAGCTCGCCCGCGACGCGCAAAGTTCCGGAGATCCGGTCGCCGCGGAAAATTATTACCAGCACGCCGAACACTATTTCCGCGTCATTGCAGCCGCGCAGGAACAGCTTCGCCAAAGTCAGCCCTATTATCAGCAACCGCAGCCCGGTGAGTTGCGCGGCGCCGACGACAGTTTCGACGACGGCGACAACGAGCAGCCTCACCTCGGCGGCGAGCCATTCGCACCGCGCGAGCCGCAGCCGTACTATCCGCGCGAGCAACCCCACAATCAGCCGCAAAATTACCAGCCGCAGCAGCATCAGCCGCAGCACACACAACCGCGTCCGCAGCGAATGTCGGACGACGAACGTGACGTGGAGCGGCTCCCGTCTTTCATTACCGGCGGCCAGCCGCAGCACCAGCCATCGCAACACGGCCAAGGCGGCGGCAGTCCGCACGGGCCAAACGGTCCCAACGGTCCGAACGGCTATGACGGACCGCCGGATCGGTTTCCGCTGCATCGGCGGCGGCGCCGGCATCGCGGCGGCGGCGGGCCGCGCGAGCATTCGGTGATGGATCATTCCATGCCGGCCGATGACGACGGATCGCCCTCCGGCTCGCATTCCGCGGACGAGTAAGCCGCGGCAGAAAGAAAAACGGCCGAGATTAAGTCCGGCCGTGTCCGTCCCGTTGCTATCTTTCTGACTCACCGGCGCGCCTGACAGGGCCATTTCCTGCTGGCTTGCCCTGCGGCGACATCCGAGCTGTCGTCACAAATGCATCTTCAACCAATTTATCGTTTTATTAAAATATCGCCACAGCTCGTCATGTGCCGCGTAGTGTCATGCGATCACGCCCATGAGTGCGATGATCCCGACGTAGATTTATTGGGTTTCACAATCCGCGCGGCGCTTTAGCGATGCGCACCAGAAGCCAGATTGGCAGGACGATCACGGCGCCGAGCAGGAAGTAACGCCACAGCCAGCGCACGGCATCGAAGCCCATGTTCCAGATTTGCCGAATGAGCCGTTCGACGGATTCGATGATGTTCCACGGATCGAGCCCGATCGCAGCAAGAATGACGCCGACCAGGATTGACAACAGAACGAGCCGGCCGATCACCGCAAGCGGCGGACCGCCGAAAAAGCGCTGAACGTTGGCTTGGGACGTCCGCGATTCCAGGGATTCTTGCGTCATCGAAACCTCGCGCACCGTCAATTAAGGACTCGCCGGGCCAGGCGCAAGCGGCGTCCTAGAGTGGGGGCATGATCTTTTCGGAAAACCGCTTTCCACTTTTCCGGATCATGCCTAAAGGCCCACGCTGCCATTGCCGCTATGACATTGCCTCGCCTTCACAACTGGCGCTAAGTTGCGTCCGCCCGCCGTCACCGGGGGCATTCCGAGGACTTTCCATGGCCAAAATCGAAGATCGCACCCTCGCCCCGAATGCGAGCCTCAGCGACGATATCGGCGAGGAGATGCGCCTTCGCCTGTATCGCCTTCAGGTCGAGATTCGCGAGGCCGAGCAGCGCGCCTTCGACCTGTTTCTGCAGAATCTGGTCAAAGGCACGAGCCATCTCTCGCTCGGACAGGAGGCGGTCGCCGCCGGTTGCGCGGCCGCCATGAAACCCGGCGATCTTTCGTTCTGCACCTACCGTGGTCATGCGCACACGCTCGCGCGCGGCGTCTCGATCGAGAAGGTGCTGGGCGAGCTGATGCAGCGGGACAATGGGCTGATGCGCGGTAAGGGCGGCTCGATGCACCTGACCTCGGCCGAGCACGGGGTCATGGGCTCTTACGCGATCATCGGAGCGCATCTGCCGATTGCCTGCGGCGCGGCTTGGCGCGCGCAATATAAAGGGCAAAAGGACGTCTCGGTCTGTTTCTTCGGCGACGGCACCACCAATATCGGCGCTTTTCATGAAGCGCTCAACTTCGCCGTGGTCTGGAAGTTGCCGGTGATCTTCGTCTGCGAGAACAATCTGTACATGGAATATACGCCGATCGCCGACGTCACCGCCGTGTCGCACCCGGCGGCCGACCGGGCCGCCGCCTATGGCCTGCCGCGTATTCTAATCGACGGCAATGACGCCGACATCGTCTATCGCACGGCGAGCGCGGCCTACGAGCAAGCGCGCGCCGGCAGCGGTCCGTCGCTGATCGAGTGCCTCACCTACCGGCACAGCGGACATTCGCGCGCCGATCCGGCCAAATATCGCCCCGAGGGCGAGCTGGAAAAATGGAAAGAGCGCGATCCGCTCAAGATCTATCGCGAGCGATTGAAGCAATTTGGCGTTGGCGAGGACGTCATCGCCGGCATCGAGGCCGACGTGAAGCGCCGCGTCGACGAGGCCACGGAAAAATGCAAGGCGGCGCCGCCGCCCGCGCTCGACATTCTCACGACCGACGTTTACGCCGACGGAGGCTTCGCATGGCGGAACTGACCTATCGCGAGGCCGTCGCCCGCGGTATCGCGCAGGAAATGGCGCGCGATCCCGACGTCGTTTTCCTCGGCGAGGACATCGGCAAGGCCGGCGGCGTGTTCAAGGCGACAGTCGGCCTTTACGAGCAATTCGGACCCTTGCGCGTGCGCGACACGCCGATTTCCGAACAGGCGATCCTGGGCGCCGCCATGGGTGCGGCCATGACCGGACTGAAGCCGATCGCCGAAATCATGTTTTCGGATTTTTTCGCCGTCTGCTTCGACTACATCGCCAACGAATTCGCCAAGAGCCGCTACATGTCCAACGGCCAGCTCAAATGTCCCTTGGTCGTGCGCACCGGCAACGGCGGCGGTGCGCGATTCGGCGCACAACATTCGCAGAGCGTGGAAAACTGGTGCATGATGATTCCCGGCCTGAAAGTGGTCGCGCCGTCATCGCCGCGCGACGTCATCGGGCTTCTCGCCGCGGCGGTGCGCGATCCCAACCCGGTGATTTTCCTCGAGCACAAATCCCTTTATCCGATCAAGGGCGACGTGCCGGACGGCGAGATTGTCGATCGCCTCGGCGCCGCCGCCATCGTGCGGCCGGGCAAGGACGCCACCATCGTGGCGCTGGCCCTGATGGTGCCGCGCGCGCTCGCGGCGGCGGAGAAACTTAAGTCCGAGCACGGCATCGACTGCGAAGTCATCGACGTGCGCTCGCTTGTTCCGCTCGACACGCAAACGATCCTCGGCTCGGTCGCGCGCACCCATCGCTTGTTCACGGTCGAGGAGAACCCGCGGCTGTGCGGCTGGGGCGCGGAGATCGTTTCGATCGTCGCCGACGAAGCCTTCTACGATCTCGACGGTCCGCCGGTGCGGATCACGACGCCGCATATCCCACTGCCCGCCGCCGATATCCTCGAAGATCTCGCGCTGCCGACTGTGGATCGGATTGTTGATCGAGTAAGACGCGCGATGGAAAGTTGATCGACGGCGTCATCGCCGGGCCTGTCCCCTTGGCTCCGATAGATTTTGCACGCTGGTGCCGAATTGGTCGGGATGGCCGGGGACAAGCCCGGTCATGACGCGAAATAGAATGAGGTACCATCATGGCCATGTACGATAACCTTCTCGCCAACGTGCCAACCGATCTGTGGATCGGCGGCAAATGGTGCAAATCCTCCGACGGCGGCCGCTTCGACGTCATCGATCCGGCAACCGAGAACAAGGTGGCCTCGGTCGCAAGCGCAACCGTCGATGACGCAATGGCCGCGCTCGACGCGGCAACCAGCGCGTTTCCTGCCTGGGCCGCCAAGAAACCGCGCGAACGCGCCGAGGTCTTGCGCAAATCCTACGAACTAATCATGCGCGACGCCGAACGGCTCGCCAAACTGATCACCATCGAGAACGGCAAGGCGCTGCCGGATTCGCGCGGCGAGGTCGCCTATGCCGCGGAATTCTTCCGCTGGTACGCCGAGGAGGCGGTGCGCAATATCGGCCAGAATTCGGTCGCGCCCTCCTCGGGCGCGCGCATCTTGGTCCATCACAAGCCGGCCGGTATTGCCGTGCTGGTGACGCCGTGGAATTTTCCCGCCGCGATGGCGACGCGCAAAATCGGGCCCGCGCTCGCCGCCGGCTGCACGGTGGTACTCAAGCCTGCATCCGATACGCCGCTCACGATGCTTGCGCTGATGCCGATCCTCGAAGAGGCCGGCGTTCCCGCAGGCGCGGTCAATGTGATTCCGTCGCGCTCGTCCGGCAAGGTGGTCAGCGCGATGCTGCACGATCCGCGTGTGCGCGTGGTGTCGTTCACGGGCTCGACCGAAGTCGGCCGCAAGCTTTTGCACGAAGCCGCCGATAACGTCGTCAAGCCGGCAATGGAGCTCGGCGGCAATGCGCCCTTCATCGTGTTCGATGACGCCGATATCGATGCCGCCATCGACGGCGCGATGATCGCCAAAATGCGCAATATGGGCGAGGCCTGCACCGCGGCCAATCGCTTTTACGTGCACGAGAAAGTGCATGACGAATTTGCCAAGAAACTGACCGCGAAGATGGGCGGCCTGAAAATGGGAAATGGACTCGACGACGGCGTCGCGCTCGGGCCGCTTGTCAACAAGGACGGGCTCGACAAGGTGATCGAGCTTGTCGACGATGCGGTCAAGAAAGGCGCCAAGGTGCTCACCGGCGGCAAAGCGCTGGTCGGTCCGGGCTTTTTCTATCCGGCTACCGTGCTCGCCAACGTGTCCGACAACGCCAAAATGCTCAACGAGGAAATCTTCGGCCCGGTCGCGTCGATTCAGTCCTTTAAATCCGAAGACGAAGTGATCACGCGGGCCAACAACACTGAATACGGCCTTGTCGCCTATCTCTACACCAAGGATCTGAGCCGCGGCATGCGCGTATCGGAAAAGCTCGACTTCGGCATGATCGGGCTCAATCGCGGCCTTGTCTCCGATCCGGCGGCGCCGTTCGGCGGCGTTAAACAATCCGGACTCGGTCGCGAAGGCGCCCATGAAGGCCTGATGGAATTCATGGAGACGCAATACATTTCGGTGACATGGTGATTCGGTGACATGGCGAGAAGAGCGCGAGCGCCGGGACTGAGAACACCATGACCGAAATTAACGTTGCCGGAAAGCTGCTCGGCGCCTGGCGCTACATCGGCACCCGAATCAATGGCGGCAACTGGGATCGGGGCGCCAACCCGAAGGGCATGATCTATTACGGTCCTCATGGCGAGATGGCGGTGCAGATCGCGCCGGACGTCAAGCGCACGCGCGCCGGCGCGGTGATGACGCCCGAAGAGGCCAAAATCGCGCTGACCGACTACATCGCCTATTTCGGCACCTATACGATCGACGAGCGGGCCGGAACGGTGACGCGTCATCGCCACGACAGCGTCCAGCCCGGGGACAACGGCGATCTGGTGCGGCGCTTCGAATTGGATGGCAATCGTCTGGTGTTGCGCGCACTCAACTCGACCCTCGAAGTCACTTGGGAACGGATCAAGTAATGGACGTGTTGATGCCGCAACTCGGCGAGACCGTCGCCGAAGGCAAAATCACCAAATGGTTCAAGTCCGCCGGCGAGCCTGTTAAACCGGGCGACAGCCTTTTCGAAATCGAAACCGACAAGGTTTCGATGGAAGTGCCGTCGACTACGACTGGAGTTCTGGTCGAAATCCGCGTGCTCGCCGGCGCGGTCGTACCGGTCGGCACCGTCGTCGGCGTGATCGGGGACGGCACGGCGCGGACTACCGCCAATCCGTCGACTGCTTCAGCAGCCGCGCCGTCGGCTCCGAAAGCGGCGCCCGCCG
>DASPTX010000020.1:0-118327 GCA_035623195.1 Xanthobacteraceae bacterium | reverse complement strand
TAAGCTCGCGGGCGGGGTCGCGGTGATCCGCGTCGGCGGCGCCACCGAGGTGGAGGTGAAGGAGCGCAAGGATCGCGTCGACGACGCGATGCATGCGACCCGCGCGGCCGTCGAAGAGGGCATTCTGCCCGGCGGCGGCGTCGCCCTTCTGCGCGCCACTGAGGCGCTCAAGAAGGTGCGCACGCAGAACGAAGACCAAAAGCACGGCGTGGAGATCGTCCGTAAGGCGCTGTCCGCTCCGGCACGCCAAATCGCCATCAATTCCGGCGAGGACGGCTCGGTGATCGTCGGCAAGATCCTGGAAAAGGATCAGTACGGCTACGGCTTCGACGCTCAGGACGGCGAATATGCCGATATGGTGAAGAAAGGCATCATTGATCCGACCAAGGTCGTGCGCCAGGCTCTGCAAGGCGCCTCTTCGGTCGCCGGCCTCCTCATCACCACCGAGGCGATGGTCGCCGAACTGCCGAAGAAGAAAGAAATGCCGCCGATGCCGCCCGGCGGCGGCGGAATGGATTTCTAAGGAAATCCATCCGCAAGAGTAATCGCGAAGGCCCGGGAGCAATCCCGGGCCTTTTTCTATCGGACGACAGAGAACGGACGACAGGAAACAGATCGACGACCAATCCGTCCTCCGTCGTCCGTCTTCTGTCCTCCGAAACAGAAACGACCACGAGCGAGGGGCGCGCGTTCATCCGGCGTCGCCTGATCTCACCGTGGCCGTTAGAGCACAATCAGGATAGATCATGCTCGAAATCACGTTGCGATGGCACTCGTCACTATACCCACCGCCACTTGCAAATCAAATTTAGCAAGCGTCAATGACAGGCATATGACCCGTCAATCCGGCTCGATTTATATCGGTATCGGCGGCTGGACCTTCGAGCCGTGGCGGGGCGTCTTTTATCCAAAAGGCCTGCCGCACGCCAAGGAGCTCGCTTATGCCGGCGCGCATCTGACCTCGATCGAGGTCAACGGCACGTTCTATCGAACGCAGTCGCCGGCGACGTTTCGCAAATGGGCGAGCGAGGTTCCGCCGGGCTTTGTTTTCTCGCTCAAGGGGCCGCGCTTCGCCACCAACCGGCGTGTGCTGAAGGAAGCGGGGGACTCCATCAAGCGGTTCCTCGACTCTGGCGTGACCGAACTCGGCGACCGTCTCGGTCCCATTCTCTGGCAGTTCGCGCCGACCAAAAAATTCGGCGCCGCCGATTTCGGCGGCTTTCTCGAACTCCTGCCGGACCGGTTCGGCGGACGCGCGCTGCGCCACGTCATCGAGGTGCGCCACGACAGTTTCCGCAATCCCGAATTCATCGCGCTGCTGCGCCAATTCGCGATGCCGGTCGTCTATACCGATCACTTGAAATATCCCAATATCGCCGATGCGACCGGCAATTTCGTCTATGCGCGGCTGCAGCGCGGCAAGGACACGATCGCGACCGCCTATCCGCCGAAGGACATCGACGCCTGGGCGGAGCGCTTGCGATCCTGGGCGCAGGGTAAGGCGCCGGACGACCTGCCTAGCGTGGCGGCAGAACCAAAAGCCAAGCCCACGCCGCGCGACGTCTTCGCCTATGTCATCCACGAAGGAAAAATACGCGCGCCCGCCGGCGCGATGGCCCTGATCGCGAAATTGGAAAAAGCGGGATGATTACGAGCGAGAGCACCAGAAATTGCTAACGCCACGAACGACACGGCGCGCGTACATCCGGCGTCGCCCATCGTAGCCGTCCCATGACGGAACCACTGCTCACGTCACATATACAGAAATAGGTACGGCAAATCGCTTATGCAAGACCCGCTTTTGTGTAAGACTGCACCCTGCAAGGCGTTCCAATTTTTAACGAGCGGACTCTAAGGGAGCGGACAATGACCACTCTTCAACCGGGCGGGCGCGAGGATATGCGGCGCGCCGTCGTCAACGCCATTCACGAGCATTGGGTGCTGTTCCTGATCGAAGGCATCGTTTTGGTCATCCTGGGCATCGCCGCCCTCATCGTACCGGTCGTCGCCACGCTCGCATTTACGCTTCTCATCGGCTGGCTGTTCCTGATCAGCGGCATTGTCGGTCTCGTCACAACGTTTTGGATGCGTGGCGTGCCGGGCTTCTGGTGGGCGCTGTTGTCCGGCCTGCTCGGTATCGCGGCCGGCATTGTCCTTCTTCGCTGGCCGATCAGCGGAACGGTGTCGCTCACGCTGGTGCTGATCGCCTTCTTCATCGTCGAAGGGATCGCCACGATCATGTATGCGGTTGAGCACCGCGCCCAGCTTTCCAGCCGTTGGGGCTGGATGCTGGTCAGCGGCATCGTCGATCTTATCCTCGCGGGGATCATCTTCGCCGGCCTGCCGGGAACGGCGACCTGGGCGCTTGGATTGCTGGTCGGAATCAACCTCTTGTTCGGCGGAGCGGCGATGGTCGCCATGGCGCTGGCGGCGCGAAATCCGGCGAATATTGCCTAAAGGCAATGGTTTCAGACTGAATCGATTGCGGCTCTAGCTGTCTGATGGGGCACGATCTTTTCGCAAAGCCGGCTTCCACCCCGGATCGCGTCCGGGGCAGGCTTTTTCCGGATCACGCCCTAAAGCTGGATGTTCACTCCGCCGGCTGCGGCAGTTGGGCCCTCTCAACGCCGTTGGCGAGCACCGCGATCAGGATCGCGGCGACGAGGAAACCCATAGCGACGATTGCGGTGATGCCGAGCACGAGGCCGAAGCCGCCCCGGCCGTACAATAGCGCGATCATCGAGACCGCCACGCCAGAAATCATGAAGGTCACGAAATAGCGCACCGCATAGATGCGGCTGCGCCAGGCGTCGGCGGAGTAGCGCGCGATGAGCAGATCGTTCACCGTAATCTGCCCGTAGATCGCCGCCATGGTGAAGGCGAGCGCGAAGAGGAGCGAAACGCCGCTAGCATACGCCGACCACACCACCCCGGTGAATTGCATCACGGCAAGCGCCGCAAACAGAATGTGCGGCTGGACGCGCTCGACCAGCCGGCCGACTGTAATCTGCGCAGCGGCGCCGCACAGAAACACCGCCGTCGTCAGCCCGCCAACGAGTACGAGCGGGATACCGTTGCCGACGCGCTCGTCGACGATCTTAGGCAGTGCCACGGAAATCGTGTTGAAGACGAGCCCGGCGCTGAGCGCAACGACGACGAAGAGAATAAAAATGACCGCGGCAACGGCCGGCGACAGCGAAACGTCCGGCGCCGTCGAGCGCCACGCGGCATGCACGCGCTCGGCCGGTCCGATCCAAAGATAGACCGCACCGGTTGCGATGCAGACGATGCCAGGCACGAAAAATGCGCCACGCCAGGAGAACGCCGCTGTCAGCGCCGCGGTGATCCCGGCCGCGAGCGAGACTCCGAGATTGCCGCATACACCGTTAAACGCGAGCGTGCGGCCCCGTTGCGTCGCCTGCTCGATGACCATCGCGGTGCCGACCGGATGATAGATCGCCGCGAATACGCCCAGCGAAAATAGCGCGAGCGCAAGAACCGTCAGCGACGGCGCGAAGGCCGCGGCCACGCATGAGACGCCGCATCCCACATAAAATGCGATCATAAGATTGCGGCGGCTCCAGCGGTCGCCGAGCCATCCGGCGGGCAGCGAGAACAATCCGAAAGCCACGAAGGACGCCGTCGAAAGCGCGATCAGCGTCGAATAGGAATCGCCGTAGACGGCCTCGAGCTCCAGCACGACCGTCGGATAGATCAGGATGACGAAATGGTCCAGCGCGTGCGCCCAATTGAGAAAACCGATCGACAGCCGCCGGGATCGTTCGGCGGCGCGGTCGTCCGGCAAATGGGTGTTCGCGGCAACACTCATCGTGGTAAACGTATAGCCTGCGCGGCCGCGCCAACATACCCCCTTATTGCAAGGCTGCCCGGCGCCGCGCCGGTAACACGGCGCCGGCGATGTAATTAGGGATCATTTCGCGAAAGGAAACGAACGATGCATTCATTTTGGCGGCGGACCGCCGTTGGATCGTTGCCGCTCGCGGCTCTGGTCTGGTTCTTGGTTTGGTTTTTGGCATTCGCTCCGCCCGCGTTGACGCAAGATTATCCCAGCCGCCCGGTGCGGCTTATCAGCGACTCCGCGCCAGGAAGCTCCATAGACGTGCCGACCCGGATTATCGCCGAAGGCCTAAGCCGCCTTTGGGGTCAGCAGGCTGTGGTCGTCAATCAGCCGGGCGCCGGCGGCGCCCTCGCCGCCCACACGGCGGCTACCGCCGCAGCCGACGGCTACACATTCGGCGTGATCGCCGCATCCGCCTTTGTTGCGCTTCCCGGAACGGCCGAGAATCTTCCGGTCCAGGTGCCTCGCGATTTTACCCCGGTCGGCTATCTTGGCGGCGCGCCGATGTTTATCGCGGCCGCGCCGTGGCTCGGGGTCAAGACGCTTCCGGAACTGATCGCGCTCGCGAAGCAAAAGCCCGGCGAAGTATCTTACGGCGTCAACGGCATCGGCCGCCTGACGCATCTGACCGGCGAATTGCTGCAACGGCAAGCGGACATCAAATTGCTGATGGTCCCCTACACGGGCGGCACCGCGCAAATCATCAACGACATGATGGGCAAACGCGTCGGCCTTGTCTTCGACGCCTATTCGGGAATAGCCGGCGCGGTGGCGGCAGGGAACGTCGTGCCGCTTGCCGTCGCCTCATCGAGCCGCATGCCGGATTCGCCGAAGCTTGCGACCGTAGCCGAAACGCTTCCCGGCTTTGAATCAGTCGGCTGGCAGGCTTTGTTGGCGCCGGCGGGCACGCCGGACAACATCGTGCGCAAGGCCAATGCCGATCTCGTCAAGGCCATGCACGATCCGGATATCCGCAGGCGCCTTGCCGATCTCGGCCGCGACGACCGGCCGATGACGCCTGCGGAATTGCTGGCGTTCATTCAGAGCGAACAACAGAAATGGGCGCCAATCGTGCAGCAGATCGCGGCGCAGACCCGGGCGAAATAACCGCCTGCGGATATACGGCATGGTCCAGGAAAAGCCTGCCTCGGACTTGATCGGAGGTGGGAACCGATTTCTCGAATAGATCATGCCGCATCAAACAACTAGAGCCGCAATCGATTCTGGTTGAAACGATTGCGGCTTTAGGTTTTTTCCAGCTCCGCCTTCACCGCCGCGAGCGCTTCGGGCGTATCGATGTCGGTGAGCGCGCCGTTGCCGGACGCCGGAACTTCGACGACCGCTTCGGTATAGCGGCCGATGAGGTGACGCGCGCCGACATCGCCCTCGACCGCCATGAGATCGGGAAAGAAGCGCCGCGACCATACGACCGGGTTGCCGCGCTTGCCGTCGATCGTAGGCACCGCGACCAGCGCGCCCTTGTCGGGATCGATCGCGCCGATCAAGCGGTCGACCAGCGCGGCATCCACTTGCGGCATATCGCCGAGACAGACGATGGCGCCATCCACATCGGCCGGCAATGCGGCGATCCCGGCTTTGAGCGAAGTGCCGAGACCCTCAGCATAGTGCGGATTATGCACAAACTTCACGGCCAGGCCCGCAAGCGCACCCTCCACGCGCTCGCGCTGGTGCCCGGTGACGACCACGACGGGCCGCGCCCGCGAGGCGAGCGCTTCTTCGACGACGATGCGAACGAGCGGCCGCCCGCCGATCTCCGCCAAAAGCTTGTTCGGCCCGCCCATGCGGCTCGAACGTCCGGCGGCGAGCACGACCGCGGCAAAGGCGCGCATGGGATGCAACGGCTCTTCGCGCGGCTGTGGGCGCGTGACGATTTCCATCAGCAAACCGCCGACCCCGAGCCCGGTAATATCCTGGCGCGGCACTGGCAGCCCGGCGAGAAGGCGCATCAGCACCCAATCGAACCCGTTTTCCTTCGGGCTGCGCGCGCATCCCGGCGCACCTAGTACCGGCCGGCCGCCGGCCGCCGTCCCGATCATCAGCAAATTGCCGGGATCGACCGGCATGCCGAAATGCTCGATACGGCCACCGATCGTTTCAAGGGCGGCGGGGATCACGTCGCGGCGATCGGCGATGGCCGACGCGCCGAACACGATGACAAGCTCCGCTCCGGCTTTAAGCACCTCGTCGATCGCTTGCGCCACTGCCTCGCGTTCGTGCGGCACGCGCCGTTCGGCGACAATCGCCGCGCCGGCCGGCGCTAGACGTTCGGCGGTGATTTTCAACGTTTTATCGACGACCTTGCCGGCAAGTCCCGGCAACAGCGTGGACACCACGCCGATTTTGCGTAGCCGATACGGAGCGACACGCAAAAGCTTTTTGGTCACCCCGGCAAGCGCCGCATCGCGCGCGCCCCCCGCCACCGCGAAGGGAATGATCTTGACGGTCGCGATCATCTCGCCGGCGACGACCGGCTTGTAAGCCGGCAGCGTCGCCAGCGTGATCGCTTCGTCGGCGCGATTGAGACGATCGACCGCGTCCTTGTCGACGACCAGGACACCCGCGGTTTGCGCAAACAGATTGGCGCGGCCCGTAAAGGCGCGTTCGACATGCACGCCCTCGCCTGCGACCGCATCGGCGATTTCGGCGGCCGCGACATCCTCGGAGACATCGCCCGGTTCGAGCCGCGCAACGACGACCTCCTTGATGCCGGCGGCTTCGAGCGCCGCAACCTCCGCCGCGCCGATCGGCGTGCCTTTCTTGAGCACCAGCCCGCCCTGACGGATGGTGTGCACGGCGACCGCGCCGAGCGCATCCTTCGGAGCGACCGCGCCGAATTTCATGACGCGGCCTTCACGGCGGCGGCGGTCACCTCACGCAGCCGCTCGGTAATCTGCGCTATGATCGCGACCGCGATTTCAGCCGGCGAGACCGCGCCGATGCCGAGCCCGATCGGAGCATGGATGCGGGCAATGTCGGCATCGCTCAGCCCTTGCGCTTTCAGCCGCTCGATGCGGCGGGCATGCGTTTTTCGCGAGCCGAGCGCGCCGATATAGAAACAGTCGCGCGACAATGCGTGCAGAAGCGCCGGGTCGTCGATTTTCGGGTCGTGCGTCAGTGCGACAAAGGCGGTGTAGCGGTCGACATTTAGCCGCGGCAGCGCCTCGTCCGGCCATTCGGCGATCACTTTGACGTCCGGGAAACGCTCCGGCGAGGCAAAGGCCGTGCGCGGATCGACGATTGTCACGTCATAGCCGAGAAGCTTTCCGATCGGCGCCAGCGCCTGACTGATATGAACCGCGCCGATAATGACGAGCTGCGGGGCTGGCACATAGACGGTAAGGAAGACGCGTCCTTCTGCGGTCTCTTCCATGCCGCTTTTGCTGGTGCGCAAATGCTCGGCGAGCGCCGGGCGCAGCGGATCCTTGACGATATCGGCGGCCTTCACCAGCCGCTGCTTGCCGTTCTCGATATTGGTGATGATGATCGCCGCGCGGCGTGCGGCGCGTTCGCCGTTAAGAGCTTTGAGGATGTCGAGCTTCATTAATGTCTCTGCGCCGTCATTGCGGAAACCGAACGGAGCGAGGCTGTCCGGAATCCATAATCGCTGTCTACGACGTCATGCTCCGTGGCTATGGATTTCGCGCTCTCGGCTTGCAGCCGAGCCCCGGAATGACGACCCTCACTCCACCTTCTCGACATAGACCCTAATCGTGCCACCGCACGAGAGGCCCACTTTCCAAGCGGTCTCGTCGGCAACTCCGAATTCCAGCATTTTGGGCTTGCCGCTTTCGATTACGTCGAGCGCCTCGGTGACGACCGCGCCCTCTACGCAGCCGCCCGAGACCGAGCCCAGGAAATTACCCTCCCCGTCGATGACAAGGTTCGAGCCGACCGGCCGCGGCGCCGAGCCCCAGGTCTCGACCACGGTCGCAAGTGCAACCTGGCGGCCATTTTTGCGCCAATCCTCCGCGGCTTTAAGGATGTCAGTGTCCGTCGACAGCATCTGCAATTCTCCTAAAGTAATCCACCGCAAATATAGTCACTCACGCCACTTTCCGCAGCCACGCTTTCGGGTCGCCCGAACCTCCGCCGCGATCCTGCAGCGAGGCCACGAGATCCGCCATCGATTGAAGATTATGAATCGGCCGGAATTCATCGACATAGGGCAGCATGGTCTTGATGCCGCGGGCGCGCGCCTCGAAACCTTCGAAACGCAACAGCGGATTGAGCCAGACAAGACGCCGGCACGAGCGGTGCAGGCGATCGATCTCGAAGGCGAGCGTATCGTCGGTGTCGCGCTCGAGGCCGTCGGTGATCAGAAGCACGATCGCGCCTTGGGTGAGCACGCGGCGCGCCCATAGCTTATTGAAGCTCCGCAGCGACGAAGCGATGCGCGTGCCGCCCGACCAATCGGGCACGGCGGCTGAGCACGCCGCCAGCGCATCGTCTGGATCGCGCTCGCGCAGCGCGCGCGTCACATTGGTCAGCCGGGTGCCGAACAGAAAGGTGCTGACGCGTTTTCTCGCGTCCGTCAGCACGTGAAGGAAATGCAGGAAGATGCGGCTGTACTGGCTCATCGAGCCCGAGATGTCGAGCAGCGCCACGAGCGGCGGCGGCCGCGTCTTCGGGCCGATGAAGCGCAGATCGATGAAGTCGCCACCGCCCTTCATGCTGGCGCGCAAAGTGCGGCGGATGTCGATCACATGCCCGTGCGGATGCGGCGTTAGGCGGCGCGTGCGCACTTGCGCGAACGGCAGAACGAGCCGCTTCATGGCGTCTTTGGCCGCCGCGATTTCCGCCGTGGTCATCTGGGCGAAGTCTTTGTGCTGCAGCACTTCGCGATCGGAAACAGTCATGCGAGCATCGAACTCGACCTCGCGTTCCTTGCGAAGCTTGTCGTCCAGCCCGGCAAACAACGCCTCGTGCACGCGCGTGGCGCCGGCTTGCGGCGCCTGCGGCGGCACCGGCGCCTGCGGCAGCATCATAGCCAGAAGCTGATCGACATAGCCGCGCCGGCGAAAGAAAATCCGAAACGCCTGGTCGAACAGGATCGAATGCTCGTGCCGCTTCACGAAGACGGCGTGCAGGGTCCAGTAGAAATCCTCGCGCGTGCCGACGCCCGCCGCTTGCAAGGCCTCGAGCGCGTCGAGCACCGCACCCGGCCCGACCGGAATGCCGGCGGCGCGCAGCGCGCGGGCGAAATAGACGATGTTTTCGGCGAGACGCCCTTGCCTATCGGACGCGTGGGGCCACGCTTCTTCGGACAAACCGCTCATGAGGCCGATGCCTGTTCAAAATAACGCCCGCCTTCGCGGGAACGCGCGCAATTGATTACTCCGCCGCTCTCAGCTCCGACTTCACTTGGTCGAGTAGCTCCTTGACCTTGGAGCCTTCGAGCCGCGCGATGTCGTCCTGGTATTTGAGCAGCACGCCAAGCGTGTCCGACACGGTCGCCGGATCGAGCGCGGCGACGTCGAGTTCGGAGAGCGCGCCCGCCCAATCGAGCGTTTCGGCGACGCCCGGGGCCTTGAACAAATCCTGTTTGCGCAGCGCCTGGACGAAGCCGACCACCTGTTCGGACAGTTTCTTGGCGACGCCGGGCACCTTGGCGCGCACGATCGCAAGTTCGCGATCGGCGCTCGGATAGCCGACCCAGTGATAGAGACAGCGGCGCTTCAGCGCGTCGTGGACTTCGCGGGTGCGGTTCGAGGTAATGACCACGACCGGCGGATGCGCCGCCTTCACCGTTTCCATTTCCGGAATCGTGATCTGGAAGTCGGCCAGGACTTCGAGCAGAAAAGCTTCGAACGCCTCGTCGGTGCGATCGATTTCGTCGATCAGGAGCACCGGCGGGCCGGCGGTGTCGGGTTCGAGCGCCTGCAAGAGGGGCCGCTTGATCAGAAAGCGCTCGGAGAAGACATCGTGTTCTAGCCGGTCCCGGTTGTGCTCGCCTTCGGCTTCAGCGACGCGGATTGCGATCATTTGCGCGGCGTAATTCCATTCATAGACCGCCGCGGCGATGTCGAGGCCCTCGTAGCATTGCAGGCGGATTAGGCGGCGGCCGAGCGTGCCGGCAAGCACCTTGGCGATCTCGGTCTTGCCCACGCCGGCCTCGCCTTCGAGGAAAATCGGCCGGCCCATTTTGAGCGCAAGATAAAGCACCGTGCCGAGCGAGCGGTCGGCGAGATAATTCGCTTCCGCCAGGAGAGCGACGGTCGCATCGATCGAGGCCGGCAGCGGACGCGGCGAAGGCTTGTTCATGCGCTTAATCTATTCCGTCATTGCCGGGCTTGTCCCGGCAATCCACGTCTTCCAGGCATGTAAAGACGTGGATGCCCGGCACAAGGGCCGGGCATGACGAATGGTAAACCATGCTCCCGGAAAATCAGCAATCACGCGATCGGCTTGCCGATCGCGTCGGCAACCGCGCGACGCGCCAGCACGCCGACGAGATGGGCGCGGTATTCGGCGCTGCCGTGGATGTCGCTGTTCATGCCGTCGGCCGGGATGGTCATGCCTTCCAGCGATTTGGGCGAGAAGCGCTTCTTCAGCGCCTCCTCGAACGACGGCACGCGGAACACGCCGTTAGAGCCGGCGCCGGTCACCGCGACGCGGATGTCGCTGCCGCGCTTGCTCACGAATACGCCGACAAGCGCGAAGCGCGACGCCTGGTTGCGGAATTTCTGATAGGCCGCCTTTTTCGGAATCGGAAAGCTCACCTTGGTGATGATTTCGGCGGGCTCCAGCGCAGTCGAGAACATGCCGGTGAAAAAGTCGTCGGCCTTGATGCGCCGCTTGTTGGTGATGATCGTGGCGCCGAGCCCGAGCAGGGCCGCCGGATAGTCGGCATTGGGATCGTTATTGGCGATCGAGCCGCCGATCGTGCCCATGTGGCGGACTGCCGGATCGCCGATCATGCCGGCGAGCTGCGCCAGGACCGGGATCGCCTGCTGGACCACCGGCGACGTGTGCACGTCGTTGTGGCGGGTCATTGCGCCGACGGTCAGCGACCGGCCGCTCTGCTCGATCCCCGAGAGGCCCTCGATCAGCGACATGTCGATGATTTGCGGCGGGCTGGCGAGACGCAATTTCATCGTCGGCAGCAGCGTCTGGCCGCCGGCAAGGAGTTTGGCGTCCTCGTGTTTGGCGAGCAGACCCGCCGCTTGGCGCACCGTCTGCGGACGATGAAAGGTAAAGGCGTACATTGAAGTCCTCCGTTATTTCGGTCGCCTCCCCCGCGCGCGGAGAGAGGGATATTTCTTTTTTCACGCTGCCTGCGGCATCCGGTTCGATTTCCGCAACGCCGCCCACACGGCCTGCGGCGTTGCCGGCATCGCCACGTCTTCGGTTCCGATCGCATCCGTGATGGCATTGATCACGGCCGCAGGCGCCGCGATGGCGCCGGCCTCGCCGCAACCTTTGATGCCAAGCGGATTCGACGGGCATTTCGTCACGGTGGTTTCGACCGTCAGCGACGGCAAATGGTTGGCGCGCGGCATGGCGTAATCCATGAACGAGCCGGTGACGAGCTGGCCGTCCTTGTCGTAGACCGCGCCCTCGCACAAAGCCTGGCCGACGCCTTGCGCGATGCCGCCGTGAACCTGGCCCTCGACGATCATCGGATTGATGACGACGCCGAAATCGTCGACGGCGGTCCAGGCCACGATCTCGGTATCGCCGGTCTCGGTATCCACCTCGACCTCGCAGATGTGGCAACCGGCGGGGAAGGTGAAATTCGTCGGGTCGTAAAACGCGCCTTCCTTGAGGCCGGGCTCCAATTCCTGGCCGGAAAATTTGTGCGCGATATAGGCGTTGAGCGTGATATCGCCCCACGCCGCTGATTTGTCGGTGCCGGCGACGCTGAATTTGCCGTCCTTGAATTCGATGTCGCCTTCAGCCGCTTCGAGCACGTAGGCGGCGACCTTTTTGGCCTTGGCCTCGATCTTGTCGAGCGCCTTGACGATCGCCGACATGCCGACCGCGCCCGAGCGCGAGCCATAGGTGCCCATGCCGAATTGCACCTTGTCGGTATCGCCGTGCACGATCGAGACATTGTCGATCGGGATTCCGAGCCGCTCGGAAACAAGCTGCGCGAAAGTGGTCTCGTGGCCCTGCCCGTGGGTGTGCGAACCGGTCAGGATCTCCACCGAACCGGTCGGGTTGACGCGCACCTCGGCCGATTCCCACAGACCGACGCCGGCGCCAAGCGAACCGACTGCTTGCGAAGGTGCGATCCCGCACGCCTCAATATAGCTCGAAAAGCCGATGCCGCGGAGCTTACCGTGGCGGGCCGACTCGCGCTTGCGCTTGCCGAAGCCTTTACAATCGGCAAGCTCCATCGCTTTCTTAAGCGATGCATTATAGTCGCCGACATCGTAGGCCATGATGACCGGCGTCTGATGCGGAAACCTCTTGACGAAGTTCTTGCGCCGCAACTCGGCTGGATCCTGGCCCATTTCGCGGGCGCCGACTTCGACCAGCCGCTCCACCACGAATGTCGCTTCCGGCCGTCCGGCGCCGCGATAGGCATCGACCGGTCCGGTATTGGTATAGACCGCGTCGACCTCGCAGTAGATTTGCGGAATCTCGTATTGGCCCGATAGAAGCGTGGCGTACAGGTAGCTCGGCACCGACGAAGAGAACGTCGACATATAGGCGCCGAGATTGGCCACCGTCTTCGCCCGCAGCGCGAGAATCTTGCCGTCGCCGTCGAAGGCCATTTCGGCATGCGTGACGTGATCGCGGCCGTGCGCGTCGGCGAGAAACGCTTCCGAGCGCTCGGCAACCCACTTGACCGGCCGCCCGACGCGCTTGGACGCCCACAGCGCCACTACTTCTTCCGGATAGATGAAAATCTTGGAGCCGAAGCCGCCGCCCACGTCGGGAGCGATTACGCGCAGCTTGTGTTCCGGCGCCATGCCGACGAAGGCCGCGATGACGAGCCGCGCGACATGCGGATTTTGCGTGGTATTCCACAGCGTGAAAGAGCCGGCGCCGGAATCGTAGTCGCCGATCGCGGCGCGCGGCTCGATCGCATTCGGCACCAGACGATTGTTGACGATGTCGAGCTTGGTCACGTGCTTGGCCGACCGAAACGCCGCCTCGACGGCTTTCGCATCGCCGAGATGCCACTGATAGATCGTGTTGTTCGGCGCAATGGCGTGAATCTGGGGCCCTCCCGGCTTCTGCGCCGCCGCCGGATCGGCCACCGCCCCAAGCACGTCGTAATCGACGGCGATTTTTTCCGCGGCGTCGCGCGCCTGCGCCAGCGTCTCGGCGATCACTACGGCGAGCGGATCTCCGACATGGCAGACTTTGCCGGTGGCAAGCGCGGGATGCGGCGCCATTTTCATCGGCGAGCCATCCTTGGAGTGGATCATCCAGCCGCAGATGAGATTGCCGATCTTGTCGGCGGCGAGCTCGGCGCCGGTGAGAACGGCGAGCACGCCAGGCATTTTGGCCGCCGGTTTAACGTCGATCGATTTGATCGTCGCGTGCGCGTGCGGCGAACGCAGGAAATACGCGTAAGCCTGGCCCGGCCGGTTGACGTCGTCGGTATAGTGGCCAGTGCCGGTGATGAAGCGGTGGTCTTCCTTGCGGCGCACCGCAGCGCCGATCCCGGTTGCGCTCATTGTCATCGCCCTCCCGACAATTGCTGTTCGGTCGCGACCTTTCCTATTCTGCAGCTTTGGCGGCGGAGCCGCCTCCGCGCATCGCACGCGCGCCCGCGGCGATCGCCTTGACGATGTTGTGATAGCCTGTGCAGCGGCAGATGTTGCCTTCGAGCTCTTCGCGAATGGTGCGGTCGTCGAGGTCGTGGCCCTTACGGCGCACCATATCGACGGCGGTCATGATCATGCCCGGCGTGCAATAGCCGCATTGCAGGCCATGGTTCTCGCGGAAGGCTTCCTGCATCGGATGCAAGGGTCCGTCCGCCGCCGCCAGTCCTTCGATCGTGAGCACGTCGGCGCCTTCGAGCTGCAGCGCCAACACGGTGCAAGATTTGATCGCCTTACCGTTGACGTGCACGACGCACGCGCCGCATTGCGACGTGTCGCAGCCGACATGCGTGCCGGTAAGCCGCAAGTGTTCCCGAAGGAGCTGCACCAGCAGCGTACGCGGATCGACATTGGCGGTGATGGGCTTGCCGTTCACCGTCATGGAGACGGCTGCCGTCTCGCCTGCCATTGGGGTTCCTCCTCAAAAATCGCGGTCAAAACGTCGTGATTTGCCACCCGAGCGGATTCGCCGGCCGGCTCCGGGCGTGAATTATGGCCGTTTTTGCCGATTTTCGTACGCTCGAACTCACATTTACTCTGAACCGCAGGCCAGCCGCCGGTCAAGAGAGTTCCGCAGCCCCGCCGGCAGCCTGGGCATGATCCGGAAAAGTGGAAACCGGTTTCCGAAAAAAACACGCCCCATCAAAAACCTAGAGCCCCGATCGATTCAATTTCAAGCGATCGCGCTCCAGCCGACCGGCTTTCCGACGAACGCGCTTTCGCGCAAACCGGCGACACCGGTTCAGCCGGCCGGCGGATTGACCGTCTTTGCGAAATTCTCGAAAAAATCGTCGGCGACTTTTTTGGCGGCGCCATTGACCAGCCGCTGTCCGAGCTGCGCGAGCTTACCGCCGATTTGCGCATCGACGTTGTATGCCAAGAGCGTACCGCCGTTTTTCGGCGTGAGCTTGACCGTGGCGCCGCCCTTGGCGAAGCCCGCCACGCCGCCGTCGCCTTGACCCGAAATCTTGTAGCCGTTCGGCGGATCGAGATCGGATAGCGTCACTCTGCCCTTGAACTTGGCTTTGACGGGTCCGATCTTGACCGTCGCGACGGCCTGAAACTCGGTGTCCGATGTCTTGTCGAGTTGCTCGCAACCGGGAATGCAGGCCTTCAATATTGCCGGGTCATTGAGTTTTTCCCAAACGGTTTGCGGCGGCACCGCAAGCTCATATTCGCCGCTCATGGTCATCGCCACTTTGCCGTACTCCCTGCTCGATCGACCTATCGGCTTACCGCCTCGCGCGGCGACTGAAAAGGGTGCTAGAGAGCATTATCCGGAAAAGTGGATGCCGGTTTTCCGAAAAGATCATGCTCCGGGAAAGCTTTGGAGCGACAATAGATTTCAATCTGAATTGATCCGCTCTAAAGCCTTGAAGTGGGGAGGCCAGCAATGCCCGAAATCAAAACCGACGACGGCTGCATCATCCATGTCGAGGTCGAGGGGCCGCAGAACGCCCCGGTTCTGATGCTGTCGAACTCGCTCGGCACCAATCTGCATATGTGGGACGATCAAGTCGCGCCCTGGACCCGCCATTTCCGGCTCGTGCGCTACGATCGCCGCGGCCACGGCCGCTCGAGCGTACCGAAGGGGCCCTACACGATGGACCGGTTCGGCCGCGACGTTCTTTCGGTCATCGACGCGCTCGGCATTGCCAAGATCAATTGGTGCGGATTGTCGATGGGCGGCATGGTCGGGCAATGGCTCGGCGCGCACGCGCCTCAGCGCGTGAATAAGCTCATTCTCTCCAACACATCTTCCTATTTCGCGGACAAATCGATCTGGGAGGGCCGGCTCAAAACCGTGCGGGAGAAAGGCCTCGCCGCGATCGTCGACGCCAATATGGAGCGGTGGTTCACCCGGCAATTCCGCGAGCGCAATCCGCAAGCAATTGTAAAAATGCGCGAAATGTTTTTGGCAACCAAAGCCGACGGCTATCTTGGCTGCGGCGAAGCGATCCGCGACATGGATCATCGGCCGCTGCTTGCGAAAATCAGCGCACCGACGCTGGTGATCGCCGGCAAGCACGATCCCGCGACTACGCTCGAGGCCAACGAATTCATCTGTGAGCACATCCCCAACGCGGACATCGCCGTGCTCGACGCCGCCCACATCGCCAATGTGGAGCAGCCGCAGGTCTATAGTGATACTGTGTTGAAATTTTTGACGGGAAAGTGAGAGTGCTGAGGGCGGACGACGGAGGACAAATAATCTCTCGTCCGTCGTCTGCTACCCCCGCTGGTCGCGGAATTCGTGCGGGGTGGTGCCGGTTTGCTTGCGGAAAAATCGCGCGAAATGCGACGGGTCGGCGAACGCGAGTTCCTTGGAAATATCGTGAATCGGTTGCGTGGTGAACACGAGTTGGCGTTTCGCTTCGGTCAGAACGCGCTGGCGAATGAGATGGCCGGCGGTGACGCCGGTCGCGCGCTTGACGTGATCGTTAAGGCGATCGACGGTCATACCGAGCTTGTCGGCGTAAAACCCCAAATGTCGCTCTTTGCGGAAGAACTCATCGAGCAGCGCGCGTAATTGCGCGACGGTCGCGTCGGCGGGACGCAGCGTCACGGCTCCCGTGCGCGCGCGGCTCGCGGCGAGCCGCGCTACCGCCACCGCGATCAACACCAGAAGGCCGCGCATCGCCAGGCGGTAGCCCTCGCGCGCGAGGCCGTGCTCTTCGAACAGCTCGCCGCACAAAGCGGAAAGCCTGGCGCGCTCGGTATCGTCGCCGAGCGGAATGACCGGCTCCGCCGCCAGCGCCCGCAACCGCGCCAGCGCTTCCCCGGCGTGATCGGCAATCGCGCCTGCCGCATCTTCGGTGAAGCTGATCACCCAGCCGTCGGTGACATTCGGCTCGAAGCGAAAGCCATGAGCGATCGCGGCGGGAATGAGAATCGCGGCCGGCGCTGCAAATACGAGCCGCGTGGCGTCGAAGGTCATCTCGCCGCTGCCGCGTTCGATCAGCAAAATCTGAAACAAGTTACGATGGCGGTGGGCGCGAATGATCCATTCGTGCATGGCCGCGCGCGCCGCGATCCTCTCGATGTGAATGAAATCGAATGCCTGATCGTCCGGCGGATCGCCGTAGAGATGAAACAGCGGCAGCGCGGAAGCGGGGTCCCGAGGGAGCATGCCCGTTAGCATAGTCCGATAGCGCCCCCGGGAAGAAGCGGGCCGCGCGAATGTCGCCGCGAATGTGCACAGAAAAGGCGGCGCCCCGGCAATAACGATTCGAAAAAGTTCCGTGAAAACGAAGTTCAGACCGGCTTATAGGCGCGTTCGTGATAGACGAGGACCGGTCCGCCCCGGCCTGTCCGCACCGCCTCGACCGCTCCGAACACGACATTATGCGACGCCATCACCTTGGTCTCGATGGTCCGGCAATCGAAAGCGACCACGGCGGATGCGAGCACCGGCGCGCCGGTCTTCAGCGTGATCCACTCGCCAAGTGAAAAGCGCTCCCCAAACTGCGCCCCGCTTCTTCCGGCGAACAGGTCGGCGAGCTTTTCTTCTCCGGCGCGCAGCGTGTTTACGCAAAACACCCCGTTCTGCGCGAGCAACGGCGCGCTGTTGCTGCGGCGATTGAGGCAAACAAGCAGCATCGCCGGCTGATCCGACACCGGGCACACTGCGGTCGCGGTGAAGCCGGTCTTTCCCGCGACGCCGGCCGTAGTCACGACATGCACCACCGCGCCGAGCCGGCTCATCGCTTCGCGGAACACAGCCGGCTCGACACTCGCAATCGGGCCCGGTCCGACCGCCGTAAAGGCGCCGTCCATCGCGTCATCGGGTCGCTGATCGATCCAGCTCATGGGAAAATTCTATCAGATGACGGAGGACGGAGGACAGAGGACGGATGAAGAGCCGGTGCGCCAAAGTTCCTTTCGCCTGTCGTCCGTCCTCCGATTTTCACTCCGCCGCCCGCGCCTTTTCGGGTAAGCCGGGATAAGCGACATCGTCAGGATCAAGCCATGCCGGATCGGTCCACCCGTTCTCGTCATATTCCGACATGCACTGGTCGGCCAATGCCGTCATTCGCTCGAGCGTGCCGGATGTGCGCGCGTTCCACAGCGCCTGGATCCGGATGTCCTCGTGGTTGCCGGCGTAATTGCGTTCGTAGAGCTCATGCCTGCCGCCGAACTCGGTACCGATCGCATCCCACAGGAGTTTCATCACCTTGATGCGATCCTTGTAGCCGATGCCGTAAGAGCCGCGCACGTAACGCGCGAGATAGCGGTCGATCGCCGGATTTCTGAAGTCCTTGGCGGATGACGGCAAATAGATCAGCGACGAGGCGACGATCTTGTCCACGATCTCCTTGACGCGGCCATAGGCGTCGCCGGCGAAAACCCGATAGCTCGATCCCGATTGCAGATTGGGCAGCACCGCGCCGTTGACCCACGCCGTCGGATTCATCGCCATGGCGTCGGTCAGCGCCCAGAACAGATTGCGCCAAGCAATGACCTCGCCGAGCATGGCCTGGTTGCCGCGGAACTCGTCGGAGCCGGCCGCGCGCAAGGCCTTGGCGATGACGCCGGCGAGAAAGTCGAGCTTGACCGCGAGCCGCGTACAGCCCTGGAACTGATAACCCGCCAGAAAGCCCGATTGCGGGAAGAAAATCTTCAGCTTTTCCAGATCGCGATGCAGCAGCACGTCTTCCCAGGGAATAAAGACGTTGTCGAAAACGAAGATCGCGTCGTTCTCGTCGAAGCGTGACGACAACGGATAATCGAACGGCGTTCCCATCACGCTCGCCGTCATTTCATAGGAGGCGCGGCAAAACAGCTTGACGCCGGGCGCGTTCATCGGCGCGATGAACATCACCGCAAGGTCGGTGTCGTGCAGCGGCACGGCCGCGTTTTGGCCGAGAAAATTATAGTGCGTCAGCGCCGACGCGGTGGCGACTACCTTTGCCCCGGAGACGTAGATGCCGGCGTCGGTGTCTTTCTGAATGGTGATGAACACGTCCTTGACCTGGTCGACCGGCTTGGCGCGATCAACCGGCGGATTGACGATGGCGTGATTCATGAACAGCACGTTCTCTTGCGCGCGCCGGTACCACGCCTTGGCGTTCTCGGCGAACTTGCCGTAAAAATCGAAATTCGCGCCGAGAGTGTTCATCAGCGAGGCCTTGTAGTCCGGCGAGCGCCCCATCCAGCCGTAGGACATGCGCGCCCAGCAGGCGATGGCGTCGCGCTGCGCAATGAGGTCCTCGCGCGAACGCGCCGCGCGAAAGAACTTATGCGTAAAGCCCGGCGAACCGGTATCGGTCGGGCACGTCAGCACATCCTTGGTTTTGCCGTCGTGCAGCGCGTGGTACAGCCGCGCGATCGAGCGCGCCGCGTTGCGGAATGCCGGGTGCGTCGTAACGTCCTTGACCCGTTCGCCGTAGACATAAACTTCGCGGCCGTCGCGCAGGCTTTCGAGGTATTCGCCGCCGGTGAACGGCCGGCCTTTGGCGCCGATGGCGTCTTCGCTTTTGACCCGATCCATAAGGGTCTCTCCTTGATATTCCCGCTACGGCCTAGCATTCCGGCGCGGATATTGCACATGGTCCGATTGCGGTTCCCGGGCCTGCCGCTCGCCGGTTTTCCCCGGCGTGTCGATAGGCGGCGTTGCCGCTCCAAGGTCCCTTTGTTAAGTATTTTCCCGGTTGTGGCGAAGGGCTCGGTCGCATGGACTATTTCGTTCAGCAGCTCATCAACGGCATTACGCTCGGTTCAATCTACGGCCTGATCGCTATTGGCTACACCATGGTGTTCGGCATTATCGGCATGGTGAATTTCGCCCATGGCGATGTGTTCATGGTCTCGGCCTTCATCGCGCTGATCGCCTTCCTCATTCTGACCGCTTGGCTCGGCATCGGTTCGATCGCGCTTGCACTGTTCGTCGTGCTCATCGTGGCGATGCTGTTCACCTCGCTGATCAATTGGGTCATCGAGCGCGTGGCCTACCGGCCGCTGCGCGGCTCGTTTCGGCTGGCGCCTTTGATCTCGGCGATCGGCATGTCGATATTCCTGTCGAATTTCGTGCAGGTGACGCAAGGGCCGCGCAACAAATCGATCCCGCCCATGGTGCAGGGCGAATTCGTTCTTTTAAACCGCGATAATTTTCCGGTCACGCTGTCCTATAAGCAGCTCATCATTTGGGGCGTCACCGCGGTTCTGCTGGGAGCCTTCTGGTATCTGGTCGCGAAGACCCCGCTCGGCCGCGCGCAGCGCGCCTGCGAGCAGGACCAGAAGATGGCGGCGCTGGTCGGCGTCAACGTCGATCGCACGATTTCGATGACCTTCGTAATCGCGGCGGCGCTCGCGGCCGTCGCCGGTACCATGTATCTCATGTATTACGGCGTCGTCACTTTCTCGGACGGTTTCGTGCCGGGCGTGAAAGCCTTCACCGCCGCCGTGCTGGGCGGCATCGGTTCGCTGCCGGGCGCGGTCGTGGGCGGTCTTCTTATCGGCCTGATCGAGACGCTGTGGTCGGCCTATTTCTCGATCGACTATAAGGACGTCGCTGCCTTCTCGGTCCTGGCGGTCACCTTGATCTTCCTGCCGCAAGGCTTGTTCGGCCGGCCGGATGTCGAGAAGGTCTGACATGCAAGCGGGCGCGACAGGCGCGCGAGCCAACGCGCTCGACGCGCTGCGCGACGCCGCCCGCGCCGCGCTTGTTGCTTTCGGGCTATTGCTCCCGCTGATCGGCTTTCAGACCGTCACCAATATCCGCGACGAATTGGTGCTGACGACGCGCTGGCCGCTCTTGGCCGCGTTCGTCGCCGTCGTCGCCGCCGGCCGCTTTGTCTATTCGTTCGCTCTCGCGCCGTGGCTCGCGCAACGCGCGCTGCGGCCTCCCCAAGCGGCGCCGCTGTGGCGCGAGAATTTACGTAAATCGTTCATCCCGCTCGGCATCGGTTTCGTCCTCGTCTACCCGGCGATCGCGGTCGCGGCAGCGGGATTAACCGGCGCCGTGAAATGGGTCGACAATTTCGGCATTCAAATCCTGATCTATGTGATGCTCGGCTGGGGCCTCAATATCGTGGTCGGGCTCGCCGGGCTTCTCGACCTCGGCTATGTCGCCTTCTATGCCGTCGGCGCTTACTCCTATGCGCTATTGGCCAAGACCTTCGGTCTGGCTTTTTGGATTCTCCTGCCGCTTGCCGGCATCCTGGCTTCGTTCTGGGGAATCCTGCTCGGCTTTCCGGTGCTGCGGCTGCGCGGCGATTATCTCGCCATCGTCACGCTGGCCTTCGGCGAAATCATTCGCCTGATCCTGATCAATTGGGTCGCGCTGACTAACGGCTATGCCGGGATCATCGGCATTCCGCGACCGACCTTCTTCGGCGTTCCATTTAATGCCGACGACAACGGCTTTGCCGCGGTGTTCGGCCTGCAATACTCGCCGGTCTATCGCGTCATTTTCCTTTATTACGTTATCCTCGCGCTCGCCTTCGTCACCTGCATGGTGACCGTGCGGCTTCGCCGGCTACCGATCGGCCGTGCCTGGGAGGCCTTGCGCGAGGACGAAATCGCCTGCCGCTCGCTCGGCATCAATACCACCAATACCAAGCTCACCGCCTTCGCCATGGGCGCGATGTTCGCCGGCTTCGGCGGATCGTTTTTTGCCGCGCGTCAGGCATTCATCTCGCCGGAATCCTTCACCTTCCTGGAATCGGCGACCATCCTTTCGATCGTGGTACTCGGCGGCATGGGCAGCCAGATTGGCGTCGCGCTTGCCGCCATCCTGTTGATCGGTGCCACCGAAATCATGCGTCAGCTCGACTTTCTCAAACAAATTTTCGGACCCACCTTCGATCCGACCCAGTACCGCGTGCTACTGGTTGGGCTGGCGATGGTCCTGATGATGATTTGGCGGCCGCGCGGACTGATCACGACGCGCACGCCGTCGGTGTTTCTCAAAGAGCGCAAGAGCATTTCCGTCGATTTGGTCAAGGAGGGACGCGGTTGAGCGCGCGCGCCGGCTCCACCGTGCTGCGGGTCGAGCATCTGACCATGCGTTTCGGCGGCCTCGTCGCCGTCGACGATCTCGGTTTCGAGGTCAAGCGCGGCGCCATCACGGCGCTGATCGGCCCGAATGGCGCCGGCAAAACGACTGTCTTCAACTGCATCACCGGCTTCTACAAACCGACCGAGGGCCGGATTGCGCTCGCACGCGGCGGCGACGCGGTATGGCGCGGCCTCGAAAGCTTGACCGATAGCGGCAAGCGCGGGCTGGCCGCGCCCGACGGCGCCTTGTTTCTACTCGAACGTATGCCGGACTATCTCGTCGCGCGGCAAGCGCGCGTGGCGCGCACTTTCCAAAACATCAGGCTCTTCGGCGGCATGACGGTGCTGGAAAATTTGCTGGTCGCGCAACATAACGCCCTCATGCTCGCGTCGGGCTACACCGTCCTCGGCCTGCTCGGTCTTCCGCCCTATGCCTCCGCCGAGCGCGCCGCTCTCGACAAGGCGCGCGGCTGGCTCGATCGTTTCGGTCTGATCGAACGCGCCGACGATCCGGCGGGCGTCCTGCCGTATGGCGCGCAACGGCGGCTGGAAATCGCCCGCGCCATGTGCGCGGATCCGGTCCTGCTCTGCCTCGACGAGCCGGCCGCCGGATTGAACCCGCGCGAGAGCGCCGAGCTTAACGAGCTGCTGCTCGTGGTCCGCGACGAATGCGACATCTCGATCCTCCTGATCGAGCACGACATGTCCGTCGTGATGAATATTTCCGACCATGTCGTGGTGCTCGACTACGGCGTCAAAATCGCCGATGGCCGGCCAGAGGCGGTTCGCAACGATCCGAAGGTGATCGCGGCCTATCTCGGCGTCGCCGACGAGGACGTGGCGCAGGTCGAGGCGGAGGTGGGCCTATGAGTTCGCCGCTTCTTACCGTGCGCGGCGTGACCGCCTATTCGGCCATGTCAAAGCGCTCAAGGGCGTCGATATTGAAGTCAATGACGGCGAGATCGTCGCGCTGATCGGCTCGAACGGCGCTGGCAAATCCACATTGATGATGACGGTGTGCGGCAATCCCCGCGCCCGCGACGGCCAAATCGTTTTCGCCGGCCGCGACATTACGCGGCTGGCGACCCACGAAATCGCGCGGCTCAAGCTCGCGCACGCGCCGGAAGGCCGCCGCATCTTTCCGCGGATGACGGTCCTGGAAAATCTGCAGATGGGAGCGACGGTCGCCGAGTCGAGCGAATTCGGCCACGATCTGCAACGCGTGCTCGCGCTGTTCCCGCGTCTCGGCCAGCGTCTGCACCAGCGCGGCGGCACGCTTTCGGGCGGCGAGCAGCAGATGCTAGCCATCGCACGCGCGCTGATGAGCCGCCCGCGTCTACTTTTGCTGGACGAGCCTTCGCTCGGCTTGGCGCCGCTGATCGTGCGGCAAATCTTCGAGGCGATAAGGGCACTCAACGCCGAGGATGGCCTTACCGTTTTTTTGGTCGAGCAGAATGCTTTCCATGCGCTCAAGCTCGCCCACCGCGGCTATGTTATGGTCAATGGACTGATCACAATATCCGGCACCGGCCGCGAATTGCTCGAACGGCCGGAAGTCAAGATCGCCTATCTCGAAGGCGGACGGCGGCAAGCGGAATGACATTGAGCGTCCCCAGCCTAAGCTTGATCTCCGGCTTGCTCTACGAGGAGAATTCATTCGCAGTCTTTTTATTGGTCACCGTTGTTCTCGGCGGCGGAGCGGCGGCGCTTGCCGGGCGCGCCATCGCCGTTACGTGGCGGTCATGGTGGCAAGTTCTCGGCTATACGCTGATCCTCGGCGGCGCGGTGCGCTTCTTTCATTTCGCCTTGTTCGACGGCACGCTCCTTTCGCTGCACTACTACGCGGTCGATAGCCTTGTCTGCATGGCGTTCGGATTTGCCGGGTTCCATATCGCACGCGCCGCGCAGATGGTCACTCAGTATCCCTGGATCAACCGGGCGGAGGGGCCGTTGCGCTGGCGCCGCAAGGAGCAATGACGTAACATTGTTGTACGGGTGAACCTGCCAATTTCAGGCCAAGGGAAATCAAGATGAAGAGGATGACGACGCTCGGCCTCGCGCTCGGCTTTGCCTTCGCGCTGGCGGGGACCGCCGCGGCGCAAGTCAAGTTCGGCGTCGGCGGCCCGATCACCGGCCCCAATGCCGCAACCGGCGCGCAGATGAAGAACGGCGTCGAACAGGCCGTCGCCGACATCAATGCCGAAGGCGGTATTCTCGGCCAAAAGGTGACCGTCGAATTCGGCGACGACGTCTCCGACCCCAAGCAGGGCGTTTCGGTCGCCAATAATTTCGCCGCCGACGGCGTCAAGTTCGTCATCGGCCATTACAATTCCGGCGTCACGATCCCCGCTTCAGTCGTTTATCAGGAAAACAACATCCTGCAGATCACGCCGGCGTCCACCAATCCGACCGTCACCGAGCGCGGCATGTGGAACATTTTCCGCACCTGCGGCCGCGACGACCAGCAGGGCAAAGTCGCCGGCGGCTACATCCTCGCGCATTTGAAGGACAAGAGGATCGCTTTCGTCCACGACAAGACGACCTACGGCAAAGGGCTTGCCGACGAGACGCTTAAAACGATCAGAGCGGGCGGCATGAAGGAAGTGCTGTATGAGGGCATCAACACCGGCGAGAAAGACTATTCGGCGCTGATCTCCAAGATCAAACAGGCCAATCCCGATCTCGTCTATTTCGGCGGCCTCTACACCGAAGGTGGCCTCATCGTGCGGCAGATGCGCGACCAAGGCGTCACCGCGCCGCTGATGGGCGGCGACGGCATCACCTCGGACGAATTCGCCACCGTCGGCGGCCCCGGCGTCGAAGGCACGCTCATGACCTACGGTCCCGATCCTCGTAACCGTCCCGAAGCGAAAGCTGTGGTAGCCGAATTTCGCGCCAAGGGTTTCGAGCCCGAGGCCTACACGCTCTACAGCTATGCCGGCGTGCAGATCATCAAACAGGCGGCGGAGGCGGCAAAGTCGCTCGACCCCAAGAAAGTCGCCGAAGCGGTGCATTCGGGAATGAAATTCAAGACCGTGCTCGGCGATTTGTCCTATGACGCCAAAGGTGACATCACCAAGCTCGATTACGTGATGTATATCTGGAAGAAGGATCCGAGCGGCAAAATCACCTATGTCGAGTGTCCGGCTTCGGGATGCACGATGTAGCGCTGACAACCTGATAGCGTCATGCCGAGCTTGTCGCGATCGCGTCATGGCCGGATTTGTTCGGGCCATCCGCCTCTCCTGTTAGCGCACGATTTAGCGGTCGATGCCCGCGCTAACCCACCTTTCCCAGCATCGGGAATGTGTCCAAGAGCCAATAGCTCACTTCGCCGATCGCGCCGGTGAGAAAGGCGATACCCGTCAGCACCAAAAGCGCTCCCATGGCCTTCTCGACGATGCCGAGATGGGCGCGGAAGCGGGCGAGAAAGGCCGCGAAAGGCTCAACCGCCAAGGCCGCGGCAACAAACGGCACGCCGAGCCCCAGCGAGTAGACGGCGAGCAAGCCTGCGCCCTTGAGCACGGTCGCTTCGGCGGCGGCGACGGCAAGGATCGCTGCGAGGATCGGCCCGATGCAGGGCGTCCAGCCCAATGCGAAAGCAAGTCCCATCAGATAAGCGCCCCACAAGCCGACCGGCTTGGGCACCTCGAGCCGCTTCTCGCGCATCAGCCAGGCGATCGGTGTTAGCCCGAGAAAGTGCAGGCCCATCGCGATGATCGCGATCCCGGCCAGAATGGCGAGCTCACTCGAATAAGCGCGCAGCACGGCGCCGATCGCGCTGGCGCTGGCGCCGAGAGCGACGAACACGGTCGAGAAGCCGAACACAAAGAGAAGCGCCGCGCCAAGCGTTTCACGCCACACGCGCGGTTCGGGCTCGGCATCGGCGAACCGTTCCAGCGAAGTGCCGGTGAGATAGACGAGATAAGGCGGCACGAGCGGCAGCACGCAGGGAGACAGAAAGCTCAGCGTGCCGGCGGCGAGCGCAGCAAGGATCGGGACGTTCGGCAATGGCGCACTCCTTGATGCGCACTCATGCCTGTGCAGCCACCATCGCGCAAGAGCGAATGTCGAAAACGACCCTTCCCAGCGCCTGTAGCGCCAGCGGGGGAAGGAACTACTCGGCCGCGCGATTGTTGCGCGTAGTTTCCTTCAGCTTCTGAATGTCCTCCGGCGAGAGCTGCGGCCGGTCGATCTTCAGCGTCAGCTTATCGAGCGTGCCGGTAAATCTGAACGGCACCTGGTAATCGTCGGATACCGGCGTACCAGTGTCGGCGCCGATGTCGAAGTTCTCGTCCCATTGCATGATGAGCGGAATGGTGTGCTCCATGGTTTGGCGCGCCACTTCGTTGCCGTCGACCTTGAGCACGCCAGTGCCACCGCGGCCGATGCCGCTCACGTTGTTGAAGGCGAGTGTACCGAAGCCGAGACCATCGTATTTGAAGTCGAACTCGAGCGTATGCTTGCCGGGCGACAACGCCTCCCGTCCCTCCCAGCGGGTACGCTGCAGATCAAGGAAGTTGTACAGGAAGACGGGCTTGCCCTTCAGCAGGTAGAGCCCGTAGCCGCCAAACCGGCCGCCCTGGGTCACGATCATGCCTTCGGCACCACCATCTGGAACGTCGACATCGGCCTTGAAGTTAAACGACGCAGCGAGAATGCTTGGCGCATCGCCATTCGGCGTGCCGGTGACCTCGCCGGACCAGGTGAACTCGCTGCGGCCGGCGGCGAGATTCGGACGCGGCTCGACAATCCGGGTCGCGACAGTGGCGTCGAGCGGCTCGACTTGATATTTGGCCGCCTCGGCCCAGAATAGATCGTCCATCTCCTTGACCTTGTCGGGATACTTGGCGGCGACGTTGTCAAACTGTGTCCAGTCCTTGCTGACATCATAAAGTTCGTACGGGAAACTGGACGGATCCTGGCTCACCGCGCTCGCGAGCACCCAGGGTGGCCGCATGACTTTGGTACTAGCGATCCAGCCGTCGTGGTAGATCGCATGGTCGCCCATCATCTCGAAATACTGCGTCATGTGTCGGGAGGGCGCGTTCGCGTTTGCGGCATCGAAGGTATACATGAAGCTCGTACCTTCGATCGGCTTCTGCGGGATGCCGTCGACCACGTCGGGCGCCTTGATCTTCGTCGCCTCAAGGATCGTCGGCACGATATCGATCACGTGCGTGAATTGATTGCGGATGCCGCCCTTGTCTTTGATCACGGCGGGCCAAGAGATCGCCATGCCTTGGCGCACGCCGCCGAAATGCGACGCAATTTGTTTGGTCCATGAGAACGGCGTATCGAAGGCCCACGTCCACGGCACCGCCATATGCGGGTAGGTCTTGTCCGAACCCCAGACATCGTAGAAATATTTGAGTTGAACATCCACGGGAACATTGACGCCCTGCAGCGAAGCAACCTCGTTTGGCGTCCCGACCAGCGAGCCCTCGGCGCTGTTGCCGTTGTCGCCGGCGATGTAGATGATCAATGTGTTATCGAGCTTGCCCATCCTGTCGATTTCGTCGATCACCCGGCCGATTTCATGATCGGTGTAGGCAAAGTAGGCGGCGAAAACATCCGCTTGGCGGATGAACATTTTCTTCTCGTCGTCGGAGAGCTGATCCCAACGCTTCAGTAGATCATCCGGCCAAGGCGTGAGCTTGGCGTCCTGCGGAATAACGCCGAGCCGTTTCTGATTGGCGAAGATGGTGTCGCGCAGCTTGTTCCAGCCCTCGTCGAACAGGTGCATGTCGCTGATCTTTTTGGTCCACTCCGGCGTCGGATTGTGCGGCGCGTGCACGGCCCCGGGCACGTAATAGACAAAGAACGGCTGGTCGGAATTGATCGCGGTGATGCGTCTTAAATACTCGATCGCATCGTCCGCCATCGCCGTGATCAGATTCCAACCTGGGTGGTTGTAATACGGATAAATCGCCGTGGTATTGCGGAACAGATTTGGTGCCCATTGATTGGCGTCGCCACCGACGAAGCCGTAGAAATAGTCGAAGCCCATCCCGGTCGGCCATTGATCGAATGGTCCGGCCTGGCTCGCCTGGAATTCCGGCGTGTTGTGATCCTTGCCGAACCACGAGGTCCAGTAGCCATTATCTTTTAAGATACGCCCGATGGTCGCCTTATCCCGGGTCATGATGCTGTTGTAGCCGGGGTAGCCGGTCGACTGTTCGGCAACCACACCGAAGCCCATCGAGTGATGATTGCGGCCGGTAATGATGGCCGCGCGCGTCGGCGAACACAGCGCCGTCGAATTGAAGTTGGTGTAGCGCAGGCCGTTGGCGGCAATCCTATCGAGCGTCGGTGTTGGGACGACGCCGCCGAACGTACTGGTGACACCGAAGCCGGTATCGTCGGTCATGATCAACAAAACATTCGGCGCGCCTTTGGGCGGCACCACCCGCATCGGCCAATATGGAGTCGATTGCGCGGCGTTCCGTTCGATCTTGCCTTCGAATTTCTGCGGCGGCGGCGGCAGCTGGCTGCCTTCAATCGTCGTCGTCGCGCTCGGCGAACCGGGCGTGCCGGTGACCTCCTGCGCTAGCATCGGCGCCGGCGCCGATAAGGCGCCAATAGCGCCGATGGCTAAGATCGAAACGCTTGTGATCCATTGATTTGCGCGCATAGCCGCCTCCAACCGATTACGCACGCGGCCAGCCCTGTCGCGCACGCACGCATTTAAGGTTGGGCGTTCGGCGAGCACTTTGACTTAGATCAAGATTGCGCCCACCAGCCGCCGCGTGCTCAAATTCTTATTGCACTGTCGATTCCAAACGATTGACCTTCCGGTAAAAATCCTCTCCGCTTCATCCAGTTTGTGAGGATCGGTTGCGTAACCTGATCACCGATGTCCCTGGTCTCACCGTCGGCCACGCCGAGCATTTCCGCCTCGGCTCCGGCGCTACGGCGCTCATTTTCGACGCGCCGGCTATTGCTTCGATCGATGTGCGCGGCGGCGGTCCCGGCACCCGCGAAACGGACCTGCTCGATCCCGCGCGGACGGTGCAGGCTATCGACGCCATTGTCCTGTCGGGAGGCTCGGCCTTTGGGCTCGACGCCGCGTCGGGCGTGCAGGCTTGGCTTCGCGAACAAAACCGCGGCTTCGCGATCGGCGCGGCGCGCGTCCCGATAGTATCCGCCGCCGTCTTGTTCGACCTGTTGGGCGCGGGCGACAAGAACTGGGGCCGCTTTCCGCCCTATCGCGAGCTCGGCTACAGCGCTGCCGCCAAAGCGGCGCTCGACTTTCCTCTCGGCAGCGTCGGCGCGGGTACCGGCGCAACCACGGTCAATTATAAAGGCGGCCTCGGCTCGGCTTCGGCGCAGACCGAAGACGGCTTCATCGTCGGCGCGCTGGCAGCCGTCAACGCCGTCGGCAGCGTCGTCGTCGGAGGCGGGCCCTGGTTTTGGGCCGCGCCCTTCGAGGTTGACGGCGAGTTCGGCGGTCGCGGCCTGCCCGACCGGTTTTCTCCGCAAGCGCTTGAACCGGCCATGAAGGGCGCGGCACAGGAGGCCACCACTCTCGTTGTGGTCGCCACCGACGCCGTCTTGACCAAGACGGAGGCGAAGCGGCTTGCCGTCATGGCCCAATCGGGAATGTCACGCGCGATTTATCCCGTGCATAGTCCGCTCGACGGCGACATCGTATTCGCGGCATCGACCGGCCGCCGCCCGCTTGCGGATCCCTTGCGTGGCCTCGCTCGGATTGGCGCACTGGCCGCCAATGTGGTGGCGCGTACCATAGCCCGCGGCGTGTTCGCGGCGCGCGCGCTGCCTGGGGATGCGCTGCCGGCATGGAACGATCATTTCGGCCGCTAACCCACAGAGGAATAGAGGGAAATTACCGGCCGGCGTCGCGGCAACCACAATACCCATCTTTCACTCCACCGGCCGTGGTTTTCGTTGACTCCCACCCTGATTGCGCCTTCACTCCGGGCAAGCTCGATAACAACGAATAGTGGAGGTTGCGATGCGGGTCGTGGGAGTCGTCGTTGCGGCGTTGCTGACCTTGGGCCTGGCGGCATTCGGAATCGTAACCGCGCAGAACGCAGCCGGGCCATCGTCGCTAATCGCGCTTGCCGCGCATGTCATTTCACCTTCGCAGAACGCCGGCACGGCGCCGCAGGCGCCCGCGAGCCAGGCGCCCGCGCCGGTTGCCCAAGCGCACGTCGTTTCGACACCGGTCGTCCAAGTCGCCGAGGCAACGGTGACGCGGAGCGACGCGCCATGGGCAGCGCCAACCGTTCTCGCTCAAAATGCACCCGCTCCGGCGCCGGCAGCGCCCGCTGCGCCAGCCGTCGCTCCGAGCCCGCCGCCTGCGGCGAAGGCGATTCCCACCTGCAGCAATCCCGATGCGCTCGGCCTCTCGCGTGTCGTCGAAATCGACACGACCGGCGGCCCCGCCTTCGGAACCGAACATTTCAAGCAATACGATTTCCTGCGCGACAAGGAAGTCGTGCTGACGTTCGACGACGGCCCGTGGCCCGAGAACACGCCGATGGTGCTCAAGGCGCTGCAGGACAATTGCATCAAGGCCACCTTCTTCGAGATCGGCGAACACGCGACTTGGCGTCCGGATTTGACCAGAGAACTCGTGAACGCCGGTATGACAGTCGGCAGCCATACCTGGTCGCATAAGGATTTGGCGAAGAATCCCTATGCCAAGGACATCGAGCAGGCCAAGCAAGAGATCGAGATGGGCGTGAGCGCGGTGCATATGGCGGCCGCCGGCGGGCCGATCGCGCCGTTCTTCCGCTTTCCCGATCTGCAGCAGCCGCCTGAATTGATGACCTATCTCGGCACGCGCAACATCGCGATCTTCTCGACCGATATCGACACGTTCGACTTCAAGCTGCGCAAGCCGGAAGAAGTGATCAAGTCGGCGATGACCAAGCTCGCGAAGAACGGCAAGGGCATCCTCTTGATGCATGACTTCCAGCACGCGACGGCGGAAGCCATGCCCGAGCTCGTGCGCCAGCTCAAAGCCGGCGGCTACAAGATCGTGCACATGGTGCCGAAAGCGCCGGTGACGACGCTGGCGAAGTACGACGACATGGTTCGGGCGCAGGACAAATTCTCCGCCAGCAACAATACGCGTCCGGAATCGAGCGTCGTCAAAACGATCAGCGAGTAGCGCTTCCCGATAGCGCTCAACGCGCGAAGCGTTCCGCGCCGTAGGGCGCTGGATCGCAGAACGGCGTCGCGCCGGTCATCATCTCCGCGATCAGTCGCCCGGTCGCCGGCCCGAGCGTCAAGCCCCAATGCCCGTGGCCATAGGCAAGCCACAAGCCCCGATGTTCTGGTGCGCGTCCGATAACCGGTCGCGAATCGGCAAAGCAGGGACGCGCGCCAAGCCACGGCTGCGGCTCGATGGGATCGCCGAGCGCGAACAATTCGCGCGCCGCCGGCAGCACGAGATCGAATTGCACCGGCGTCGGCGGCGCGTCCCGCGGAGCGAATTCGGCGCCCGTGGTGATGCGGATGCCCTGCTCCATCGGCGCGAAGCAGTAGCCATTTTCGGCATCGAGCACCGGACGGCTTAGCCCTGCATTTCCCTCGGTGCGGAAATGGCGGTGGTAGCCGCGCTTGACCGCGAGCGGCAGCTTGATGCCGAGCGGGCCGAGCACATCGGGCGCCCACGGACCAAGCGCGACGACGACATCGCCGGCATCGATTGGTCCCGCGCTCGTATCGACCCACCAGTGCGGATGGAAGCGGCGGAGCGTTCGCGCGTCGCCGGATAAGACAGTCCCGCCGAGCTTGGCAAAGAGCGAGGCATAGGCGCGCGTCAGCGCGAGCGGGTTGCTGACGCTCCTCGCGCCGGTCCAGTGCACGGCGTGGCGGAAGACCGGCGTTAACGACGGCTCGAGCGCGCGCGCTCCATCGCAGTCGAGCGGCACATTGGCGATGCCGAACTCCTTGGCGAATTCGAGCTCGCGCGCTTGGGCGGCAAAGGCGCGGTCGCTGCGGTAAAGCTTCAGCCAGCCGTTGCGGCGGAAATAACGCTCGGCGCCGGCCTCTTTGCTGAGCGTCTCATGCTCGGCCACGGCGCAAGCCATGAGCGGGCGCATGAGCCGGGCCGTTTCGGCAAGCCGGGACGGCCGCGAGGCCGCATAAAAGGCCGCGAGCCAGGGCGCGACCTTCGGTAAGAACGCGAGGTGATAATTGGCCTGCGGCGAGCGTTTGAGCACGATGCGCAATCGCTCCGCCCAATCGTGCGGGAATGCCGGCGGAAAGATTGTATTGCCCTCGACGATGCCGGCATTGCCGTAGGAGGTGCCCTCCCCCGGCGCGCTCTGATCGATCAGCGCGACGGCAAGCCCGCGCTTGGCCAGATGCACGGCGACCGAGGTGCCGACGATCCCGGCTCCCAGTACGATCACATCGGTGCGCGCCACGGAGCCTCCGCAATTAGGGCGTGATCCGGAAAAGAGGAAGCCGGTTTTCCGAAAAGATCATGCCTCGTCAAACTTGCGAGGAATCTTGCCGCAGCCCCGCCCGGCCCGGCAAGGACGTGGATGACCGAGGTGGACGATCGTCCGCCCGACCTCCGCGCGCGTTGCCCCATCCGAAACGGCGTGTTACGCGAACCCATAATCTTGGGGATTCCCATGCCGCGTCCGCTTATTATCGCTCCGTCGATCCTTGCCGCCGATTTTGCCAAACTCGGCGAAGAAGTGCGCGCCGTCGACGCGGCCGGCGCCGACTGGATCCATGTCGACGTCATGGACGGCCATTTCGTTCCCAACATTTCGATCGGCCCCGATATCGTGCGTGCGATCCGCCCCTACACCAAAAAGACGCTCGACGTGCATCTGATGATCGCGCCGTGCGACCCCTATCTTGAGGCCTTCGCCAAAGCCGGCTCCGATATCATCACGGTACACGTCGAAGCCGGGCCGCATATTCACCGCTCGTTGCAGGCGATCCGGGCGCTCGGCAAGAAGGCGGGCGTGACGATGAATCCCGGCACGCCGGAAACGACAATCGAGCATGTCATCGATCTCGTCGATCTCGTTCTGGTGATGTCGGTCAATCCCGGCTTCGGCGGCCAGAAGTTCATTCCCGACGCGCTAGCGAAATTGCGCAATGTGCGCGCGCTCGTCGGCGCACGCCCGATCGACATCGAAATCGACGGCGGCATCACCCCGGCAAACGCGCCCGAGGCGGCGCGCGCCGGCGCCAACATCTTTGTCGCAGGTTCGGCGGTCTTCAAGGACCGCACGCCGGAATCCTACCGCGCCAATATCGCGGCCATTCGCAACGCGGCGGCGCTCGTGCGAGGTGAGGCAGCGTGACCGTTGCGCGCTATACCCGTCCGCAAATGGCGGCGATCTGGTCGCCGGAAACCCGGTTTCGCATCTGGTTTGAAATCGAGGCGCATGCCGCGGACGCCATGGCCGAGCTCGGAATGATCCCGAAGGACGCGGCGAAGACGATCTGGCAAAAGGGCAAGGCGGCGCAATTCGACATCGCGCGCATCGACGAAATTGAGCGCGAGGTCAAGCATGACGTCGTTGCGTTCCTGACCCACCTTGCCGAAATCGTCGGACCGCAAGCGCGTTTCGTGCATCAGGGAATGACGTCGTCGGATGTTCTGGACACCTGTCTCAACGTTCAGCTCGTGCGCGCCGCCGATCTGTTGATCGCGGATGTCGATGCGCTTAATGCCGCGCTCGAGCGGCGCGCCCGACAGTACAAATTCACGCCGACCATCGGCCGCTCGCACGGCATCCATGCCGAGCCGACGACGTTCGGCTTGAAACTCGCCGTCGCCTTCGCGGAATTCACGCGCGCCAAGCGCCGCTTGGAAATGGCGCGCCAGGAGGTCGCTACCTGCGCGATTTCCGGCGTGGTCGGCACTTTCGCGCAAGTCGATCCGCGCGTCGAAGCTTACGTGGCGGAGAAAATGAGGCTTACGGTCGAGCCGATTTCGACGCAAATCATCCCGCGCGACCGGCACGCCATGTACTTTGCCACTCTTGCCGTCGTCGCTGCCTCGGCCGAGCGCGTGGCGACGGAGATTCGGCACCTGCAGCGCACCGAGGTTCTGGAAGCAGAGGAGTTTTTCTCGGAGGGCCAAAAGGGCTCCTCCGCCATGCCGCACAAGCGCAATCCGGTTCTGTCGGAGAATGTCGTCGGCCTGGCGCGGATGGTGCGCGCCTATGTCATTCCGGCGCTCGAAGACGTCACGCTCTGGCACGAGCGCGACATTTCGCACTCATCGGTAGAGCGCATGATCGGGCCGGACGCCACCGTGACGCTCGACTTCCTGCTGTCGCGCCTGACCGGGATTGTCGACAAGCTCATCGTCTATCCCGAAAACATGCAAAAGAACCTCGATCGCCTCGGCGGGCTGGTTCACTCGCAGCGCGTGCTCTTGGCGCTGACGCAAAAAGGCGTGGCACGCGAAGAGGCCTATCGTCTCGTTCAGCGCAATGCCATGAAGGCTTGGGCGGGCGAAAGCGACCTGTTCACCCTGCTCAAAGCCGACAAGGACGTGCGCAAACATCTGAGCGAAGCCGAGCTTGCGGACAATTTCAATCTCGACTTTCACTTCGCCCACGTCGATACGATTTTCCGCCGCGTTTTCGGCCGGGCCTGAAACAGAGAAAACGCCGGCCTCTGGCGGCGCGCACGCGGCTCCCATCGGCAGCCGATTGCGGGCCCTCGGCTATCGTGTCATTTGTTCGCGTTAATGGCGACGCGCCCGACCATATTGGTGTTTGATTCCGGCCTTGGCGGCCTGACCGTCTATCGCGAAGTGGCGGCGGCGCGGCCCGACGCCGATTTCGTCTATGTCGCCGACGATGCGGCCTTTCCCTATGGCGGCCTCGCCGAAACCGTCCTGGTCGAGCGCCTCCTTGGCCTACTGGGCGAATTGATCGGCACGCATCGGCCGAATCTCGTCGTGATTGCTTGCAACACGGCTTCAACGATCGCGCTTGCCCAGCTGCGCAATAAATTTCCGCAGCCGTTTGTCGGAACGGTGCCGGCGATAAAACCCGCTTGCGCCGCGTCGGTGACAAAGCGTGTCTCGGTGCTGGGCACCGAAGCCACCGTCAAGCGCGAATATACCCGCGCGCTCATTCGCGACCACGCCCAGGGCTGCGAAGTCAACCTCGTGGGCTCGAAGCGACTCGCCGCCTTTGCCGAGGCGGAACTGCATGGCCGACCGGCCGGCGACACGGCATTGCGCAATGAGATCGCGCCGTGCTTTCGCGATGAGGGAAAGCGAACCGACACGATCGTGCTTGCCTGCACGCATTATCCGTTGCTGACCGCGCGGCTGCGCAAGCTCGCCCCCTGGCCGGTGAATTTCATCGATCCGGCGCCGGCGATCGCCCGGCGCGTCACCCAGCTTCTCGGCGAGGCCGAGGCCGCGCGCGAACCGGGTACCGCACGCGCCGTCTTTACGTCGGGCGCGGCGCCGACCGCAATCCTCACGCGCTTCGGCCTGCGGTCGGATGAGCCGCTGCGCTCGAACAGTCCGCGATCATCCGCCTAATCCGTTTTCGCGGACCGCGGCCAAATTGAGCGGACATTGCCTTGTCGCGGGCGTCCGGCAACGGTAGCCTTGAGCCGCCGGGCATTGGATTGGGGGATAAGGACATGAGCACCGCCGCCGTCGCAGACCAAAAAGCCTGGTATCTCAATCGCTGGAACCAGCTTGTGCTCGGCGTCATCGCCATGATGGCAATTTCCAGCCCGCAATATACCTGGACGTTGTTCACCGGACCGCTCAATCAAAAACTCGGCACGACGCTTGCCGAATTGCAGTGGACGTTTTCGCTGTTGATCGTGCTGCAAACCTGGTTTTCGCCGTTCCAGGCCTATCTCGTCGATCGCTTCGGACCGCGTCTTCTCATCTCAGTCGGCGCTTTATTGTCGGGCAGCAGCTGGGTGCTCGCCGCTTCGGCCGGCAGTCTCTGGGCGCTTTATCTGACCTACGGCGTGATCGGCGGATTTGGCACAGGCATTATTTATGTCGGCATTATCGGCCTTGTGGTGCGCTGGTTTCCCGACCGCCGCGGCCTCGCGGCGGGGCTCGCCGCAGCGGGATATGGATTCGGCGCGATCTTCACCAGCATCCCGATCGACAGCATGATCAAGAGTTCCGGCTACGCCCACACGCTCATGGTCTGGGGCGTCATCCAGGGCTTAATCGGCCTTCTCGCGGCGCAAGGCCTGCGGCTGCCGCCGGAAAACTATCAAGTGCAGAGCGCCGCGGCGGCCGGCGGCGGTCCGCTGCAAAGCCGGCGCAGCTATGCGCCGCGCGAGATGCTGAAAAATCCGATCTTCTGGCTGCTGTTCGTCATGATGAGTATGATGTCGACCAGCGGATTGATGGTCGTCTCCAATGTCGGGCCGTTTGCCAACGAATATAAAGTTGCGCAAGTGCTGGTGCTCGGCACAGCGGCGCTGCCGCTGTCTCTAACGATTTCTCGCTTCACAAATGGCCTGACGCGGCCATTCTTCGGCTGGGTTTCCGACCATATTGGCCGCGAGGCGACGATGGCGCTTGCCTTTTCCCTCGAATGCGTCGCGATCCTCATCCTGTTCGCATTCATCGATCAGCCTGCGCTCTTTGTCGTTCTCACCGGTCTCGTGTTCTTTGGCTGGGGCGAAATATTCTCGCTGTTCCCCTCGACGCTGACCGACACGTTCGGTCCGAAATATGCGGCGACCAACTACGGCTTCCTCTACATCGCGCAAGGGGTCGGTTCGATCCTCGGAGGGCCGGCGGCGGCCTACTTGAAGCAGGCAACGGGAAGCTGGACTGCCGTGTTTATCGCCGTCGCGGTCCTCGACGCGGTCACGGCCTTTCTTGCGCTGGCCGTCTTGCTGCCGATGCGGCGCAAGCATTTTGAGCGCGGATAGGACGCCGGCCGGCCCGCCGGGGCCGGTTTGACACCGCACGGCTTTCGCCTTAAAAACCGGCCACTTCGCGGGCCCGATGGGCCCGCGCGGTGTTTCGCGACCCGCGGTTTGGGCCGGCGCTTCGGCGCCAAACCTGTCGGTTCCGGGCTATAGCGAGAGCCCCCGGGACAGAGGAGGGCGCGATCCTCAAGCCTCGCGGCATGATTTTCCCGAACATCGTTGCTTCGGAAAACGCCATGCCGCGATTGAACCCGACAACGAGGACGCGATGACCAAGCGCCATCAGGCAAAGTACAAGATCGACCGGCGGATGGGCCAAAACATCTGGGGCCGGCCGAAATCGCCGATCAACAAACGCGAATACGGCCCCGGACAGCATGGCCAGCGCCGCAAGGGCAAGCTTTCCGACTACGGCGTGCAATTGCGCGCCAAGCAGAAGCTCAAGGGCTACTACGCCAATATGTCGGAACGTCACTTCCGCGGCATCTATGAAGAGGCGCGGCGGCTGAAGGGAGACACCGGCGCGCACATGATCGGGCTTTTGGAACGCCGGCTCGATACCGTGATCTATCGCGCCAAGTTCGTGCCCACCGTTTTCGCCGCGCGGCAATTTATCAGCCACGGCCACATCATGGTGAACGGCAAACGCGTCACGGTCGGCAGCTACCGGGTGAAAGTCGGCGACCTGGTGGAGGTCAAGGAGAAGTCGAAGCAGCTCGCCTTGGTGCTGGAAGCAAACGCGCTAGCCGAACGCGACGTGCCCGACTATCTTGAAGTCGATCATTCCAAGATGACCGCCAGGCTCAATCGAGTCCCGACGCCAAGCGATGTACCCTATCCAGTGATGATGGAGCCCCACCTCGTCGTCGAATATTATTCGCGATAGCAAGGCATGCTGGGAGCGGCCGCCGGTGATTCGGCCTTCCAAAAACGGCTGTTGAGGCGAATCAGTCTCACTTATCCCCTGGTGCTGCTCTGCCCGATGTGCCGGTAAATGCGTGGAAATCACGCATTTTGGACACGCGGCTTGAAATGCTGCCCATTTTAGTTAGGCTGCTGCCGCTATTTGTCGCAGATTTCTCGTGCGTGGCGTGCGTAACGGCTGGGGCTTGCCTACGAATCGCAAGGGAGAACGCACATGGACGCGTTACAGAGAATTAAAGCGTGGATTAGCTCGTTAACGGAAATTGGGTTGGCGTTGCTTGCGCTGGCGATCGTCGCCGCGCTTCTGGTTGGGGCTAACCTGCCCTTCTTCGGCAATGTCACGACCAACATCATGGCGCTGGTCAAATCGCTGGGCGACGCCGGACTTGTCGGGCTGATCACGCTCGGCATCATCCTGTGGCTGTTCTCAGGACGGAAAGTGGCCTGAAGCCGAATTCAGGTCTGCACAGCGACACGAGGAATCCGCACGGCGTTCGGGTGGAGAAAGCTCTCCACCCAGCGTTGGGAGCATGGTCGCGAGCTGAGGCACGATCCGGAAAAAGCGGAAACCGGTTTGAAAGATCGTGCCCGATCGGACTAGAACCGCAATCGACTCACTTTGAAACGATTGCGCTCTGGAGACGGTTCCGACGCGACAGTAACCGCTCTATGAGGGCGTGCTATGCTGGATCATCTGCAGAAGGCCAAAGAGTATCTTTGGGCGTTTGTTGAAATCGGATTCCTGACGGTACTTTCCGTCATTCTGATCTATTTGATCCTCGGGCCGGACTCGTCTGGCGTATTCGTCTCAGGCGTCGCCGACAATGTGTTGAAATTTGCCGGCGCTATTCCCGCGCAAAGCTTGGTCGGCTTGGCGCTCGTCTTGGCTTTGATTGTGCTACTCGCGAACCGGTTGCGGAAATAGCGCCAAGGAGCGCCAAGGCACGATCCGGGAAAAGCCCTGCCCCGACACCAATCCGGGGTGGAAATCGGTTTTCCAAAAGATCCTGCCCGATCAAAAGCCTAAGAGCTTATTCGCTCTAGACGGCCGCCTTTACGGGAATGCCTTTGTCCTTTAGCAGGGACTGTAGTTCGCCCGCCTGGAACATTTCACGCACGATATCGCAGCCGCCGACAAACTCGCCCTTGACGTAAAGCTGCGGGATCGTCGGCCAGTTAGAATAAGATTTGATCCCGCTGCGCAACTCATCGTTCTCCAGGACATTGAGCCCCTTATAGGACACGCCGAGATAGTCGAGAATCTGCACCAATTGGCCGGAAAACCCGCACATCGGAAATTGCGGCGTGCCTTTCATGAACAACACTACGTCGTTGGCCTTAACCTCGTTATCGATGAATTGCTCGATAGCCATCGGTGCTCACCTTTCCTGACGGTGTGGCCCGGCCATCCGGCGCCCGTCCTCACCGCTTGCAATATATGTAGCCCAAAGACTTGGCAAAACCCAGGCTTCGTAAGCCTTGGCCACGCCGCTTGTGCGCCAATTGACTGGCTTTCTCACCGCTCCGGCGTGCCGGTCTGCAGCGCGAGCGCGTGAAGCTTCCCGCCCATTTCCGCCTTCAGTGCTTCGTAGACGATCTGGTGCTGCTGCACACGCGACTTGCCGCGGAACGATTCGGCGATGACGGTCGCCGCATAATGGTCGCCGTCCCCCGCCAGATCCCGGATCGTTACTTCCGCATCCGGTATCCGCGCGCGGATCAATCGTTCGATCTCGCCAGCAGCCATGGGCATGGCGCGTATCACCCAGATTTTTCGGCCAGTTACTTAAGCCGAAAGGACTGAATCACCTCATATATAAGGCACGGACACAATGCGGCGCTCTCCCGTGCGCGTCAATGTGCCGCCGCGCTCAAGTCGAAGCCGCCATATAGGCCGGCAGCCAAGCTTCGAACCGATGCTTGAGGTCGCCGACGCGAAGCGCACGCTCGCCGGCCAGCGAAAGGGTATTGCCGCCGGTCGCCCCCAGACGCGCAAGCGGGATCGAGGCGGCCTTGGCTCGCTCAACGATCGGCTCGGCATTCTTGGTCGTGATGACATAGCGCGCCTGATCCTCGCCGAACCAGAAGGCGTGTGGAGCAATGCCGGGCGGAGTCTCCAGCACGGCCCCGACCCCCGCCGCCATCGCCATTTCGGCAAGCGCAACGAGGAGCCCGCCGTCCGAAACGTCGTGGGCGGCCGTCACCAGACCCTGCAGAATCATCGCGCGGACGAACTCACCGTTGCCCCGCTCGGCGGCAAGATCGACCGGCGGCGGAGCGCCCGCCTCCCGCCCGCAGAGGTCGCGCAAGTAGAGCGATCGTCCGAGCCAGCCAGCGGTCTCGCCGACCAAAAGGATCGTCTCGCCCTCGTTCTTGAAAGCGATCCTCATCGATTTCGTGAATTCGTCGAGGAGCCCGACGCCGCCGATCGTCGGCGTCGGCAAAATGGCGCGGCCGTTAGTTTCGTTGTAGAGCGACACATTTCCGGACACGACCGGGAAATCGAGCGCGCGGCAGGCCTCGCCGATGCCGCGTACGCAACCGACGAATTGTCCCATAATGTCGGGCCGCTCGGGATTGCCGAAATTAAGATTGTCGGTGAGCGCCAAGGGCCGCGCGCCAACGGCGTTGAGGTTGCGCCATGCCTCCGCCACCGCCTGCTTGCCGCCCTCGAACGGATCGGCCTCGCAGTAGCGCGGCGTCACGTCGGCGGTGAGCGCCAGTGCCTTGGGTCCCTCCCTGATCCGCATAACCGCGGCATCGCCGCCCGGCCGCTGCACAGTGTTGCCGAGAATGATGTGGTCATACTGTTCCCACACCCAGCGCTTGCTGCACAGGTCAGGCGAACCGATCAGCATCTCGAGCGCGTCGGCGATGGCAACCGGTGCCTTTGCCGAAACGGGGTCAAGGTCGGACTCCTTCGCACGCTCGACGAAGGGACGCTCGTAAACCGGCGCCTCGTCGCCCAATTCCTTGATCGGCAGGTCGGCCACCACCGCGCCGCCATGGCGAACGACGAAGCGCCGGCTCGGCGTGGTCTCGCCGACGACCGCGAAGTCGAGCCCCCATTTGCGGAAGATCGCCCCGGCTTCCTTTTCCTTGTCCGGCTTAAGCACCATGAGCATGCGCTCCTGGCTTTCGGACAGCATCATCTCGTACGCGCTCATGCCCGGCTCGCGGCAGGGCACGCTGTCGAGGTCAAGCGTAACGCCGAGATCGCCCTTGGCGCCCATCTCCACCGCCGAACAGGTGAGCCCCGCTGCGCCCATATCCTGGATGGCGATGACGCAGCCTTTGGCCATGATTTCGAGGCAGGCTTCGAGCAAAAGCTTTTCCGAGAACGGATCGCCGACTTGCACGGTCGGCCGCTTCTCCTCGGCATCGGCGCCGAATTCCGCCGACGCCATGGTGGCGCCGTGAATGCCGTCGCGCCCGGTCTTCGAGCCGAGATAGACGATCGGCATGCCGACGCCGGTCGCCTTGGCGTAGAAAATCTTGTCGGCCTCGGCGAGGCCGACCGCCATCGCATTGACCAGGCAGTTGCCGTCGTAGCGGCGGTCGAACCGCACTTCGCCGCCGACCGTGGGCACGCCGAACGAATTGCCGTAACCGCCGATGCCGGCCACGACCCCGGCGACGAGCGAACGCGTCTTCGGATTTTTGGGGTCGCCGAAGGAGAGTGAATTGAGGCAAGCGATTGGCCGCGCGCCCATCGTGAACACGTCGCGCAGGATGCCGCCGACGCCGGTCGCCGCGCCCTGATAGGGCTCGATATAGCTCGGATGGTTGTGGCTCTCCATCTTGAACACGACGGCAAGCCCGTCGCCGATATCGATGACGCCGGCATTCTCGCCCGGACCCTGAATGACCCAGGGCGCTTTGGTCGGCAGCGTGCGCAGGTGGATTTTCGATGACTTGTACGAGCAATGCTCGTTCCACATCGCGGAGAAAATGCCGAGTTCGGTGAAACTCGGCGTGCGGCCGATCAGTTTGAGGATGCGCGCATATTCGTCCGGCTTAAGGCCGTGCTGGGCAATCAGCTCGGGCGTGATGGCGGGCTCGTTGGAGGTCATTACGTCAGCGTGGCGATCGGCTCGTTTTACCATCGAACGACTATTCAAACACCCGCACTTTCCCGCAGGAGAACGAGACCAAGCTGCTTAGAAGCTCCATTGCGCCTTTATGCGTGATCACGCCGCCGCCTTGAAGTGATCCACGAGCCCCGCAAACAGGCCGCGGCCGTCGGTCTTTCCCATTGACGCTTCGACGTGGTTCTCGGGGTGCGGCATCATCCCGAGCACGTTGCCGCGTTCGTTGATGATGCCGGCGATGCCATTCATCGCGCCGTTGTGGTTCCAATTCGGATCGATGATGCCGTCCGGCGAGGCGTAACGGAATAGCACCCTACCCTCGCCTTCCAGCCGCGCGATGCTTTCGCCGTCGGCGATATAATTGCCTTCGCCGTGCGCCACCGGAACGCAAATAACCTGGCCGGCATTGTAGCCGCGCGTAAAGGCCGTATCGGAACGCTCGACCCGCAAATAGACCTCGCGGCAGATGAAACGCATTTGCGCGTTTCGCATCAGCACGCCCGGCAACAATTCCGCCTCGCAGGCGATCTGGAAGCCGTTGCATATCGCAAGCACCAGGCCGCCTTTGGCCGCGAACGCGCGCACCGCGTCCATGATGGGCGCGCGCGCGGCAATGGCGCCGCAGCGCAGATAATCGCCGTAGGAAAAGCCGCCGGGAATGACGACGAGATCGGTGCCCGCTGGAAGCGCCGTATCGGCGTGCCAGATCATGGCCGGCTCGCGCCCCGAAACCAGCCGCAGCGCGCGCGCCATGTCGCGTTCGCGATTGATCCCAGGGAAGACGATGACAGCCGATTTCATCGCAGCCGATGCGCTTTCATTGTCCGGCCATTTCGATTCGGTAATTCTCGATGACGGTATTGGCGAGCAGTTTCTCGGCGGCCGTCTTCAGCGCCGCCTTGGCCCGGGCGCGATCGGCGCCTTCGATTTCGATATCGAAAACTTTGCCTTGGCGCACGCTGGCGACGCCTTCGACGCCGAGCGACCGCAGCGCGCCTTCGATCGCTTTGCCTTGGGGATCGAGAATACCGGACTTCAGCGTGACGGTGACGCGGGCCTTCATGACCCATCAATAAGTATGAATCGCGTCAGCCGCAACTCATGGCCCGGAACGGGCGAGGCCAAATCCCAAGAAATCGCATAGGAAATCGGACAGGCCCCCGCCCCGCTCTGCGGGTATGAAACTTCAGCCCTTGACCAGGACCGGTCCAGTGCCCTGCGGCCGCTCGCCCTCGCTCATGATACCGAGCCTTTTGGCGACTTCGGTATAGGCCTCCAAAAGCCCGCCAAGATCGCGGCGGAAGCGGTCTTTGTCGAGCTTCTCGTTCGACTTGATATCCCACAGCCGGCAGGAGTCGGGTGAAATCTCGTCCGCCACCACGATCCGCATCAGGTCGTTTTCCCAAAGCCGGCCGGTCTCCATTTTGAAGTCGACGAGCCTGATGCCGACCCCGAGAAAGAGGCCGGAGAGGAAATCGTTGACGCGAATCGCAAGCGACATGATGTCGTCGATCTCTTGCGGCGTCGCCCAGCCGAAAGCGGTGATATGCTCTTCCGACACCATCGGATCGTTGAGCTGATCGTTCTTGTAATAGAACTCGATGATCGAACGCGGCAGCTGCGTGCCCTCTTCGATACCGAGCCGTTGCGACAGCGATCCGGCCGCGACATTGCGCACCACGACTTCGAGCGGAATGATCTCGACCTCGCGGATCAATTGCTCGCGCATATTGAGTCGGCGGATGAAGTGGGTCGGAACGCCGATATCGTTCAGGTGCTGGAAGACGTACTCGGAGATCCGGTTGTTGAGGACCCCCTTGCCTTCGATCACCTGATGTTTTTTCGCATTGAAGGCGGTCGCGTCGTCCTTGAAGTGCTGGATCAAAGTTCCGGGCTCGGGTCCTTCGTAGAGGACCTTCGCCTTGCCTTCATAAATGCGGCGACGGCGGCTCATCGGAGTGTACCGGGGTTTTGTAAAGTCCATGGTGGTGCCGTGGCTCCATTGGGGTTGTCGAGATCCGCGGCGGCGAAAGCGGGCACGCGACTCAACTCAGCGGCCCCTCCGCAATACAAAAGCTACCCGAACGCGGGGCGGAGCACAATCGACATAGACCCGCGCACTCACAACCGCAACGCCGTTGCGCGGAGCGAATTCCCGTTGCCTTGACGCGCCAGCCTCGATATGCAAGGCGGCAGGTCAGTGAAGGTCAGTGCGTCATTTTTGCTGGTCCGGCTGTCTTGCTGGTCCGGCGTCTGCTGACCCAATATCCTGCTGGTTCGGTATGGTGCTGGCCAAGTTGCGCGGTAGAGGCGACGGCATGACCACATTCGACAAGCGCGAAGAAGCCTTTGAACAGCAATTCGCGCACGACGAGGAACTCAAATTCAAGGCGACGGCGCGGCGCAACAAGATGCTCGGCTTGTGGGCGGCGGAAAAACTCGGTTTGAAAGGCGCCGACGCCGAAAGCTACGCGCTCTCGACCGTCATGGCGGAGTTCGAAAAAGGCAGCGACCACGACGTGATCGCCAAAATCCGCAAGGATTTCGACGCCAAGGGCATCGTCCAGTCCGAACACCAGATCGAACGGACGATGAGCGAACTGATGGCGAAAGCGGTCAGCGACATCAAAGCCGGCCGGTAAACACAAATGGCGATCCCTGCTTTCACGCTCGCCAGTCGCCTGCGCGCCGGCGAAACCGTTTACTCCGGCTGGTGCGGCCTGCCCTATCCGCTCGTCGCCGAAACGCTCGGCCGCGACGGCTTTCCGGCGGTGACCATCGAAAGCCAGCACGGCCTGTGGGACGTCGCCGGCATCCTCGCCGGGATCGCCGCGGTTCGCCAAGGCGGCGCAGCGCCGCTCGTGCGCGTGCCATGGGCCGACTTTGCGCTGGTGAGCCGGGCGCTCGATTTCGGCGCCGAAGGCATTATCGCGCCGATGATCAACACGCCGGCAGACGCGCGCGCTTTCGCCGCCGCCGCCAAGTTTCCGCCAATCGGCGAGCGCAGCTGGGGTCCGCACCGGGCCACGACCTTGGCGGGCTTAAGCGACCAGTCGATATATTTGCGCGAGGCCAACGACCACATCGTGACGCTGGCTATGATCGAGACGCGGACCGCCTTGCAAAATTTTGACGCCATCATGGCGACCCCCGGCATCGACGGTTTCTTTCTAGGTCCGTCCGATCTGTCGATTGCGCTGTCCGACGGCAAGACGATCGATCCATTGTCGAAAGAGGTCGATCAGGAACTCGACCGCATGATCGTGGGCGCGCAGAAGGCGAAAAAAATTCCCGGCGCCTATTGCCACTCGGCCGAACGCGCCGCGGCGCTCGCCAAACGCGGCGTAAGATTCGCCGCCGTGTCGAGCGACCTCGCCATGCTGCGCGCCGGCGCCGCCGCGGCGATGAAGGTGCTTAAGGCGTGACCCATTCTAAGGTTTGATTTCGAGCGCAAACCTGTCCAAGACGCCCGCCAGATCGGTCTCAATGTCGGCGGAACGGATCTCGACGAAGGCATAGCCTCGCTCGGCGAGCCAAGCGCGCTTTCTGGCCCGTGTCCGCGCCGCTTCGTCGCTCTCCTGCACCGGCACGAGATCGACGACGAGCCGCAGCGGAAACGAGACGAAATCGCAGATATGCGCGCCGACCGGCGTCTGGCGCTTGAAGCCGCGTCCGGCGAAACGGCGATCGTTGACGAGCGCCGTCCACAGCGCGCGTTCCGCCTCGGTCGGGTTGCGCCGCAGCAATCGCGCGAGCCCGCGCACCGGGCCGCGCTCCTTGGGCACTCGGCCCTCGCCATGCTCAGCGAGCAGCGTACGCAGCATTTCCGCCTCGTCCCCATCGAGCACGCCGCCCCGCGCGGGTCCCTTGCGGCCTTGTGCGATCGCCATGATCACGCCGTGCAGCGTCTGGATGTCCTGCTGCGTCGGCCGCATGCGCGTAAAAATATTGCGCAGGTTGATCTGCATGGTCTCGCGCTTGTCCGGCGGGCGGAAGAATTCGACCTTTTCGAGCTCGCGTTCCAGCGCTTCGAAGAAGGCGAGCAATTGCTGTTTTGGCGCCAGCGCCGATTTATCCGGCATGGCGAAAGGAAGCGCACCGCCGCTTTTAAGCTTGAACCACTCATAGGCCACGATCACGACCGCTTGCGCGAGGTTGAGCGAAGCGAAAGCGGGATTGACCGGTAGCGTCACGATGGCGTCGGCGAGCGCCACCTCGTCGTTCTCCAAGCCGTTGCGCTCGCGCCCGAACAGGACGGCGACGGTTTCACCCGCCTTGACGCGAGGCGCGAGCAGCGTCACCGCGTCTACGGGAGCGACGACGGGCTTGGCCTGATCGTGCGCGCGCGCGGTCGTGGCCAGAACGAATGTGCAGTCGGCGATCGCGGCCGCAAGCGACGGATATAGCGCCGCAGCGTCGAGAATTCGGTCCGCCCCGGTCGCCATCATCCGCGCCTTGTCGTTGGGCCAGCCTTGCCGCGGATTGACCAGACGCAACTGCGAGAGACCGAAATTGGCCATGGCGCGCGCGGCGGCGCCGATATTTTCGCCAAGCTGCGGCTCGACGAGAACGACGACCGGCGCGTGGCCGAAGCTCCAATCCTTGGTTTTATCGGTGCCTGCTCCGGGCATTCCTCTGCTCACTCGCCGCAGGCGGACCGTGCCCATCGCACTTGACCGTTGATCGCGGCAAGACAGGTGTCCACGAGCAAGGGCTTTATTCAAGCTGCAAGGCGGAAGGATTTTCGGTGCCGGCGCCCATAAATACGCCATGTCGGTAGTTTTGTCGGCTTTCTCCGCCGCATCGCGGATGCTATAGCCACGCCGCCGACGCGGCTGGGGTCGTTCCGAGATGCGCGCCGTCCCCGCCGTTTTCGTCCATTCCGCGCTGTAAAGGCCTTAAATCCGATGAAGAAGATCAAAGTCGCCAATCCCGTGGTCGAGATGGACGGCGACGAGATGACCCGCATCATCTGGCAGCTCATCAAGGACAAGCTGATCCATCCTTATCTCGATATCGATCTGATGTATTTCGATCTCGGCATTCAAAAGCGCGAAGAAACGCGCGACCAGATTACGATCGAGGCCGCGGAGGCGACCAAGCGGGTCGGCGTTGCCGTGAAATGCGCGACGATCACGCCCGACGAAGCGCGCGTGAAGGAATTCAACCTTCATGAAATGTATCGCTCGCCGAACGGCACCATCCGTAACATTCTCGGCGGCGTCATCTTCCGCGAGCCGATCATCTGCAGGAACGTGCCCCGCCTGGTGCCGGGCTGGACCAAGCCGATCATCATCGGCCGCCACGCCTATGGCGACCAATACCGCGCCACCGATTTCCGCGTACCCGGAAAGGGCAAGCTCTACCTCACCTTCGTTGGCGACGACGGCAAGGAGATCAAGCGCGAAGTATTCCAGTTTCCCGGCAGCGGCGTCGCCATGTCGATGTACAATCTCGACGACTCGATCCGCGATTTCGCCCGCGCGTCGATGAATTATGCGCTCAACCGCGGCTATCCGCTTTATCTTTCGACCAAAAACACCATCGTCAAAGTCTATGACGGTCGCTTCAAGGACATCTTCCAGGAGGTGTTCGACGCGGAATTCAAAGACAAGTTCGCCGCGAAGAATCTCACCTACGAGCATCGCCTGATCGACGATATGGTCGCCGCGGCGCTGAAATGGTCCGGCGGCTATGTCTGGGCCTGCAAGAACTACGATGGCGACGTGCAGTCGGACACGGTGGCGCAAGGCTACGGATCGCTCGGCCTGATGACCTCGGTTCTCACCACGCCGGACGGCAAAGTGGTCGAGGCCGAGGCCGCCCATGGCACCGTCACGCGGCATTATCGCGAGCACCAAAAGGGACGCAAGACCTCGACCAACTCGGTCGCCTCTATCTTCGCCTGGACCCGCGGGCTTGCGCATCGCGCCAAGCTCGACAACAACGCTGAACTGGCGAAATTCGCCGCCACCCTGGAAAAGATCACCGTCGGCACGGTGGAAGCGGGCTTTATGACCAAGGACCTCGCTATCCTCGTCGGCCCGGATCAGAAGTGGCTCTCGACCACCGGGTTCCTCGACAAGGTCGATGCCAACCTGAAAGCGGCGATGGCGGCGTAAAGTCCTCCGCTTGCGGCGCGCGGGGAGCGAATTTGCCTTCCCGGCTGACAATCGCTTTCGCTACGCCTATCTGCGGAGTATGGACGCGCCCAATTCGCCACCGCGAAAAACCTGGACCACGCTCGGGACGGCCGCGCTGATCGCGGCTTTGTTCGGGATTTTGGCGGCATCGGCCTGGCTCGCCGTGCGAACCTGGATGTTGGCCGAGGGCCCGCCCATGCCGGCGGCCGGCTATGCCGCAATGACGATCGGCGTCGTGCTTTCGCTTCTGGTCGGTTTTGTGCTGATGGGGCTGGTGTTTTATTCAAGCCGCCACGGTTATGACGAGCAGGCCTATGACGAGCGAATTTCGCCGGACGATCCCGCCGCCGAAGACGACGACTAGAGCGCAATCGTTTCAAACTGAATCGATTACTGCTCCAGATGTTCGATGGGGCGCGATCTTTTCGGATAACCGGTTTCCACCCCGGATCAAGTCCGGGGCAGGCTCTTTCCGAATCATGCCCTGGGAAAGCGCGCCGACCGCGTTCGATTGCGGCGGCGCCACATTGAACCGAACCCGCCGATTGTCTAATTTGCCGGCCCGCTCTTTGGTTTTGCCGAGGCCATAAACCGACAGATAAAGGACCCGATATGAGCCGGACCATCCGCCTGCAAAGCGACAGCAACGCCCACGACCGCCCCTGGCGCGTCGCCGTCGAGCAGGGCTTCTTCGCCGCCGAAGGTCTCAACGTCGAATATCACGAAGACAATCCGAAGGGCGCGGCGGGCCGCGTCGAGGATTTTTCGCAGCGGTGGAAGGAATCGCAGCTGCAGAAGGGCGCCCTGGAAGTCTATCCGGTCTGCGAATGGGGAGCGATCGAGCGCGTCCAGGCGCTCGGCGGCGGCAAGATCATCGGCTTGGACACGACCGTGCGCACCGGCGCGCTGATGGTGCGCAAGGATTCGAAAATCCAATCCTTAAGCGAACTGCGCAACGTTCCCATTGCCGTCACCTGGCACGCCGGAACGTTCTATGCCGCAATCGAGGTGCTCGAAGCGGCCGGCATTGCCTTTGACGAAATCAAGCTCGTTCACGCCAACGACCGGCTCGACGCGCTTTTGACCGGGGCAACCGAAGCCGCCGCCCTGATGGAGCCGCTCGTCAGCCGCGCGCGCGCCGCCGGCGGCCGCGCGCTCGCCGATCTGCGCTGGCGGGGTGGGATCGTCGCCGGCAACGACGTCGACGAGGAGACCGCGGCGAAGCTGCGCCGCGCGCTCAACCGCGCCATCGTCTGGTTGCGCGAAAACGAGGACCGCTCGCGCCAAGAGGTTTTGCGCGACCTTTCCCCCGAACAGCGCGGGGACGGGATGATGCCGGAACTGGTCGGCGTCAAGACTTATCAGTCCGAGGAATTTAAGGAAAAAGTCGACTGGATGATGGACCGCGGTTTTCTCACGCAAGCGCCCGAATACGCAGCCGTCGTGCGCAACAAATAGAGCGCCGCGAAAGCCGCCGAAATAAAGAAATGCCCCCGGCGGGGGATCACCGGGGGCTAATCCGCGCCGGGAAATTGAAGATGGCGGAAGCCTTCCCGCCGCGGATCGTGTGCTTTCAAACATCCAATTGCGGCAGGAGATTGCCCGACAGATTGCGCAAACGCGCGACGCAATCGTGAAGTTTGTTTCAACGCCGCAAAAACGCTGACAAATCCGCTCCATCGCGCGCCGATAGGCACGAACGCGGCAGCACCGTCTTCTTGCTTGTTTGGTTAACGGGTGCTTGCGCCGGCACGGAACGCTCTCTGGTGGGCGGCGCGTTGCGGTTCCTTCAACAATCGGACCGTTTGACGGCAATACGGGCGGCTTTGCGGCCGTCCAGCGGGCGATTTCAACCGCTTCTGAACCTTTCACCGCCATAAAACGACTAACGAGCTGACCCGGACCGCAAGCCTGCGCCCGCTTGGGCGGAGGAATTGTTGCGGCCCGCGGCCAAGAGGGGCCAGCATGACAAAAGCCGTTCGCCATATTTCCCTAAGCGGTGTCCCCGGGCGGAGCCAGCGCGCCGCATTCGCAGCGCTTCTTGCTGCAACCGCCGCAGCCGGCATCGCCGCAAGCCTAATTGTCAGTACCGCGAGTTTTGCGCTGCCGCGTTACGACGGGTTGTGGAGCGTCTCCGTCGTCACCGAGAAAGGCGATTGCGATCCCGGCTATCGTTATCCGGTGCGGATCACCAACGGCACGCTGTCCAATGCCGGCGATGCCAATTTCACCGTCAGCGGCAGGGTCGGCAACACCGGCGCTATCACCGTCACCGTGAGTGCGGCCGGCAAGAGCGCCACGGGCTCCGGCCGCTTGGCCGGCGATGCCGGCATGGGCTCCTGGACGGGCGGCGCGTGCTCCGGACGGTGGACCGCGGAACGCCGCGGCTCTTAAAGCGGCAAGATCGGAAAACCCTCCCTACCCTCCCCCACGAGGGGGGAGGGAAACGCGGGTACGCTACTGATCCGAAGTCTTAGAATTTCTCGTGGGGCACGATCTTTTCGAAAGACCGGTTTTCACCCCGATCAAATTCGGGGCAGGCTCTTTCCGGATCATGCTAGCCCTCGGCCGCGTCGTCGTCCGCGGCGGCCTCGCCTCCCTCGCCGGCGAGAATCTTTTCGGCGATCAGGCCGGCATTTTGCCGGATCGCGGCATCGATCTTGCCGGCAATATCGGGATTGGCTTTGAGAAAAGCTTTGGCGTTCTCGCGGCCTTGGCCGATGCGCTGGCTGTCATAGGAGAACCAGGCGCCGGACTTTTCCACGACGCCGGCTTTGACGCCGAGATCGATCAATTCGCCGGTCTTGGAAACGCCTTCGCCGTACATGATGTCGAACTCGACCTGTTTGAACGGCGGCGCGAGCTTGTTCTTCACCACCTTGACGCGGGTCTGATTGCCGACCACCTCGTCGCGCTCCTTGATCGCGCCAATGCGGCGGATATCGAGCCGGACGGAGGCGTAGAATTTGAGCGCATGGCCGCCAGTGGTGGTTTCCGGCGAGCCGTACATGACGCCGATCTTCATGCGGATCTGATTGATGAAGATGACCATCGTGTTGGAGCGGTTGATCGAGGCGGTGAGCTTGCGCAGCGCCTGGCTCATCAGGCGGGCCTGCAGGCCGGGCTGACTGTCGCCCATCTCGCCTTCGAGCTCGGCGCGCGGTACCAGCGCGGCGACCGAATCGATGACCAGGACATCGACGGCGCCGGAGCGAACCAGCGTATCGGCGATTTCGAGCGCCTGTTCGCCGGCATCGGGCTGCGAGATCAGAAGATCGTCGACATTGACGCCGAGCTTTCGCGCATAGATCGGGTCGAGCGCGTGTTCGGCGTCGATGAAGGCGCAGATGCCGCCTTTTTTCTGCGCCTCGGCGAGGCAATGCAGCGCGAGCGTGGTTTTGCCCGAGGATTCCGGGCCGTAGATTTCGACGACGCGCCCGCGCGGCAGGCCGCCGATGCCGAGCGCGATGTCGAGCCCGAGCGAGCCGGTGGAGACGGTTTCCACGTCCATCGACTGCATGTTCTTGCCGAGCCGCATGATCGAGCCCTTGCCGAAGCTACGCTCGATCTGCGACAGCGCGGCATCAAGAGCTTTCGATTTGTCCATGGACGATCCTTCGACGAGACGAAGTGCTGCACTCATTTTCTCGCGCTCCTTATGACCGGGATTCGGGGGGCACGAAAGGTGCCGGCCTCCGCCGCTGGCCTCATTGAGGATAAAGCGCACTGTACACGATCTGTTCTCCGTTCGCAATATGTTCTCATCGGAAAAAGGGTACCGGCCCCTTTCCATCCCTCTGGTCCTTTTTGATTGAGCTCTATGGCCCCTTTTGGCGGGTGATCATTGAAAATCGTAAGTGAGGATACGCGGCCGCTTAATTGCAACCGATCCGGTAGAGGCGCCTCGGCCGGGTACAGCCCCTTTCCGTCTTCCACGGATCCTTTTGAAATTTCGAGGCGGTCCTTTTTGATTGCGCTATCATTCCTCGATGGCGCGACACCCCAAGAATGCCTCTCCCTCCCGCAAGTCGCCGCGAAAAAAGCATCGGCCGGGAGCAGCGCCGAGCCGGCAGGCGCCGCCGCGCCATGAGCAAGCAAGCGGACAAACCGCTTCCCGACTCATCGACCGGCGGATCCGCGAACTTGGGGGATGGCGCGGAGAGACGCTCGCCCGCATGCGGGCGCTCGTTCTCGAAGCCGAGCCCGAGATAACCGAGGAGTGGAAGTGGCGGGGCACTCCGGTCTGGTCGCGCCACGGGATCGTCTGCACCGGTGAGTCGTACACGAAGGTCGTCAAGCTCACCTTCGCCAAGGGGGCCAAAATCCCGGACCCATCGCGCCTCTTCAATGCAAGCCTGGAAGGCAATACCCGGCGGGCGATAGACATCCACGAAGGGGAGACGGTCGATGCGAGCGCGTTCAAGGCTCTCGTGAAGGCCGCAGTGGCGCAAAATGGCGCGCGGGCGAAGAAGCGGTAGCTCTATCGTTCGGTTTTGATCCGGATCAATAAAAATACCTGCCGCCCGTGTAAATTAATTCCGATGAATAATGCCGAATGCAGCATTGCCGAAGAGATTGGCAGCCGCCGCGCGCGCCGCGACGCCGGCGGCACAAGCGGCGTGGCATTTGCGGCTTTCGACGTCGAGGCCTTCGACATCGCATGTTTCGACGTGGCCGATGACGCGCTGGAGCGCGCCGGGAGCAACGCCGAGGGACGAGCGATAACCGTCGGGTACTGCACGCACTGGTATTATTGCGGCTGGCCGCTTTAGAAAAATCCCGCCGACCGGTCGCAAGGAAGAGGCCGCCCTCTCCGCTGGCGGCCTCTTTCGCATTTCCACGCGCTTCACGGTGGCGATGGTGCCCGATCCAGCCTGCCGGCAAGCACCGCCGGCTTCACCGGCGCCCTGCGCGCCGCCGCGAATGTCGAGCCGCTGATCACGCTCCCAAACGCCCGGTGGGGCGGACGATCGTGAATCCAAGGCCTTACGTAGTTTTCCTGAGTTGCCGGCCGAACGGCGGGACCTACAAAGAGTTCCGATGACCGCTTTCGTCTATCGCTGCCCAATCACCGGCTTCAACGTTCAGGGCTATTCCGCCGACCCCACGCCAGACGATGATGCCGCGACCTATCAAATGGTGACCTGCACCGCTTGCGCGCGCGTTCACTTGGTCAACGCCAAAACCGGTAAGGTCGCGGGCAGCGATCGCCGGTAAACGAAGCACCGCACGTCCTCATTATCGGTCCAGATCGGATTCTCGGTTCAGGTCGGCCGTAGAGCCGCCGGGCTGCCAGCGGTTTCGATTTTCAATTGTGTGTGATGGCAAACATTTTGAATTCGACTCACCTTTCGATTAGGCGCAGACTTTAAAACAGTCCAAGTCGCAATCCAGGTCGCGAAAAATCAATTGCGGAGGCGCGTCATGGATCGGTTCATTCAGCGCCTGAATATCGAGCACTATGAGAGGCTGCTGCGGAGCGTCACCGACGAATCCGAACGCCTGCGTATCAGCATGTTGCTCGAAGAAGAGCGCGCCAAGAAGCCGACCGACACCGACAAACAAAGAGCGTAGCTGCCGCCGAGCGGCCTTTTTCGACGCCGCCAACCGTAGTGCTATCGCCAGATTGCATTTGTCCGCGCGAGAGACGAGCACTCGAGAATTTTGCGCGCGTTATCAACGCCCAAACCGGCCTTGACCTAGGTCAATGCCGCCGGACCCGCCCATGTCATGCTGCCGTCATGGATAGGCATACTACTCCGCCCTGCCCGAGCTGCTCGAAAGCCATGCATCTGAAGCGGACCATTCCGGGCATCGGCGGTCTGCCGCAGCTTTGCGTCTATAGCTGCCAATATTGCGGCGTCTCGCTCACCGAAGCCGACGAGCCGCCGCTCCACACGACCGGCCATTCGACCCCGCTCGCCGGTCAGCGCTAGCATTGGCGGCGCACCAGAACCGTCATCGTTTTCATATCGAAAGGATCGCGGCGCGCTGGAAATCCAGTCTTCGCCGTTCACCATTGCGGTCGGCGGTTGCTGGCGTCGATTATCGGTTCACTTGCCGCCCTTGCGGGCCGTTGAGGCGAACGCTTGTTCCGCTAAGGCCTAAGCCTCGATGACGATTTTCGGCGCGGGGCGGCCTGACGCGGCGAGGCCGTCGCGCACCCGCGCGGCGATGGCGCGGTAATACTGCGCATGCGGGTTGTCCGGCGCCGCCGAGACGACCGGCAACCCGGCGTCGGATTTTTCGCGGATCGTAATGTCGAGCGGCACTTCGCCGAGGAACGGAACGCCGAGCCGCTCCGCCTCGCGCCGCCCGCCGCCATGGCCGAAAATATCGGAGCGCGTGCCGCAATGCGGGCAGACGAACGTGCTCATGTTCTCGACGATGCCGAGGACGGGCACATTGACGCGCCGGAACATGGCGATGCCGCGCCGCGCGTCGATCAAAGCGAGGTCCTGCGGCGTCGAAACGATGACCGCGCCTTTGAGCGGCACCTGCTGCGCCATGGTCAATTGCGCGTCGCCGGTGCCCGGCGGCATATCGACGACCATGACGTCGAGCGTGCCCCATTCGACCTCGCGCAGCATTTGCGTGAGCGCCGACATCACCATCGGCCCGCGCCAGATCATCGGGGTCTCTTCCTCGATCAGGAAACCGATCGACATCACCGCCATGCCGTGACGCTCGATCGGGCGCAGGCGATTGCCGCCCGCGCTCTGCGGCCGCTCGCGAATGCCGAGGAGTTTCGGCATCGAGGGCCCGTAGATATCGGCGTCGAGAATGCCGACCTTAAGCCCGAACTCGCGCAAAGCGAGCGCAAGATTGACCGCGGTGGTCGACTTGCCGACCCCGCCTTTGCCGGAGGCGACCGCGATAATCGATGCAATGCCGGGAATGCCGGCCGGCGATGACGCCGCGTGGCCGCCCGGTGCGCCGCCGGTACGCGGTGGCGAAGCCGTTTGCGGACGCGGCGCGGCGCCGGCCGCGCGCTCCGCGGTGAGCGCGACCATCACCGAGGCGATGCCCGGCAGCGCCGCAACGGCGCGCTGCGCCCGCTCACGCACCGTTTCCCACTCCTTGACCGCTCTGGCTTCGACAGTGATCGAAAAGAACACTTTGCCGTCGGCGACGACGATTTCGGACAACTTACCGCTCGCCGGCAGCGGCGCGCCGTCGGGGCCGGAAATCTCAGCGAGCGCGGCGAGCACATCGTCTTTCGAGGCGGTCATTGGTCGGGGCACCGAAAAAATCCGAACTCTACATAGGCCAGTCCCCGTCCCGGTCAATCGGTGCGCGACAGTGTTGACGCCCGGCCGTCCGCCGGGCCATGACCGGGACCGCATTAAGGAGGACACGATGGCCAAGGTCGCATTCGTCGGGCTCGGGGTGATGGGCTACCCAATGGCGGGACATCTCAAGGCGAAGGGCGGCCATGAGGTGACGGTTTACAACCGCACCTCCGCCAAGGCGGAAAAGTGGGTGGCTCAGCATGGCGGCAGGAGCGCGCCCACGCCCAAGCAGGCGGCGGAAGGCCAGGATTTCGTCATAGCCTGTGTCGGCAACGACAACGATCTGCGCGAAGTCATGCTCGGCAAGGACGGCGTTTTTGCCGGCGCGCGCAAAGGCGCCATCGTCGTCGATCACACCACCGCCTCCGCCGAGATCGCGCGCGAGCTTTATGCCGAAGGTAAAAAGCGGGGCTTCGATTTCGTCGACGCGCCGGTTTCGGGCGGACAGGCCGGCGCCGAGAACGGCGTGCTGACGGTGATGTGCGGCGGTGACGAAGGCTCGTTCGCCAAAGCGGAAAAGGTGATCGCCGCTTATGCGCGCGCCTGCAATCTCATGGGCGCTCCGGGCTCCGGCCAGCTCGCCAAGATGGTCAACCAGATTTGCATCGCCGGCCTCGTCCAGGGCCTGGCGGAAGGCCTGCATTTTGCGATGAAGGCAGGTCTCGATATCGAAAAGCTGATCGCCACGATTTCCAAAGGCGCCGCGCAATCCTGGCAGATGGAGAACCGCTACAAAACGATGGTCGCCGGCAAGTTCGATTTTGGCTTCGCTGTCGATTGGATGCGCAAGGACCTCGGCATTTGCTTAGCCGAGGCCCGCCGCAACGGCGCCCATCTGCCGGTCTCGGCGCTGGTCGATCAGTTTTATTCGCAAGTGCAGACGATGGGCGGCAAGCGCTGGGATACATCGAGCCTCATCGCGCTGCTGAACCGATAGCGGCGGCTCGGCGGTTAATCGACGGGCTCGATATGCGCCTCCTTGGCGAGCTGCACGGTCGCGGCAAGATCGTCTTTGACGAACGCGCCGAATTCGTCGACGCTCATTTGCACCGGCTCGACCCCGAGCTTCGCCAATTTTTCCCGCAAGGCCGGATCCTGCAGCGCCTTTTCGGTCGCGTGGTGCAGCTTGTCGATAATCGGCCGCGGCGTATGCGCCGGGGCCGATAGCCCGACCCAGAAACGGAATGTAGCGTCGGGGTAACCCGCTTCGACGATCGAAGGCACGTCAGGCAGCAAGGCCACCCGCTTGGGCGAACTCACCGTCAGCACGTCTAGCTTGCCGCTGCCGAGAGCGGAAGCCGCCGCCGCAAGCGGGATGAAATAGTAGTCGATGCGCCCGGCCATCACTTCCGTCAGCCCGGTATCGCGGAACGGCACATGCCGAACGTCGATCTTGGCGGCGAGGCGGAGGCGCTCGCCGGCCATGTGCGACGACGAGCCGACGCCCGCGGAGGCAAAAGTCAGCGTACCGGGCTTTGCCTTGGCGGCCGCGACCAGATCCGCAACGCTTTTGAATCCGTCTTGTTTCGAAGCAACGAGCACGTTCGGCTGGACGCCCATCATGGCGACCGGAATGAAATCCTTCAGGGGGTCGTATGGCAGGCTTTTGTGCAGCACCATTCCGGTACCCAGCGACGTCGAACTGGCCACGATCGTGTAGCCGTCGGGGTCGGATTTGGCGACATCGGCGAAGCCGACGATGCCGCCCGCGCCGGGCTTGGCCTCGATCACCATCGGCTGGCCGAGCAGTTGCGAAACCCGGTCGAGCACGACACGGCTCACGGTGTCCGAGGCGCTGCCGGCGGGAAACGGGCTGATGACCCGGATCGGCCGGCCCGGCCAATCCTCGGCGTAGGCGCCATGTGCGGCGGATAGAGCAAGCGCGAGGCCTGCAATCATGGCGCCGGCGGGCGCACGGAGTGACAACACCGAAACCTCCCCGTTTTTCGCAGCGTGGACGGTGCTTTGCAGCCTCATCCTCGACAGATGTGATAGCAGCTTTTGTTGCCGCTTGGACAAGGCGGCCAATCGGCGCATCCGTTCAACCGGAAACGACAGTCGAGACTCTAACTCTTTGTGTCACGGGGGCTTTTATCCAATCCCGCGGTTTTAGGAGGCGCAAAAGGCAAAGCCAAAGACGGACAGGTCAACGAACTATAGGGCCAAAGAACGACGTCAATGAACGATGCGGCGACAAGGCCAAAGGATGCCTAGGCCAATGGATGACAAGGCAGATGCCGGGACCGGGTCCGATCGGTGCTTGTTTGGGGAGGAGGATTATGCCGCCACGCTGGGGCGCGCCGAGACCTCTTTGTGCCAGCGCAGCACATTGCCGAGAGTGTCGGGCACCGCGAGCTTCGACACGCGCATAAAATCGACCGCGACCAGCGCTGTAATATCGGCGACGGTGTAATCCGGCCCGGCAATATAGGGGCGGCTCTTGAGCTCACCGTCGAGAAACTCCAGAAATTGGGTCACCCGCGGCTTGTTCGCCTCGCCCCATGCCGGGACTTGCGGATTGACCATTTGCTTCATGGCCGGATGTAGATGCTGGAATATTGCCGCGACCGGAAACAGCAAATGAAGTTCGGCGCGCCTGTTCCACATTTCGACGAGCGCGCCGCCGAGCGCGCCAACGCCGAATAACGGCGGGTTTGGATAGAGCGCTTCGAAATAGCGACAGATAGCGATCGATTCCGCGATAACGGTGCCGTCGTCAAGCACGAGCGCCGGCACCCGCTGCATCGGATTGATGGCGGTATAGGCTTCGGTCCGCTGCTGAAGCGCGCCGAGATCGACCTGCTCGGTCGGAACCTTGACGCCTTTCTCGGCCAGAAAAATACGCACCCGCCGCGGATTGGGAGCGCGGCCGCCATCGTAAAGCTTCATCGCTATCGCCTCACCGTCGCCTCGCCGTCCGGCGGCACAACCTTAGCGCGGTACGTCTCCTCTCGCCAGAACGGCGGACAACGCGAAGCGCCCCCGCTTTGCCCAAAGCGTAAACAAAGTATTGCGGCCTCTCCGTTTGCCGCACGCGCTTTAAGCCTCCCCTTAAGAAATTTGCACCAAGGTACTGCGGTTATCGACGGTCCAAGACCGTACCCAAGACGGTTCGAGGCGGTCCCAGACCGTGACCCGACACCATGAGTGAAACGCATGAGGTCGCCTCGCCTGCCGCCGCCCCAGCGGCGCAGCGGCGGCTATCGTCGCAGCACGTGCGCGAGGCGCGCGACCGGCTGACCTCGACAAGCGGCACGCGAGCGGTGTTCGACTATGAATTGCTGCGCACGTTTGCGCAGAACCGCGTTTCCGCCTCGCCCGTCATTCTGCTCTTGGTGGTGATGATCGGCGTGCTGTCTGGGCTTTGGACAGGCGCCTTCGCGTCCAGCGTCTGGGTCGCGGGCGCGCTATTCATTCACTTCATTATGATCCACGAATGCCGGGAGTTTCTCGCCGAAGCGCGCCCGGCCGTGCAGCTCAGATCGTGGCGCATTCGCTTCATCACGTTCGATCTATTTTTCGGCATGGCTTGGACTTTCGTTCTGAGCAATCCGATCGGCGCGGATGACCGCGCTTCGACCTTTATGTTGTTCGTTATGCTTCTGGTGGTGGCGATTTCGAGCATGCTGGCGTCAAGCTTGCCGATCGCCGTGCTGGCGCTGACATTGCCGGTGACGATCGCGGTTGCGCTCGATTTCGCGGTCAAAGGCGATCTGCACAACTACATTCTCGCCGTTATGGCGTTGACCGCCGAAGGATGCTTTTCGCTTTTAGCTTATCGGCTCTATTCAACGACGCTGGTGACGCTGCAAGCGCGGGCGGAAAAGGACTCGCTGATCGGCGAACTGGAACAATCGAAATCAATTTCCGACGAGGCGCGCCGCCGCGCCGAAAGCGCCAATATCGCCAAATCGCGTTTTCTCGCCCAGATGAGCCACGAATTGCGGACCCCGCTTAACGCCATTCTCGGGTTTTCCGAGGTGATGAAGAGCGAAATTTTCGGACCGCACAGCGCGCCGGTATACAAGGAATATGCCGCCGACATCCATAATTCAGGCGTGCACCTTCTCAATCTCATCAACGAAATTCTCGACCTTTCGCGCATCGAGGCCGGACGCTACGAACTGAACGAAGACGCCGTCTCGCTTCGCCGCGTCGTCGAAGATTGCCATTATTTGCTGAAACTGCGCGCCGGCAATCGCGGCATCAAAATCTACGAAATATTCGAACCCGACATGCCGCGACTATGGGCCGACGAGCGCGCGTTGCGGCAGATCTGCCTTAACCTGCTCTCGAACGCCATTAAGTTCACGCCGCAGGGCGGCGAAATCTGGCTCAAAGTCGGCTATACCGCATCCGGCGGGCAATATATGAGCGTCAAGGACACCGGCCCCGGCATTCCGGAGGAGGAAATACCGGTCGTGCTCGCTTCCTTCGGCCAGGGCTCGAACTCGATCAAAACGGCCGAACAGGGCGCCGGCCTCGGTTTGCCGATCGCCAAAAATCTCGTCGACCTGCACGGCGGCAGTTTTTCGCTTAAATCGAAGTTGCGCATCGGCACCGAAATCGTTGTCGCCTTCCCACCGGAACGGGCCATGGCGGCGCTGCCCCCGATCGCCGAAGAGGCGCCGCGCATTCAAGCGCAAGCGCGGACGCCGCCTTCATCGTCCTCCGGCGAGGTCCCGCTTCGCGCCAAACGGGTTGTGTCCGGCGCGGGCGCCTGAAAATCATCAAGGATGAGAGTGCGTTGGCGGCCCGACTTCAACCGGGACAGCAAGGCAATCGCGGGGATTGCGTTCTTGTACCCCGTGTCTATGGTGCGGGTCGCCACCTTCGAAGAAGCCAATGCGGCAATCGGCTGCGCTGAGCGCGTCGGCCTTGGGGATATTTCACGTGCGCCAGCGCCTGTTCTTTATTCTTTTGCTCGGCATTTTGATCGCGATCCTCGTCCTCATCGCCAGGCATGGCGCGGGAACGGTAGGACCGCTATCGACCGAAGACTTCGGATCGCTCGCCTACAGGATCGTACTCCTGGTGTTCCTTGGGGCGACGTTTCTGACGATATTTCGCGAACGTTTCGCGCAAGCGCTGATCGCCACGCTGTTGTGGGCGGCGGTCGGGCTCGTGCTGGTGGTCGGCTATTCGTATCGGTTCGAAGTGCATGAGGTCGCCGACCGGGTTCTCGTCGAACTGATGCCGGGGCACGTCGTCTCCCACGGCCGCACCGTCGAGGTGGCGCGCACAAATGGCGGGGACTTTTTCATTTCCGCCCAAGTCAACAGCGCGCGGGTCCACATGGTACTCGATACCGGCGCGAGTTCGGTCGTGCTGACCCAGGACGACGCCAAGGCCGCCGGCTTGCCGCTCGCGATGCTGAACTACACGGTGAGTATCGAAACCGCGAATGGCCGCACCAGCGCCGCGCCGGTCACGCTCGATCGTATTGCGGTCGGCGGTCTCGAAGAACGTTCCGTCGAGGCCTTGGTAGTTCAGCCGGGCCAATTGCGGACGAGCCTTCTCGGCATGAGCTTTCTCAACCGGCTGCAAGGCTGGCAGGTCAACGGCGACCGGCTGGTGCTCAAGGGCTATCCTTAGGGCGACCGGCGGTGGCCGATTTTGCCAAAAGATCATGCCCCATCAAAAACCTTAAGTTTGGAACAGGCTGACAAGAAAGCGCAGCGAAACCAGGATAAGAAAAATCGCGAATGCGATTTCGAGCGCGCGCCGCGACAATCTGTGAGCAAGCTGGGCGCCGTAAGGCGCGGCAAGGCTCGACAGCGGCGCCATCACAGCCAATCCGATGAGCGAGACAAAGCCGAGCGAGAGCGGCGGCAGCAGAGCCTGATGCGGTAGGCCGGCCAGGATATAACCGAGCGTGCCGACGATCGTGATCGGCACGCCGAGCCCCGCCGACGTAGCGACCGCGTTATGGATCGGCTTGCCGTAGAGCGTGAGAACGATGTTCGAGAGCGAACCTCCGCTCACGCCCATCAAGGAGCTCGCCAGCCCGATGACGAAACCATAGGCTGTCATCGCCGTGGCGCCGGGGAGATCGCCGCCGAGGTTCCAGCGATCGCCGGCGAAGAGAAATTTGATCGCAATGAAGCTTGCGATCGCGATGAAGGCGATCTTGAACACCGAGGGCGGCGCGAATACCGCGATAATGGCGCCGCACGTAACGCCGAGCACGGCGGGCACCGCCCATAGCCGGATGACGCGCGGGATGACCATACCCTTCTCGCGATGCGCGAGAAAAGACCGGATCGTCGTCGGCACGATGATGGCGATCGAGGTGCCCACGCAAAGCTGGATGCGCACACCTTCGGGCACGCCAAGCAAGCGGAAGATTTCGTAGAGCACGGGCACGATTACCGCGCCGCCGCCGATGCCGAATAGGCCGGCAAGCAGTCCGGTAATGATACCGGCGGCGACGATGGCCAAAGCGAGCCAAAGGATCTCGCCTGACGGAACGCCAAGAACCATGCTGCCGCTTATTCTTTCACTGCGCCGGCCGAACCGTTTCGCTACGCCGCCGCTTGCTCGCTGTCCAGGCCCCCGTCGGCGACCAGCGCCATCGCCTGGATAAGAAGCTCTGCGCCGGCTGGCGGGGACGCGCTGGCCTTTGCGAGCTCGCGGCGGAACGCGCGGGCGCCCGGCACCGCTCGGAACAGCCCATGCAAATGCCGGGTGATGGCGTGGAGCCGCGTTCCCTCGGCGAGCTCGCGCTCGATATAGGGAACGAGCGCCATTGCCGCCGAACGCGGCGATGTGAAAGGCGCCGCTTCGCCGTATATCTGCGGATCGACGGCAAGCAGCCGCCACGGCTCTTGATAGGCGGCGCGGCCCATCATCACGCCATCGACGCGGCGAAGGTGCGACAGCGCCTCCGCGACGCTGCCGATCCCGCCGTTGAGTACGACCGGCAGGCGCGGATGCGAAGCTTTAAGGCGATAGACCCGATCGTAGTCGAGCGGAGGAATTTCGCGGTTCTGTTTCGGCGATAGTCCCTCGAGCCACGCCTTCCTGGCATGCACGATGAGGGCATCCGCTCCTGCTTGTCCGACCGCCTCCGAAAAGTCTTCGAGTGCCCGTTCCGGATCCTGATCGTCGATGCCGATTCGGCATTTCGCCGTGACGGGAATGGCGACGGCGGCCTTCATCGCGGCGATGCAGTCGCCGACGAGCCGCGGTTCCGCCATCAGGCACGCGCCGAAGCGGCCCTCTTGCACGCGGTCGGACGGACAGCCGACGTTGAGATTGACTTCATCGAATCCCAAATCGGCTGCGCTGCGCGCGCACGACGCGAGCGACCGCGGATCGGCCCCGCCGAGCTGCAGCGCCAAGGGATGTTCGGCCGGATCGTAGCGCAGAAGCCGCGCGCGGTCGCCATGAAGCACCGCACCGGTGGTGAGCATTTCAGTGTAGAGCAGCGCCCGGCGTGTCAACAGCCGATGGAAAAAGCGGCAGTGCCGGTCGGTCCATTCCATCATCGGCGCAACCGCGAATCGTCTATTCATCATATACAATCATAGGCTGTCAGCCCTGCTCTCTGTTGTATGCCGGATACTTCGGCGCCCATGCCGCGCGGCGACCACTCTGGCGTAGTTTTTAACGGCTTGGCGACACGATCAATCGCCTTTGTGCCAATTTTGACCTGGACGCTCTCAATTGCTGGCTATGTCATACGCAAGCGCGGGGAATCAATAACCGCGATGTGTCATCAACGGAACCTTGAGGTAATTTGCTCAAGGCCGCCATAACCGCATCCGCCTTGAATTTGCGACCCGTCGCGAATGGAACCGAACAGTGGGTCGCAACAGCTTTCGATATCGCTTCGAGGAATTTGCCAGACTTAAGCATTCCTACTTCCCAATCACCGCTCCCAAAATCTGTTTAAAGCCCCTTGGAAATCTCTGAGAGCGGCGGTGGCCTAGCGCGGCGGTGTTTTGATCCAAGTCAAATTGTTTGCGCGTATTCCATGTTGCCATGATTTTAATGAAGAAAGAGCGGAGAGCGCGTGGAACGATGAGCGGTGCGCGGTCTCGGGCACTATCGGTCGCGGTGGCCACCGGCCTTGAAGTTCTCACCGGCGCCGGCTTGGTTATTGGCCCGTCGTTGCTGGCCAGGCTGCTATTTGGGTCGGACATGAACGCCACTGGTGATCTCGTCGGCAGAATTTCCGGCCTTGTGATGATCTGTCTTGCGCTAGGGTGTTGGCCGCGCGCGTTCGAGAGCGAGAACCGGCAGGCGTTGGTGCCACTTCTCGCGCTTAGCCTGCTTGCGGTGGTCTTTCTTATCTATGTTGGCGTGGGCGGGGTGAACGTTGGCGTGCTGCTCTGGCCGGCTGCTGCGGCACACTTCATCATTGCTGTCTTGCTGGTCGGCGCCTGGATGAGCCGAGAAAAGTTGTAAGGGAGCGGCACATGAAGAAGGTAATGTTAGTTGGTGTGAAGGCGAGCGCGCAGGTACGGCTGATCGGCGGAGGGCTTTCCTTTGCACTGATGTTGATGGCAGGCTTGACCGCGCCCTCGACGGCTCAGGAGCGCTTGGAGAGAGATATCGGGATCGTCCGGGCCTGCGGCGCCGATGTATGGCACCTCTGCTCAAGCGAGCTACCTGACATCGGACGCGTTAAAGCCTGTGTTCAGGACAAGATGGGCCAGCTTTCAAAAGGTTGCCTCGATACGCTCCTTGAGGCGATGTCAGGCGCATCATTCAAGGTCTGCAAAAATCAGACCTACGCCCTTTGTGCTGCGGCACGCTGCAATGTGTACGACGGTGTCGCCTACTGTCAGTGCGACGTGAAACACGGCAATAGCATCAGCCTGCCGTTTAGCATGGGCAAGGGCGAGGACATCTGCGAGACCAATGCCGCGGGCGCGGACAACAAATACATGATCAGCACCTATGGTCTGCCTGAATCAATCGCCTCGCCGCAGGGAGGCGGCGCGGTCTACACCTGCCCGAGCGGCGGCTCGGGCGCTTATGCTCAGTGCGATGGTGGAATCTGTTTTAGAAGCACCGAGGAGGCGACATTCCCGGGCTTCGACAAGCCCGTGCCGAAGGGACAAATCATTTGCTCTTGCCCCATCACTCAGGCCACTGGCGAAGACGCGATTTGCGCACGCCCAACGCCGAGCCCGATAAGCAGAGCCACCGTGACTGCGCCGGAGACAATCCTGGCCTGAAGGATTGGAAAGAACACGAAGGGTAAGATTGGAACCGCGGCCGCAAGAAAGTCTGCAAGCAGCGTCCACAACACCTGCTCCCAGGGATTTAGTGGCGTTGCAGACACGCCCTGTAGAGCGAGTAGTCCTCCGATCGCGTTGGGGTCCTTTTGCACGGCGAAAGCAAGCGCATCGGATTGCTCGGATGTGAGACCCGCCTCCGCAAGGCGGCTCGAAAGAGACGCGGCGGAACCCGAAGCGGCATGCCAAGACGAACGGGTTGCATTGATCTCGTCTCGTGTGGTCTCGACATCGAGATAAGCCCCGGCCATCATCGAGACCGCCGCTGCGGCGGCGCCGGAGGCCCCAGCGATCAGCACTGTTTTTGCGTCGGCCGTCGTCGCCGCTACGCCGAAGATCAAGCCGAAGATGGACACAGTTCCGTCTTCCATTCCAAAGACGATTGTGCCGGCTGAATCGCTGACGGAGCCGTGTAACCGCTGCAAGATCGAGCTGATTTTCATTCCTAGCCCCTCTCCGGAACGTTAGAACCGCAACGTCTCGAATTACCGCTTGGTGGTAGGATCGTAATCCGGTCCGATCTCGACGCTTTAACGTGAGCTGCCGCACGTCCGATGTTAACCTAGCCTGATGCCGGTCGAGGTTCGCTGTTTTCAGTTTCATGACTCGTTCGTGAAACAGGCTTTCGCTGTTTCCGGCGTCAGAGAAATCATGGCCGGCCCAGGTAGGGACCGTTAAACCAAGAGGGAGCCACCACCTTGCGCGATTTCGTGAGCAGTGAACGAGCCGTCAAGATCGATCATGTCACGATCCGATCGAACAAGCCATTTGCGGCGGTCAAAGCAAATCTTGAACGGCTGGTCCCGAAACTCGACGAAGAAATCTTCCAACTTGTCGCCGCTGGTGAAATCGAGCGGCTGAAACACAAGCTTGAACAAGGATCCGAACTCGCGATTTTTCTGCAGCGCGATCACGGAGAAGTGTTGAAAATCATCGGGCGCTCAATTAAGGCGGTTCAATACGAGATCGGCAACCCCCTCACCGCGGCAAAGATGACCCGCCATCGGTTGGCGGCGGGCCTTTATGCGCCGCTGCGCGTCATACTCTATGAAGACGAGACGGGTAGTTCGATTTTCGAATATGACAAACCGTCAAGCCTTTTCGGTCAGTTTGACGACGAACGGGTTTCGGCGGTCGCTCGCGGGCTCGATGCTGCGCTGGAGCGCGCATTGCAGCGCGCCATGGAATAAGCCGCCGGCCCGGCCGCGTGTTTTGAACCGCGATCGCGGCGGCATCTCGCAAGTTTTCCGCATTCGGGCGAACCGGGCAATCCTGATATTCGCCTAACCTCTGGGCAACTACATCGCGGGCGCGCATAATGCCGACGCTGGGATGGCAGAGCGGAGACCCGCGCCATGAAGCTCAATATCAACGGCGAGAGCCGGGATGTCGAAGCGCCAGACGACATGCCGCTATTGTGGGTGCTGCGAGACCTGCTCGGCCTGACCGGCACCAAATTCGGCTGCGGGATCGCCCAGTGCGGCGCCTGTACAGTGCATATCGACGGTAAGCCGGTGCGCTCCTGCCTGCTCGCGGTCGGCTCGATCGGTAATCGCGCGATCACCACGATCGAGGGCGTCGACGCGACCGAAGCGGGCGCCAAGGTGCAGAAGGCCTGGCTCGACCTCGAAGTGATCCAGTGCGGCTATTGCCAGTCAGGCCAGATCATGTCGGCAGCGGCGCTGCTTGCGGCCAATGCCAATCCGGACGATGCCGATATCGATGCCGCCATGGCGGGCAATATTTGCCGCTGCGGCACCTATGTGCGCATCCGCGCGGCGATCAAACGCGCCGCCGGCGACGCATAGGAGTATGGCCATGCACGCTGACACCAAAACAACACTGCCTTCGCGCCGCGTTCTACTGAAAGTCGGGATGGCGGGAGGTTTTGTCCTGACCTTTCATCTGCCTGTGCGAGCCGCGAACGAACCGGAGCAACCGCCCGATAATCCGCCGGGACAGTTCGCGCCCAATGCCTTCATTCGCATCGACCATGGCGGCAAGACGACCTTGGTCATGCCGCAAGTGGAAATGGGACAAGGCGTCTATACGGCGGTGCCGATGATCCTCGCCGAGGAACTCGATGCCGATCTCTCCCAAGTCGTCCTTGAGCACGCGCCGCCAAACGACAAGCTTTATGGCAATCCAATCTTCGGCATTCAGGTGACCGGCAATTCCAATTCCATCCGTGCCTTCTGGAAGCCGCTGCGGGTTGCCGGCGCGTCGGCGCGCGCCATGTTGGTTCAGGCAGCAGCGTCGCAATGGCAGGTCGATCCGGCAAGCTGCACCGCCTCGAACGGTAAAGTCATGCACGCGGCGAGCGGACGCACCGCGGCCTATGGCGAACTCGCCGACGCGGCCGGCGCGCTTCCGGTACCGACGAATCCGCCGCTGAAAGATCCGAAAGACTTCACCCTGATCGGCAAGCCGCTCAAGCGCTTCGATACGCCCAACAAGAGCGACGGCAAGGTTGTTTACGCTATCGACGCGATAGTGCCAGGCATGAAAATCGCGACCCTTGCGCAAAGTCCGGTCTTCGGCGGCAAAGTTGCGCATGTCGACGACAGCGCTGCGAGGAAAATTCCGGGCGTGCAGAAAGTCGTCGTGCTCGACGATTTGGTCGCGGTGGTCGGGGATCATATGTATGCCGCGAAGAAGGGGCTCGATGCGCTCGTTATCGCTTGGGACGATGGGCCGAACGCGCAGCTCCGTTCGAGCGACATCTGGAGCAATCTGCGCGCCGCAAGCCAGAAGGATGGCGTCATCGCCAAGTCGATCGGCGATGTCGCAAAAGGCCTCGTCCAGGGCGACAGATACGACGCCGAATACGAACTGCCGTTCTTAGCGCATGCGACCATGGAGCCGCAGAACTGCACCGTCCGGCTTACGCCCGGCGCCTGCGAAATCTGGACCGGCACGCAAGTTATCAGCCGCGCTCAACAAGCGGCTGCAAAGGTCGCCGGTTTGCCGATTGCGAACGTGAGCGTCCACAATCACTATATCGGCGGCGGCTTCGGTCGCCGGCTTGAGGCCGACATGGTGGCGAGCGCCGTGCGCATCGCCAAACAGGTCGAAACGCCGGTGAAGGTGATCTGGACGCGCGAGGAGGACATTCAGCACGACATCTATCGTCCGGTCTATCGCGACACCATCTCGGCAAGCCTGCAGAACGGCAAGATCGTTGCCTGGAAATACAAGGTCTCCGGCTCGTCAATCATGGCGCGCTGGGCGCCATCCATATTTATCAACGGCATCGATATCGACGCCGTCGACAGCGCCGTGGACATGCCTTACGACATTCCCAATCGCCAGGTGCAATATGTGCGCGCCGAACCGCCCGCCGTACCGACCGGATTTTGGCGCGGCGTCGGCCCGAACAACAATGTGTTCGCCACCGAATCCTTCATGGATGAATTGGCGCGCAAGGCGAATATGGATCCGGTCGCGTTCCGGCGTGGCATGCTCGGAAATAATCCACGCCTGAAAGCCGCGCTCGATCTCGTCGCGGAAAAGTCCGGCTGGGGCCAACCGTTGCCGCCTCGCGCCGGTCGCGGCGTGAGCGTGCAGCCGTCCTTCGGCAGCTTCATTGCCACCGTGGTCGAGGCCGAAGTGGACAATAACGGCGAGGTTCATTTGCGCCGCGTGACGTCGGCGGTCGACACCGGCATCGCGGTCAATCCCGACACGATCGTGGCGCAGTTGCAAGGCGGGCTGGTTTTCGGCCTCACCGCCGCGCTCTGGGGCGAGATCACCATCGACAAGGGCCGCGTGCGTCAATCGAACTTCAACGACTACCGCGTGCTGCGCATTGACGAAGTCCCGAACATCGAAGTGCATGTCATCAAAAGCAGCGAGGATCCCGGCGGCATCGGCGAAACTGGGGCGACCGCCGGACCGCCGGCGTTGCGCAACGCGATTTACGCAGCGACCGGCGTGGCGCTGCGCCGGCTGCCGATCGACCGCGCCGCGCTCGCGGTCAACAAAGTGTAAGCGCGATGCGCACGCGTGCCGCTTCCGTCATCATCGCCGCCGTTATACTGGCCGCGATTGGTATGTATCTCTGGCACACCTTCGTTCCCGGCCCGTTGGCCTTTGCCGGCGGCTCGACGGTGGCGCTGGCGGATTATCATGCCGCCAATCCGACCGGCGTTCCCCCCGAACTCGCCGGCGCCGATCCGATCAAGCGGGGCGAATATCTCGCGCGAGCCGCAGACTGCATGGTCTGCCATACTGTACCGGGCGGTACCCCCTATGCGGGCGGGCTTGAGATCCCGCTGCCATTCGGCTCGATCTACACGACCAATATCACCGCCGACAAGGATACCGGCATCGGCAATTACAGCGACGCCGATTTTCTCAACGCCGTGCAGCGCGGCATCCGCCGGGACGGAACGCGGCTTTATCCGGCGATGCCCTATCCGTCCTACACTCTCATGACCGACGCCGACGCCTTGGCAATCAAGGCCTACCTCTTCAGTCTGTCGCCCGCGCGCGCCGAGAATCGCGCGGATACGCTCGCCTTTCCGTTCAATCAGCGCTGGTCGATGATTTTCTGGTCGATGGCGTTTAGTCCGAATGCGCGTTTCGCACCCAACACGGCGCAAAGTCCGGAATGGAATCGCGGCGCCTATCTCGCCGAGGCGCTGGCGCATTGCGGCGAATGTCATACACCGCGCAACCTCGCCTTCGCGCTCGACAATCGCAAGAAATTTGCCGGCGCCGTAGCCGCCGGCTGGAAAGCCTTCAATATCAGCTCGGACAGGGACACCGGCATCGGCGCTTGGAGCGACGACGAAGTGGCTTCGTATCTCGCGACAGGCCATGCAAAGGCTCGCGGCACCGCGGCCGGTCCGATGGGCGAAGCGGTGGATCAGAGTTTCAGCGCGATGACGCCGGGCGATATCCGCGCGCTGGTCGCTTACCTTCGCAGCATACCTCCCATCAAGTCCGACCTGCCCGCAACCCTCGCACCGCCGGCGCCAGCCTCGCCGAAACAAGGCGAAACGGCCAATGCCGCCGGCAGGAAGGTCTTCGAGCAGGCCTGCGTCAGTTGCCACGACTGGACCGGCGTGAGCGCGCTGTCTCATTTCGCCACAATCAGCGAGGCACGAGCCGTAAACGACGCCTCGGCGACCAACGTCGCGCAGATCGTGATCTCCGGCACCAAGAGGCACACGCCGGACGGAATCATCTCGATGCCGGCGTTCGGCGCCACCTATTCCGACGCCGATATCGCCGCCGTGGTCAATTACGTCACCGCGCGCTTTGGGACGGCCTCGTCAAACCTTACCGATAAGGATATCGCGCAGTTGCGCAGCCAGACGGTGCGTTAGGGCATGATCCGGAAGAAGCCTGCCCCAGACGCGATCCGGGATGGAAACCCTTTGCGCTCCGGGCCCTCGCCGCAAAGTCCTAACCAACAATAGAGACGTCGGGAGCGGCGGAAATTTGCGCGGGTCGGCGCGGTCGAACGCGCTCACTGCAAATTAAGCACAAGAACGTGCTTGCTGTTGTCGAGAGACCAAGACTTGAACCGCGCAAGGAACGATTGGCCGAGCAACAATTGTCCCTCCAACGGCAGCACGGTTGCATCGACATTTTCAATGACCTTGCCGCCGATCTTGAGCGACCTGATCTTTAAAGTAGGCAGTTTCGATTGCGTACCATCGGCCAAAATGACCGTTCGTTGGCCGGTAATGTCGGAGTCTTGAATGGTCCCGGTCCGTTGCAGCGTATAATAAACATCCGCGGGTATGGTCACGTTGGCGGCGCCGCTATCGACGGCAAAATCCAATGTGATGGCGCCGTTGATCTCGACCGGCACGACGAATATTCCCGCATCCTCCCTTAACGTCACTTCCACCACGGCGGACGATTTTTGATTATCGGCCGGCGGCGGCGCGGTCGCGGCGAGCTTCGCTGGAGCCGCTTCGGGTGCTGCCGCATCAGTCGCCGGAGCGGGCAGGAAATTTTCGCGAGTGCCCTTGGTCCAATGGCTCGCCGCATTCTCCGCCGCCTGCATCAATCCTACCGGAAGCAGCTTGCGCGACTTTATCTTGATTTCCAGCACATCGGCCGAGAAGTGGTCGGCCTCCCCGCAGGGTTTGGCATCGCCCGAACCGTAGCTGATTCCTCGCGCGTTATTGTAATCGACGTTCGATTTACGGCTCCACTCATCGGTTCTTGCGAGCAGATTCCAAAAATAGGCCTGCGTCAGGTTCTTCAGGACGAGCGTGCCGGACGAATAGGCGTCGGCAAGCCGCGCCTGCGCAATGCAATTGTCGTTTCGCGCAAGTTGCAGATAGACATCGAGCGCCTTTTGCGGCGCTGTTTTTTCCTGCTCTTGCGCAGTCAGCAGAAGCGCCCACTCAAAGCCGGATTTTGCCGCTTCGTTCAAATATTGCCTCGCTCTCGCCTGGTCCTCGGGCACGCCGCGGCCGAAATAGTATTTTTCGAATTCTTGCCGAAGGCTGTCGTCGGACGCACTGATACCGGCGCCGGCCGCGGACGCCTGCACGCATGCGGCGATCCACGCGGCGATGCTAAGCGCGCAAAGGGATGAGCGCCTGTGCATATCTAACCCCCGAAATGATCGGTCGGCTTGTTAGCGTATAGCATTCCCGATCACCGGAATTTAGAAAAGCCCCGATTTGGGAGATTTTGCGATGGGTTCCACCCGCGCGGGAACGGCTGGAAAATCGCGGCCTATCGCCAATTTTCGGCATCCATCCGCTGTAAGACATCTCATAGTGAAATTGTCGAGGTGGCAAAATTGATCCATTCTGCCCGCGCAAGGGTGCGGAAAAGCTCGAAGATGAACGATAAGGAAAAGGCCGCGCTCGGATCGATCGCCGCCTCGGCAGGCTTGGCCGGTGCGAAGGCCGTCATCGGCCTACTCACCGGGTCGCTCGCGATCCTCTCGGAAGCCGGCCATTCGCTGCTCGATCTTTCCGTCACGGTGCTGACCTATTTTGCCGTGCGTATTTCCGGCAAACCGGCCGACGCCGAGCATCAATACGGGCACGGCAAGATCGAAAGCGTCACCGCGCTGGCCGAAACAGCGCTCTTGTTCCTGCTCACGGCTATCGTGGTCTTCGAGGCGGTGCAGCGGCTCATCGGCGCGCGCCCGCAGGCCGTTGAGGCGACGGTCGCGGCATTCGCCGTCATTGCCGCTTCGATCGTGATCGATTTCTTCCGCGCGCGCACGCTCAAGCGCGTTGCCAAAGCGACCGCGAGCGAGGCGTTGGAGGCCGACGCGCTGCATTTCCGCTCCGACATGTGGTCGTCGATCGCTGTCTTGATCGGGCTTAGCGGCGTGGCGTTGGGCTATCCGTGGGCCGACGCCGCCGCGGCGATCGTCGTCGCGGTCTTCATCGCCGTCGCCGGCTATCGTCTCGGCCGCCGCACCATCGACACGTTGACCGATACGGCACCGGCCGGAGTGAGCGAGCGCGTAGCCGCCATTGCGCGACAGATCCCCGGCGTGGTCGCGGTTGAGCGCGTGCGGGCGCGCCCAGCCGGCGCGGTGCTGTTCGTGGAGCTCGGCGTCGGCGTCAGCCGCACCGCCCCGCTCGACCGCGTCAAGACGATCAAGGACCAACTGACCCGCGCGATCCGCGCCGATATTCCGGCGGCCGAACTCACCATCACCACGGAACCGCGAGCGCTCGACGACGAGACGATGCGCGAGCGGATCATGGTGATCGCGCGCGATCTCGGACTTGCGATCCATCACATCGCGGTCCAGACCGTCGCCGGCCGGCTGTCCGTCTCGGTGGACCTCGAAGTCGACGGCACCGAGCCGCTTGCCGCCGCGCACGAAACCGCAAGTCGCCTGGAAGAGGCCATACGGGAGGAACTCGGACCACAGGTCGAGGTCGAGACCCATATCGAGCCGTTGCCGGCCGACGTTTTAGCCGGCAGCGACGCCGAACCCGCGCGGATCGCGCAAGTGCGGCAGCTGCTGACATCGCTCGCGACGGAGATTCCCGATCTCGGCGAGGTGCACGACGTGCGCGTGCGGGAAACCGCCGCTGGCGAAATCGTCAACTTTCACTGCCGGGTCGATCCGGCGCTGTCGGTCAGTTCCGTCCACGACATGGTCGATGCGCTGGAGCGCCGGTTGCGCCGCCAATTTCCGACCATCCGGCGCGTCATCGGCCACGCCGAGCCACGGCGTTAAGTTCAGTTCGGCGCTTTCCATCGGCGGGCAAAACTTCTACACATCCGCATCATGCGCACCGAAGAACCAAGGCCGATCCGCCTCGAGGATTATCGCCCGCCCGATTGGCTCATCGAAACCGTCGACCTCGACGTCTCACTGCATCCCACCGCGACGACAATTCGCGCCAGGCTCAAGCTCAAGCCGAATGGCGTGGGCGCGCCGGCGCCGCTCGTGCTCGACGGAGACGATCTTAAGCTCCGCTCGGTCCGTCTCGACGGAGCGCCCCTACCGCCTGAGAGTTTCGCCGTCACGCCCGACCGGCTGACCGTCGCTCAGGTACCGCAGCGTCCCTTCGAGCTCGAAATCGAAACGCTCGTCGATCCGGCGAACAACACCAAGCTGATGGGGCTCTATCGCGCGGGTGCGACCTATTGCACGCAATGCGAGGCCGAAGGGTTTCGCCGCATCACCTACTTCCTCGACCGGCCCGACGTGATGGCGGTCTATACGACGCGGATTGAAGCCGAAAAAAGCGAGGCCGCCGTCCTTCTTGCCAACGGCAATCTCATTGCCCAAGGCCGCGTGCCGGGAACGTCCCGTCATTTCGCCATTTGGCACGATCCATTTCCGAAGCCGTCTTACCTTTTCGCTTTGGTCGGCGGCAATCTTGCCTGCGTGAAGGACACTTTCACCACGATGTCCGGGCGCAATGTCGCGCTCGCCATCTATGTCGAGCCCGGCAAGGAGGACCGCTGCTTCTACGCCATGGACAGCCTCAAGCGCGCCATGCGCTGGGACGAGGAAACCTTTGGGCGCGAATACGATCTCGATATTTTCATGATCGTCGCCGTCTCCGCCTTCAATATGGGCGCGATGGAGAACAAAGGCCTCAATATCTTCAACGACAAGTACGTTCTCGCCTCGCCGGCGAGCGCCACCGATGCCGACTATGTCAGCATCGAAGCGGTGATCGCTCATGAGTATTTTCACAATTGGACCGGCGATCGAATTACCTGCCGCGACTGGTTCCAGCTTTGCCTCAAGGAAGGACTAACCGTTTTCCGCGACCAGGAATTCACCGTCGACCAGCGCTCGCGCGCAGTCGAGCGCATCAGCGATGTGCGCGGGTTGCGCTCGCATCAATTCGTCGAGGATGCCGGTCCGCTCGCGCATCCGGTACGGCCCCGGCTCTATCACGAGATCAACAACTTCTACACGTCGACCGTCTACGAAAAGGGCGCCGAGGTGGTGCGCATGATCCGCACGCTCCTGGGTGCGGAGGCCTTCCGCGAGGGGATGGATCTTTATTTCACGCGGCACGACGGCCAGGCCGCAACGGTCGAACAGTTCGTGCAATGTTTCGCCGACGTGAGTGGCCGCGACATGAGTCAATTCATGCTCTGGTATTCGCAAGCCGGAACGCCGGACGTGACGGCGGCGCTGCACTATGACGCGCACGCTCGTACGTACCGGCTCGATATGGCACAGACCGTTCCGCCGACGCCGGGCCAGCCCGACAAAAAACCCATGGTCATTCCTCTCGCGCTCGGCCTCGTCGGCGCCGACGGCGAAGATTTGCCGCTCCTGATCGGCGGCGAGCCGTTCCCGCGCGGAGTGATCGAACTGACGCAATCAAGTCAGTCCTTCGTCTTTACCAACGTGACGGAGCGGCCGATCCCATCGCTCAACCGCAGCTTTTCCGCGCCCATAAAGCTTGCGGTGCCGATCGAACCCGACGATCTTCGCTTCCTCGCCGCTCACGATTCCGACCCGTTCAACCGGTGGCAGGCGATACAGACTTTGGCGATGACCTCGCTCAGGGCCGATGTGGCGGCCTTGCGTTCGGGCGCGCGGCCGAGCGTCGACGACGGATTGATCGCGGCGCTCGGCGCCGTTCTCGGCGACCCGACGCTCGAACCTGCTTTCATTGCGCTGACACTATTGCCCCCGAGCGAGGCGGATATCGCGCGCGAAATCGGCCACGATGTCGATCCGGACGCGGTCTTTGCCGCGCGCCGCGAATTGCGCACCGTGATCGGCGAACGCCACGGCGCGGCGCTGGCCGACGCCTACCGCCGCATGGTCACACCCGGACCCTACCGGCCGGACGCGCAGAGCGCGGGACGGCGCGCGCTGAGGAACGCCGCCCTCAACCTTTTGGCGACCACGGCGCGCGAGGAAGCGATCGCGCGCGCGTTTGCGCAATACCGCGACGGCGACAATATGACCGACCGCATGGCGGCACTCGAGACGCTCACGCTGCACGACAGGCAAGAACGCGCGGAAGTACTCGACGACTTCTACCGCCGCTACGCCGAAGATCCGCTCGTCATAGATAAGTGGTTTTCGCTTCAGGCGACGATCCCCGAGCCGGCGACGCTCGATCGGGTGCGCGCCTTGACCGAACATCCGGCCTTCTCCGCCGGCAATCCGAACCGCATCCGCTCGCTGATCGGCGCGTTCGCGCAAGGCAACTACACCCAATTCAATCGTCGCGACGGCGCCGGTTACGACTTCGTCGCCGATTTCGTTCTCGTGCTCGATCCGAAGAACCCTCAAGTGGCTGCGCGCCTGATGGGCGCGTTTCGTTCGTGGCGGGCGCTGGAAGTGGAGCGCCGCCAGCGCGCCGAAGCGGCCTTACGCCGCGTCGCGGCGGCCCCGTCACTGTCGCGCGACGTGCAGGACATTGTCGCGCGCACATTGGCCGAGAACTAAGACGCGAAGGACGTGCACTAATAAACACTGCGGCCAAACGTGGCACGTTCCCGTGTCTTCAATCTATTTCCTGGAATCGACGACCGGGGAAACCGGCTCCACCAGGCCTTGCCGAAGACCGAAATAGAACAGCTCGATGTCGGAATCCACGCCAAGCTTTGACTTGATCGCGTAATGATAGTTCGCCACGGTCTTGCGGCTAAGGTTGAGCGCCGATGCGATCTCATCGGTCGATTTTGCGTTTAGGATCATCCGGAAAATTTCGAACTCACGCGGTGAAAGTCCATGCAACGCAGTCTTATCCTCCTGCACCCGGTCAAGTGCGAGAGCCTCACTGATCTCGGGACAAATGGCCAGCCGGCCTTCCGCAACATCTCGCACGGCCTTTGCGAGAAGATCGGGGGGACTGCTTTTGGTAATGTAGCCTTTGGCGCCGGCACGAAAGGCCTGTAGAGCGTAGGCGACTTCGCTGTGCATTGTGAACACAAGGATGCGCCCGTGAGGGTCCAACTCACGGATATGCCGGATTGCGTCGATACCACCGCGGCCTGGCATCGAAATATCCATGATGACGACATCCGGCCGCGTATCTTTATAGCATTGATAGGCCGACGCGGCATCGCAGGCCTCACCCACGACCCTTAGTCCTTCGTGCTTGGCAAGGAGCGAACGGTAACCTTCCCGAACAATGGCGTGGTCGTCCACAATAAGGACTCGGATTTCTTCCCGGCTCATTGTCGGAATTCCGCGGGTGCCTCAAACGGAATCATAGCGTGGAGCTTGAAGCCCTTATCACCGAGATGGATGACGTCCAATGTTCCGCCGAGTGCCGTAACACGTTCGCGCATCCCAATTAGCCCCAGACCGTTACTTTCCGCAGCCAAGCTATGTTCGACTGCTCTACACCCATCGTCTTCGATCGTCAGCGCCAGCCAACGTCGCTGAGGCGTAGTCTGTGCCCCAACCTCCGGGCCGAAGGTGAGAGCGACGCGAGCTTGGCCAGCATGCGCATGTTTGTTGATGTTGGTTAGACCCTCTTGGACTATTCGATAGACATGGGACGCCGCTGTTCGCGGCAGCCCTCGGAGGTCGCCGTCTATCTCAAGAGAGATTTTCAATTGCCCACCGGCTAGCCGTTCTTGATCCTTGGCCAAAGTTGAAAGGCTGGCGGCGAGCCCAAAGTCATCGATCTCAGGCGGACGAAGGGCCCGCAAAGTGTTGCGGAGAGATCTCATTATAGCAATCGAAATCTGTGAGAGACTGTTTGCCTCAGATACGAGCGCGGGGCATTCGGTTGCGACCGTTGCCTTGATTGATGCGGCTATTGCGCTCATAGCACTCAGACTCTGAGCGAGTTCATCGTGCAGATCTCTCGCCAAATCGAGCCGCTCCTGCTCCTGATTATCGACGAGCCTGGCGGCGAGCTCCATCTTTTCACGAGTTGTGCGGTCGAGATTCGCCGCGAGCGTGTTGAACACCTCGCTGATGCGTTGAAGCTCGATTAAGCGGAAGTTAGGCAATCGACACGACAAATCGCCATGCGCTAGCCTGTCGAGGCCGGCCAAAATATCTTTTGTCGGACGCAGCGCTCGGCTGATTGCTGCATACTGCAAAATGCAGATCGCTCCAATGACTAGTCCGGTAAGACCGAGCAGCCCCGAAACTTCTCTCCAAATCGCAGCGACGACGGCCGCATTTTCTATCGTGACGACCACTGTTCCATAGGATCTGCCATGATAAGAAATCGGACGAACAACGTCGGCCTGCGCCGCGGGAATCCAATTGAACAGGGCAGCAAACCAATCCGGCGGCTCGCCGATGGAGCGGTTGAACCCGATACAGCTCGATCGTGCGATGCTTCCGTCGGTTTTGAGGTATTCCATGCATTGACCCGCGCTTTGGAGGACCTCGGTTACCGGATCGAAGTCGGGGAAGCGGGCCGCCACATCTTTGTTGGTGTCGATGCGAGCCAATTGAATTTGCAGTTGCCGAACGAGAATGTCGGCGACATTCTCGTTAAGTTGGCGAACGTCGCGATAGGTCCCGAACAACGCGAGCGTTGCTGCAACGAGAAAGCAAAAAAGAGCAACGGCTGCGACTCGAAGCGTCAGCGACGATTTGAGATCAAGTTTAGGCGCCATATCGGGTTCTGTTGGGCGTATCTTATCACAACCATTAATTGCTGGAGATTGGCCTTAACTTACGCTTATGCGCCGCAGGTCCAAAGAAAGTAGCCCCGGCGGCGACGGGCAATTTGCCCAAAGCTCCTCAGGCAAATCTCTGTTTCCCTTCTGCCTTCGTGGGTCAATCTATGGGAGGGGCTAGGTCCCCAGGAACACCGAAGGAAGTACGCCCATGTCATGGACAACTCCGACACTCGTTGAAGTGTGCATCGGCCTCGAGATCAACGGCTATCTCCCGCCCGAGTTTTGAGCCACACCCCCGCTCCGGCGACTGCTCACTCGTTCACATGAACGGTCTGACGGGGCGGGGTCTGTCCCGATCGCGTTTCCGCAACGTAGTTCGTAGAATAGTCCCCCGCGATCTGCTGGTTCACTTGCTGCGACGCGGTTCGATAGTTTCCGCGCTTAATCTTCCGGGTCGGAATGTTCATGGGTGAGCTGTTTCGCCACCCCAGGGGTAAAGGCGCGGCACGAAATAATTCAGCAACGAAGCTACGGCCACTGCGATCACTGTTCCGATCGCGAATTGCGTCCAATCATTCGGGCGCAGCGCGCCGAGAGAGACAATTACCAGCAGGATTGGGATATCCAGGAAGTGCGTGAACGATGCCAGTTGCTCGGCACGGGCGTGAGCCAGTTCAGGAGTTACCCGTCCCTCTGTAACCGCTCCTCGTGCCAGACGCCTCAGCCTGATGAAATAAAGGCGGGTAATGGTGTTTCCCTCAACGAACTCGAGGACAAATAGCAGCACCATACCGGCAAGCCAGGGGACCTTCAGGAACGCCCACCCTCCATAATATGAAACGATGAGCCACGTCCCGCTAGCGAGCAGCAAGAGCGCGCCGGGTACAACAAGGCCGTCATAAAACACACCAATGAAGGTGACTGCCTGGGCGAACAGTTTCACATCGCGGCTTTGGCGGGAGCGCATGTCGGCCACGAACACACCGATGAGGCCAGCCGACATGAGCATGAGCCCTATCAAGTGTGCGAACCGCAGGAGAAAAAACGGGTCCATAGTTATGTACTGATACTGAACCACATGCGCCACAGCAGACCGTCGCGGCGAATGAAATGGTGGTAAAGAGCGGCACCCACGTGGAGCACGATCAAGGCGAGCAGAAGCCGGGCTCCGATGGCATGTGGTAGGCGGGGCAGATACTTCCAAAAATCCGGCAGCTGCGCACTTTCTCCATCGAAGATTAATGGCGCTGCGCCACTCAGCACCATCATACCTGCGCCGCTTGCAATCATTCCTAGGATGACGAGATAGAAAAGGACATGCACCACCCGCGCGGCACGCTCCTGACGATCCGGCAACTGGGTCAGGCTTTCGATCAAAGCCCAACCACCAGACGATCCGAATGATTATTAGGGTCAGGAGCCCAATCGCGAGCGGCACGTGGAGGCGCAGAATTCTCGCCTTTGTTGCGGGGTCCATGGTGTGGGCAGCACGAAACCCCGAGGCAATAAGAATGAGAAGCATTACGACGCTTAGCCAGTGCATCGAGACGGCCATCATCCCGTGGTGATTTGGGGTGCTCTTGAATGCCAACGCCAATCCTCCCTCCAAGCACTCGCCGGGCGAGCCTATGCGACGCAGATGCCGGGGACTGCAGCCTTCTGGAACAGGTGTGGGCAAGCGACGGCTGAGGATGGATAGCGGGAGAGCTTTGCCCTGAACTCTGGATGCGTGAACGCAGCCCGAAAGTCAGCGGTCGATTGCCAGACGGCATAATTCAAATAAGTCGGGCTTTCGCCGATCGCGCGGTGAAGCTGGGTGGAGATGAAGCCCTGCTGCTGCTTCATGAAAATCGCGTCGTCCTGCCACGCTTTGAGAAAGGTCTGCTCGTCTGCTTTATCGAGCGTAAACACGTTCACCAATACGACTGGGCTGGCGTCGATCGCGATCTGACGGTCGATCGGGAAGGTGGGGTCGAGAGGGCGCAGTAGCGACATGACAGGGTCCTAATTATGGTTCTATGGTGTCAATCTGGTGCAATGGAGTTTAGCGGCTTGACATGATCATGTCAATAATGTTTTATGGTGACAGATGCACAAGGCTAAGCGAACGGCGGCGGGTGACGCCCTGACCGACCTCGTCCTCGACTTGTTTAGGCTCAACAGCCTGCTATTGACCGCTGGCGATCGGCTGATTGCGCGGCTTAGGCTCACTAGCGCGCGCTGGCAGATCCTTGGCGCAATGGTCGCGGCGGAACGCCCTCAGCCGGTTGCGTGGCTCGCTCGCGGTATGGGCGCCAATCGTCAAAACGTGCAGCGGATCATCAACGACCTGCACAAGCAGGGGCTCGTGGCATTTGCTGACAACCCGCATCACCGGCGAGCGCAACTTGTTGTTCTCACTGAGAAGGGAAAACAGGCGTTCGATGTGGCCATGCGCTTGCAGGCCCCGTGGATTAACAGACTTTCTGAAGGGCTCTCGGTCAAGGACATACAGACAATGCACCGCGTCATTATTGCGCTGCGCCAAAAACTCGAGGGTAGCGAACTGCGGGGGCAAGCCGAGAGGGCGAATTAGGCTCGTCGTCGCCAAAAATGCTGCGGCGCGGACGCTCTTCCTGGCACTTAACGGACATGACGACGACATATGGCGATCTCCGCTTTCGCAGGTAAAGCGGACATTTAGGCAACATTAGTCGCCAATACAATTTGCGAGCACACGCCTTTAAGCGAGCCGTCACCGCATCGATTTGACTCTATTTTGAGTTGCGGCAGCTGCGGCGCGGAGAAACCATGTTTGCGAGCCGGTAAATACCCTCTGCCGCAGCGCAAAAAGCTTTGGATTTCTCTAAAAAAATATTGACTCAGGACTCTCGACAAATCAGCGCGCATCGATTCTATTGATGTTGATTCGGAGAGCGGCGGCACAATCTCCGAAAAGCGGTCGAGGCTATTAATCCAAGCGGAGGCAGGCGATGGCGCGCGCCGATACGGCGAGTGCGTCTCTACGACCGGATTCGATCAAAGGGTTGGCGGAATCGATCGCCAATCCCGCCTACCGCCGTCTGTTAAGCGCCGAACCGGTTTTGCGCCGCGCCGTTCCGGTTCTGATCATTGCGTTCATGGTGACGATCTGCGTCGGCGCCGCGGTGCAAGTGCTCGAACACCATCGTCAGGTGGTGTCCGACGCAAAGCAGAATATCGAAGCGCTTGCCGACCATTTCGCCGCGGTTTTCGACCGCCGCAGCCGGGACGGCCGATCGTACTGGCCGCGCACATCCGAGGCGCTCGTGGAAGCGATGCCGGCCTGGGCGACCGGCGCCGCGCACCGCATCCTCGTCGCCGATGCGGACGGCAATATCGTCGCGAGCCTTCCGAATGCACAGCAGGACTTGGGACACTCGCTCCTTGAGGTGCTCGGCCCCCTGCAGCCGCTCACGACATTCGGCGCCGAAGCCGGCACCCGCGAGATTATCTTGGGAAACGGCGTTTCCGCCTTCGCCACGGTGCGGGCGCTGAAAAATCCGATTGGACTTTTGGCGGTCATCCAGGAACGCAATGACGCGCTAGCCGACTGGCGGTCGACCACGGCTCTCACCGTCACGCTCTCGGCAACAACCGGCTTTGTAGTGCTGATCCTCGGCTTCGCCTTTCATTGGCAGGCGACGCGGGCGCGCGAAGCCGATGTTATTCACGACACAGTGCGCAGGCGCGTTGATACCGCGCTTAATCGCGGCCGTTGCGGTCTGTGGGACTGGGATCTGGCGCGTGGCCGCGTGTTTTGGTCGCATTCGATGTACGACATGCTCGGCCTGCCGCAGAAGGACGAACTCCTCACATTCGGAGAGCTCGACGCGCTGGTCCACAAGGACGATATCGATCTTTACGAACTCGCCAGCCAATTGGCCGACGCCAAGGTGCAATCGATCGACCACGCGTTTCGCATGCGCCACGCCGACGGCAAATGGCTGTGGCTGCGCGTGCGGTGCGAATTAACGCGCCAGGAGGGCGAAGCGGGCGCACATCTCATCGGCATTGCCGTCGATGTCACCGAGCAGAAAAGTCTTGTCCAGCGCACCATCGCCGCCGATCTGCGGTTGCGCGACGCGATCGAGACGATACCGGAAGCCTTCGTGCTGTGGGACGCGGAAAACCGTCTCGTGCTGTGCAACTCGAATTTCCAGGCCCTGCATCAGTTGCCCGACGAGGCGATCGTATCGGGCACTTCATATGAAACGGTCGTCGCCACCGGCAGAAAGCCGCTGATCCGCACGACGGTCGCTCATGACGGCGAGCCGCGAGGGGCGCGCACCTTCGAGGCCCAGCTCGACGACGGGCGCTGGATGCATATCAGCGAACGCCGCACCAAGGACGGCGGCTATGTCTCCGTCGGCACCGACATCACCAAGCTCAAGCGGCACGAGCAAAAGCTGATCGAGGGCGAGAAGCGCCAGATCGCCACGATCGCGGATTTGCGCAAATCCCAGCAGACGCTCGAACGGCAAACCGCGGAACTCGCCGATCTTGCGGAAAAATACGCCGAGGAAAAAACTCGCGCCGAAGAAGCCAATCAGGCGAAGTCCAAATTTCTCGCCAATATGAGCCACGAATTGCGCACCCCATTGAACGCGATCATCGGCTTTTCCGAAATCATGGAATCGGGAATGTTTGGGCCGCTCGGCGCGGAAAAATACCGCGAATATTGCCGGGATATTCGTGAAAGCGGCGAATATTTGCTCGACGTCATCAATGACATCCTCGACATGTCGAAAATCGAGGCCGGCGGGATTCGGCTCGCGCCGGAGACCGTTGAACTTTATCCGCTACTCGCCGATTGTCTTCGCGTGGTCTCGACTCGCGCTAGCGAGAAAAATCTTTCGCTGAGCGCCGATGTGGATCCGGCAATCCAACTCAATGCCGACCGGCGCGCGATCAAGCAGATCGCGCTTAATCTTCTTTCCAATGCGGTAAAGTTCACGCCGGATGGCGGCGGGGTGACGGTGCGCGGGCGGTCGCGCGCCGGCGCGATAATTATCGCCATCGAGGACAACGGCATTGGCATACCGCGCGACGCGCTGCGCACGCTCGGCCGACCGTTCGAGCAGGTAGAAAGCCAGTTAACGAAAAGGCACCAGGGTTCCGGCCTTGGGCTTGCCATCGCAAAATCGCTCGTTGAACTGCATGGCGGCGCCATGCGCATCCGCTCGAAACTTGGCCGCGGCACCATGGTCGTGGTGCGGCTACCGGCGCAACCAGGGCCGCAAGCGCGGATGGAAAAGCTCGGCGCGGCGGCTTAGCTGCAAAGTCCTTACGGCGCTCGGCCCAGAATTCGCACAAAGCAAGCACGCACCGCGCGCTGCGTCTCCGCAAGATGAGCCGACAGCGCCGGAAAATCCGGCAGGTCCGCAGCGCGCGCCAATAGTTCCAATACGCCCGGGCTCGCGCTTTTCGGATCGAAGGCCGTAGGCAGACAGAGTCGCAGAATTTGCGTCAAATCGTGGAACAGACGAACCGCCGGCCGGAGCACTTCCGCCTCGTTCGGCCCGAGCACGCCGAGGCGCGTTGCCTTTTCCAAAACGCGCGCAGTCGAGGTATCCAATATTTCGGGCGTGGCCGCCGCATGCGCCAATTGCAAATATTGCGCGATGAACTCGATGTCGATTAATCCGCCGGACGCGTATTTGAGGTCCCATGGGTCGGCATCGCCCTTCTCTTTGGCGATAGCGCCGCGCATTTCCACGACATCGGCGGCCGTCGTCTCCGCGGTACGCCGACGGCAAAGAACGTCGCGGATCGTCGTCTCGACTTTCTTTACAAAATCCGGTGCGCCCGACACGACACGCGCGCGCGTCAGCGCCATGTGCTCCCACGTCCATGCCTCGCGCTCTTGATAGCTTTTGAACCCGTCGATCTGCGTGGCAACCGGCCCGGAACGGCCCGACGGCCGCAACCGCATGTCCACTGGATAGAGCACGCCGTAATTGGTCTGCACCGTGAGCGCGCTGATCATGCGCTGGGTCAGGCGGGCAAAATATTGCGTGCCATGGAGCGGACGCGCGCCGTCCGAAAGCGGATGCTCCGGGTCGAAATCGTAGATGACTATGAGATCGAGGTCGGAGCCCGCGGTCATTTCCCGGGCGCCGAGCCGGCCGAGCGCGACGACCGCGCTTTGCCCGCTGCGAATGCGGCCATGCGCGACGCCGAAATCGGCTTCCACCCATTGATGCACGGCCCGCAACAGGACGTCGGCAAGCCGGGCAAAGGCATCGCCGGCTTGCTCGGCGGAAAGCGAACCGGAAAGAATGCGCGCGCCGATCAGGAACATGTGCTCTTGGCCGAACAGCCGTATGGCATCGAGCACCGTCTCAGGCTCGCCTGCGTCCTTTAGCGACCGCTCCAGCGTCTCCTGCAAGCGCGATTCGTTCGTCACGGAAGCGAAGAAGCGGGGTTCAACCAGAGGATCGATAAAATGCGGATTGTGGGCGAGGATATCGGCCAGCCGCGGCGCCGTTCCAAGAATGAGCGCCACAAACCGGATCAATTCAGGATTTTGCCGAAGCAAGGAGAAAAAGCGCCCGCCCGCCCGCAGTCCGGCAAGAAACTGATCGAAGGCCTTAAACGCCGCGTCGGGATTTTCGGCGCGCGAGAATCGATCGACGATGACCGGCGCGAGTTCGATCAGATTGGACCGCGCTTGCTCGCCGCGAAGCGCGCGATAGCGCCCGGCCCGCCAGTTTCGTACCGCATCGACGATCGCCGGCGGCTCGCGAAAACCCATTTGCGAAAGCCGCTCGAAGGTCTCGCCGCGTCCTTCCGCAAAATCGAAAGATAGAGCTTGCTGTTGCGCCGGCAATTCGGGGGCCCGCTCAAACAACTTGATGTAGTGCCGTTCGACGTTGCGCAGATGCGCAACGAGCGCATCGGCGAAGGCATCCCGCGATGCGAACCCGAGAAAACGGGCAAAAACGTCGAGCTTTTCGACCGTTCCCGGCAGCGTATGGGTCTGCTCGTCCGCCGTCATTTGCAGGCGGTGTTCGACGCGGCGCAGAAAATTATAGGCCGCGGTGAGCTCGTCGCGCGCGGTATCGTTGATCCATCCGTCGGCCGCGAGCGCGGCAAGCATTTCGATCGTACCGCGGCCGCGCAATTGGCTGTGCCGTCCGCCGGCTATCAACTGCTGCGTCTGCACGAAGAACTCGATTTCGCGGATACCGCCGCGTCCGAGTTTTATATTGTGGCCTTCGACGGCAATCTCGCCATGACCGCGATAGGCATGGATCTGCCGCTTCATTTCATGAACATGTGCGATAGTCGCGTAATCGAGATATTTTCGCCAGATAAACGGCGACAGGTCCCGGATGAATCGTGCGCCGGCGGCGATATCGCCGGCGCACGGACGCGCCTTGATCAAGGCCGCACGCTCCCAGTCCTGGCCGCGGCTTTCGTAGTAATCGAGCGCCGCCGCGGTCGAAATGGCGATTTGCGTCGAAGATGGATCTGGGCGCAAGCGCAAATCCACCCGGAAGACATAACCCTCTGCCGTGCGCGCCTGCAGGATCTTAACGAGCTCCCGCGTCAGGCCGACGTAAAATGGCGCGGGCTCGATATTGCGGCCGAGCTTGGCGGCCGCCGTATCGAAAAATACCATCAGATCGATGTCGCTGGAAAAATTGAGCTCGTTGGCTCCCATCTTGCCCATCGCGACCACGATGTAACCCGAGCTGCGTTCGGGACGTTTTCCGTCGGCAACATCGAGCTTGTTGCGTTTGGCGGCGTCGCGAAGGAGGTACCCCACCGCCGAACCGAGTGCGGCGTCGGCAAGGCGGGTCAGCGCGTCGGTAACCTGCGCCACCGTCCAAACCCCGCCCACGTCGGCGAGCGCGATCAAATGAGCGGCCCGCCACTTGATGCCCCGGAGAACGCGCATGAGACCGGCCTGCGACGGCGCTGCTGCGGCACCGCTTTGCATTTCGTCAAGAAGCGCCGCGAGTTCCCGATCCGGATCGCAGCGGAGAAGGCGGACGAATCCCGCAGCATTCGCCTCGATCGAATCCCAGAGATAGGGCGCCGCTTCGGCAACGCCGCCGAGGAGCCGCTCAGCGGCCGAATGACGGCGAATAAGCGCTTTGATTTCGCTTGCGGTCGATTTCGGCTTGACAGTCGCAAGCCACGCCGCGACGCGCGTGGCGCCTTGCGCCGAAGGCTCTGGCAATGCCCCCGCAAGCCGCCCGATGAACGCCGTGTCGCCGCGAATTCGCTTCGGCCGCCTTTTGGCCGCCACCCGTTTCATCCCTTGCTTGCCGGGCGCGCCGGACCCGCGCGCGGCAAGGCAATCGTGCTTCGCAAGCCGGGATGATTGTCCTCGAGCTTGAGTTCTCCGCCGTGCAATCGGGCGACGGCCGAAGCGAGGCTAAGGCCGAGGCCCGAGCCGGGTTCCGATCGGCTCTGCTCGAGGCGGACGAACCGCTCCACCACCCGGCCGCGATCCGCATCGGGAATCCCCGGTCCCCGATCGGCGACGCTGAGCATGATGCGGTCGCCGTCGTTCCCGGCCTTGACCACGATTTCGGCGGGTGCGCCGTTCGCTTTGCCGTTCGGCCCGGCATATTTGATGGCATTGTCGATAAGATTGGCGAGCGCCTGGCTCACCAGCTCGCGATTGCCACGCACCGGCGCGGCCGCCGGAGCATCGACCTTCAGCGTGATGCCCTTCTCGTCCGCAAGCGGCTCATAGAGCTCGCCGACATCGCGAGCGATCTCGGACGCGTCGAATTCGACCATGTTGTCGCGCGCCTGACCGGATTCGGCGCGCGCGATCATCAACAGCGCATCGAACGTGCGGATGAGCTCGTCGGATTCCGCGATGGTGGATTCCAACGCCGCGCGGTAGTTGGCGTCGCCCGGCGCACTGCGCAGCGCCTGCTCGCAGCGATTGCGAAGCCTGGTCAGCGGCGTCTTCAGATCGTGCGCGATATTGTCGGAGACCTCCTTCAATCCACGCATTAACGCCTCGATCCGCTCGAGCATGGCGTTGACGTTAACCGCAAGCCGATCGAGTTCGTCGCCGGTGCCGGCGACCGGCAGCCGGCCGGAAAGGTCGCCCGCCATGATCGTTTGCGCCGTTCCGGTCATCGCGTCGATGCGGCTGAGCACGCGGCGGCTGACGAAAAATCCGCCAAGCAAGCCAAGCACGATCACAAGCGCCAGCGACCATTGGCCGGCATTGGCGATGATCCCGAGCACCCGCTCGCGTTCTTCCAGATCGCGGCCGACCAAGAGACGGAACCCGCCCGGCAGCTGCACGACCCGAACCAGCGCATGATGGTCGACGCCTTCGGGCGCTTCCAGCCGCCGATAGCTCGTTTCCAGCCATCCCTGATGGTCCAGCGCCCCAGGCTCCAGGGCGCCGACATTGCCGGCAAGCCCTTCCCCGGTCGGCGTCGTGATCAGATAGAGGCTCGAGGCCGGCCGGCGCGATCGCGCGTCGACAACCAGCACCAAGCGCCGGATGCCGCCCTGCGCGTAGATATTCGATAGCCCATTGATTTCGCCATCGACCGTGTTTGTGATCTGCTCGGTGATGAGCCGGCGCGTATTGAGCGCAAAATAAGCGAGCAGCGACGCCGCGAAGAGGACGAAAATACCAAGATACACGAGTGTCAGCTTGAAGGCCGTCGTGCGAAGGAGTTTGCCAAGCGCCGCCACGTTATTTCATCTCGATCTCGGAGAAGTCGTCTTCCCAAAATTCAAGCGTTGCCCGTTGGCCGCTCCGCTGGGCCGCGGCCTCGGCTTTGCGCAGCTCGACGCGGCGAATTTTGCCGGAAATCGTCTTCGGCAACTCGGCGAATTCGATACGCCGTACCCGCTTGAATGGAGCGAGCGCGCTGCGGCAATGGCGGAAAATCGAAAGAGCCGTAGCGCGATCCGCCGCGTGCCCGGGAGCAAGCGCCAGAAACGCCTTGGGCACGGCGAGCCGCATCGGATCGGGTGACGGGACGACGGCGGCCTCGGCCACCGCCGGATGTTCGATCAATACGCTTTCAAGCTCGAACGGACTGATGCGGTAGTCCGAGGATTTGAAGACGTCGTCTGCCCGGCCGACATAGGTCAGGTAGCCGTCATCGTCGATCGTGGCGACGTCGCCGGTGCGGTAGAGCGTTTCGCGGCGCGCGGACGTGCCGTCGCCGTCGTCGCTCGGTTTGCCCTGATATCCTTGCATCAGGCCGGTCGGCCGCGGCTGCAGCGTGATGCAGATTTCGCCCTCTTTCACCGGCGCGCCGTTCGGATCGAGGAGCGCGACGCGGTAACCCGGCAGCGGCCGGCCCATCGAGCCGGGCTTGAGCTTTTGGCCGGGCGCATTGCCGACCAGCGCCGTCGTTTCGGTTTGCCCGTAACCGTCGCGGATCGCAATACCCCAAGCGGCTTTGACTCGCTCGATCACTTCGGGATTAAGCGGCTCGCCGGCAGAGATCAGCTCCTTGATGCGGACCGGCCAAGCGGAAAGGTCCTCCTGGATCAACATCCGCCACACCGTCGGCGGAGCGCAAAATGTAGTGACGCCGCAGCGCACGATCGCATCGAGAAGTCCCCGCGCATTGAAACGGCGTTGATTGAAGACGAAGACCGCCGCCTGCGCGTTCCAGGGTGAAAAAAAGCAGCTCCACGCATGCTTGGCCCAACCGGGCGAGGAAATATTCAGATGCAGATCACCGGGGCGCAGCCCCAGCCAATACATCGTCGATAAATGCCCGACCGGATAGCTTTGGTGGCTGTGCAATACGAGCTTCGGCGTCGCCGTAGTGCCGGACGTGAAATAGAGAAGCAGAGGATCGTCCGCCTTCGTTTCGTTATCCGGCTTAAAGTGCGCAGGCGCGGCGTAGCCTTTCTCGAATGAAATCCAGCCGGGAACCTGCCCACCGACCGCGATACGCGTATAGTCGCCGGGCAAGTCGGCGAACTTTGCCGCCGCGTCGGCGCTGGCGACGACGTGGCGAATTCGGCCGCGCGCGAAGCGGTCGCTAAGATCGCTGCGCGTCAACAAGGTGGTTGCCGGAACGATCACGGCGCCGAGTTTCATCGCCGCAAGCATGCACTCCCAAAGCGGCGCGACATTGCCGAGCATGACGAGAAGGCGATCGCCCCGGCGCACGCCCAGATCGCGAAGCGCATTGGCGACCTGGTTCGAACGCTGGCTCAGAGCCGCAAATGAGAGCTTGGTCTCGCCGCCCTCCTCCTCAACCAGCCACAATGCCGGCTGCGCGTTGTCACGGGCCATCACGTCGAAATAGTCGAGCGCCCAATTGAAGCGATGGAGCTTGGGCCATTCGAAGGTGCGATAGGCGGTTTCATAATCCTCACGATGGCGCAGTAGGAAATCGCGCGCGGCGACGAACGCAGCGGCACCGTTTGAGGTCGGGTTGTCACTCATCACGACGTTCCGGTCCTCCCTTAAGGGATCGGCTGCACGGCCTAACGCGCGCCGTCGCGAATCATGTAGCCGGCGCCGCGCACGGTGTGCAGCAGTGGCTGCGCGAAGCCCTTGTCAATTTTAGAGCGCAATCGCGAAATGTGCACGTCGATCACATTGGTTTGCGGATCGAAATGATAGTCCCAGACATTTTCCAAGAGCATGGTCCGGGTGACGACCTGACCGGCATGGCGCATGAGATATTCAAGCAGGCGAAATTCGCGCGGCTGCAGCTGCACCTCTTGGCCGGCGCGGCTCACTTCGTGCGACAGTCGGTTGAGTTCGAGATCGCCGACGCGATAGACCGTTTCCTCTCCGCGGTTGCCGCGGCGGCGCGCCAGGGCCTCGACGCGCGCCAATAATTCCGAGAAGGCATAGGGTTTGGCCAGATAATCGTCGCCGCCGCTGCGCAGTCCTTTGACCCGGTCGTCGACCTGACCGAGCGCGGAGAGGATCAGAACCGGCGTCTCGACCGACTCGGCCCGTAGCGCGCCGATCACCGAAAGACCGTCCCGCTTCGGCAGCATGCGGTCGACGATCAGGACGTCGTATTCACCGTCGAGCGCGAGCTGGAATCCCTCCTCGCCGTCACCGGCGCGGTCGGCTATGTGGCCGACTTCGCGGAACGCCTTGACCAGGTAGTCGGCCGCATCGCGATCATCTTCGATGATGAGAAGACGCATGGTTTATCGTTCGTCGCCGCATTCGAAGTCCGACGGATGATACATCCTCGCACCGGCTAGATAAACGCGAGGGGGTGGCGAGCTCTCGCCCGCCACCCCCCTTACCACTCCGCTCCGGCGGGGGCGACGGATGCCGGGAGGCAGAGTTGGTGTCCAGCGGGGACGGATCTTGCGATCCGCCCCCAGGGTACGCCCGCCAGCGGGGGCGACGGATGCCGGCGGATGCCCCTTTAGTTGGAGCCCTGCCCGTTCAACGCCGAGCGAGAAGGCCCCGCAATTACTTCGGCACGACACCCGTCACGGACAGGCCCATCGCGCCTAGGCGTTGCCGAGCGGCAGCGCGACGAATTTCGTGCCGTCACTCGACTTCACCCTGAACAGAACCGAGTGTTTACCCGCAGCGCGCGCGTCGGCGAGGTTTTTGCGAACCTCGGCCGGCGTCGAAACTTTGTTGCCGCCCACTTCGAGGATAACGTCACCAACCTGGAAGCCATGCTCGGCGGCGATGCCATTGGCGCTGACATTGGTCACCATCACGCCCTCACCTCCCGAACCCGGCACTTTGCTGCCGGGCGCCAGCGTGAGACCGAGCTTCGGCAGTTCGCTGTCCGGCACTTCCCGTTGGTTTTGATTTTGTTCGTTCGACGAGGCTTCTTTCTCGTTCGGCAAGGTGCCGAGTGTCAGCGTCACGGTCTTGGATTGACCCTGATGAATGACACCGAGCTTGATCGAAGTGCCGGGCGCCATGGTCCCGATTTTGCGCGCGAGCTCGCGCGGATCGTGGACCGACACATCATCGACGGAGGCGATCACGTCTCCGCTTTGGATACCCGCCTTGGCGGCCGGACTGTCCTTTTGCGGCTCGGACACGAGCGCGCCGGTCGCCTCCTTCAATCCCATGCTGTCGGCAAGGTCGGGCGTTACCGTCTGAATTTGCACCCCAATCCAGCCTCGCGTGACGGTGCCTTTGTCACGCAATTGCGCAACGACGCTCTTGACCGTGTCGGCGGGAATGGCGAAAGCGATCCCCACCGACCCGCCGGATGGCGAAAAGATCGCGGTGTTGACGCCGATCACGTTGCCGTCGACGTCGAAGGTCGGACCGCCGGAATTACCTTTGTTGACCGGTGCATCGATCTGAACGAAATCGTCGTAGGGGCCGGCGCCGATATCGCGACCGCGCGCAGAGACGATGCCGGCGGTGACAGTACCGCCGAGACCGAATGGATTGCCGACCGCGAGAACCCAGTCGCCGACCCGCGGCGAATTCTCCGCGAGCTTCACAAATGGGAAATTGTCGCCGTCGACCTTGATGAGAGCGAGATCCGTGCGCGGATCGGTGCCGATCACCTTGGCGCTATGGGTCTTGCCGTCGTCGGTGGTGACTTGAACGTTTTCCGCATCATGCACGACATGGTTGTTGGTGACCGCGTAACCATCGGACGAGATGAAAAAGCCGGACCCTTGGCCGGTGATGACCTCATGGCCTCGCGTGTTCGGCATGCCGAAACGCTTGAAGAAACGCTCGAAAGGCGACCCTGGAGGGAAAGGCAGATCGTCATCGCTGAGATCGGGACTGGCCGGACGATCGATCTTAACCCTGACCGAAATCACCGCCGGTTTCACCTTCTCCACGATGTCGGCGAACCCGATTGGACGCTGCGGGATCTGCTGGACCTTTTCGCTCAAATTCTGCGCTTGCGCAGAGGTGCCGAACGCATGCGGCGGCATCCCAGGTGAGAAAACAAGCGCAGCCGCGCCAAGGCTCGCGATTGTCGTCGCCAGCAACGCCACGCGCCGCACCGATAAATTGCGCCGCAATGCCCGGTCATGACCGTTCATGTATCGTCTCCAAAACTGATCGGTTCCTTGTCGCCACCGAAGTGTTAGCGCCGAAGATGGGAGGACAACCCTTACCGCGCTCTGTCGGCGGCATTAAAGATTTGTAATGTTATCGAGTGAAAAAATAACAACGAAAAATCATGATCTTAGACCCTGCGACCGTTTGATCCGCGCCGCCACAAAGGTCTTTTGATCCTGCGTGATACCTAGGACATGATTCGGCAAAAGGCCTGTCCGGACTTGATCCAGGATGGAAACTGGCTTTCACGAAAAGATTATGCCTCACCAAAAGTCGCAATCGATTGAGCTTGAAGCGGTTGCGCCCTAGGAGCTGGGTCCCTCGCCCAAGATCTTCGCCAGCCGCTTTTCTTCGGCGCTATTAAGTCTTGCTTGTTCGGAAGCCGGCGCTTCTGCGCGGCGGCCGGCTAGCAACAACAGCACAATGCCGAAAAGAAGAAGCGCGGGGGGCAAACCCCACAGTGCCGCGGTGTGCCACGACAGGCGCGGCTTGAGCAGAACGAACTCGCCGTAACGAGCGACCAGGAAATCGAGGATTTGCGCGTCGGTGTCGCCCGCCTTGATCCGTTCGCGCACCAGAACGCGCAAGTCGTGCGCCAACGGCGCCTCCGAATCGTCGATCGACTCGTTCTGGCACACCATACAGCGCAGTTGTTGCGACAGCGCGCGCGCGCGGGCTTCCTGCGCCGGATTGGACAGCATCTCGCCGGGCTGTACCGCCAATAAAGGCGTCGGCAAAAATAGCGCGATCAGAAACGCGAATGCGAGCAGCCTTTTCACCGTGTTTACTCCGCCGCTTGCAGGATCGTCCTCGACTTGGCCGGTCGCGGCGCGCCGACGCGCAACCGCCGATCAGACAGCGACAGCGCCCCGCCCGCGAACATGATCGCGGCGCCGAGCCAGATCAAGAGAACGTGCGGCTTGAAGTAGAGTCGCACCGCTACACTGCCGTTCGGCGCGGGATCGCCGAGCGAGAGATAAAGCTGGCTTACGCCGCGAGTCATCAAGGCAGCTTCGGTAACGGTCGTGCTCCGGTTCGGGAAGCTCCGCCGGGTCGGCTCCATGACGCCGATCAACTCGCCGTTCATGCGGCGGACGGTAAAGCGCCCCACCATATCGTGAAAATTGGGGCCATCGCGACTGAACAGTCCGTCGAGGGTAAGACGGTAGTGAGCGATATCTAGGCTATCGCCGATTTTCAGTTCGACGATGCGCTCGCTGCCCCATGCCGTCACGGCGACGATGCCGAGCAGCGTCACGCCGATGCCGAAATGAGCAAAGGCCGTGCCCCAAGCCGAACGCGGCAAGCCGATGGCGCGGCGCAATGATGCGCGAAACGGCACGCGCAAAAACAGCGTCCGTTCGGCAAGGTCGGTGACGGCGCCGGCCATCACAAAGACGGCAATGCCCGCTCCAAACGGCGCAAGCACCGGTCCGCCTTGCTCGATGGCGAACGCCGCGGCCATCGCCAGAACGGCGAGCAGCGCCGCCGCCATGAGCCGCTGCGCGGCGCCCAAAAGATCGCCGCGCTTCCAGCCCATGAGCGGCCCGAAGGGCATGACCACCAGCAGCGGAATGAACAGCGGGCCGAAGGTTGCATTGAAAAACGGCGCGCCGACCGAAATCTTCTCTCCGGTGAGCGCTTCAAGAGCGAGCGGATAGAGCGTGCCGACCAACACCGTCGCGTAGGCCGTCGTGAGGAAGAGATTATTGAAGACAAGCGCCCCTTCGCGCGAAATCGGCGCAAACAAGCCGCCTTGTTTGAGGAGCGGCGCGCGCCAGCCGTAAAGCGCCAGCGCGCCGCCGATAAAGACGACCAGGATGGCGAGAATGAAAATGCCGCGGGTAGGATCGGTCGCAAACGCATGAACCGACGTCAGCACGCCCGAGCGCACCAGGAAGGTTCCGATCAGCGACAACGAAAAGGTAAGGATCGCAAGCAGAATAGTCCACACTTTCAGCGCATCGCGCTTTTCCATGACGACCGCGGAATGCAACAGCGCGGTTCCGGCGAGCCACGGCATCAGCGAGGCATTCTCTACCGGATCCCAAAACCAGAACCCGCCCCAGCCCAGCTCGTAATAGGCCCAGTACGAGCCGCCGGCGATGCCGAGCGTCAGGCACATCCAAGCGCCGAGCACCCAGGGACGAACCCAGCGCGCCCAAGCGGCGTCGATCCGGCCTTCCAGCAATGCGGCAATGGCGAAAGAGAATGCGATCGAGAAACCGACATAGCCGAGATAGAGCATCGGCGGATGAAAGGCGAGACCCGGGTCCTGAAGAATCGGATTGAGATCGCGGCCCTCGAACGGAGCCTGCGGGATGCGCACGAAAGGATTGGACGTAGTCAGAATGAACAGATCGAACGCCGCCGCGATCCAAGCTTGCACCGCAAGCGCATTGGCCTTGAGCACCGCCGGCAGGTTGGTCCCGAACACGGCGACCAGCGCGCCGAAAAAAGCGAGAATGGAAACCCACAGCAGCATGGAGCCTTCATGGTTTCCCCAGATGCTGGTGAGCCGGTAGATAAACGGCATATGAGAATTCGAATTCTCGAAAACGTTCAGAACCGAAAAATCCGACGTGACGTAGCAAACGGCGAGCGACACGAATGCGACCGCAACAAAGAAAAACTGCGCGAGCGCCGTCGGGGCGGCCACGCTCATCAGCACCGGATCGCCGGTGCGCGTGCCGACGATCGGCATGGTGCCCTGGATCAGCGCCAGCCCGAGCGCCAGCATGAGGGCGTAGTGCCCTAGTTCGGGGATCATACGCTGTGCCTTCCGCTTGCGTCGATCATAGCATGCCGCGGGTTATTTGTTCGTTGCGCCGACCGGCATTGCGGCCCGCTGCGCGTAGTCGTCCTTCCAATGGCCGGATTTTTTCAGCGCATCGGCGACTTCCTTCGGCATATAGGTTTCGTCGTGCTTGGCGAGAATCGTGTCGGCGTTGAAGGTGCCGCCGGTATCGAGCGCGCCTTCCGCGACGACGCCCTGACCTTCGCGGAATAAATCGGGTAGCACGCCTTGGTAGCTCACCGGAATTTCGCTCTTGCCGTCGGTGACCGCAAAGCGCACGCTCAAATTTTCGCCGCGTAATACGCTGCCGTCCTTGACCAAGCCGCCAAGCCTGATGCGCGTACCAGGCGGCACGTGCTTGGTCATGACGTCGGTCGGTGAGTTGAAGAACACGATTGAATCGCGAAACGCATTGAGCATGAGTGCGACCGCGACCGCGAGAACGCTAACCCCGCCGCCGACCAAAACGAGGCGTCGCCGTTTGCGCGTCATTTCGCTGGGCTCCGTCGCATGCGCCTGCCTATCCTTCTAATCCGAGATCTTTGACGAGTTGGTCGATCCGCTTGACGTCGTCGGAACGGTCCGACAATGCGCGCCGTGCCTGCGTGGCGGCATCCTTGGCTTTGTCGCGATCGCCTAAGATCGCATAAGCGCGAACGAGTCGCAGCCATCCTTCGACATCGTTGCCGTTTGCATGCAGCCGATCGGCCAATCGCCGCACTATGCCACGAATCATATCCGTCCGCTGCGCCTCGGTCATGGCGTCGGTGGCCGCACCGTCCGCGGCGGCAGGATCGCCGGAGGCAACCGGCTCGCCGGTCAAGCGCGCCAGCGCCGAGCCGACAAAGCCGATCCAGGGCGCATTGGGCGGCGCATCTTTGAGAAGCGCGCGCCATTTGGCGGCTGCCACTTCGCGATTGCCGTCCTGCTCGTCGGCGAGACCGAGGAAATAACGGGCCTGGGCGTTCTGCGCATCGCCGGCAACGGCATGCTCAAACGCGACCTTCGCCTCATCGGTCACGACCCCGTCTGCGGCGGCGACAAGCGCCTCGCCGAGGGCGGACTCGCGTGCCGGACTGTCGCCAATGAGCGCGATCGCTTTCCGGCGTGCGACCACCGCATCGTCAAAACGGCCGAGCCGCAGATAGACCGGCGCGATCACCTCCCAGCCCGCGCCGTCGTTCGGGCTACGAGCAAGATGCTCTTCGACTTGGCTGACGAGACTGGCGATCGATTGATCATCGGAGCGAGCGAAGACAGCCTGCCCCGGCACGTCGGGCGAGCCAAGTTTCAGATAAAGCCCAAGCGCAACGGCGGGGACGATCACGGCCGCGGCGGCGGCGGCGGCGCGCCGCCGCCAGGCCCTTTGCGGCGAAGCCGGCGGCTTCGATGCCGCCGCTTCCGCATCCGCCGCGGCCAGTAGCCGTCGCGATATTTCCACGCGCGCCGAATCGGCCTCTGCCTCGCCAATCAATCCGGCCGTGCGATCGCGATCGATTTCCTGCAACTGGTCCTGATAGACAAGCCGATCGCTGCCGCCACGCAATTGCGCGGGCTTTCGTCCGAACGGCCACAGCGCCGCAATTACCGCCACGGCCGTCATCACCGCGAAAATGATCCAAAGAGCCATATTCAGAGCAATTCCGCTGCCATGACTTCAAGCGCCGTGACCTCAAGCGCCATGGACGCCCGCTATTCCCGTCTACCGGCGGCCGTCCTCACGGCTGCGGCGCGAGGCGTTTACACCACGGTGTGAATGCGGCGGCAATGGGAGTTACGGCGCGTCAAATTCGCCCTCTCGCAGGGCGGCCGCGAAGGAAGCGTCAAAGCCGACAAGGACAGCCGCGCACAAACGAAATGGGGCGGCGGGTGATGCCGCCGCCTTCACGACCGATCGCTATCGCGGCGAACCGACGCAAACTGCGACAAGCGGCGTGTTCGCGTCACTCGTCTCCGGGCCGCAGGAAGCGCCTCTCTCGCCGAGGAACTGCGCTGGGTTGCGCGTCGCCCCGCAATAAGCGCTGACGAGAACCTCGTCGTCCTGGCAGTGTACCGTGCAACCGGACACGCAGTCGGACTTGACGACCCGAACGCTCGAGCTCGCCGGACCTTGTGGCCCCCGCTCCCCTTGTGGACCGGGCGGTCCGGCCGGTCCGGGCGGTCCGGCCGGACCGATCGAACCGGCGTCGCCTTTGGGGCCTTGAGGCCCGGCGGGGCCAGGATCGCCCTGCGGGCCTTTGCCGCAACCGGCCAACGCGGCCAGCAACACCGCCGTAAGTGCCAAATGCGCTACACGCATTTTTAAATTCTCCCGCCATTGCCGCCCCGTAACACGCATTAGAAGATCAAACTCGCCAGCCGCTGGCAAGGACAGTCGGCAGTATCGGGCTCACTGGCGGCTACGAAATGCTTCGACTAAGTTGCGCGAGCGGTTGCGCATCGAATGTGACGGAACAGGCAATGAATTCGAAAAACCGAATCGCGATTTCGGCGCTGATAGTGACGCTGATCGCAAGCGCCGCCGTGGCGCCCGTGTCGCGCGCGCAAGACTATCCAGCGCGCGTCGTGAAGATGATCGTGCCCTTTCCGGCCGGCGGCACCGCCGATGTGATGCCGCGCATCATCGCCGAGTGGCTGTCACGCAAATGGGGCCAATCGGTGATTATCGAGAATCATACCGGCGCCGGCGGCAATGTCGGCGCCGGGATTGCGGCGAAGGCCGAACCCGACGGCTACACGCTGTTGGCGTCGCCGCCGCCGCCGCTGGTGGTCAACCAGAACCTCTACCCGCATCTCGACTTCGATCCGACGCGATTCATTCCCATCGTCGTCATGGGACGAGTGCCAAACGCGCTCGTGATCAACCCGGACAAAATCCCGGCCAATTCCGTGAAGGACTTTATTGCTTATGCCCAGGCGCACGCGGGCAGAGTGACGGACGCCACGCAAGGCAATGGCACGACCTCGCAGCTGACCTCCGCCCTGTTCCAGATGATGACGAATGTGAAGCTGCAAAACGTGCCTTATCGCGGCTCCGCGCCCGCGCTTAACGATCTTGTCGCCGGCAATGTCGATTGCATGTTCGACAATCTCGGGGTGTCGCTGCAACTCGTCAAAGCCGGCAAATTGAAGCTGCTCGCGGTCGCGTCGCCGACGCGCATGGCGAGTTTGGCCGATGTGCCGACAATCGCCGAGACCTTGCCCGGTTTCGCTTCCGTCACGTGGTATGCCGTCGTCGCTCCGCCCGGCACGGCCGCGGCGATTGTCGATAAGATCAATGCCGGCATCAACGACGCGCTGCGTGATCCCGACATTCGAAACCGGCTCGCCGATCTTTCAGCCGAACCGGTCGGCGGCACGCCGCAAGCGACAGCCGCTTATCTGAAACAAGAAGTCGAGCGCTGGAAGGACGTCATTGTTTCCGCGCATGTGACCCTCGATTGATTTTCGGTCTCTAGATTTAAGGATAGACAGATAAGGATAAGCAAATGAAGCATAGCGCCGATCGCATCCTCACGACCCATGCCGGCAGCCTGCCGCGGCCGCCCGATCTTCTCGATCTCTTGGAGAGCGGCGGCCCGGCGGGTCTCGAGCGCGACGGCAATGCCGAGCGGCTACACAGCGCCGTCAGTGAGATCGTGCGTCGGCAAGTCGATCTCGGCATCGATGTGGTCGACGACGGCGAATACGGCAAGCCGAGTTTCGTCAGCTATATCAACGAGCGGCTCGGAGGCTACGAGGTCGACACGCGCGCGGGTCCGCGCAACCAATGGGCTACTTCGCGCGAAGGGCTTTCATTCCCGGAATTCTACGCGCAGACGCACGCCGCCTCGACGCATACCCACATGATCTGCACAGGACCGATTTCATACAAAGGTCACGCCCAGCTCAAGCGCGATATCGACAATCTCAAAGCCGCCCTTAAGGGCGTTCGGGTCGCTGACGTTTTCATGCCGGCTATTTCGCCGTCGAATATCGAGGACTGGCAAAAGAACGCCTATTACAAGTCGCAGGAAGAATACATTTTCGCGATCGCGGACGCGATGCGCGAAGAATACAAGGCGATCGTCGATGCCGGATTTCTGGTGCAGATCGACGATCCGCGCCTCGTGACCTATTACATTTTGCATCCGCGAGCGAGCATCGCCGACTGCCGAAAATGGGCCGAGGTTCGCGTCGACGCGCTCAACCACGCGTTACGGGACATCCCGCCGGAAAAAATCCGCTTCCACACCTGCTACGGCATCAATATGGGCCCGCGTATCCATGACATGGAGCTCAAGGATATCGTCGACATTATCTTGAAGATCCGCGCCGGCGCCTATTCGTTCGAAGCCGCCAATCCGAGGCATGAACACGAATGGAAGGTTTGGAAGAACATTAAGCTGCCGGACGGCAAAATCCTCATACCGGGCGTGATTTCGCACTCCACCATTCTCGTCGAGCATCCGGAGTTGGTGGCCGAACGCATCGTGCGCTACGCCGAAATCGTCGGCCGCGAAAACGTCATCGCTGGATCCGATTGCGGCTTCGCCACGTTTGCGGGCTCCAAGGAAGTGCATCCCTCGATCGTCTGGGCCAAGTTCAAGGCGCTCTGCGACGGCGCCCGCATCGCTTCCCAGCAATTATGGGGGCGGAGCTAGCGGAACTTAAAGGCATCATTTCAAGAATCCGATCGATATCCACGGTACGGCCGCGACGACGGCCGTGCCGATCACGAGCGCGAGCAGATAGCCCCAGATCGGGCGCATGCCGGCGGCAGGCTCGACGCGGCCGATGGCGCAAGCGGCGTAATATCCGACGCCGAAAGGCGGCGCGAAAAGCCCGATACCCATCGCCAGGATAACGACCATCGCGTAGTGCACCTCGTGAATGCCGATCGCTTTGGCGATAGGAAAGAGGAGCGGTCCGAACAGCACGATGGCCGGAATACCTTCGAGCACCGAACCGAGCACGACGAAAGCAAGGATCGACGCGGTCATGAATCCCGCAGCCCCTCCCGGTAGGCCGGTCATCGCCGCGGCAAGCGTGCGTGAGAAGCCGGATTGTGTGAGGCCCCAGGCCATCGCGGTCGCCGTGCCGATGATGAGGAGAATTGCGCCGGAAAGGCACGCGGTCGAGACGAGCATTGGCCGCAGCGCCGCCCAATCGAACCGGCGATAGACGACAAGACCTGTGATCGCCGAATAGGCGATGCCGATCGTCGAAACCTCGGTCGCCGTGGCCACGCCTTCGACGACCGCGGCCCGGATCAAGAACGGCAGCGCAATGGCCGGCAGCGCCACGATGAAACTGCGCGCGATCTCGCGTTTGGCGGGGCGGCCGACATGGCCGAGATCTTCATTCCGGTAGCGCCAACGGATCACCAAACACAGCAGAAACGCCAGCACGACTGCGGGGAGGAGACCGCCGGTAAACAGCGCGGCAATGGATGCACCGGTCACCGACCCGATGGTGATGAGAACGAGGCTCGGCGGGATGGTCTCAGTTTGCGCGCCGGTCGCCGCCAAAAGCGCTACCAGATCGCCCGGCTTTGCGCCTCGTTCCTTCATTTCCGGAAAAAGCACGGGCGCGACCGCCGCCATGTCGGCGGCTTTCGAGCCGGAAATTCCGGACACCAAATACATTCCGGCGACAAGAACGAAATGCAGTCCGCCGCGGACATGGCCGAGGAGATTTGCCAAGAAGGCGACCATTGCCCGCGCCATCCCAGTCATTTCGATCAAAAGGCCGAGAAACACAAAGAGGGGAATGGCCAGCAGGATGAGATGGCTCATGCCTTCGTCCATGCGGCCGACCAACACCGTCAATGGCGTATGCGTTGCTAGTGCGAGATAGCCGAAGATCGCCAACCCAAAGGCGAAAGCGATCGGCACACCGGCGAAGACGGCGGCGGCAACGACGCCGACGAAGAAGATCAAGAGATTGAAATTGCCGAGCCGCTGGAAGATCGGCGCGCCGAGCCAGAACGACACGACCAGGGCGGCGGCCACGGCGAGCGACAGGCAAAGCGATTTGATTGGCCGATGCCTCGCCAGCCGAAGCACGGCAAAGACGACCATCAGCCCAATCCCGGCAGGCAGCGCGGCGGCGCGCCAGGCGTCCGTAACCTCCAATGCGGATGTCGTAATCGGCAACTCGTCGCGGGCGTATTCATACGCCGGCCAGGCGACAAGCAAAAGGAAGGTGAGCGCGGCGACGTTCGCAAAGCTGTCGGCAACCTCCCACATCGCCGGGCCGAAGACTTTGACGCACGCCGTCATTCGCATATGGTCGTCGCGCCGGAACGCGATGGCCGCACCGAGCATCGCAAGCCAAAGAAACAACGTCGAGGCGAGCTCGTCAGACCAGACGAGCGGCCGATCGAACACGTAACGCGAAACGACGCCGCCAAACAGGATCGCGATTTCCGTGGCCACCAAGCCCGCGGCCAGTAGTTCCACCAGTGTGCCGAGCGACGCCTCGAATCGCGCGAGGAGCGAGCGGGCGGGCGGTGCGCCGGCATCGGCTGCCAGGAAAGCGCGCGAACTGGCGTCGGCGGTCACGCGAGCTTGCCCACCGATTTTTCCAGGAAGTCCCACGCTTCCGGGCCGTATTTGCCCTGCCACTCGGTATAGAAGCCGGCGGTGCGCAGCTTGTCGCGGAACGGTGCCGGGTCGGGCCGATTGAAGACGAGCCCTTTGGCCGTCAAATCCTGCTGAAGCGAGGCGTTCAGTTTCGCGACGTCGTCGCGCTCCTTCAGACCGGCCGCGTTGATATGCTTGGCAAGGATCGCCCGGACATCGTCCGGCAGGCTCTCCCAGGCGCGTTGGTTGGCCAGGAACCAGAAGCCGTCCCACATATGATTGGTCAATGAGCAATATGTTTGCACTTCGTAGAGTTTGGCGGTCGAAATGATCGCGAGCGGATTTTCCTGTCCGTCGACGATTTTGGTCTGCAGCGCCGAGTAGACTTCGTTGAAGTTGATCGAGGCCGGCGATGCGTCGAAGGCTTTGAACATCGAGGTCCACAATGGTGACGGCGGCACGCGCAGCTTCATGCCGCGAAAGTCGTCCGGAGTCGCGATGGGCTTGGTGCTTGTTGTGGTCTGGCGGAAGCCGTTGTCCCAAATCTTGTCCATGGCGATGAGATTGGCCTTGGCGATTTGCGCGCGGATAAAGCTGCCGAGATCGCCATCCATCGCTTTCCAGACGCTGTCATAGTCGGGGAAAGCGAATCCCATTCCGTTGATCGAAGCGACCGGAACGAGCGTCGAGAGGATCAGGCCCGAGAGCGTGAAAAATTCCACGCCACCGGAGCGGATTTGACTGAGCGTATCGGTGTCGGAGCCCAATTGGCTGCTCGGAAAAATCTGCAAATCGAAGCGGCCGTTTGTCTCCTGTTTGATCGCCGTCGTCATCTCCCGGGCACGAACGTTCATCGGATGGGTTTCGGGAAGATTGTTCGCGTACTTATAGGTCCATTGCGCCTGCTGCGCGTGGACGATGGCTGGCGCGGCAACAGCAGACGTTAAAAGCGTCGATGTGCCGACCGCAAGCAGACCGCGTCGCGTCAATGTCATAGCGAAACCCTCCCTCCGTGATCACCGCATTGTTGGCCGTTCGCAAACCAATCGTGCACAAGTCTTCGTGTCCTATGCAAGCGGGCACGAAAAGCGAGTGCCCAGGCGATGCTGGAGAACAGGGGCCTGTACTCATAAATTGTATCGCATAGCGCCGCCAGCGAATGTCCGCTTTTTCTCCGAAAGCGGAAGCGGCCGAACACCGTCGTCATGTCCGCCAAGCGACAAAAGCGGAAATTGCAAACTGCTAGACCTGCATAGTGGTACCGAGCCGGAATTTAATCGCCGCGATGAGTGCAATCAAAATGAAAATCCCTAGCACGACCGCCTGCGTGACCGCGAATGGTGGCTCAGTCTGGGTTGGAGCCAACGCATTGAGAGCTGAGACTTTCACGAAGCCCTGTACGATTAGAACAAAGACGTTTAAGTAGAGCGATGCGACAGCGGTGATCGCAAAAATCCAGCGCCATGCGCCCACTAGGTGCTCTTTATATAGAGCAAACAGCGCAACCGCCAGGATCACGCAAGCGAAGATACCGACGCGCAAAGCCGGCGTGAGGCCGTGAATGGGAAAAAGGAACCCGGTCACGCTGGTCAGCGCCGTGGTGAAAAGAAACAGTGCGGTCGTGACTGGCAACCGATGCGAGGCGAACATCCCGCCTATAACAATTAGTCCAGTCCCAATCGCAACTAGAGTGATGATGACATGAAGAAGCGTGAAAGCTCCGATGGACATCCCTAGGATCATGGAAAGCCCCGCTGCTGGCCTACCCGTACTAAATACTGTCATACAGAGTTAAATCACGCTCTAGTAACGGGGCGCGTAGCGATAGCTCGGCGGCGCGTATTGATAAGCCGGCGGCGTGTAATTGTAGATCGGTCCGCCCGCCCCCTGCGCTTGGGCGCCATAGCCGGCGCGTCGTTCCGCCACCCATGTGCCTCGGCAGGAACCGGCGTTGCCTTGGCCGCGCCACACACCGCCGCCGCGGGTACTATTGAGACGGCCGGAGCCACTGGCCCATTGACCACCAGCCTGCACCGTGACTCTGACCGCGCCGTTCCGCGAAACACTGCCCTGGATTTGCGCTTGGCCACCAGCAGGATTGACCACCATTCCGTTGATGATCTGCACTCCATAACGAATGTCTGGCTGACAGGCGCCGCCACGGGTCGTAATAACTACGCTCCAGTCGCCGTCATAGGGCGTGCGGGCAACGGCCGGAACGGCGATCGTCAGGCACCCCGCCGCGACGGCAAACGCTTGCAAATAGGTTCGTAACCGTTTCGTACGCGCACGGCTGCTGAGAGAACTCGATCTGTTCGTTTTGCTGAGCATTGACGTCCTCCTGCCCAGGCCCCTCGGCCCATTGAACTCCTTTCAGTCGAATTTGTTGGGACAGATCAAACACAAACACGTTACCTGCGTGTTATGAGGTGGCGTGATCAGTGAACGTTGCGGATTGTCGCTGTTTTTTGCGCCGGATTCCTATTGGGCGTGCTCGCCATGTATATTGGGGTGTATCTTTACGCTTGGCGATGATCCGCGCTCACAATTTCACTATTCGCGGGCTCCGACGCCCTTTTCGCAAAAATCGGTTTCCATCCCGGATCAAGTCCGGGACAGGCTTTTTCCAATCGTGCCTTAGCCGCCAGGCAGCGCGAGTTCGGCGCGCAGCCCCCCGATCGGCGCGGTGCCGAGGGTGAGCACCCCGCCATAGAGCCCGGCAAGCTCGACGACGATGGAAAGGCCGAGGCCGGAGCCGGGCTTGGTTTCGTCGAGACGTTGGCCGCGCAATGCGACCTGCTCGCGCTGCGCCGGCGAGAGGCCGGGCCCGTCATCGTCGACGATGATGCGCACGCGGCCTTTGTCGTCATCCGCCGCCGCCTGGTCGGTCAGAACCTCGATGGCGACGCGCGACTTCGCCCACTTGCAGCCGTTGTCGACTAGATTGCCGACCATTTCCTCAAGATCCTGCTGTTCGCCGCGGAAGCGCGCAAGGCCGGGCACATCGACATCGATGGCGATCTCGCGGTCACGATGAAGTTTTTCCATGGTGCGCGCCAGCGCGGTCACGACCGGGGGAACGTCGACCAGCGTCCCGACGACGCCGGAGCGCGCCACAAGCCGCGCGCGTTCAAGCTGCCGCGCCACCTGATCGCGCATAATGTCAGTCTGCTCCAGCACCTTGAGCGCGAATGGATCGCCGCTGCGCGCTGAAGCTTCGTTGACGATGACCGAGATCGGGGTCTTGAGCGCGTGCGCCAGGTTGCCTACATGCGTGCGCGCGCGTTCGACGATTTCGCGATTGGCGTCGATCAAGGCGTTGGTCTCGCGCGCCAGCGGAGCGATTTCCACCGGGAATTCGCCTTGCAGGCGCTCGGCGCGGCCGGAGCGGATCGCGGCAAGGCTCTCGGAAATGCGTGCAAGCGGAGCGAGCCCGAAACGAACTTGCAAAGCCGTCGTCAACAACAGGGCCATGGTCAGAGCGGTGAAGGTAATCACGATCGCGCGATCGAAACTGTGCGTCTCGTCGTCGATTTCCGCGGCGTCGCCAGCTACCGCGATCAAATAACGGCCGTCGGCGCCGAGATCGATATTCCGCTCGACCAGGCGCAGGTCCTGATCTTCCGGGCCCGGCGCGTAACCTTGGCGATATTCGGAATCGGCGCTGGATTTGTCGGGCGGCAACCGTGGCAGATTGGAGTCCCAAAGCGAGCGCGAGGAATGCACTTCCGGGGTTTTGGCATCGAGACGCGTCACCTGCCAATACCAGCCCGAGAGCGGCAATTCGAACAGCGGCTCGCCGATCGATTGAGGAAATTTGTCGCCGGTTTCCTCGGGCGAGGCGACATCCGCCACTAGAGTGCGCAGATACACATCGAGGCGTCGATCGAAAGCGCGTTCGACGGCGTGGCGATAAAGCGTGGATAACGCGATGCCGGTAATGATGAGGATGACCACCGTCCACGCGGTGGCCCAGAGAAACAAGCGAACCGCGAGCGAATTAGCGCGCATCGGGAGGCGTGAGCAAATAACCGAGGCCCCTCACCGTCTGGATGACGTCGACGCCCAATTTCTTGCGAATGCGCCCGACGAAGACCTCGATTGTGTTGGAGTCGCGATCGAAATCTTGATCGTAGAGATGCTCGACGAGTTCGGTGCGCGACACGACGCGCCCGGTATGGTGCATCAGATAGGACAAGAGCCGATATTCGTGCGAGGTGAGCTTGACCGGATTGCCGTCGACCGCGACGCGGCCCGTACGCGTGTCGAGCCGAACCGGACCGCAAGTGAACTCGCTTTTGGCGTGCCCGGCCGAGCGGCGAAGGAGAGCGCGCACGCGCGCCAAGACTTCTTCGAGGTGAAACGGCTTGGCGACATAATCGTCAGCGCCGGCATCGAAGCCCTGAACCTTGTCACTCCAGCGATCGCGCGCGGTCAGAATCAAGACTGGCATGGCGCGGCCGGCCCGCCGCCACGCTTCCAGCACCGAAATGCCGTCCATCTTCGGCAAGCCGATGTCGAGGATGACCGCATCGTAGGGCTCGCTCTCGCCGAGGTAGTGGCCTTCTTCGCCATCAAAGGCGCGGTCGACGACATAGCCCGCGTCCGTCAAGGCGGTCGCGAGCTGCCGATTGAGATCGGGATCGTCCTCGACAACAAGAAGGCGCAACGATTTTGCTCCGCTCAGCGTTCGCCGACCAACGTACCCTTGACGGCGTCGACGGCTATGCGCGCCACTTTGCCATCGTGGGCAAGAACTGTCAGCACGTAGACGAGGCCGTCCTGGCCGTGGCATAGCCGCGCCTGGACCACCGTTCCGGGCATACGGCTTTTGGCGGCATGAATGGCGGCGGCGAGGCGAACGACCGTACCGGAGGCGGCTGCGGCGCGGCGCTCCTTCTGGTCGAGGCAGACACGCGCGGCTTGGCTGTGCTCGGCGTTGGGTAGCTCTTGGGCACGGGGCTCTTGCGCGCGGGGCTCTTGCGCGCGGGGCTCTTGGGCGCGGGGCTCTTGGGCGCAAGCGGGAGCAATCGCAATGGCCAGCGCAAGCAGGGCGGCAAAGGCGAATCGTTCCACAGCGGTCATGATCATAATTATGTGCACCAAGGGCCTATCTGTACTAGGCCCGCGGTGAACCCTCTCTGAACGGCCGATTTCGGGCGGATCGGCGCTTAGGGCCATACTGCGTGTCCAGGCTGGTAAAAGGGCGTCAAACGGCATGGACGGATGGACGAGGAGAGCGAGCCGGTGCATGAGGCGCTTGGCCATCGCTGGAACGGTCGCCGGGCTTGCAGTCATGGGAGCCTGCGATGCCGTACCCGCGATGGTCGGCGGCGCGCAGCCGGCTGCGACAGGCGTCGGGCGCTCGGTGGTGATGATCCTCGGTTCCTATGGCTCCACGAGTACCGCTTGCACCGCGACCGCCATAGGGCGCGACCTTCTGCTGACGGCAGCGCATTGCGTTCAACCTGGCGCAGACTACAAGCTCGTCGTCAGCGAAGTCGGCAATGCCCCTGTCCTTAAGGATATTGCGCGCATCGAACGCGAGCCCCGATTCGAGATGCAGCGGCTTTTCAGCCATCTGGCGACGGCCGATGTTGCGCTGATCAAGCTTGCTGAGCCGCTTCCGGCGCGCATCCCGCCGGCGCGGATCGGGAGCGAAACGGAGACTGTGGCCGTCGGCGATACGCTTGTGGTCGCGGGTTATGGCGACACTGTGCGCGGGGACGGCCGCACCGGAGGCACCGTGCGCGCGGCGCCGCTTGTCGTCACGGGCCAACCGGGAAGTCTCCAAATTAGGCTGGTCGATCCGGCGGCCAAAGGGGTGCGCGCCGGATTGGGCGCCTGCACCGGCGACTCCGGCGCTCCGGCCTTTCGCGACGCGGAAGGCAATCTCACGATCATCGGCGTGGTGAGCTGGTCGACCGGACCGAATTTGAGTGCGGGTTGCGGCGGGCTTACCGGAATAACGCCGCTGATGCGCTATCGCGCCTGGATCGTGGACACCGCGCGCCGGCTTGGTTCGCCGATCGCGCCGTAGAGCATGATCCGGAAAAGTGGAAACCGGCTTTCCCAAAAGATCATGCTTTATCAAAAAACGAGAGCCGCAATCGATTCATTATAAGTCGATTGCTGCTCTAGGTCCAATGCGGCCGCGTTACGGCGCGGATTCTTCGGTGCGACGAGCTGGACCGTGCAAAGGCCGCTCCTCGACCGCCAGCAGACAGACGAGCGCAATCGCCAAGCATACGGCGGCGGCACTGAAAACCCAATGAAAGGCCGGCGCCAGATCCCCGTGCGCGGCTGCGAGGCTCTCCGGGGATGCGACCCTTGCGCCGTCGCCGCCGCCGAGCACGATGGCGCCGAAAATTGCCACGATGATCGCGCCACCGAGCGTGCGAAAAAAGTTCAACGTCCCGGTCGCGGTGCCGAACTGGTGAGGCTTGACGGCATTCTGCATGAGAACGGTGCTCATGGGATACATGGGCCCGAGACCGCAGCCGAGCAAAAATAGCAAAAGCACAACGCTCATGACCGATCGGGCGGCCGGATCGACCGCGAGAACCAGGAGCGCCGCTATCGCCAAGAGCAGGCCCGCGATCGGAACGCGCAGGTAATGGGTGAGCCACACCATCAACCGCGCCGTGATCAGCGAGCCGACCACCGTGCCGCCCATGAACGCGATCAGCGCAAGCCCCGACGAACTCGCCGTCAGACCAAGCACGGCCTGGCAATAAAGCGGCGTAAAGATCGTGACCGCGATGATGGTGCCGACGCCGAAAAAGGCGGCGCAAGTGATCGTGCTGGTGACTCTGCCGTGCAATATCGCGAGCGGGATGAAAGGTTCGCGTGCCGTGAGTAGTCGCACCGCGAACAGGACCCAGAGCACCGCCGAGCCGGCCAGTAACGCGGCGATGCGCCATGAATTCCACGGGTAATGCGTGCCGCCCCAGGCCAGCGCCAGCATCAGCGACAGTGCGGCGCCGACCATCAATGCGCCACCGATCAAGTCAAGCCGGTGCGGCCGCTCGTTGCGCGGCAGATGCCGCAACGCGCGCTCGGTCATCACCAGCGCTAGTGCGCCGAGCGGCAGGTTGATCCAGAAAATCAAGGACCAGTGCAGATGGTCGGTCAACAGTCCGCCGAGCACGGGACCGAGAATGCTTGCGCTCATGAACATGATCGAGGTCCGGCCCTGCACGATCGGCCGTTCGCGCGGCGACACCAGGTCGGCGATGATGGTCTGCGCGATCGGCAAGAGCCCGCCCCCGCCGATGCCTTGTAGGCCGCGCGCAAGGATCAAAAACCAGATCGTCGGGGCCAGCGCGCAGGCGATCGAACCGCAGATGAAAATGCCGATCGCCCACAAGAGAACGAGGCGCCGGCCATAGATGTCGGAAAGCTTTCCGAAAAGCGGCGTGGTGGCGGTCACCGCAAGCAGATAGGCGGTCACCACCCACGACAAATCGTCGACGCCGCCGAGGCTTCTGCCGATAGCCGCAAGCGCCGGCGCGACGATCGTTTGTTCAAGCGCAGAAAGAAACATCGCCAGCATGATGCCTGCGACGATGGCGCGGACCGTGGCGTGATCGAGCGGCGCTGCGCGCTCCTCGCACACCTCCGGTCGAGCCGCAATTGCCGCCGCCGCTGCATGCGGCTTGCGAACCAGTTCGGCCGAGCCGATATGAGCGACGTGTTCGGGAGAGGCTTGCATGGTCATTCCGAGCTGTCGGCTTTGCTCGCTATTTTGGCAGGCACCGCCCCATTCGGCTTGGGCGCGGCGATGAATTGGCCGCGAGCGCGAGGCTTTGCAACTGGCCTTTGTGCAGACCAGGGGTGCGCGAGCGCGATGGTATATTGGTGATTTGCGCGCTAGCCGCAACGCCTCGCCCGTTTCGGCAATTTCAGCGGCCAGCTGACGATGTAATCCTCCAGTTCGTCATCCGGCACTTCCAGTTCGGTCGCGCGCATGCGGCCGCGTACCGATACACCAGCGGCATGTACCGTTTCGGGGTCGCCGGAGACCAAGGGGTGCCACCAATAGAGGTCCCGGCCCTCGGCGACGAGCACATACGCGCAGGACGGAGGCAGCCAGTTGATGGTCTTGAGGCTTTCGGGCGTGAGCCTCACGCAGTCGTCCACGAGGCTAAGCCGGTTCTCATAGTCGCGACAACGGCAGGTCTGTCCATTGAGCAAGCGACACCCGACATCGGTGTAAAAGGTCTTGGCGGCGCCCTCCTCTTCCTCGAGCTTATTGAGGCAGCACCGGCCGCAGCCATCGCATAGGCTCTCCCATTCCGAATCGGTCATTTCGGCCAAAGACTTGCGGCGCCAAAATGGAACCTCGTCGGCCCCGCTCGGATTTTTCGTCATGGTGTCCATCAAGCGCCGTGAGCCTATGCCAAATTTACCCCAAATTTCTATTCACTCTGCCGATCCTGCCGCGCGGTCAATTAACCCATGGCCGGAAACCGAGCGGTTCGCTAGAAAGGCGGGTGGCTTAATACCCGCCGTGCCCCGGAGCGCACAGCCGTGACAAGCATGTTTCCAAAGCCCGGCGAAGACTGGCGCCCCAGACTTAAGCGCTTTCTTCTCGATGTCGATGCCCGGATAGACTCCGCTATATTCCAGAGCGGCAAGTGGGCGCGGGAGGCCTATGAGCGATTTACCGCATTCATGGATCACGCTCATGTCGCCGGCTGGCGGCGTTGGCTGCTAGTCGAACCGTTCTCGGAAATGGCGACGCTCGGCACCGGCGGACTATTTGTCCTGCTCGCGCTCGCAATTCCCGCGTTCCGCCAGACCTCCGACGACGATTGGCTGAAGAAGGCGGATCTCGCGGTCACCTTTCTCGACCGCTACGGCAACGAAGTCGGCAGCCGCGGCATCAAACATTCCGAATCGGTGCCGCTCGATGAGTTTCCGGACAATCTGATCAAGGCGGTGCTGGCGACCGAGGACCGGCGCTTCTACGAACATTTCGGCATCGACGTGCAAGGCATCTTTCGCGCCTTTGTCACCAATACGCAGGCCGGAGGCGTCGTTCAGGGCGGCTCGACGATCACCCAGCAATTGGCGAAAAATCTATTCCTCTCGAACGAACGCACCTACGAACGCAAGATCAACGAAGCGTTTCTCGCTCTTTGGCTGGAAGCGCATCTGAGCAAGAACGAAATCCTCAAGCTCTATCTCGACCGCGCCTACCTCGGCGGCGGCGCGTTCGGCGTCGACGCAGCGGCGCGATATTATTTCGGCAAATCGGTGCGCGATCTGACGCTGGCCGAGGCGGCGATGATCGCCGGTTTGTTCAAGGCGCCGACCAAATTCTCTCCGCTCGTCAATCTGCCGGCGGCGCGCGCGCGCGCCAATGTCGTGCTCGACAACCTCGTCGAGAACGGCTTCATGAGCGAGGGCCAAGTCTACGGCGCGCGGCGCCATCCCGCGACGCCCATCGACCGCGCCGCAGAAGACGCTCCAAACTATTACCTCGACTGGGCTTTCGACGAGATGCGCCGACTCGTCGATACTTTACCGAAATCCGTCACCTCCCGTTCCTTCGTCGTGCGCACGGCGCTGGATAGCAATCTTCAGCGCTACGCCGAGCGCGAGGCCGAGTCGCAATTGCGCCAATACGGCCATGACTACGGCGCGAGCCAGGTCGCCGTCGTCATCGGCGACCTCGACGGCGGCGTGCGGGCTATGGTCGGCGGACGCGACTACGGCGCAAGCCAATTCAATCGTGCGACCGACGCGCTGCGCCAGCCGGGCTCCTCCTTTAAGCCCTATGTCTACGCGACAGCCTTGGCGAACGGCTTCAAGCCGACCTCCGTGGTCGTCGATTCGCCGGTCTGCATCGGCAATTGGTGCCCGCACAATTATTCGGGCGGCTATTCGGGTTCCGTCACTTTGCTTGAAGCCATCACGCATTCGATCAACGTCATTCCGGTCAAATTGTCGATCATGCTCGGCAACGGCAATCCTAAGCTCGGCCGCGCCATGATCGTGCAAACCGCGCGTAATTTCGGCATTCACGCGCCGCTGCCCGATACGCCCTCGCTGCCGATCGGCGCCGACGAGGTCTACGTCTTCGAGCACGCTATGGCTTATGCCACCTTCCCCAATCTCGGCCGAGCCGTCATGCCGCATGCCGCCCTCGAAGTGCGCACCGATTCCGGTCAACTGGTCTGGCGCTTCGATCGCGATGGTCCGAAGCCGAAGCAAGTAATCAGTCCAGAAGTCGCGATCGACATGATCAAGATGATGAACTCGGTGGTCGAAAACGGCACCGGCCGGCGCGCTGAGCTCGACGGCGTTCCGACTTGCGGCAAGACCGGCACCACCAACGATTGGCGCGACGGCTGGTTCGTCGGCTACACCGGAAACTTCGTCGGCGCGGTATGGATGGGCAATGACGACTATTCACCGACCAAACGCATGACCGGCGGCACGCTCCCGGCGGCGACATGGCACAACATCATGGCCTATGCCCACCAGGGCGTCGAATTGCGGCCGCTGCCGGGCCTACCGCCACCCCAACACGCGCCGGCGCTTGCCGACACGTCGTTTAAGGGGATCGAGCAACCGGTGCTGCTGACGCGCAAAGGCACCGAGGCGCTCGTTCATGCCGAGCGCATGCTGGATGACGCCCTCCATGCGCTGACGGTCCGTAGCGCGCCCACCGGATCGCTGGGCGCAATCGACGGCGGCGCAACCGGCAGCGGACCGGTGGGCGCCTTCGAAGCGGCTGCCGATCGTGAGATTCCCGGCAACTCGCGCGGCGACTGAGCATTCCGTTCCGCGCGAATAGATTCTAAACGCGATCGACCATGCGCCTATTGTTTGGATCCTGTTTCACTTTCCTGATCGCCGCGGCGATCGGCCTCGGCGCAACCTGGTTCACGCTTACGCACGGTGTTGCGTTCGGCGCGCTGAGGGTCGGAGCGTGGACGGCTTGGCCCAAGAGCGGCTCGGTCGATATCGATCCCTATGCTCGGGCCATGGTCGCGCGCAGCGGTGAATTGCCGACAGGAATGGGCGATGGCGTCGCGTTTTATGCGCGCGCGGACGATGCAGGAAACGCTTTCGACGGCCGTTGCACTTTCGCAATCAGCGGCATGACGCCGACGGCGCGGTATTGGACCCTCACTTTATACGATCCGGAGGGGCGGCTGGTGGCGAACTCCATCGAGCGCCACGGCTTTACCAGCGAGGAAATCGTCCGTGACAGCGACGGCCGGTTCACGATCACGGTCGCGCCGCTCGCCCGCTCCGGCAATTGGCTGCCGACCGGCGGAATTGAACAATTCGTTCTCGTGTGGCGGCTTTACGATACGGCGATCGGAGTTGCCACGCGCACGACAAAGGAAGGCCCGATGCCGTCGATTACGCGAAGGAGCTGCGGATGATCCGCGCGGTCTTGTGGATTCTGGCCGCGATTTTGCTCGGCGGCATCGTGCATCTCTCGACCGTCCTGGCGATGCCCCAGGCGGCGAAGCAAGACGCCTATTCGCGGCTCACCGCGGTAACGCCAGTCAACAAAATGGTGCCGCTCGCCGCGCCCACCGCCGAGGCTGAGATCATGCCATTCATGGATCCGGCGTTCGCCACGGCGGTGTGCCGCTACGATCTGACCGGCGGGGCGCTCAAACTCATCGCGCCGGTCAGCCAAGCCTATACGTCGGTCACTTTCTACACGCGCAAAAGCATCGCCTATTACGCCATCAACGACCGTGCCGCCGGCCGGCGCACGATCGAGCTCGATCTGATGACCGCAGCCCAGCACGCCGAGGTGCCTGAGGAAGAAGACGTCACCGCGGCCGACCGGCTGATCATCGAGTCGCCGACGACGATGGGCCTGATCGTGGTGCGCGCGCTCGCGCCCGAACCCGGTCTCATGCAGATGGCGCGTCAGGCGCTCGCGGCCGCCACCTGCGCTATTCAGCCGGTGCAATAGTCGATCGGTTCGGCGCGCGCTGCGCAGAGGACGGGCCGCGGCCGCGCGACAAACCCCTAGCGCCGTCTCGCGCGCCGCCGGCCGCCGCTGACCGCCGGCGGCTGCTTATGAGGCTCAAGGCCGTCGGCATGTGGATCGGCGTATCGTTCGATGCGCACGACCGGCAGGATGATGATCGTCGCCGACTCATCCGCCGCTCGGCCGAAGCGCACGATGCGCCCCTCGTCCGGAAATTTGATAACGGTGCCCACCAGCCGCTTTCCTCTACCGCCGGCAAGGAGCGTCATGCTCCGATGCCCGGAACCCGACATCCTCTCGATTAAGCGGTATGCAAGGTTAATGGTTCGCTAACGCTGGCCACTTAGGCTGCACGTCGTATTCATCAAGCCATCGCCGTCGAGCGACGCAAATGGAGAGCGCAAGCCTCTCAGGGCTGGACCGCCTGACCCGTCTTGGGTTTCGGGACGGCGTCGACATGCGCCCGACGCTGTTGCGCGTGCTCACGGACCTTTATGTGCAAAAGCCGGCCCATACGCCCGACGAGGAGCTTCACTACACGGAGCTGGCGTTGCGTCTGCTCGACGCGGTGGACATCACCACGCGCCGGGCCGTGGCCGAATCCCTCGCGCAGTATTCCTGCCCGCCCCTTCCCGTGATCGAACGGCTTGCCCGAGATCTTCCCGGCGTGGCATCGGCGCAATCGCAGGCCAACAGGCAGAAACGGGGACCCGTCGCGGAATCGCACCGGCCGATCGATAGCGGCGTCGCCACGGAGCTCAACGAGCTTTTCTTTGCGGCGAACGCCCATGAGCGTAAGCTCATTCTGCTCAATCTCGAAATTATCGCTCCGCTTGCCGCCGGCAGCGTAAACCTGCCTCGCGATGCTGTAATTGGCGAGCGTCTGGAGGCCGCCGCGCTCTCGCGCAATCGGGAAACGTTCGTGCAGCATCTCGCGCAAGCCTTACAGATTTCCCGGGCGCAAGCCCGCCGTCTCGCCGACGACGAGCTCGGCGAGACGATCGTAACGGCAGCCAAGGCCCTCGATATCCGGCGTGACGTTCTTTGTCGCATTCTGCTGTTCGTCAATGTCGCCATCGGCCACTCGGTCGAACGCGTCCACGCGCTGGCTTCGTTGTTTGACGAACTGCCGGTGCCGGCGGCCGAACATATGGTCGCGATCTGGCAGGCCTTGCCGAACGCGGCACGTCCGGTCGAACGGCATCAGCCGCTGTTCTGGGATGACGATGCCCGCTCGCGCGCCCGTGCGGCAAAGCCCGCCGACCGGCACGCACCGGCCGCGCAGCCGGCGGCTGCGCGGCGTGACGCATCTTAGAGCGCAATCGTTTCAAACTGCATCGATTGCGGCTCTGCGTATTGACGAGGCATGATCTTTTCGGAAAACCGGTTTCCACCCCGGATCACGTCCGGGGCAGGCTTTTTCCGGATCATGCCCTAACTAACGATATCGAGAAAGTTTCTGCCGGCCGGATCGTCGACCTCGACGATCCATAGGTCGGGATCGAATTTCATTTCGCGCGCCAGATAGGCTTCAATCGCGTCGTCGGGCGCGGGCTGCGATAACAAACATGCGGTGAAGATGCGGTCCCCTTGGCGATCGTCCAGTGCGCTCTGTGGTGCAGGTCCAAACAGCTCCGATGTGCCGTCAAGCCTGCAGATACGCACGAACACCGCGCCAGCTTCCTCCGCGCCGCGCCTGCGGACGACGGCGGAACGACCCTCGACTTGGCAGCGTCGCAGGTAGGCGGCAACCCATAATGCGGATTTCAGGCGCATCGCGGTTATCGTTCCTGCATTCGCAGCGGCTGGACCATCGTCGCAAACTATCAGCTTTCCGGGGAGCCGGGCGGGGTCTCAATGCGAGAAATTGGGAATGAGGATGCGGCTTCCGGGGCCGCGTCGAACTTATTCGATCGGGCGGCCGATCACCGCGGCAAGCTCGCTCATCAACCGATCCGAAACACGGCCGGTAATCGGCAGGTTGTGCTCGCGCTCGAATTTTTCAATAGCCGCCGTCGTCTCATCGTCCAAAATTCCGGATGGCTTGATTTGACCGTAGCCATATTCGGACAAGACGCGCTGCACTGCGGCAATGCGCGCGGATGGGCCGATCAGGTCGGCGATCGGATCGTTGCGCCGCACCACCGGCGTCGGTTTTTCCGCCGGCGAGGCGTTCGATGAGATTGCCGGACGCGCGGGACCGCCCGTCCCCGCGGGTTTCGGCGCAACGGGCTTAAGCTGATCGGATCGTCCGTCCGAAGATTTCCAAGTCGTATTGAAGGACGGCACGGGATGTATGCCGGATTGCATGAAAATCGCATTCACAATGATAATAAGGCTTGCGCCGACGGCGGTAAGGACGGCGACGGCGTCCACGGGGCGGCGGCTGATTGCGCTCCAGGCGCCAATGACCAAAGCGCCGCCCGCGCTTGCTGCGCGCGCGGAGAGCGTCTGGCTGCGACGGCGGCTGCGGCTACGCACGTTTCTTTACGGTCATTTTCTCAGGGTTTCGGCGGCTGGAGCGCATTTCGCGCGCACCAGGTAGCACCGGGCGCAAGACGCCGTTTTGCGGCAAGGATCTCGCGAGCGGCCGCTGGGAGGGACCCGAGGTTCTCGTTCTTGCTCGTTCGCAATCGAGCGGCAACCGCACGGCGACGCGAGTGCCCGCTCCGACGCGGCTGTGGATGCACAAGTCACCGCCATGCAGAGACAGAAGGCCCTTGACGATCGAGAGGCCGAGCCCGGTGCCGCCGCGCCGGCGCTCAGGACAGGCATCAGCCTGGAAATAAGGCTCGCCGAGCGCCGCCAAATTCCGCTCGCTGATGCCGACGCCGTTATCCTCGATCACGAAAACAATGTCCGCTGCTTGGACACGCGCCTCGACCGTGACCCTGCCGCCACGATCGGTAAATCGGATCGCGTTGGACAGAAGGTTGATAAGTATCTGGTTGACGGCGCGCTTGTCGGCGACGATTTCCGGCAAATCCTCGCCGGCTAAATTCACCAGACCGATCCCCGCTTCACGCGCTTTGAGCGCGAGCAGGTCGCAGCACGCGGCGACGACCGGCGCGGGCGCAAAGGATTCCGGCGCAATCTCGAAGATGCCGGCCTCGATTTTTGAAATGTCGAGTATGCCGTCGACGACCGACAACAAATGCTGTCCGGACGTGTTGATCGCCCGCGCATATTCGCCGCGTCTGCCGCTGTCGAGCGCCAATGTATTTTCCTTCATCAGCATTTCGGAAAAGCCGATGATGGCGTTAAGCGGCGCGCGCAATTCATGACTCACCGTGGTAATGGCGCACGCCTTGCGGACGTCGGTCAAGCCTGCCGCGCCGTGCGATCGCACAAGCGCTTCTTCGTGCCGTTTGCCTTTGCGCGCGAGCGCGCCCGCGCCAAGCGCTAATCCGGTTGCATAGAGCGCCGCGAGCACAACGCCGAGCCCGGCGAACGCCGGATGAGCGTTCGCAGCCGTCTGAGGCAATGAATGTCCTTCGCCGATCAGAGCCAAAAGGCTCGCCGCGCTTACCGCGAAAATCGTTGCTGTTGCAGCGACGCGGGGCGACGCCGACAGCGCCGCTTCGAGCGGAACGACGATGAGCCAAACCGTCGCGATTGACGAGATACCGCCATCGAGCGCCGCAATCGACGCAATCAGTAGGGTCGACGAAAACGACGACAGCGCGTGAGCGGCCTCGTAGCGCCCGGTGCGCGACAAAAAATACGCAATCAAAATGGGCACGACGGGCCAGGCAAAGACGAACGTCTCGATCGCGGCTGGCGCGCCGCGGACGACGAGATAGACCGGCAGCGACGCCAGCGCGACGATACTGCCGAGGATGCGCGTTGCGATAAAGGCGCGGTGCCGCGCCGCGCGCGGCGCATCTTGCCGCGCCGCTGGATGCACCAGCGTTTCGACATAATCTCCAATCGGCGCGAACAGACCCACCTCCCCATGCGCGCCCCGAAACTGCAGACGCGCTCCCCATTATCTGCGGCCGATCGTGTCAGAGGCCGCTTAAACGAACGCTAAGGCCCGGTCTGCGCCGGTGGCGTGGGATTTGCGGTTTGTCTCCGATCGGGAGCAAAAGTCGATCATGGTGAATCGGTCGTTGCCTCGAACGGCCACCGCAGCCGCAAAATATGAGCCGATCGCAGGCAAATCGGGAATGTTTTGCGGTCAAAACTCCGCAATGGAGCGGCTTTTCTCCGGATTAGCTCAAATTTTAGATAAACTATATTTTTTCCAATTGCTCGAAAATTTGCGGCAAATATGCGCAAAAACCTCCTCTGCGCGCAAACGCGGCATTCAGCGGTTGCTGGTAGCGTTTCGCGCGTGCGGCATAATCTGCCGCAGGGGATCTGGGTGTCATGTTCTTTTTGCTGCGAATGGCTTTCTGGCTCGGCCTCGTGCTGATCCTGTTGCCGAGCGGCTCGTCGCAAGAGCCTCCGGCAAGCCAAGTCGGCGCATCCGATGCTATCTCGGCCGCATCGGCGACCGTCGGCGATCTTCGCCAATTTTGCGCCCGACAGCCCGACGCCTGCACGGTGGGTTCCCATGTTGCGACCGAGCTCGGCAACCGCGCTCAGGCGGGGGCGAGGATGCTTTACGAGTTCTTGACGAAGAATATCAAGCCAAACGACGGCGGATCGGGAAACGGCGGGCGATCGGGTGGATCGACCGCGGAGGCCTCGCAGAACACGCTCACGCCGGCCGATCTCATTACACCCTGGCGCGGTCCGTCGCCGCACAAAGATCCCAAACACGTCTAGAGCGCAGTCGTTTCAAACTAGATCGATTCGGCTTCTAGATGTTTGATGGGGCATTCTTTTCGGAAAACCGGTTTCGACTTTTCCGGATCATGCCTTGGTTGACGGTCTCGACGGCCTAAAAGATACGCGGTCGCCTCGTTCCGCCCTTGCCGCCATATCGACCCCGCGAGCCTGTCTCTCTATATAGAGGGCGGATAAGCGAACGAGCGTTGAGGCTTCGGCGCAATGACTGACATCGACGGGATAATCGAAAATTTCGCGGCGCTCGACGATTGGGACGACCGCTATCGCTACCTGATCGAGCTCGGACGAGAGCTGCAGCCGCTATCGGAAGCGGCGCACAACGATGCCAACAAGGTTCAAGGCTGCGCCAGCCAGGTTTGGCTTGATACGACGGTGCGTCGCAATGGCGGCAGCGGCCCCGTTCTGACATTCGAAGGTGACAGCGACGCCCATATCGTCCGCGGCCTGATCGCCATTTTATTTGCGATCTACTCGGGCAAGACGGCGCGGGACATTCTGTCGACCGACGCGATCAAGTTGTTTGAGAGCATGGGTTTGCGGGAACATCTTACTCCGCAGCGTTCTAACGGCTTCCGATCCATGGTGGAGCGTATCCGCGCGGACGCCCGCGCGGCGCTGGCGCCGGCGGCGTAATCGCTTGGAAAACTCAACCGGCGTGCGCCGGCGAAGCTTCGCCAAGCCCGCGCTTTCACGATTGTCTTACGCGCTTTGCTCGAGGTGATGCCGCAACTCGGTGATCGAACCGAAACGCAACGTACCCTGCGGCAATTGCGCTTCGATCGACCCGTCCGAATAGAGCGTATAGGCCATGCCATCAACAACGCCCGATTTGAGGACCGAAACCGGCTTAGCGGCGCTGTCATCAGTCGCTACTTGGGTAACCACCGTCTGGGTAGCCTCTGCCTGGGTAGCCTCTGCCTG
>DASPTX010000019.1:0-2711 GCA_035623195.1 Xanthobacteraceae bacterium | reverse complement strand
GGACAAGCCCTTTCGGTGTCCCCGGCATTCGCGCCGGCAGTAACCAAAAAAGCCCTTCCGTCGTTGCTTTAAGCCGCGTCGCCCGTGGAGAGCGGGCATCGCCGGTTTCGCCTCCGGCTGCCGGTCGCGGGAGCAAGGAAGTAGTGTCTCTTCCTTAGGCGGCTGTCCGGCCTCTTGTCCGGATGCCCACCGACCGACACACGGCCACAGGCACGTGCGAAATTGGGCAAATCCGCAATAAGCGATTTAATTCAGCCGTGCAAGCTTTTTAGTCCTAAAAAAACGTAAATCGACAAACTCGGGTGTGCAGGAAGCCCGCGAGCGCGCGGTCAGTCCGCGGTGAACGGCTCGACGCGATGCGCGGCGCGAATGAATTGCGCCATCACCGCGACGCCGCACAGCATGAAGACGACGTCGAGGACGCGAGCGCCGAGCGCGCCGAGTGCAAACAGATTGGCGAGCGCCCAGCTGCCGGCAAATGCAGCGCCGAACACTTCGGCGCTGATCAGTATCGCCGCGCTGACTACCGTCAGCACGTTCAGCCAAAGGATGCGCCGAGGGCGCTTGGACACTGGTTTGGGGGCTGGATCGTTCATGCGGGATTGCACTTAGGCCGAAACGGACGCGCGTTCAAGGCGGCGCTCGGTGCCGGTGACCCGGCAAAGCGGCTTCACGCGGCATCGCGCGCGGATTTGGCCGACATCAGCCCGGCCGCCACCAGCGCAGCCCGGATGCGGTCGATTTCGGCGCGGCCGAGCTTGATCAGCGGCGGCCGCACCACCGCGCGCGGCAGGCGCCCGAGCAGCACCAAAGCCTCCTTCATGCGATTGTGCATGTCGGCCCATGGATCGGCGTAGAACACCCGCGCCAGCGGATAGATGCGATCGTTCAGCCGGCGCGCCTGGGCAAGATCGTCGGCGCGGACTGCGCGGAACAAAGCCGACTGGAGGTCCGCGATCACGCTGCCGCTGCCGGAAAGAAGTCCATTGCAGCCCAGAACCAGCGAACTCAAGAGCCACGCACTATGGGTGGTCAGCACGTTGACCGGGCGCTTGAGGGTTTGCAGCTCGCGAATCTGCATTTCGTGCTGCGGCACGTTGCCGACCCAGTCCTTGATGGCGCGGATGGTCGGCACCTCCTCCACCATCTTCAGGAGCGTGTCGCGCGGATAGCCCTGCCCCGTCGCCAGCGGATATTGGAAGGCAATGAGCGGCAGGCTGGTCGCGTCGGCGATTCGTTTGAAGTGCTCGACGGCCATAGCCGGCGATTGGCCGAGCGTGAAGGGAGCCGGCGGGAAGACGAGGAGCGCCGACGCTCCGCCCTGGTCCGCCACGCGCGCCAGCCGCGCGGCCTCAAGACTGCCGTCGGCCCATATGCCGTTGACGACGGGCAGCCGGTCCCCGATCTCATCCTGCGCGATATCGAGGACGCGGCGCTGTTCGTCGAAGCTGCAGGAGGCGACTTCGGTCGAATGGGCATTGACGGTGACCGCCGAGAGCCCGTCCGTCGCCGCGACGTCAGACAGGTGCTTGCGGAAGCTCTTCTCGTCGATTGCGAGGTCTTCATGGAAGGGCAACAAGACGGCCGGAATGACGCCGTGCGGCACATAATGGGCGTGGCGGGGCATTTTCGGCTCTCCTCGCAAACTGGACTGACTCTAGTGTAGCGGATTTGCAGGCCTTACATCCAAACGGCGGACGCGGATAGGACGTCCGAAGTCTCGGACAGTGTCATAGTATCGCGCCGATATCCGTCCCTGCTAAGGCCCCCCGATGAGCCAAATGGATCAACTCCCCACAGCTCCGCTCAAGGTCCCGGCCGGGTCCGCAAATCCCCTCCTCGAGGACTGGGCCGCCTCCGGTGGAGTTGCCCCGTTCGACCGCATTGCGCCCGAGCATTTCGGGCCGGCCTATGCGCGCGCCCTCGCCGTGCACGAGGCCGAAATCGCAGCTGTCGCCACCGATCCTGCGCCGCCGACCTTTGCCAATACCATCGTGGCGTTGGAGTTGAGCGGGCAATTGCTCGATCGCGTCGGCAATGCGTTCCACCTTCTTGCCGGCGCGCATACCAACGACGCGCTCCTCGAGATCGAGCGGGAGATCGCGCCACGGATTGCGCGGCACTGGAACAAAATTCACACCGACGCCGGGCTGTTTCGCCGCATCGATGAACTGAGGCGCGAGGCCGACCGGCTGGAGCTTGACGCCGAACAAAGGCGGGTCGTCGAGCGCTATCATATCGACTTTCGCCGCGCCGGCGCGGCTCTCGATGAGACGGCCAGGAAACGGCTTACCGAGATCATCGAGCGGCTGGCGGCGCTGGGCACCGCTTTCAGCCAGAACGTGCTCGCCGACGAGCAGGCTTTTGCACTGCCACTCGATGGCGAAGCGGAGCTTGCTGGGCTACCGGATTTCATCCGCGAGACCTTGCGTTCGGAGGCACGCGAGCGCGGGATCGATGGCTATGCCGTGACGCTGTCGCGCTCGATCGTCGAGCCGTTCCTGCAGTTTTCGGCCCGGCGCGATCTGCGCGAGAAGGTGTTCCGCGGCTTCATCATGCGCGGCGACAACGGCGGCCCGACGGACAATAAAGCCATCATCGCCGAGATGGTCCGCCTGCGCGCCGAGCGCGCACAGCTCCTCGGCTATCCCGACTTCGCCCATTACCGGCTCGATGACGCCATGGCGAAAACGCCGGGAGCGGTGCGCGGC
>DASPTX010000018.1:0-11646 GCA_035623195.1 Xanthobacteraceae bacterium | reverse complement strand
CGAGCGCGTTGGAATTCCGGCGCTCATGCGGCCGACCGCCAGCCGCAATGTCGTCGAGCGGATCGCGCAAGCCATCGTCGTCGACCGCAATGAGCGGCCCAGTTTGCCGCCGAATTTCGCGCCCTCCCCGCTCGCCGAGGTCGTGTTGCTGTCCGATCTGTGGAGCGAGATCGGCGAGGTGAAGCAGACGATCGCTCAGCTCTCCGGCAGCGGCAGCCAAGGCCACGTGGTGCAGATCGTCGATCCGGCCGAAGAAACCTTCCCGTATTGGGGCCGGATCGAATTCGTCGAGCCGGAAAACGGCGCGCGCATCACCGCCGGCCGCGCGGAAAACTGGCGCGCCGACTACGCCGCGCAACTGGCGCGGCATCGCGCTGCGATCCGCAACGAGACCGACCGGCTCGGCTGGAGCTTTATCATTCATCGCACCGACCGCCCGGCCACCGAGCTCTTGCTCGCCTTGCACGCTCGCATCGGCGCCGGTGAATTGCATGGCCTGGGGCGGTCGCGCGTCTCGGCGGAATCGACGGTGCCGGCATGATTGGCTCGCTCTCGCTCGGCTTCGCCGAACCACTGGTGCTCACCGGGCTTCTGACGCTACCGGTGCTGTGGTGGCTGCTGCGCCTCATTCCGCCGCGTCCTCGCCGCATCGATTTTCCGCCGACGCGGCTCTTATTCGCGATCGCTCCCAGGGAAGAAACGCCGGCCCGCACGCCGTGGTGGCTCACTTTGCTGCGGCTTACGCTCGCCGCCCTCATGATCATCGCGGCTGCCGGTCCGCTTTGGCACCCGCCGCTTGCGGCGACCAAAACGAACGCGCCGCTGGCTATCCTCATCGATGACGGCTGGACCGCCGCAAGCACGTGGGACGCGCGCATTCGGACCGCCGACGACATCATTATGCGCGCCGCGGACGATCGCCGCGCTGTGACGCTCGTGCCGTTTTCGGCGGGACCGCGCGACATTTCCCTTGAAACCGCGGATTCCGCGCGGGTGCGGCTGCATCAAATGAAGCCCGTACCGTACACGGTTGATCGCGCCGAGACCTTACCGTCGCTTTCGCGTTTTCTGGCGAGAAATCAAGACATCGAACTCGTCTGGCTGTCCGACGGGGTCGATCTCGGCAAGGGCGCGGACTTCGTCAGGAGCCTGGAACAAACGATCGGTTCGCATCCGATGACGATCGTCGCCGGCGGCGTCGACGGCGCGCGCGCCCTGACTGCCGCCGACAATGCCGCCGGCGCACTGACCGTCAAAGTGTTGCGCGCAACCGCCGATACCGGCGCCGCCGGCACGGTGCGGGCGCTCGATCTTAAGGGCCTTCCGCTCGGCGAGGCGCAATTCACCTTAAATGGGGCGGATCGCGAGGCCGAAGCTAAATTCGACTTGCCCGTCGAACTGCGCAACGAGATCGCGCGCCTCGAGATCGCCGGGGAGCGCTCCGCCGGCTCGGTTCAACTTCTCGACAAGCGCTGGCATCGCCGCACCGTGGGCATTGTTTCAGGTGCGAATGCCGACGTGGCCGAACCGCTTTTGTCGTCCAGTTATTACGTGCAGCGCGCGCTCGAACCCTTTGCCGACGTGCGGCTCGCCCAGGGCGAATCGCCGGCCGATGCGGTCACCCATTTCCTCGATCAAAATTTGCCGGTGCTGATCCTGACCGATGTCGGCAATGTCGGTGATGCGCACGATCGCCTTGCGCATTGGATCGAGGATGGCGGCGTTTTGGTGCGGTTTGCCGGCCCGCGGCTAGCCGCTTCGGAGGACGACCTCGTTCCGGTGAAATTGCGCCGCGGCGGCCGCATCCTCGGCGGCAGCCTTAGCTGGGATAAGCCTCAGCCGCTCGCGGCCTTCTCCCGCGACAGCCCATTTAACGGCATGCCAGTGCCCGATGACGTGACCGTCAGCCGGCAAGTCCTCGCCGAACCCGATGCCGCGCTCAGTGACAATACTTGGGCTACGCTTGCCGATGGAACGCCGCTGGTCACGGCCGCGCGGCGCGGCAAAGGATTGATCGTCCTATTCCATGTGACCGGCGACACTCGCTGGTCAGACCTGCCGATCTCAGGCGCCTTCGTCGAGATGCTCAAGCGAGTTGTCGCGCTCGCCGGCACGGCGGCCGTCACGGATTCCGGCAATACACAGACTAAGAATCTGCGCGCCGTGGTCGCCCCGAGCCACATGCTCGACGGTTTCGGCAACTTCGTCGCACCGCCCCCGACCGCGCGGCCGGTGCCGGCGGATTTTACCGGCAGCGCCAGCGCCGACCATCCGCCGGGATTCTACGGACCGCCCGACAGTCTTCTCGCGGTGAACACCTTGACTGCCACCGACCGCCTGGCGCCACTTGATTTTTCGCCGCTCGCCAATGTGACTCATGAAGTCTACCGGACGAGCGAGCCGCTGGATTTGCGTGGTCCCATTCTGCTCGCCGCGCTCGCTCTGCTCCTGCTCGATTCGCTCGTCGCTCTTCTTCTCGGCGGCGGCATCGCGCGGCTCTTGCCGCGCAGGTCGCACGCCGCAGCGGCATCGATCCTGGTGATCGGCGTTCTGGTGTTAACCCTCGTAAGCGCAACGGCCCAGGAAGAAACGCCAAATCCAAATGTGCCGCAGTCGGCGCTCGAAACCAAACTCGCTTATGTCGTCACCGGGAATGCCGAAGTGGACACGATCAGCAAGGCCGGGCTTGCCGGTCTTACGCTGTTCCTCGCACAACGCACCGCGCTCGAACCGGGCGATCCGATCGGCCTCGATATTGCTCACGATGAGCTTGCGTTTTATCCGCTGATTTACTGGCCAATCGCACCCGGCGCACCGCGGCCTTCCGATGCCGCCCTCAAGCGCATCGATGCCTACATGAAAGACGGCGGCACCGTGCTGTTCGACACGCGCGATGCCGTCGTGGCGCCGCCGGGTCCGGGCGGCGAAACCCGCAGTCCGGGCATGCTTGAGCTTCGTAAAATCCTTTCGGCGCTCGACATTCCGGAGCTTGAGCCGGTTCCTCGCGATCACGTCTTGACCAAAACGTTCTATCTTCTGCGGAGCTTTCCCGGTCGCTTCGACACCGGTCAGTTGTGGGTCGAGGCTTTGCCGTCGGAAAACGGCGAAGAAGCCACCGGCCGCCCGGCCCGCGGCGGCGACGGCGTGTCCTCCATCATCGTAACTTCAAACGATCTTGCCGGCGCCTGGGCGGCAAGACCCGACGGCCAGCCGCTGTTGCCGATGGTTGAAGGAGAGCCGCGCCAGCGTGAGCTTGCGTTCCGTGCCGGCGTAAACATCGTGATGTACACGCTCACGGGCAACTACAAAGCCGACCAGGTGCACGTGCCGGCACTGCTTGAGCGGTTGGGTCAATAGAGCATGATCCGGAAAAGTGGAAACCGATTTTTCGAAAAGATCATGCCTCATAAAACTACCAGAGCCGCAATCGTTTCGTTTTGAAACGATTGCTCTAGGCTTCGGGACCAGGAGAGCGTCTTGAATCTCGGTGTTGCGTTCGCTCCTCTCGTCGGCGCCGCAGAACTATGGGCAGCGATTGCTGTTGCGTGTTTATTCGCGCTGCTTCTCTTCGTGTCGCGAAGCCGCGGCGCCGTTATTCGAGTCCTCGCCTTGGCGCTTATCCTGTTGGCGCTCGCCAATCCATCGCTCACCAGCGAGGATCGCGAACCGCTGAGTTCGGTCGCCGCCGTCATCGTCGACAAGAGCCCGAGCCAGAACTTCGGCGACCGGACGCAACAGACCGAGGCCGCACGAGCGAAAGTCGTAGAAGAGCTGCACCGGATTGCGGGCCTCGACACACGCGTGGTGGAGGCCGGGCAAGCGGACGGCGAAACCGACGGCACGCGGCTCTTCACCGCGCTCGGTTCGGCGCTCGCCGATGTGCCGTCCGACCGAATTGCCGGAGTGATCATGATTACCGATGGCCGGGTGCACGACGTGCCGGCCGAAGCTGCTTCGCTCGGCTTCTCCGCGCCGGTTCATGCGCTAATCTCCGGACATCCAAACGAACGCGATCGCCGCGTCGCGCTTATTGCCGCACCGCGTTTCGGCATCGTTGGGCAGCCGCAAACCGTTACTTATCGCATCGAGGATCAGGGCGCTGCCGACAGAACCGCGCTCGTCACTGTGCGCCGCGACGGCGACGTCATCGAGACGCGCAACGTGCCTGTCGGGGTTCCGCAAGACGTTACGATTCCAATTCCGCATGGCGGGCCGAATATCGTGGAGATCGAAGCTTCGCCGCTCGACAATGAATTGACCCAAGTCAACAATCGCGCCGTCGTCACCATCGACGGCGTGCGCGACAAGTTGCGGGTCCTGCTGGTCTCCGGCGAACCGCATGCCGGCGAACGCACCTGGCGCAATCTTCTTAAGTCCGACCCGTCGGTTGATCTTGTGCACTTCACCATCTTGCGGCCTCCGGAAAAGCAGGACGGCACGCCGATCAACGAACTATCGCTGATCGCTTTTCCGACGCGCGAGCTGTTTCAGCAAAAAATCGACGACTTCCAGCTGATCATCTTCGATCGCTACGCACGCCAAGGCGTCTTGCCGATCATCTATTTCGATAACATCACACGCTATGTCCGCGACGGCGGCGCCGTGCTAGTCGCCGCCGGGCCCGATTATGCAAGCCCCACGAGCATCTGGCGCACCCCGCTCGACGCGATCCTGCCGGCGGAACCGAGCGGCAGCGTCACCGACGAGGGGTTCCGGCCGACGCTGACCGAACTCGGTCAACGCCATCCAGTGACGCGGGGACTCGAGGGGTCCGATGCCAATCCCCCGCATTGGAGCGAATGGTTCCGCATCGTCGACACGCGCAGCGCCAGCGGCACCACGATCATGCAAGGGCCGGACGAAAAACCGTTGCTCGTGCTCTCTCGCGAGGGCGACGGCCGCGTAGCGCTGCTGCTGTCGGACCATATCTGGCTGTGGGCACGAGGCTTCGAGGGCGGGGGTCCGCATCTCGATCTGCTGCGCCGGCTCTCCCACTGGCTGATGAAGGAGCCCGATCTCGAAGAAGAGGCCTTGCGCCTGACGCCAGTCAGCCACGATCTCCTGGTGCGCCGTCAAACCATGGCCGACGAAGCTTCGGATGTGACGTTGACCTCGCCATCGGGCGCCACGCGCGTGTTAAAGCTGCAATCCACCAAGCCCGGCGTTTGGGAATCGAGCGTACCCGTCAACGAGCTCGGTTTGTGGCGCGCCACCGACGGCAAGCTCAACGCGTTGGTCAATATCGGTCCGGCAAATCCGCGCGAATACGCCGAAGTCACCTCGACGACGGACGTGCTGGCGCCGCTTGCAAACGCGACCGGCGGCGACGCGCGCCGGCTCGACCAGGGCAACGGACTGGACGTGCCGCGCATCGTCGCGGTTCGCTCGGGCGACACCTATGAAGGCGACGACTGGATCGGCCTGAAAATGCGGAGCGCGAGCGTCGTCCGCGGTATCGGCGTGCTCCCGATCTTCAGCGGCCTCCTTGGCCTCCTGCTGCTCCTCGGCAGCGTCGCCGGCACCTGGGTGCGCGAGGGTCGTTAATTTCAATCCGGCCGCACAGGGCCCGAAACGCCTTCGAAGGCGCCCTCGGACAGTTCGGCCACCAAAAGCCGCGCAGGATCGACCGGTCCAGGCATGACGGCGCGCCCTTTCGGAACGCGCCGGAAGCCGCATTTGCCGTAATACGCCTCATCGCCGACGAGGATGACGAGCCGGTGGCCTTTCGCCGCCGCTTCCTTGAGCGCCCGCTCGATCAGGGCCTGGCCCAGTCCGCGCTCCCGGAAGGCCGGTTCGACCGTCAAAGGGCCGAGCAGCAGCGCCTTGCTCTCGCCGATGCGAATGGGCGAAAGCCATACCGAACCGACCAGTAACGTGCCGATCCGCGCCGTAAAGGACAGATCGCGGATGTGATCGGCCTGTTCGCGCAGGCGGTATGCGGTCTTCGCGAAGCGCCCCGGACCGAACGTGCGCTCATGCAAGCGTTCGATCGCCGCCGCGTCGTCGGGCATTTCAGGCATGATGCTTACGGCAATGTCGTTCATCGCGCCGCCGCGTACCATCTCGCTCAACAAAGGTCCAGCCGAAGTGATGCGACGCGGTCCGATGCACTATCGCAAACGCCGATAATGATTAAATTGGACAGATCGCTCAGTGGAGAAACCGATGGGACTACTCGTCAACGGCGCCTGGCAAGAGGACATTTCCCGCACCAAGGAAGGCCGGTTCATCAGGCCGGCGGCGGCGTTTCGCAATTTCGTCACTCGCGATGGCAGCGCCGGACCTTCCGGCGAAGGCGGGTTCGCGGCCGAAGCTGGGCGCTATCACCTCTATATTTCGCTGGCCTGCCCATGGGCGCATCGCACCTTGATCTTTCGCACGTTAAAGAAGCTCGATGACGTGATCACGATTTCGCTCGCTGAGCCGCTCTACGGCAAGACGGGCTGGGAATTCCGCACGGCGCGCGGCGGCACGCTCGACGGCGTCAATGGCAAGGCGACGTTGGCGGAGATCTATCTCATCGCCGATCCGCATTACACCGGCCGGGTATCGGTTCCGGTGCTGTGGGATAAGAAGCGGCGGACGATCGTCAACAACGAATCGTCCGAAATCATCCGGATGTTCAATTCGGCTTTCGACGCATTTACCGACGTGCACACCGACTATTATCCCGCAGCCCTTCGCGGCGAGATCGACGCCATCAATGACCTCATCTATCCCAATATCAACAATGGCGTTTATCGCGCTGGTTTTGCGACCGCCCAGGAAGCTTACGAAGAGGCGGCGGGTTTGATTTTTGCGACCTTCGACGAGATCGAACAACGTCTCTCGCGGCAGCGATATCTCGTGGGACGTCAAATCACGGAAGCGGACTGGCGGCTGTTCACGACACTGGTGCGGTTCGACGCCGTCTATTACAGCCATTTCAAATGCAATCTGCGGCGCGTCGCCGACTATCCCAATCTGTGGAACTACACGCGCGACCTCTATCAGGTTCCCGGAATAGCCGAAACCGTCAGCGTCGATCAGATCAAACGGCACTACTACGGAAGCCAGCGCCAGGTGAATCCGACGGGCATTGTGCCGATCGGCCCGCTGATCGATTTTGCCGCCCCGCACGACCGCAGCCGTTTCGGCTAAGGCATGATCCGGAAAAAGCCTGCCCCGGACACCGATCCTGGGTGGAAACCGGTTTTCCGATAAAGATCTTTCCTCATCGAATAGCTTAAGCCGCAATCGATTCGGTTTGAAGCGATTACGGCTCTAGGCCGGTTTGCCGCTCACCAGATTTCGGCAGGAGGCCGCCCGCCGAGAACTTCGGCAATGCGCTCGCGCGTAGCGCGCGATGTGTCCGCGGGCAATTCCTGCGTCGCAAAAAATCCGTGCGCCACGATTTCATGGTTCGGTTGCGGCGGCGCCGTCTGGCGAAACGACCGCAAAACATAGAGCGCGACATGGTCGCGCGGCGAGGTTCGGCGATTGAAATAGATCGCGTGAAGGATAGGCGGCTCGCTCGGTTCGATATTGCCTTCCTCGCGCAATTCCCGTTTGAGCGCTTCAAGCAGCGTTTCATCTTTTTCGACGCCGCCGCCGGGCAAATGCCATCCCGATACATAGGAGTGTTTAACCAGAAAGACGCGGCCTTCTCCGTCGAGGACCAAGCCGCGAACGCCGATCGTGAGCCCGCGCGAAAATCGCCAATAGGCGTGAAAAAACCGCCGGATAAGCGGCTTGAACGGGCGGCGGACGCTATCTAGCGACATATTGCGACCACAGGCTGGTATCCCCAATTAGAATAGCTCTAAAATACGATTCCCACCCGATGCGCCGCTCAGGGGACAGCACGTGAAACGATTTGCCGACCTGAACGAGCAAGAAATTCTTGCGCTCGCCATATCCAACGAAGACGAAGACAGCCGCATTTATCGTTCGTTCGCCGACAGGCTGCGCAGCGGCTATCCGGACACCGCCGAAATGTACGACAAAATGGCGATCGAGGAGATCGGGCATCGCGACATGCTGCTCGAGCTTCACCGGAAGAAATTCGGCGACTTTCTTCCCCTCATCCGGCGGCAGGACGTCAAAGGCTTCGTAGAGCGGCGGCCGATTTGGCTCAACCGCACGCTCGGAATCGACGCAACGCGCAAATTCGCCGAAGAGATGGAATACGAGACCGCGCGCTTCTACCGCCGCGCCGCGGAGAACGCGCACGACGACTCCGTGCGCGATCTGCTGCGGCGCCTTGCCGCCGCCGAAGACAAACATGAAGCGCTTGCGCATGAGCTTGGCGAAAAAATCACCCCGAAAGCGCGCGCCGCCGAAGACCGAACCGCGCGGCGAATGTTCATGCTGCAATATGTCCAGCCTGGGCTTGCCGGGCTCATGGACGGCTCGGTTTCGACGCTCGCGCCGCTGTTCGCCGCCGCATTCGCCACGCGCGACACCTGGTCGACGTTTCTGGTCGGACTTGCCGCTTCGATCGGAGCGGGAATTTCGATGGCCTTTGCCGAGGCTTTGTCCGACGACGGATCGTTGACCGGACGCGGCGCGCCGGTAGTCCGCGGCGCGGTCTGCGGCGCGATGACTACGGTCGGCGGACTGGGTCATGCGCTGCCCTATCTCATTCCGCACTTCTATGTCGCGACCGCGGTCGCCTTCGCGGTCGTGGCGGTCGAACTTGCCGTCATTTCGTGGATCAGGATGCGGTTCATGGATACGCCGTTTCTCCAGGCGGCTTTCCAAGTGGTGATCGGCGGCGTGCTTGTCTTTCTCGCCGGCATTCTGATCGGTAATTCGTGATTTTTTATCGCCTGTCTGCGATACGGTGAGCGTGGATAACCGCCGGCAAGGCGCGCGATGTTTGCACTGGCTCACCTGTCCGACCTTCATTTGGCGTTGCCGCCGAAAATTGCCGAGTTCGCCGGCAAGCGCGGCCTTGGCTTCGTCAATTGGCAGCGCAAGCGAAAATACATTCACCGCCGCGACGTATTGGACGCGATCACCCGCGATGTGAAGGCGCAAACCCTCGACCACATCGCGGTGACGGGCGATCTCGTCAATCTTTCGCTGCCGGCCGAATATACGCAGGCCAGACGATGGCTCGCGACGCTCGGGGATCCCCGCGACGTCACGGTCGTTCCCGGCAACCATGACGCCTATGTGGCAAGCGCCGCGGGATTGCCGGCCGCGTTTTGGAGCGACTACATGCGCGGCGACGATGGGCTGGCGCGTTTTCCCTTCATACGCCGGCGCGGCAATATCGCGCTGGTCGCGCTTTCGACCGGTGTGCCGACCGGCCCATTCATGGCGACGGGCCGCATCGGCGAAAGTCAACTCGCCGCCTTCGCCGAGGCGCTCGAACAGACGCGCGGAAATTTCCGCGTCGTGCTCATCCACCATCCTCCCGTCAGTCCACTGCGGCGTTATCTGCGGCGGCTCAGCGACGCCGCCAATTTTCGCGACGTGCTGGCGGCCAAGGGCGCCGAGCTCTTGCTGCATGGCCACGACCACCGCCGCATGCTCAATTGGCTGCAAGGAGCGGACGGCAAAAAAATCCCGGCGGTCGGAGTTGCCTCCGCATCCGCCCGCACGCGGCACGCCGATGAGGACTCTGCCGGTTATCATATCTTCCACATCGATGGCGCCGGCGCTGCCTGGCGCTGCGAAATGATTGCACGCGAACGCGGCGCCGACGGCACGATCCGCGAATGCGCGCGGCAAACAATCTGGTGAGAAAGAGTCCGAACCGCGCCCTACAACCGGTCGGCCAGGAGTAACGCGGCGACGAACAAAGTCGCGGCGCCGGCAAGGAAGCCCAAAGCGATCGCGCCGAAGGTCCGCCAGCGTCGCCGCCGGCGGTATCGCCGCGCGTCGCTCGTGGCGATCCGCGAAACGAGGTCCGGATTGTCTTCAAGCGCGCGCTGGCGCTCGATAAGCCGGCGAGCGACGTAAGTCGTGACCGCTTGAACGATATCCGCGATTTCATGAGACTCGGCAAGCACGTGGCGGCCGATGCGGCTGTCGTGCAGGAAACGATAACCGCGCTTGTCGCGTCCCATGGCGACATGCGCCACCGCGTCGATCCACAGCCGCGGCGTCTCGCCTCGGCTGATGCCGCGATCGAACAGATCGATCTCTGGCGGCAGCTCCGCGAACAACGGATCGAGCGCCTCATTGAGAAGTTCAAGTCGTGCCACCTCCGCGTCGCGCAGATCGACGACGACGCTGCTGCGCTCGGCGGCCTCGACGCGCGCCTGATGGATCGCCTCCTTCAATGACGAAGGCGGTTGGGCCTCGCCGGCGGGCGCGTCGGCCTTTGGTTTGCGACCCCACATGCTGTGCTCCGTCCCTCGCGCGCAAGATACACCAAAACCGCGGCGAAAAAAATTTGGATCAAAACTGCGTAAACATGGCCACGATTGGATTTAACGACGATAAATTCAATTGCCGCCGCGAATCGCCGCGACGTTCGAGTTCAGCTGCCTTTCGGCACCACCCCATAAGGTTTCGCCCAGCCGAGGCCCTCCTCGGTGTGCGTCCGCGGCTTATATTCGCAGCCGATAAAGCCCGTATAGCCAAGCCGATCCATCGCCGCGAATATCGCGGGATAGTTGATTTCGCCCTCGTCCGGCTCCGCCCGCGTCGGTACCGCAGCGATTTGCGCATGACCGATTGAGGGAAGAAATTTCTCGAAACGCTTGATGAGATCGCCGCTGACGATCTGGACGTGATAAAAATCGAACTGGATGCGCAGGTTGGGCGCGCCGACCTTGCCGATAATATCGGCGGCATGCTCGACATGACGGAGAAAATAATTTGGCCGGTCGCGCGGATTGATCGGCTCGATCAGCACGGTAATGCCGGCATCGGCCGCTTGGGCCGCCGCGCGCGAAAGATTCTTGACGAAGACCGTTTCCGCCGCCGGCCGCTGTTCCGGCGCAACGACGCCGGCCATGCAGTGAATGGCGCGCCCGCCGATCGCGACCACGTAATCGAGCGCGCGGGCAAAGGCCGCGTCGAAATCGCGTTCGCGGCCGGGCAGCGACGCGAGGCCAAACTCGGGGCATTGCGGCGTGTTGATCCCGAGTTGGGTCAAGCATGCCGCGCGAGTTCGGCTCTCACCTGCGCTGGCGGAATGTCATAGGGAAATTGAAGCTCAACGGCCGAAAATCCGGCGGCAGCAGCCGCGCCGAAGCGCTCGATCAAAGGTCGTTCGGTGAAAAGGTGGCCGAGATTGGCCGCAAAGCGAGGTATGATATTTCCTTCGGTTGCGGGCGGACCGTAGCGTGAATTGCGTCAATACAGAAGCGTACGCACAGCACTATCCGTTCTCACGCGTTGCCACCGGGCGAAAGACCCGGTGGTCCATTCTGGCGCAACGCGGCGAGTGCCGGTGGAAGCACCTCGCATGCCTCGCTGCCGCATGGATTGCCGGATCAAGTCCGGCAATGACGAAAGGAAAGAAAGAACGGAAAGAAAATCTCGGAAGCGAAACGCCGACAGACGCAAGGCTCTTATGCCGCGCCAGCGGCCGGCCGCGCCCCGTAAAGCGGGAGGCGCACATCTGTCGGCGTTCCACCGCGGCTCTCGCCAGAGGGACTTTTCATCCCCAAGGCTCAGCGTCAGGCCAGGCTTCCTGGGACTCGG
>DASPTX010000017.1:0-55926 GCA_035623195.1 Xanthobacteraceae bacterium | reverse complement strand
AGGCAGGAAATGCGCTAGCGTCCAGTGCGCCTAAGCCATTGAGATTTTTGGAGCGGGCGAAGGGATTCGAACCCTCGACCCCAACCTTGGCAAGGTTGTGCTCTACCCCTGAGCTACACCCGCGTCCGAGAAGGGTAAGGCGGCCGTCCGCATCGCGGATGCCACCCCCAAGCTATGCCAAACGGCGCCCGGCTTTGCAACCGCGCCAATCCGGCCCTATGAAGCGGGCAAATGCCTGCCACGCCGGACGAGCTTTTCGGCTATTTGGATAGCCTCGGCATCGCGCACCAGACCGTCACCCACCCCCCGGTGTTCACGGTCGGGGAAGCGCGTGAGCTGCGTGGCGCGGTCGCGGGCGGGCATACCAAGAATCTGTTCCTGCGTGACAAGAAGGGCGCGGCCTATCTGGTCGTGGCGGCCGAAGAGGCGGACATCGAGCTTCGCTCGCTGCATCGCGTGCTCGGCGCGTCCGGACGGTTTTCGTTCGGCTCGGCCGAGCTGATGGGGGAACTTCTCGGCGTCACGCCAGGCTCGGTCACGCCGTTCGCCGTCATGAACGACAAGGACCGGCGCGTGACCGTCGTCCTCGATGCCGCGATGATGGCGCACGCGATGCTCAACTTTCATCCCCTCGTGAATACCGGGACCACGACCATTTCCCGCGAGGGTCTCCTCAAGTTTCTGGAGAGCACGGGTCACCTTCCCCGGATCGAGCCGCTTTCCGGGCCGGCGGAACAATAAACCCGATTGCATTCGGCCCGTTTCTTCCCATTTAATCGGGCAAAGAGAGGGTCATGCGCGCCTGCCGGGATCGCGGGCGAAATTGGACAGGGATGATGTTGCAACCAGCTGGAACGGCCGCCGCGGACGCGTCGATCAAGGACACGACCACCCAAACCTTCGTCAAAGACGTCATCGAGGAATCGAAGCGCCAGCCGGTCCTGGTCGACTTCTGGGCGCCATGGTGCGGGCCGTGCAAGCAGCTCACCCCCGTTCTGGAAAAGGCCGTGAAAGCGGCCAAGGGCAAGGTGAAGCTCACCAAAATGAATATCGACGAGCACCCCTCGATCCCGAGCCAAATGGGCATCCAGTCGATCCCCGCGGTGATCGCTTTCGTCAACGGCCAGCCGGCCGACGGCTTCATGGGCGCGTTGCCGGAGAGCCAGGTCGTCGCGTTTCTTGAACGGCTGACCAAGGACAAGATCGCCGGCGAGGCGAAGGATTTGCTGGCCGCGGCCGACGCAGCGCTCGCCGCCGGCGATGCTGCGGGCGCGGCCGACATCTATGCGCAGATTCTTGCCGAGGACGCCGCGAACGTCCCAGCCCTTGCCGGGCTCGTTCGCTGTTACGTGCAGACCGGAGCGCTCGATCGCGCGCGGCAGACATTGGCGATGATTCCGAACGGCAAGCAGAACGACGCCGCCGCCGCCGCGGCGCGCGCCGCGCTCGAACTCGCCGAACAGGCCAAGACCGTCGGGCCCGTCACCGATCTCGAACAGAAGGTCGCCGCCAATCCGCTCGATCATCAGGCTCGTTTCGATCTTGCGCTGGCGCTCAACGGCAAAGGCCGCCGGCACGACGCGCTCGAACATCTGCTCGCCATCGTCAAGCGCGATCGCAAGTGGAACGATGACGGCGCGCGCAAGCAACTCGTCCAGTTTTTCGATGCCTGGGGCCCAACCGACGAAGCCACGGTCGAAGGGCGCAAGCGGTTGTCGTCGATCCTGTTTTCTTAAACGCATAAGGCCCGCGCCGGCATTTTCGGCTAAGATCAACCGGAAGGCACGCCGTGCGAGAATGAATTTCGGTGCCGTCGCGGAGTGGAGTGCGACATGCCGATGAACACGACCTACAAGTCGCCCGATGCGCTTCCCGATGTCATTGCCATATTTCCGCTTCCCGGCGCGCTATTGCTGCCGAGGGGACAGATGCCGCTCAATATTTTCGAGCCGCGCTATCTGGCGATGACCGACGACGCGTTGCGCTCCCCACACCGCATGATCGGTATGATCCAGCCCGACCCCGCGCATCCGGGACCGGATGCGAACAAGCCGCATCTGTTCAACGTCGGCTGCGTCGGCCGCATCACCCAATTCGCCGAAAGCGGCGACGGCCGCTATCTGCTCCAGCTCACCGGCATTGCCCGCTTTCGCATCGAGGAGGAATTGGCCGTTGCCACGCCCTATCGGCAGTGCCGGGTGACCTATCAGCCGTTCATCGACGATTTCGTCGCGCGCAAGGGAGAAGAGGAGGTCGATCGCAAGGCGCTGCTGCGCGCGCTGACGGCGTTCCTCAAAGCCAACAACCTCAAGGCGGATTGGGAGGGCATCGAGAATGCGCCCAACGAGGCGCTGGTCAACGCGCTCGCCATGATGTCGCCCTACGACGCTGCCGAGAAACAGGCGATGCTGGAGGCGCCGGACCTCAAAACGCGAGCAGAAATTCTTGTCGCCGTAACCGAGATCGAGCTGGCCAAGAGCAAGACGCCGGGTGAAACGCCGCTGCAGTGATCGAAACGAAGAAGCCGTTGGCGCGCGATTGCCGGCGCGATAAGAGTTTCCTGACCCCGAAGCGGAGCTTTCCACATGTCCAATCCCCCGCCGGATCGTCCGGCCGACAGCGTCGATCCCAAATTGCTCGAAATTCTGGTTTGCCCGGTGACGAAGACGCCGCTCGAATACGATGCGCAGAAACAGGAATTGATCTCGCGCGCCGCGAAGCTTGCCTATCCGATCCGCGACGGGATTCCGATCATGCTGCCCGAGGAAGCCCGCCGGCTCGATTGACGTTCCTCGTCACCCGCGGGCTCGTCCCGGGGGTCCATGCTGGCTGGACTGAAATTCGGCTCAGCCGCATGGATTGCCGGATCAAGTCCGCCAATGACCAAAAAGGGGTTTCGGGAGGGAAACATCATCAAAATCTGGGGCCGTAAAACCTCATCGAATGTGCAGAAGGTCATGTGGGCCGTCGGCGAGATCGGCCTGCCGCACGAGCGCATCGATATTGGCGGGCCGTTCGGCAAGAACCGGGATCCGGCCTATCTCGCTATGAATCCGAACGGTCTGGTTCCGACGCTCGAGGAAGAAGACGGCTTCCTATTGTGGGAGTCCAACACGATCGTTCGCTATCTCGCCGCCAAGCACAAAGCGGCGGTGCTCGAGCCGGCCGACCTGCGACGGCGGGCGCTCGCCAGCAAGTGGATGGATTGGCAGCTCTCCGTCGCTGGGCCGGCGATCTTCGAGTGCTTCTGGGGCCTCGTTCGCACGCCGCCCGAAAAACGCAATCACGGGGCAATCGAAGAATCGAAGAAAAAGACGACCGCCGCCGTCGCCATGATGGATCAGCATCTGGCCAAGACCGCTTTTCTCGCCGGCGACGGTTTCTCCTATGGCGATATTCCGGTCGGCATCATCGCCTATCGTTACCGCCAGCTCGTGCCCGAGCGGCCGGCGCTGCCGAATTTCGAGCGCTGGTACGGCGCTATTTCGGCGCGGCAAGCATTCAAAGATCACATAGCGGCCGTGCCGTTGACGTGAGATCGATTATTCGGCGGCCGCGCGTGCGCCGCCCGAATGCGCCGACACGATATAGTCCATGGCCGCCTGAACGCCGCCCTTCTTGTGCGGTATCCTGGCGAGAGCCAGCGCCATTTCGGTCGTGGCGAGCACGCCCATCATCCATCCATCGTTGACGTCGCCGAGATGGCCGATGCGGAAATATTTCTTGGCGTAGGGACCGAAACTCGCGCCATAGGAAATATTGAACGTATCGAGCGCGAGATTGCGGAACGCATCGGCGTCATGCCCCTCGGGCAGGAGCACTGCGGTGATGGTCGGCGAGTAATATTTCGGGTCGCGGCAGAGGATTTCGAGCCCCCATGCGCGCACTGCGCGGCGCGTCGCCTCGGCAAGGCGCGCATGCCGCGCAAAGACATTATCGAGGCCTTCTTCGTGCAGCATTTCGATCGATACCGCCAGCCCTTGCAGCATTTGCGTCGCCGGCGTGTAGGGAAAGAAGCCGAGCTTGTTCATGCTCAGCATCTCGTCCCAGGCCCAGAACGATTTGGTCAATTTCGATGTCTTGGCCGCGGCAAGCGCCTTGTCGCTGATCGCGTTGAACGACATTCCGGGCGGCAGCATCAATCCCTTCTGCGCGCCGCCAACGGTAACGTCGACGCCCCATTCGTCGTGCCGGTAATCGGTCGAGGCCAGCGACGAAATGGTGTCGACCATGAGCAAAGCGGGATGGCCCGCGGCATTGATCGCTTTGCGGATCGGCTCGATAGGGGAAAGGCAGCCGGTTGCGGTCTCGTTGTGCAGCACGCAGACCGCCTTGATCTCGCGCCCCTTGTCCTTGCGCAGGTGTTCCTCGATCTTCGCCGGGTCGGCGCCGGTCCGCCAGTCGCCGGGAATGAATTCGGGCTTCAATCCCAGCTTTTGCGCCATGGTCTTCCATTGCGTCGCGAACTGGCCGGTTTCCACCATCAGCACGCGATCGCCGGGCGACAGCGTGTTGACGAGCGCCGCCTCCCAGGCGCCGGTGCCGGTCGCGGTGTAAATGATCACCGGATTGGTGGTCTTGAAGACGGTTTTGATGCCCTCCAGGCAGCGCTTGGCGAGCTTGGCGAATTCCGGGCCGCGATGGTCGATGATGGGCGTATCCATGGCCCGCAGCACGCGATCGGGCAACGGCGTCGGTCCAGGAATTTGCAGGAAGTGACGCCCGGCGGCGCGCGAAGCATTCTGCGGCATATTCTGCACTCCTTGGGACGATTAGAATTGCGACAAATCACCAAGGCCAGGGGGCGCGTGTCCGAGGCGCTCGCGGCTTGTGGCGTTGAATAGCGAATGCGACATTCGGGTCAAGCCCCGAACCTGCATCACGACCCCCGCGCGTTGCGAGAACCGGTCAATATCAATACAGGCACCGCTATGGATAATGACGTGCCCGCGCCGATAATTTCAACCGTCCGCCTTGCGGACGATGCGCGCACCTGCTGACGGAGATTTTCGTGCCGGCGCGGCTCGCACCAGGGTTCGAAAAAAATCTCGAAAGGCGCCTTGCGGCCGAGCGGGTCGGGGACGTGCGCTTCGATGCGTTTACGCGCGGCCGGTATTCCACCGACGCCTCTCACTATCAGATCATGCCGCTCGGCGTCGTCGCGCCGCGCACGCTGGCGGAGGCCGAACGCGCGCTCGCTGTTTGCCGCTCCGCGGGCATACCGATGACGCTGCGCGGCGGCGGCACGTCCCAAGCCGGTCAGACCGTCAATGAAGCCCTCATCGTCGATTGCTCGCGGCATCTCAATCGCATCCTCGAAATCGACGCCACTGGCCGCCGCTGCGTGGTCGAGCCGGGCGTCGTGCTCGACGAGCTCAATCGCGCTCTTAAACCGACGGGGCTGTGGTTCCCGGTCGATATATCGACGGCCTCGCGCGCCACGATCGGCGGCATGGTCGGCAACAATTCCTGCGGCGCGCGCTCGTTGCGCTACGGCAATACCCGAGAAAATGTTCTTTCGATCGATGCCATTCTCGCGGACGGCGCGAGAGCGCATTTCGGCCGCTTGGGCGAGGCGGGTGTTGACGTGCCGCAAGGCCTGCTTCGCGATCTTCTCGCCATTGCCGCGCGTGAAGCCGCCGAAATCGAACGCCGGTTTCCGAAGGTGCAGCGCCGGGTCGGCGGTTACAATCTCGACGCGCTCGTCCCCGGCCGTAACGATATCAACCTCGCCCATTTGCTCGTCGGCTCTGAAGGCACGCTCGCCTTTTCGGGCAGGATCGAACTGAAACTCTCGCCAGTTCTGGGGCGGCGCGCCGTCGGTGTCTGCCATTTCGGCAGCTTCCAGGAGGCCATGGCTGCAACGCAGCACATCGTCGAACTCCGACCGATCGCCGTCGAATTGATCGACCGCACCATGCTCGGATTGGCGTGCGACATCGCGATGTACAGGCCGACGGTCGAGGCCTTCTTGCGCGGCGATCCGGAGGCAATTCTCTTCGTTGAGTTCGCCGAGGACGACGCCGAAAACGCGCGCCGGCTCAAAGCGCTTACCGCGCTGATCGGCGATCTCGGCGTGACTTGGGACAAAAGCGGCGCCAAATGGGGCGGCGTCGTCGATGTGCTCGATCCAAAGCTGCAAAGCGCGATCGGCGAAGTCCGCACCGCCGGGCTCAATATCATGATGTCGATGAAAGGCGAGGGCAAACCCATCTCATTCGTCGAGGACTGCGCCGTGCCGCTCGAACATCTCGCCGACTACACGGCTCGGCTGACCGAAATCTTCGAAAGACACGGCACGCACGGCACCTGGTACGCCCATGCCGCGGTGGGCTGCCTGCATGTGCGGCCGGTGCTCAATCTGCGGCTCGACAAGGACGTGCGGGCGATGCGCGCCATTGCCGAAGAAGCCTTTGCCATGGTGCGCGACTACAAAGGATCGCATTCCGGCGAGCACGGCGACGGCATCGTGCGCTCGGAGTTTCACGAGACGATGTTTGGGGCTGAACTGGTGCACGCTTTCGAAGAGGTTAAGAACAAATTCGATCCGCGGGATCTGTTTAATCCCGGAAAGATCGTGCGCGCGCCGAAATTCGACGACCGCGGCTATTTCCGCTTCGGCCCCCTCTATCGCGGTCTACCGATGACGACCGCGCTCGATTGGTCGGCTTATCCCGGCGCCGGCGGCGGATTCCAGGGCGCGGTCGAAATGTGCAACAACAACGGCGCCTGTCGCGCGCTCAACGGCGGCGTGATGTGTCCGAGCTACCGCGTCACGCGCCAGGAGCGCGACGTCACGCGCGGGCGCGCCAATTCGCTCCGCCTCGCCATCACCGGCCAGCTCGGCCCGGACGCGCTCACATCCGACGAAATGGCGGAGACGCTCAAGCTCTGCGTTTCGTGCAAGGCCTGCCGGCGCGAATGCCCGACCGGCGTCGACATGGCGCGCATGAAGATCGAGGTCCTCAATGCGCGCGAAAGGAAATTCGGGCTGTCGCTGCACGACCGGCTGGTCGGTTATCTGCCGCGCTATGCGCCTTTTGCGGCGCGTTATTCATCGCTGATGAATTTGCGTGATCGCTTGCCTGGCGCGGCGCGATTATCGCAAGCACTGGTTGGGTTTAGCGCAAGACGAAAGCTGCCGCAGTGGCGCCCGGACTATTTCATGGAGCCCGAGGCCGGACACGCCGGCCCGACAAAGAACGAAGTCGTTCTCTTTGCCGACACGTTCAATCGCTATTTCGAACGGGAGAACATCGATGCGGCGATCGCGGTGTTCAACGCGGCCGGCTACCGAATTCATTTTGGCGCTGCGCCGGGCGGCGGCCGGCCGCTATGCTGCGGCCGCACCTTCCTTGCGGTCGGCAAAGTCGATGAGGCGCGGCGTGAGGCGGAGCGCACGCTCGCCGCGCTGATGCCCTTTGTCGACCGTGGCATGCCGGTGATCGGACTTGAGCCGAGTTGCATTTTCAGCTTCCGCGATGAAATTCCGGCTCTTCTCAAAAACGATGCGGCCAAGCGTGCGGCAAACTACGCCGTCCTTTTCGAGGAATTTTTGGCTGGCGAGGCGGCCGCGGGACGACTGAAGATCAACCTTGCATCGATCGCTAAAGACGTCTTATTGCACGGTCATTGTCATCAAAAATCGTTCAACGCGATGTCGGCCGTGGAAAAGGTGCTCAAGCTCGTTCCCGGTCTTGATGTGGAGACGATCGAATCGAGCTGCTGCGGCATGGCCGGTGCGTTCGGCTATGGCGCCGACACGGTCGAAATTTCGCGCGCGATGGGCGAACTCTCGCTACTGCCGTCCGTCCGCCGGGCGCCGGGCGACGCCATCATCGTCGCCGACGGAACGTCGTGCCGGCAACAGATCCGCGACGGGACCGGCCGGGAGGCCGTGCATGTCGCTCGCGTGCTGGCCGCGGCGCTTCGGTAAGCTTGATTAAGCCTCGCTCTCCAGCGCGCTTTCATGCCAGCGCCGCAGCGCCAGGTAATTGACGAGCGAGAGCGCGTAAAAAATCGCGATGCCGGCGGCGGACAGCAACAATAAAGCCGCGAACATGCGTGGAATGTTGAGACGGTAACCGGATTCGGCGATGCGATAAGCAAGGCCGGAGCCGGCGCCGGCGGAGCCTGCGGCGATCTCCGCGACCACGGCGCCAATCAACGACAAGCCGCCGGCGATTCGTAGTCCGCCCAGGATAAAGGGTAAGGCCGATGGCAACTTGAGGTGCCACAGCACTTGGCGCCGCGAGGCGCCATAGAGCGTAAACAGATCGGTCAGATTGCGGTCGACCGAGCGCAGGCCGAGCGTCGTGTTCGCCAATACCGGAAAGAACGCGACGATCCAGGCGCAAGCCAGCACCGCGAGCGGTTGCGGCAGATAGATCAGCAACAGCGGCGCGATGGCGACGATGGGCGTGACCTGAAGGATGACGGCATAGGGGTAGAGCGAATATTCGAGCAGGCGGGATTGATTGAACAGGACCGCCAGCCCAACCCCGCCGATCGCCGCCAGCAGGAAGCCTTCGACAGTCGTTGCGAGCGTGACGAGAAGCGATCGCGACAACAATGCCCAATCGTCGATCAGCGTATGGAAGATCAAGCTGGGGCCCGGCAGCACATAGGGCGGGATATTTTTAATCCGCACGATCGTCTCCCAGAGCGCGAGCACCAGCGCCAGGACGACGACAGGGAGCGCGATGCGCAGCAGGCGCTCGCGCCGCTCCCGGCTGGATGCGCGCGGCGTCACGGGTTCCCCGCCATGACTTGCGCCAGCGCTTCCGAGGCGCGGCGGCAGAACGCGGCATATTCCGGCGACGTGCGGAAGTTCTGATCGCGCGGATACGGCGCGTCGATTCGCAGCACGGTGAAAACGCGCCCCGGCCGGGCGGTCATCACCACGACGCGGTTCGACAAATAGACCGATTCAAACACCGAATGCGTGACGAACACGACGGTCGTGCCGGTCGCTTGCCAAAGCTGCAACAGGTCGTTGTTGAGCTTGAAGCGTGTGATCTCGTCGAGTGCGGCGAACGGCTCGTCCATCAAGAGCAACTGCGGCTCCGTAACCAGTGCGCGCGCGATCGAAACGCGCATGCGCATGCCGCCGGACAATTCGCGGGGAAAGGCGCGCGCGAATTTCGTCAACCCGACGCGATCGACTGCGGAGGCGACCCGGGCGGCGGCTTTGTCGGCGGCGAGACCTTTCAGCATGAGCGGCAGAGACACGTTCCTGGACACGCTGCTCCAGGGCATCAGCGTCGGCTCCTGGAACACAAAGCCGATCCGGCTCGCCTTGTCGGGGTGCATGTCTTGGTCCGCACCTTGGACCGGATCTCGGGTCGGACCTTGCACCGGCCATTCCACCGAGCCTCGGCTCGGTTCGCTCAAGCCCGCGATGATCCGCAGCGCGGTCGATTTGCCGCAGCCGGACGGGCCTAACAGCGACACGAATTCGCCGGCGCGTACGTCGAGATCGAGACCCGAAAGCGCGAGCGTACCGTTGGGAAAGGTCTTGCCCACACCGCGCAGCACGAGCAGCGGGGGAACGGAAAGCGGTGTTGTCGCGGGCGGCATCGCCGGATTTATTGCTTCGGCCGCAGATCGAGGCCGACTTTCTTGTCGACGAATTGCAGCGTGTAACCTCTACGGTAATCGAGGCCCGATTTTACCACGCCGGCGCGCACCATTTCGTCGAAGAAATCTTTCATGCGCGCGTCGGTCATGGCGCCGATGCCGAGTGTCAGAGCATCGCCGGAATCGGCGATGCCGTATTTCTTCATCGCCGCGACCGAATAGGCGAGTAGCTCGTCCGTCATCTCGGGGTTTTGTTGCTTGATTAACCTATTGGCTGCGGCGTTGTCGCCATAAAGGTAATTGTACCAGCCGATGATCGATGCATCGACGAAGCGCTGCACGAGGTCCGGCTTTTTTTCCACGAGATCGCGTCGCGTCTCGATCAGCGTCGAATAGGCGGAAAATCCCTGATCCGCGAGCAAAAACACTTTGGGCGTGAAGTTCGCGGCCTTGGCGACGGCGAAGGGCTCGGATGTAACGTAGCCCTGCATCGCGCTCTTCTTGTCGGCGAGGAACGGCTGCGGGTTGAACGTGTAAGGTTTGACCTGCGCGTCGGTAAAGCCGTAATCGGCTTTGAGCCATTGGTAATAGCTGGCAATGCCTTCTTTGGAAATGAACAGTGTGAGCTTCTTCAAATCGGCGAATTTCTCGATGCCCTGGTCCGGATGCGTGATCAGCACTTGCGGGTCTTTTTGAAACAAGGCCGCCACTTCGAGCGTCAGCACGTTCTGCTCGACCGCGTCGAAAGCCTGCAGCGTATTGGCGCTGAGGAAAAAATCGATCTTGCCGACCGGCAGCAGGATGCGGTTGTTGACGTTGGGTCCGCCCGGCACGATCCTGACATCGAGGCCGTATTTCCGATAGGTACCGTCCGCGAGCGCCTGATAAAATCCGCCATGTTCGCCCTCAGCGACCCAATTGGTGCCGAACGCGACCTTGTCCGGCGTCTGCGCAGGGGTAGGCGACATTGCCGCGCCCGCGAGGGCAAGACCGGTCAGGCCGATACGCAGAATTGCCGACGCCATCGGTTGCTCCTCTCCGCCGTGGACGCGACAATAGAGCATCCACCACCTAAAGTCAGACCGACGCTGCGACGAGAGAACGAATGACGCTGCCGAAACGCGATTGGATGGAAATGACTTGGCGGGACCTTGCCGGCGCTTCGACGGCGGGCTGGATCGCCGTCCTGCCGCTTGCCGCGGTCGAGCAACACGGGCCGCATCTGCCGCTCGGCGTCGATGCATTCATCGCCGACGCCTATTTACAGCGGGTGCGGGACATTCTCCCGCCGGACCTTCCGGTGACCTTCTTGCCGGTGCAGCGCGTTGGCGTCTCGGTCGAGCATTTGTCCTATCCCGGCACGCTGACCCTCTCGGCCGCGACCGCGATCGCGGCCTGGACCGAACTTGGCGAGAGCCTGGCGCGAACCGGAATACGCAAGCTTGTCCTCGTCACCAGCCACGGCGGCAATGTCGCCGCGATGGAACTGGTGGCGCGGGAACTGCGCGCGCGGTTCGGCATGCTCGCGGTCACCGTCGGCTGGCACCGCTTCGGCTATCCCGACGGCGCCTTCTCCAGCGAAGAAAAAAAGCACGGCATTCACGGCGGCGACATCGAAACATCGCTGATGCTGGCGGCCGTCCCGGAGAAGGTGCGGATGGACCAAGCGCGTCGCGCGATTCCGGAAACCATAGCCATGGCGCAAGAGTTCAAATGGCTCGGCGCTTATCGCCCGGCCGGCTTCGCCTGGATGACGCAGGACCTCAACTCGACCGGCGCGGTCGGCGATGCGACACTGGCAAAAGCCGGCAAGGGCGAGGCGGCCTTGACGCAAGGCGCTCAAGCCTTCGTCGAATTATTGCGCGAAATCGACCGCTTCGATCTCGCCCGGCTGCGCGAGGGGCCGCTGCAGAGTTAGGGCGCGGATCATCACGCCGCGATCCTCACGTATTCGAAATCGCCCGGCTTGTTGTCGATCCCGATGCGCGGCGGCGCGATCCAGCTAGCGAACTTGCCGGGCTCGACGACTTGCCGCATCAGGCTCGCGATAAAATCGCCGTCGGCCTTCGACGGCAACCATTGATTCTTGTCGCGGTTCCACGCCGTCCCGTCGATGAGCTTGCCGGCCGGCGTGACCTTGGCGTCCTTGAACTCGCCGATCTGGCGGTGGAAGCCGACATGCGGCAGTTCCAATTTGAATGCGATACCGGTCTTGTCGACGATCTTGTTCCAGCGATCGAGGCCGCGCTGACAATCGGCGGTGTAGTCGTCGCGCAGCCGCATGTTGATCGCGGTCAGCGCCGGCTCGTCGACGCGCTTGATCTCGCCGTCCACCAGTTTGAGTACCGGATAGGTCGCATTTTCGAGACGATGATCGTCGTCGATCTTAGTTTCCTGGAAGCGGCCTTTGAGGCCCGCGGTGAACGTGTTCGCCGCGTTGGTCGAAACTTCCGAGCCGAATAGATCGAGCGACAACGAATAATGCAGATTGAGCTTCTTCTGTATCGTCGGCAGGTCGATGACGCCCAGCGCGCGCACCTTATCGATCTCGCCTGGATCTTCGATCCCGGCTGCTTTCATCGCCTCGCACGTGCGTTGGATGGTGCGGCCGACGCCGGTTTCGCCGACGAACATGTGGTGCGCCTCCTCCGTCAGCATGAAACGGCAGGTGCGCGACAGCGGATCGAAGCCGGATTGCGCCAAGCTTTCGAGCTGCATCTTGCCGTCGCGATCGGTGAAGAAGGTGAACATGTGAAATGACAGCCAATCGGGCGTTGCTTCGTTGAACGCGCCGAGCATGCGCGGCTTGTCGGCGTCGCCGGAGCGGCGCTGCAAAAGCTCCGCCGCTTCTTCCCGGCCGTCGCGGCCGAAATATTTCTGCAGGAGATAAACCATCGCCCACAGGTGCCGTCCCTCTTCGACATTGACCTGAAACACGTTGCGCATGTCGTAAAGCGACGGTGCGGTCTTGCCGAGATGGCGCTGCTGCTCGACCGAAGCGGGCTCGGTGTCGCCTTGAATGACGATCAAACGCCGCAGCATGGCGCGATATTCGCCAGGCACATCCTGCCAGACCGGCTCGCCGTAGTGGCGGCCAAACGGAATTTTGCGGCCTTCCTCCTTCGGTGCGAGCAGGATGCCCCAGCGATATTCGGGCATTCGTACATAGTCGAATTTCGCCCAGCCTTTCGGATCGACCGACACGGCGGTGCGCAGATAGACGAGCGACTGCTGAAACCCTTCCGGTCCCATATGCATCCACCAGTCGATATAACCGGGGTGCCAGCTTTCCAGCGCACGCAGCACTTGGCGGTCCTCGGCAAGGTTGACGTTGTTCGGGATCTTGGTTGTGTAATCGATGTTATCGATCGCCATGACCGGCTCCTCTCTCATACGCGGCGCGTGTCGAAGACCGGCTTCTGGCCGGTGCCGTAGCGCTTGAGCGCGCCCTCCTCGCCGATGGCGTTCGGGCGTTGAAAAATCCAATTCTGCCACGCGGTCAGCCGCGCGAAGATTTTCGATTCCATCGTCTCCGGGCCGGCGAAACGCAGATTGGCTTCCAGGCCGGTGAGAGCGTCAGGCGAGAAGCTCGCGCGCTCCTCGAGAAACACGCGCACTTCATCGTCCCAGTCGATGTCGTCGAGCGCGAAGGTGACGAGGCCGAGCCGTTGCGCGGTCTCGGCATCGATGGATTTGCCGCGCTGCGCCTCGGCGGCTTCGAGATCGGCCGGATTGGCCAGGAAACGGCTGGCAAGCCGCGTCAACCCGTTCGACATCGGATAGGGGCCGAAATTGGCGTCGCCGAGCGCAAGCGTCGCGGGCGGTTTGTTGTCGCCGTCGCGGCGGCCGATCAGCATGTAGGAGCGGTCGCTGGCGAACGGCAATTCGGCGAGCGTGCCGGCGAAGCACGAGCCCGGTTCGATCAAGCTCACGAGCGAGCGCGAGGTGAGATCGATGCGCTTGAGCACGCGCTTCCAAAACAGCCGGATTTCGCGCGCCAGCCAATGGTCCTTGTTGGCATCGAGGAAACGATCGTAAGCAAGCACTTGGTCGGTCTCGCCCGACGATTTGAAGACGATCGCGGCGACATCGAGCTCGTTGAACCGAATGTGCAAAATGGCGTCGTCGAGTTCGCGGGCAAGCTGCAGCGGCCAGAAGCCGGCGCCGAGCGCGATCATCTCTTGCGCGGTCGCGGGCGGCGGCGCGCTCGGGCCGCGCACAGCGACGGTTGCGATTCGTTCGCCGCGCTGAAATTCGACGGAAAGCGCACCATATTCGACGCCGTTGGCGTTGAAGCTCCGCGGCAGCGGCGTAAGCTTTATTCCCGCATCCGAAGCAGCGCGGCGCGATTGCGAAGCGAATTGTCGCGCCTGCGCCTCGACCGCCTGGTCGAATTTTGATCCTGGCACGACGTCGTCCACCAGCCGCCATTCGGCCGCGCGCTTGCCTTTGACGCCTTCTTCGGTGGTGCAGAACACGTCGGCATAGTCGCGGCGGACTTTGCGCTTGTCGGAGACGCGGGTGAGCCCGCCGGTTCCCGGTAACACCGCCAAGAGCGGCAGTTCCGGCAACGACACCGACGCTGCTCCGTCGTCCACCAGCAGGATGTAGTCGGTGGCAAGCGCCAGCTCATAGCCGCCGCCGGCCGCCGTGCCGTTAATCGCGCAGATCGATTTCAGCCCCGAATTCTCGCTCAAGTCTTCGATGCCGTTGCGGGTCTCGTTGGTGAACTTGCAGAAGTTCACTTTGTGGGCGTGGCTCGCGCCGGCCAGCATGCGAATATTGGCCCCGGCGGAAAAAACCCGCGGCTTCGCCGAGCGCAGCACGAGAACGCGCGCTTGCGGATGCTCGAATCTCAAGCGCTCGATCGCGTCGGCCAGTTCGATATCGACGCCGAGGTCGTAGGAGTTCAGTTTCAGGTCGTAACCTTCGAACAAGCCCGACTTTTCATCGACATCCATCAAGAGGGTTGCGACTTCGCCGTCGATTTTGAGCTTCCAATGGCGATAGCGCGCGGGCTCGGTCTGGAAATCGATCCGCATGCGGTCCGGCGGCGGCTGCGCAATGGCCTGCTTGACGTCGCTCATGAGCGTCCCGGTCGCGATGCCGCGACCCTCCCGGATCGTGTATTATAATGCATAGCCGCGCGGCCAGGTTCCGTTTATATGCATTATAATTCATGGGGTAGCAATCCCCGGCTGGGGCGCAATGTCCCCCTCGTGATGGTCGCGCACGAGCCGGTTGATGAAATCGGCCACGGCCTTGAGCGTGATGTCCGGCGCTTCGCGATAGGGGATGTGACGAATCCCCGGGATGACGAGCGTTTCGACCGGGCAGAAGCATTCCTCTTGCGCCGCTTCGATTTGCTTGAGCGTGCCGTATTGATCGTTTTCGCCCTGAACGATCAGGATGGGTACGCGGATATAGCCGAGCGCCTCGGTGATGTCCCATTTTTGAAAATCGGGATGCAGCCAGGGCTCGTTCCAGCTGCGGAACGCGCAATCGACATCGGCGTGCCAGGGCTTGAGCTTTTCCCGCAAAGCACCCGAGGCGAACGACTTGCCGGCGCGCCGGATTTCGGCAAGACCCATCTCTTCCGCGAAGAAATGCGGTGCGAGCAGAACGAGGCCGCGCACGCGATGATCCTCGACACTGCCCGCGTAAATGGCCGCGATCGATGCGCCGTCGCTATGGCCCAAAAGGAAGCCGCGCCGAAAGTCGATCGCTTCGAGGATGCGCGGCAGCACCGCGCACGCCTCCTCCTGCATGAACGTTGTCGTCCGCGGCAGCGTAGCGCCCGTCGATTTGCCGTATCCGGCGCGGGAATAAACAAAGACGCCGACGCCCGTTGCCGCCGCGATCTGGTCGGGAAATTGTCCCCACAGATCGACCGAGCCAAGCCCTTCGTGCAGCATCACGATAGTCGGCGCCGCATCGGGATGCGGGCCGATCATGCGATATTCGAGCCGCATCGGCGGCAAATCGAGAAAGCCTCTATCGGACAACATCGCGGCTTTTCGCTTTCTCTTCGCCTGGCAGGCGGGCGGAAGACGGCATTGCAGACGGTCCAAGCAAACCGGTAACGATCCGAACCAGCTTCGCAAAGCTTCGTTCCAGCGTATCTCCCGACGTCTCGAGTTCCGCCTCGGCGCGGGCATAATCGGCGCGGCGCGCTTCGAGAATCGCGACGAGATCGCCCATGGCCTGACGATTTTGGGCCATCGGACGAAAGTCGCCTTGCGCCATCACTCGGCTCATATGGTCCTGCGGATGCGCCTTGATCCAAATGGTGTGGCTGCGCCGCAGCAGCAATGCGTAGTTTTCGGGATCGGCAACGATGCCGCCGGCCGTCGTAATGACGGCGGCTTCGTGTCCGGCGATCACACGGTCGAGCGCAGCGCGCTCATGACGGCGGAACGTGGGCGTGCCGGCCATTTCGATCATGTCGGTGATGCTGGCTCCGTAATCCTCCTCGACCAGGCGATCGAGCTCGATAAACGGCCAGCCGAGATGACGGGCGAGCATGCGACCGAGCGTGGTTTTACCCGCGCCGCGCAAACCAATGAGCGCAATGCGCCGACCTTTGTCGGCGCGATTCGAAAGCGCAACGCGCTGCTCGATCAATTGCGTCAGTTCCGGCAATTCCTGCTCCGGTAGCTGGGCGATGAGATCGAGACACGCGGCGTGCGCCGTGCTACGCGCACTCGGCTCGCCGAGAAGCGCGCCGGTCGGAAGGTCGAGCGCCTGTGCGATCGCGCGCAACACGGTCACCGATGGATTGCCGGCGCCGCTTTCGATTTGCGCCAAATACCGTTCCGACGTGTGCGAGGCTTGCGCCAGTTGGCGGCGCGTCATGCCGCGCTTGGCGCGATGGCGCCGCACCTCGCGGCCGATGCAGGCAAGGAAAGCGGCCGCGGCGCGGCCGTTGTTCTGCGCGTCGGACGGCGTTTTCCGCTTGGCCGCATTGCGCTGCGCTTTGGATTTTTTGGCGACGGCCACAGCGGCGAGGTCTCATGCATTATAATGCATATGGCATCATGCATGCCGGCCGATCAAAGGCAAGAAGCGCGGCAGCGCGCCCTATTCGAAAATCTTGCCCCAGCCGGGGCTTTCTTGCCGCGTAGCCGGATTATCGTCTTCGATCGCCGCGGGTCCCGGATCGTCCGGCGCGTGGACGAGCGGAATGACCGGCTCCGGCTTGACCGGCGGGGAGGCGCGGCGGCGGCGCGACGGCGCGGCGCCCCCGGCTTTGTCAACCGGCAACGGCAATGCCTTGCGCTCGATTGACGTACTCTCGATTGGCTTGCTTTCGATCGGTTTGGGCGCTTCCGGCTCGATGATCGACGCTGTGATCATTCCAGTGAGCGGTACCCGCCATTCGAACGCGTCGATCCGTCCGCTCGCCGGCGAGATCGGCAGCCAGCGATCCGATACGTGGCCGTCGGCCGTCCATTGCGGATCGGGTGCGGCATTGACCGCGCGTGCCGTCCACTCCCGCGCGCGGCCTTCGTCGTTGCGCTCCGCCCGTTCGAGCGCGGCCATCAACAAGCAGACCCGCTTGGTCGGCTTGTCGAGATAGGGCGCAAGCGCGGTCCGCGCTTTGGCAAATTCCTGTGCGTCGAGCCCCGCGCGCGCCACCGCCAGCGCGCTTTCGATGTGGCCCGGCACCTTATCGGCAAGTCCCACGATGCGCTTAAGGCGCTCGCGCACCGATTCGCCGGAACGCAATTCGGCATAGGTTTGGGCCAATTCGGGGTGCGGATTGGCGCGCCATGCGGTGTCGATCACCCGGCTTGCCTTGCGGAGCCTGCCGCCTTCCGCGAAGAACCGGCCCGCCAAGGCGGCGGAGGGCACCAGACCCGGCGCGAGTTTGTTCGCTTCGAACGCGAACTCTTTTGCCGCGTCGCGGTCGGTGTCTTCCACAGCGAGCGCGCGCGCCGTGAGCAGCACCGCGCGCTGCCGCCGGTACCGCGTTTTGTCGATCATGCGCATGTTCTGCTCGAGCAAAGAAAGCGCGCCGGCCCAATCGCCCTCGCGGCATCGCGCTTCGAGAACCGCCGTTCCCGCCCAGGCGAGCGAAGGCGCGGTTCGCGCGGCTTCCTCCGCGTAGGCGCGTGCGCTCACCGCGTCATTGCGGCGACGCGCCTCGATATAGAGCCCGTGCAGACCGAGTGCCTTGGTGTCGGGGCGTCCCGCCATGGTGCGGAACGCGCGTTCGGCCGCTTCGCGATCGCCCGCGAGCTGAGCGGATTGCGCGCTTAACAGCAGCACCAGCGGCTCCCCCGGCGCGAGGCGGCCGACCTCCGCGGTAAATCTGCGCGCCGCGGCGATGTCGCCCGCGCCCACCGCGATCAGCCCGCTGGAGATCGCCTCATAGGCACGCGTACCGCGGCGATGGCGAAGAAGGCGGCTCAGCACGATCGGCGACCGCGCGATCGCGCGAATGAGGCTCAGGATCAAAGCGAGGACGGCGAATGCCGCAACCAGAACGGAGCCCATGACCAGGAGCGACGTTTCGATGCGCAGGCCCTGCCAGGTCACGACGACATCGCCCGGCCGATCGGCGAGAAATGCGACGCCGTAAGCGGCTGCACCGACCAGGATCAGATAAAGGGCGACGCGGATCATTGGGTGGACGTTTTGCTGAGCGCCGCGAGCGCATTGGCGGCGATCTGCCGGCTGGCCGCGATGGCGGCGTCGCGCGACTCGGCTTGTTTGGTCCAATCGGCCGCGATCGTCTTTGCCGTTTCGGGTAGTCGGCCGATCGCGGCCAGAGCCGCGGCGATGTCGCCGTGCGCCGTATCGAATTTAATACGGGCGATGATATCCGCCGGATCGTTGCCGGCCGGCGCGTCGACCGGCGTTATGCGAACGAGTTTTTGTGCGTTGGCTTTCAGGCGTTCCAGAAAAGTTCCGTCCGCGACAGCCGGCTCGACGGTTTCCTGCAATGCCGGCGTTATCGCGGCGAGTTCGTGCGCCAGCACGCCGGCGCTTGGAACGCCATTTTTGGCGAACGGCTCGAGCGGCGCCGCCGCCGTGCGATCGACGCCAAGCGCCTGCACCGCAGCGAGCTCGGCCTGATAGGGCGCGCCGCGTTCGACCGCGGCGCGAAGCGCTTCAGCGGCAACGGAAAGCCGCGCCAGCCGATCGTCGGTTTGCGCAGCCGGTTGCGGAGCGGCCGTGGCAAGCGCTTTTGCGGCGTTTTCAAGCGCCGCCACCCGGTTAGCCAGCGCCTCGATGTCGCTGCGCTGCGTGGCGTTCTGGCTTACGGCCTGACTGGCCGCTTGTGTCGCTTGACCCATCGCTTGGCTAGCGCTCGTTGCCTCGGCGGCCGCGTGGGCGGCCTCCGCTTGTTTCACGGCGCCTTGGCTCGTCGAGGCGATTTCATCGATGCGACCGCTCAGAGCGGCGACGCTGTTGCCGAGCGATTTTGCCTGCGCTTCGACCGCCGCCATCCGATTGCCGAGCGCGGGTTCCGCCCGCTCACCCTCGATCGTGCGCTCGATCTTGTCGAGCCGCGCCGCGATGCCGGCATCGAATGCGCGGGTTGTAGTCGCGGCGCCGGAGGTCGCGTTGGACGAAACCGGCGGCGTCGTATCGGATAGCGGCCCGGCGTTACGCGAGGGGATAAAGCCGGCGAGCCAAACGCCGCCGACGATCGCAGCCGTCGCGATTGCCCCGAAGAGCGCGCTTAAAACATGCGACGTCAGACGTGCGCCGGAATGTCCGGAGCTTGGCCGATCCTTTGTATTTGACGCAGCCGCGGTCTCGCCAGGCGGCTCATGGATTGTGGCGCGTTCGCTAGTCGACTCGCCGCCGCCCGATGCCGAGCTTGCGGCGGAGTTTCCGACTTCCGTCGCCGTCAATTCGATGGTCGGCGGCCGCCGGCCTGCTTGGCTGTCAGGCTCGCTCGTCATGCTGTCCTCAAAGCCGGCTCACGTCAGTCACGGCATAGTACTTGGCAGAGGCAGCGGCAACATGTCCAATAATGGGACAGAATGCGCTTCGTCACAAAAGTTCGAGCAAAGCATCCTCGTCCGGGTGAGCGGCGATGCGGATATTCGCCGCGCCGGCCGGTCGCAATGGCTCGGCCACTTGATCGGAAAGGCAATAATGGACCGGCTTGGTCACGGCGGCTTCAAGCAGGCCGGCATCGCTTACGGCCCGCACAAACGCTTCAGCGCTGCGGCGGGAAAAATGCAATACGCCGTCGACTCCGGTCCTTATCGCCGTGGCGGCTGGCTCCGAGAGAGTGCGCGCCGTCAGCATCCGATAAACCACAACGGCGTCTACGATGAAATTTCTCGCCCGTAATGCGCCGGCGAGATCGCCAGAGCGTTCTTGACCAGCAAGGTAAAGAAGCCGCGCCGGCGGCTTGAGACGCGCGGCGACGAGATTCACAAGATCGTCGACATTGCCGCCGGCGGAGGCGACCTCGGTGAATCCCTGATCGCGCGCCGCTTTGGCGGTTCGGTCGCCGACCGCGAAAACCGGCGTGCCCCGCCCCGCCTCGCGCCATTGCGGGCCGGCAAGCCCTCGAAGCGCATTGGCGCTGGTGAGCAAAATCGCGTTCCACGGTCCGGCGTCGGGATCGACTTCCGATAAAATTTCTATCTCAAACAGCGGCGCCATAATCGGCTCGTGGCCGCGCTCCTGCAGAGCGACAGCGGTTTGCGCGTTGCCGGGTTGCGGTCGGGTGACAAGAATCCGCACCGCTTAATCTCCGCCGAAAAATCCGGCGCCGGCGCGCGCTTTGAGTTCGCGGCCCGCATCGGCGCCGATCTCTGCGGCGTCGCTGCGGCGGCCCGCGCGCAAAACATCCAACGCTTCGCTGCCGTCGATCTTTGCGATCATGCCGCGAAAGCGGACAGTGTCCCCCTCGACCTGCGCGTGGCCCGCAATCGGCGTGCGGCACGAACCGTCGAGCACGGCGAGAAACGCCCGTTCGGTTGCGAGCGCGACGGCGGTATCCGCGTCGCCGATGGCGGCAACGAGCCCGCGGGTCTTTTCGTCGTTCACGCGGGTCTCGATCGCGATCGCCCCCTGGCCGACGGCGGGCGGGAATTCTTCGACGTCAAAGACGGCCGTCGCCGCGGCGGAAAGTCCGAGCCGCTTCAAGCCGGCAAGCGCGAGCACTGTGGCCTCGACCTCGCCGGCCTCCACTTTGCGCAATCGGGTTTCGACATTGCCGCGCAGCGGCACGATGCTCAAATCCGGACGCAGCCGTTTGAGCAGAGCTTGCCGCCGCAAAGATGCAGTGCCGACAATCGCGCCTGCGGGCAATTCGTGCAAACTTTTGCCCCTGTGGCTCACAAGCGCGTCGCGCGCATCCTCGCGCGGCAGGAACGCCGACAGCACCAAGCCGGCCGGCAAAACCGTCGGCATATCCTTCGACGAATGCACGGCAAGATCGACGGCGCCGCCCAGCAAAGCCTCTTCGATTTCCTTGGTGAAGAGCCCCTTGCCGCCGGCCTCCGCCAGCGGCCGATCGTGGATTTTGTCCCCCGTCGTGCGGATAACTTCGATCTTAATTTCGGCGGGGTCGAAACCGCAGGCTCTGGCGAGACGGGATTGCACCTCGCGAGCCTGCACCAGCGCCAGCGAGGACCCGCGCGAACCGATGCGCAGAACGGATGTAGGGGTCGAGGTTTGGGCCATTGCACGGCTATAATACACCGATGATCATCCTTGGCATCGAGACGACCTGCGATGAAACGGCCGCAGCGGTGGTGAGCCGTGGCGACGACGGACGCGGCCGCATCCTGTCGAATGTCGTGCTGTCGCAGATCGGCGAGCATGCCGAATTCGGCGGCGTCGTTCCGGAGATCGCCGCCCGCGCTCATGTCGAGGCGCTCGATCGCATCATCGCCAAAGCGATGACCGAGGCACAGACCTCCTTCGCAGCGCTCGATGGCGTTGCCGCGGCCGCCGGCCCCGGCCTCATCGGAGGCGTTATTGTCGGCTTGACGACCGCAAAGGCGATCGCACTGGCGCACGATAAGCCGCTATTGGCGGTCAATCATCTCGAAGCGCACGCGCTCACCGCGCGGCTCACCGACGCGACGCCGTTTCCCTATTGCCTGTTCCTCGCTTCCGGAGGGCACACCCAGATTCTCGGCGTGCGCGGCGTTGGCGACTACGTGCGGCTTGGCGGCACGGTCGATGACGCGATCGGGGAGGCATTCGACAAGACTGCGAAATTGCTTGGTTTAGGCTATCCCGGCGGGCCGCTGGTGGAGAAAGAAGCGGCCCGCGGCGATCCCGCGCGCTTCGCGTTGCCGCGGCCGATGATGGGGCGGCGCGACGCCGATTTTTCGCTGTCGGGGCTGAAGACGGCGCTGCGCCTCGAAGCGGAAAGAATCGCGCCGCTGAGCGACGACGATGTCGCCGACCTCTGCGCCTCGTTCCAGCGGGCGGTCGGCGACGTCGTCAAAGACCGGCTGCGGAGCGGGTTGCGCATGTTCCGTCTTCGCTTCGGCAATCCAAGCGCGCTGGTTTGCGCCGGTGGCGTAGCCGCCAATCAAGCGATCCGCAAGGTGCTGCATCGCGTAGCGTTCGAAATCGGCACCGAACTTGTCGCGCCGCCGCCGGCTCTGTGCACGGACAATGCCGCGATGATCGCCTGGGCGGGTGCCGAGCGCCTCGCGCTCGGCTTGACCGATCCGCTCGATGCCGCGCCGCGCGCTCGCTGGCCGCTCGACCAGGTAACGAAGGGCGTGGGGGAGAAGACTGCGGCGCGGTAAAGCTATTGCTCGAAACGTTCGACGAACCAGCGCAAGAGCCGCATCCAGATTTCGTCCTTACCGACCGAGTCTTCGATGCCGTGTTCGAGGCTTGGATTGTCGTTGACCTCCATGACGACGATGCCGGTGGCGGTCTGTTTGAGGTCGACGCCGTAGAAACCGTCGCCGATCGGCCGTGCGGCGCGGACGGCGATGTCGATCACCTCGGCCGGCGCCTGGTCGAGCCCGAAGGCGCGAAAGCCGCCTTCATGCGAAGAACCGTCGGGCCGATATTTCACCACCTGCCAATGCCCGCGCGCCATGCGGTACTGACAGACGAAAAGCGGTTCGCCGGCGAGCACGCCGACCCGCCAGTCGAAATCGGTCGGCAGGAATTTTTGCGCCAGCAAGAGATCGGTTTCTTCGAATAACTCGTCGCAGATACGTCTGAATTCGGTCGCCGAAGCGATTTTGTGCACGCCGCGCGAAAACGAGCCGTCGGGGATCTTCACCACCAGCGGCAGCCCGAGCTCGTCGATGGCTTTGCCGAGGTCGGTGTCCTCGGCGATGATGACGGTGGGAGGCGTCGGTACCTGATTCTGCTGCAACAGCTCCATCAGGAAGACTTTGTTGGTGCAGCGGATCATCGAGATCGGATCGTCGATGACGGGCATGCCTTCCTGCCAGGCGCGCCGGGCGAAACGATAGGTGTGATTGTCGATCGATGTCGTCTCGCGGATGAACAATCCGTCGAATTCGGCGAGTTCGGCGAGCTGACGCTTCGTGATCGGCTCGATATCGACCGACATTTTCTCGGCAATGCGAGCGAAGTGCTTGATCGAATCCGGCGAGGACGGCGCCGTCTTCTCGTTGGGATCGTAGAGCACGGCGAGATCGTATTTGGCGACCGAGCGGGCTTTCGGGTCGCGCCATTCCCGCTTGGTGTGATTGTGCAATGACTGACGGAAGAATTCGGCTTCGCCATTGGCGAGCCGCGTGATCGCGCGAGGCCGGATGCGGTCGATCGACAGCCACTTCCCGCCGGTTTCGACGATTACTTCGAGCGCGGGACAGCGGAACCAGTCGAATAGGAGCCGTCCGAACGGCTCGAAGCGGTTGTCGCGCGCGATGCCGAAGCAAACCAGAAGCTTGAATTCGCCGTCATGCTGGAAATCGGCGCGTCTGGCGCAACGGTTCAGCTCTTCCTCAAGATCCGGCAGCGCATGCTCGTAGAGCTTCTGCTCGCGCAGTTCGAGCATGGTTTCCACGGTCGGAACGACGCGATGGCCGCGCGCCTCGGCCAATAGCGAAGCGTAATAGCCTTTTGATTGGTAAGCATAGGAGCGGGCAAGATTGACGAGCTTCGGCCGCCCCATTTCGAACAAGCGCGGGCGCGCCAGGTATTCGCTGGTCGTGATGACCTTGTGAGGGGTCTCGGCGTTCGGCAGGTCGCGGGGCTGGTCGACGAGGATGACCCAGCCGGTCATGGGTGGGTCCCTTTCGAGTCGAGGCCAGAATGTGAAACCAGGCCGATCATGCGTTCCATGTCAGACGCGGCACGGCACTGTTGCGTCATAGCCTGAATTGAAAGCGATGGCGACTGCACCCCGTGCGGTGTCCACCATAAATCCGATTCGCCGGCCGGAGTCAGGGGTGGTGGGGCAAAAAGACTCAACGTCTCCGTGATTTTTCGCCGAGCATCTTGTCGAAGCGCAGCGCATCGGCGCGATCGTCGTAATAGGCGCGATACCAACCGAACAGCCGGTAACCGGTTTTTTCGTAGCGCGCAATGGCGCGGCTGTTGCGCGTGTGGACTTCAAGCCGCATGACCCGCCGGCCGTGGCGCCGCGCGGCGGCTTCGGCGGCGGCGAGAAGCAGCGGTCCGACGCCGCGTCGGCCGCCGTGCGGGGCGACCGCTATGGAATAGAGCCGCGCGGACTTCGACCGCGGCCGGTAGAGCACGAGCGCATAGCCGGCCAATTCGCCGCCGGCTTCTGCCACCAGCAAAGTGGCGGTCGATGCGGTGAGAAAGCGGCGAAAGCTTCGCCGCGACAGAATATCGGTCGTGAAGACCGCCCGCTCCAGCTCGACGAGCGCATCGAGGTCGCTGATGCGTCCCTGGCGGAGCTTGACAGCCGGCCGGGATCGCGCCGCATATCGCGTCACGCTATTTGCCCCTGCAAATGCCCCTGTTCGATCCGGCCAAGCATGGTTTCCAGCCGGTCCAGCCGGTCGGCCTCTCCGGGCGGCTTATCCCAGCGCAGCCGGCTGATGCGGGGAAATCGCATGGCGAGACCGGATTTGTGGCGCGACGACCTTTGCAGGCCTTCGAAAGCAACTTCCATGACCAGACCGCGATCGGCTTCGTGCACGACCTCGCGTACCGGACCGAAACGCTCGATGGTGTTTCGCCGCACGAAACGGTCGATCTGCACAAGCTCCTCATCGGTAAAACCGAAATACGCCTTGCCCACGGGCACGAGCTCATCGCCTCGCTCGCCGCGCGTCCAGACGCCGAACGTGTAATCGGAATAGAAAGACGAGCGCTTACCGTGACCGCGCTGCGCATACATCAATACCGCGTCGATGACGAAAGGGTCGCGTTTCCACTTCCACCACGGCCCTTTCGGCCGGCCGGGCAGATACAAAGCGTCGCGCCGCTTGAGCATGACGCCTTCGACCGCCGCCGCATCGGGACCGGCGCCCCACGCCGCGGGGCTTTTTCGCGCGGCGATGAGTTCGTCCCAGCCGCGAAAAGCGATCAGCGGCGATAAATCGATGCGCGTGTCTCCGAGCCGGGCCACGAAACTTTCGAGCCGCATCCGCCGTTCGGCGAAGGATCGCTCGCGCAAATCTTCGTCGCCGTCGGCGAGGAGATCGTAGGCGCGAAGATGGGCGGGAAACTCCGACATGAGCTTGGCGGTAACGGTTTTGCGATTGAGCCGCTGCTGCAGCACATTGAAGGACTGTATCCGTCCCTCGCGCATGATCAACAATTCACCGTCGATCGCGCCGGGCAATCGCAAAACATCGAGGAGATCGGGAAAACTTTTCGAAATCTCCTCGCCGGTGCGCGAATAAAGCCGCGCGACCAGCGCGCCCGCCGGATCGCCGTTTCGTCTTCCCGTCACGGCTTGAACGCGGATGCCGTCCCATTTCCATTCGGCCTGGAAATCGGCGGCGTTAAGTCCGGCAAGATCCGCATCGTCGAGCGCTTGCGCAAGCATCGGCGGCCGGAACGGCGCCGGGTCAGCGCTGGTCGGCCGATCCGCGCGTCCTTCCAGCCAAGCGAAAAGCTCGCGATAGGGGGGCGCGAGGCCGGGCCACATCACTTCGAGGTCCTGGATGCTCTTATCGCTGAGCGCGGCAGCCGCGGCCTTGGCGAGGCGCGCCGACACGCCGATGCGCAAGCCGCCGGTGACGAGTTTGATCAGGGCCCAGCGGCCGGTCTCGTCCAGCGCGTCGAGCCAGCGCGCGAGCTGCCGCGGCAATTGCGCTTTGCCGAGCGTCGCCAGCGTTTCGATCACGCGCGTGAGCGTCAGATCGTTTTCTGTCGTGACGGGTTCCCCCGTCCTTTGTGGGGAGGAAAGCGGTTTGGCGAGCCACATCAGCGCGACGGTTTCGGAAAGGTCCCCGACGTAATCGTAGGACAATTCAAACAGGATCGGATCGGTTCGCTCCGCGATGAGACTGCGAATGAGGCCCGGTTTGGCGTGGGGAAAGCTGAGCGCGCCGGTGAGCGCCGCCAGCGCCCAACCGCGTTCGGGGTCGGCGGTCGAACGAAAATAGTCGGTCAACAGACGCAGCTTGTTATTGCGGCTGGGTTCATAGGCGAGGCGATCGAGCAGTTCGGCGAAACGATTCATGCGTCGCCGCCGTCGTCACGAATTCCCGCGCCCAGCGGCAAAGCGCTCGCTTCGCTCGCCTCCACAGCGGGGGTCTCCTCGTCCTCGTCACCGTAACCGACGATGTCGAGCGGACGCGCCTTCAGTCCGCGCGTGGCGCACCAATGCACCAGCGCGTCTTCCTGGCCATGCGTGACCCAGATTTCGCTCGCGCCCGTGGCGGCGATCGTTGCGGTCAATCCGTCCCAATCGGCATGGTCCGATAGGACGAGCGGCAGCGCGACGCCTTGCTGGCGCGCGCGGGCGCGCACACGCATCCAGCCGGAGGCGAATGCGGTAAGCGGGTCGGGAAACCGCCGCCTCCAAAGGTCATTCAGGGCCGACGGCGGACAGAGCGTGATCGTTCCGGCGAGATCGGCCTTGCCGGCACCGCGCACGAGCCGCAGTTCGCCAAGCGCGATGCCGCGTTCGATATAGTAATCCGTGATGGCCTGCATCCCGCCATGCAGACAGACCGGTGCGCGATAGCCGACCTTACGCAGAAGCGCGATCAGGCGCTGCGCCTTGCCGACCGAATAGGCGCCGACGAGATGCGCACGCTCGGGAAAGAGCGTCAACGATTGCAATAGCTTGGCGATTTCGGCATCCGGATCGCCGTGGCGAAAGACCGGCAGCGCGAAAGTCGCTTCGGTGATGAACAGGTCGCAGCGGACGAGCTCGAAAGGCGCGCAGGTCGGATCGGCGACGTTTTTATAGTCTCCGGAAGCAACGACCCGCAGCCCATTCGCCTCGACCGCCACCTGGGCCGAGCCGAGCACATGACCCGCCGGGTGCAATGTGATCTTCGCGCCGTCAAGGTTCACGCTCTCGCCATAGGCTAGCGCCTGGGTGGCGCCGGCGAAATTCTCGCCGCAGCGAAGCCGCATGAGATCGAGCGTCTCCCGCGTCGCCAGCACGGCGCCGTGCCCGGCGCGGGCGTGGTCGGAATGGGCATGCGTAATCACCGCCCGCTCCACCGGCCGGGTCGGATCGATGTGAAATCCGCCGAGCATGCAGCAAATGCCGGACGGCGAGGGTACGAGTATGTCTTCGGGACGCATCACGCGTAGTAAATAATCGCGTTAGGCAGGCTTTCGAGTGCCTCGACGGCGCCAGTAAATTCAGACGATTAGGGCATGATCTTTTCGGAAAACCAGTTTCGACCCCGGATCGCGTTCAGGGCAGGCTTTTTCCGGATCACGCCCTAGCGGCGCAGCCTGATCAGCCGGCAATGCTGCACGGAACCAACAAACCGCCGTCATGCGACTTGGCTTTTGCAACGCGTCCATCGGGCTCGCTGCTGTCGTCGTCTCCCGAAGCTAGAACTTATAGCCAAGGCCAACCTTGAAGAGGTCGTGTATATAGAGTTGCTAAAGTGATATGTGTTGTTTCCCGTTCCCGGCGCAGGGGGAGGGAACGCGAAATTGGTGTTCCAGGACCCAAAATCGGAGAAACGGTATTCCGCCCGTAACAGCCAATTTCCCCATACGTGATGCTCCAGTCCAACCCCCACAGTCCATCCCACGAGCGTCGTGCTCTGCGTTGTGCCTGAGGGGGGCCGCCGACCAAAGTGAAACAATAAATAGAATTGACCAGAGGGCCACACTGCCCAGACACGTCGATTCTTTGAAAGGCGACACCGCCAGTCCCGTAGAGAAGCAAATCAGGAGTAACGAGATAGCCCAACCGGCCCCGTGCGCTCGCGTCCCAGAGCATCTTCACGTTGGTCGTATCGCCGCCAAACGGGAGTCCGCCTGTGGACACAACCGCCCCTGCGACGCAGCCGGCTGGAGACGTACAACCCGGTAAGCCAAGTTGCGTCTGGTTGTCGTTGGCCCAAGCCACATCACCTTCGACGCCGCCAACCCAGGTCGGGCTGAACTGCCAGTTGTAACCGACATAACCGCCCGCGCGGACGCCCCAAGTGTCATAAATCCTTGGAGAGGAGGGGTCGATGGGCAGAGAATTGATGATCGATACCGGCCCGCTTTTTGTGTCCTCCGGCGATCTCATTGCCGATCGCCGTTACAACGCGGCGATGGATCTCGCCTCCCGCGGGGATCTTTCGGCAGCGGCGGATATCTTGGCGCAGACCGTCTCGACTAAGCCAAGCTTTGCCGCGGCATGGTTCGCGCTCGGCGCCATCCGCGGTCGTCTCAACGATCGGCAAGGCGCCGTGGCGGCCTTCACCGAAGCGAGCCGCGCCGACCCTGAAGATTATCACGGCGCGCGCTTGCAGCTGGCGCGGCTCGGCGCCGGCGATGCGGCTCCCGCGATGACCGAATCCTATCTGCGCCGGCTCTTCGATCAGTATGCCGCACGCTACGATGCGGCCGTGACCGAGACGTTGCATTATCGCGGCCCGGCGCTTCTTTGCGAAGCGGTGAAGTCCTCGCTGGACCGTCTTGGACGGCCGATGTGGTTCGAGGCGCTGCTCGATCTGGGCTGCGGCACCGGACTGGCCGGAGCGGTATTTCGTTCCTTTGCTGCGCGCCTCGTTGGCGTCGATCTGTCGGCCGCGATGGTTGCACGCGCGCAAGCGAAGGGTCTCTACGATCGCCTCATCGTCAGCAGTTTGTCGACCTTCCTCGCCAACGAGATCGCGAGCGGCGCGACCCGTGATCTCGTTATTGCCGCCGATGTTTTTGTCTATGTCAACGACCTCGCCGCGGTCATCGCCGCGATCGCACGCGTCATCCCGGCGAGAGGAATTCTCGCCTTCACGGTGGAAACGTATTCCGGCGCCGGCATCGAACTTTTGCCGACGCTGCGCTTCGCTTATGGCGAGCCCTATTTGCGGGATGCCATAACGGGAGCCGGCTTTAAGCTTCTCAAACTGGAAAAAGCCGCGATCCGCACCGAGAAGGGTGCGCCGGTGCAGGGCCTCGTTCTCGTCGCAAGCGCGTAAATTCCGCGCTCTACGGCCGCTCGCGCGACTGGAAACCGGTTCCCGCCCCGGATCAAGTCCGGCGCAAGCTTTTTCCCGGATCATGCCCTAGGCTGCCGCGGTGACTCTGCTCGAGAGCAATGCACCGCTCCTCCCGGAGCCATTCATGCACTGGTTCGCCGGCCGGGGCTGGCGACCGCGAGCGCACCAGCTCGATCTCCTGGCGAAGGCGCAGGCCGGCCGTTCGGTCCTGCTGATTGCGCCGACCGGCGGCGGCAAGACACTGGCCGGCTTTCTGCCGAGTTTGGTGGAATTGAGCGCGGCCGCAACGCGCGCGCGTCGCCCGCGATCTGCGACACTTGGCGGTGAACACGCGGCGCGCAGGCAACTTTTTTCCATCGGCCGCGCCGTGCGCCGTGCCGGCGGCCTGCATACGCTCTACATTTCGCCGTTGAAGGCGCTCGCCGTCGATATCGCGCGCAACCTCGAAGCGCCCATTGCCGAAATGAGCCTGCCGATCCGCATCGAGACGCGAACCGGCGATACGCCGGCTTCAAAACGCCAGCGCCAGCGCCGCGATCCACCGGATATGCTGTTGACGACGCCGGAACAACTCGCCCTCTTGCTCGCGTCCGCCGATGCGCCTTATTTGTTCGGCGCGCTCAAGCGCATCGTGCTCGACGAGCTGCATGCGCTGGTCACCTCGAAACGCGGCGACTTGCTGTCGCTCGGTCTTGCCCGCTTGTTCCAGCTTGCGCCTTCGCTGACCGGCATCGGGCTCTCCGCCACCGTCGCCGAGCCCGACGATCTACGCCGCTTCATGGTGCCGCAGGACGCTCCACAAGCGCGCGCCGATCTGATCGTGGCGGAGGGTGGCGCACCGCCGCACGTTACGATGCTGGACAGCGAGGAGCGCCTTCCCTGGGCGGGCCATTCGGCGCGCTACGTGCTCGGCGAACTTTACGGGCTGATCAAGACGCACCGCACCACGCTTGTATTCGTCAATACGCGCAGCCAGGCCGAAGGGATTTTCCAGGACCTGTGGCATCTCAACGAGGATAATCTTGCGATCGCGCTTCATCACGGCTCGCTCGACGTGGCGCAGCGCCGCAAGGTCGAAGCCGCGATGGCCGCCGGCCGCTTGCGCGCGGTCGCTTGCACCTCGTCGCTCGATCTAGGCGTCGATTGGGGCGACGTCGATCTCGTGGTCAATGTGGGCGCGCCGAAAGGAGCGTCCCGGCTCCTGCAACGGATCGGCCGCGCCAATCATCGGATGGATGAGCCGTCAAAGGGTGTGCTCGTTCCGGCCAATTGCTTTGAAGTCTTAGAATGCCGCGCCGCCATCGATGCGATTGCGGTGAATGCGCAGGATACCCCTTCGGCGCGCGTCGGCGCGCTCGATGTGCTAGCCCAGCACGTCCTCGGTTGCGCCTGCGGCGAGCCTTTTCTTGCCGACGAACTTTATCGCGAGGTTAAGACAGCGGCGCCTTATGTGGCCTTGACCCGCGCCGATTTCGACGCGGTCGTCGATTTCGTCGCAACCGGTGGCTATGCGCTCAAGGCCTATGAGCGTTTCGCCCGCATCCGCCAAGACAAGGACGGTCGTTTTCGGATCGCGCATCCGATCGTGGCGCAGCGTTACCGGCTCAATGTCGGCACGATCGTCGAAGCGGACATGTTGAAGGTGCGGCTTGTTCGCTCGCGCGCCTCGAAGATGATCCCACGCGGCGGCCGGCTTCTCGGCGAGGTCGAGGAATATTTCATCGAAACGCTGGTGCCTGGCGACACGTTCGTATTCGCCGGCGAAATCCTCAAATACGAAGCTCTGGTCGAAGACGAAGTTTACGTCTCCCGCACGGTCGCCGAAGATCCCAAAGTGCCGGCTTACGAGGGCGGTAAGTTCCCGCTCTCGACTTATCTCGCCGACCGCATTCGCGGCATTATCTCCGATCAGCAAGCCTGGCGCGCGTTGCCCGCGCAAGTGCGCGAATGGCTCGAAATCCAAAAATGGCGGTCGCAAGTGCCGCTTCGGCGCGAACTATTGGTGGAAACCTTTCCGCGCGCCAACAAACATTATCTCGTGTGCTATCCTTTCGAAGGCAGGCTTGCGCACCAGACGCTCGGCATGCTGCTGACGCGCCGCCTGGAGCGCACGCGATTAAAGCCCTTGGGGTTCGTCGCCAACGAATACGCGCTGGCGGTATGGGGCCTCGGCGATATCGCGCATCGCATGGCGCGCGGCGAATTCTCGCTCGGCCGCTTGTTCGATGAAGACATGCTCGGCGACGATCTGGAAGCGTGGCTTGCCGAATCCGCGCTGATGAAGCGCACCTTCCGCAATTGCGCGATCATTGCCGGCTTGATCGAGCGGCGTTTCCCGGGTCAGGAGAAGTCGCGCCGACAGCTGACCATTTCCACCGACCTCGTCTACGACGTATTGCGCAGCCATCAGCCCGATCATGTCCTGCTACGCGCCGCGCGGGCCGACGCCGCGGCCGGGCTGCTTGACGTTCGCCGGCTTGGCGAAATGCTCTCGCGCATCAAGGGCCGAATCGTCCATAAAGCACTGGATCATGTCTCGCCGCTCGCGGTGCCGATCATGCTCGAGATCGGACGCGAGCAGGTTTACGGCGAGGCGGCCGATACGCTTCTTGCCGAGACCGAGGCGGAGCTGGTGAAGGAGGCGATGCAGTGACAAACCGGACGGGCGCGTCGCGGGCAAAGGCCGAACCGGATCGCCGCAACGAAGGCGTGAAAGAGCCGTGCCGTTCGCCGTGACCCCCGTGCGCGACGCCTCCCATGCCGGCGTTTTCGCGCCGCGCCACGAAGACCACGTGATCGCCATAGCCGGCGCCACGCTCATCGCCGATCCGGCCGGCGCGCTCTATTGGCCCGACGAAAGGCTGCTCGCCGTTGCCGACCTTCATCTTGAGAAAGGATCGGCCTTTGCGGCGCGCGGAGTGCTGCTGCCACCCTACGATACGGCGACAACCTTGGCCCGGCTGGCAAGACTGATCGAGCGATATAGGCCGGGCTTGGTCGTGGCGCTGGGCGATAGTTTCCACGACGGCGGCGGCCCCGCGCGGATGGCGGACGCGTCGCGTGCTGCGCTCGTGGCGTTGCAGCGCGGCCGCGATTGGCTGTGGATCGCGGGTAATCACGATCCCGACCTGCCCCGCGATATCGGCGGCCGGATCGCCGAGGTGCTGTCGATCGGTTCGCTGATCTTCCGGCACGAACCTTCGGCGAAGACGTGCGATGGCGAGATCGCCGGTCATTTACATCCGCTCGCACGCGTCGCCCGTCGCGGGCGCGGCGTCAGCCGCCGATGTTTTGCCGTCGACGGCAAGCGCTTGGTGATGCCGGCTTTCGGCGCCTATGCCGGCGGCCTCAACATCCGCGATCGCGCCATTGTCGCCCTGTTCGGGGCGCTCTCGTTCACCACCCACCTTCTCGGCGACGGGCGGCTCTATGCCATTCCCGCGGCGCGTTGCTTGTCGGATTGAAGCTTATTTGATTGTCGATTCCGCCGTCGCAGGCCTGGCGATCGGCAGCGGCACCTTGACCTTAGCGACGCGCTCCGGCGCATCCCAGCCGCCGGGCGGGGTTTTGATGTTGACGGCATCGTCAGGCTGCGGCTCCGGCTTCCAGTTCTTGACGGCGAGGTCCGTGGCTTGCAGCGTTTCCTCATCGAGCCGCGAGGCGATTTCGTCGCGCTTGGCGGCTGCTTCGCTGTCGCCCTGATCCGCCGCGATGGCAAACCACTTGTAGGCTTCCGCGTAACTCTGCGGTTCGCCTGACCCGCGCTCGCAAAGGATCGCAAGGTTGTATTGGCTGTCGATGATGCCGTGCTCGGCGGCCTTGCGGAACCACAGCGCTGCGGCGCGATAATCGCCAGGGCCATTGGTGCCCTCCGCGTAGAGCACGGCAAGGTTATGCATCGCCTTCGCATTGCCCTTGGCGGCGGCCGCCAGATACAGCTTGCGTGCCTGGCTAAGGTCCTTCTTCACCCCGATGCCTTTTTCGTAGAAGCCGCCGAGACGGAATTGGGCTAGCGCCAGTCCCTGCTGCGCCGCGAGTTCGAGCCAATGCGCCGCTTGCTGTTGATCCTGCGGAACGCCGCGACCTTGGGCATATCGCATGGCGACTTCGAACTCCGCCGCGGTATCGCCGGCAATCGCCGCGGTGCGCAAGGTGGGGCCGCCGATTGTAACCGGCAACTTGTCAACGATGGGTTCGGGGCTTTTCGGGCTGTCGGATTCCGACGGTGGAGGTGGAGGCGGCGCCGGCATCGATGTCGCCGGCGATGGCAGTGCCGTGTGGCTTGTAAGCGAGCCCGTGATATCGGCAGGCCCTTGTGTCGTCGATCCAGGCGCCGTCACCGCGGGCGCAAGCGTGGGTGAAAGCGCAGGCGAAAGCGCGGATGCAGATGCCGGTGCGGCTATAGGGGCCGGTGTGGGGGCCGATTCCGGCGCGGAGGACGACGCTTGAGGAAGCGCCGCCGGCGGAGCGGTATCAGGGGTCGGAACGGTGGGCGCGCCGGCGTTGGCGGACGGCGTCGCAGGTACGGCGTTTAACGGCGCGGCCGGGACCGTCGGCGTCATCGGGGCGGTCGGCGCTGGAGCTAGGCTTGACCTGACTTCAGATAACGCGGCCGGCGGCGACGGTCCTGCGGACATAGCCGGCGTTTCAGCCGCCGGACGACTGTCCTGATACATATGCAACGCAATTTCCAAACACCCCACGGTGAGAAGCATAACCGGACCGGCGATGAACAGTTTGCGCACGGACGAAGGACGCCTTTGCTTTTCCTGCTTCTCGGCGCGCGTTCGGGACGATCTTCGGCGTCGCGATTCGGACTTTACTTCGCGCTCGACCGGAGCGACGGCAGCCTGCACGGCGCGCCGGGCGGCGGCGATAAAATCTTGCTTGTCCGACGTTTCGCCCGGAGTAGCGGGCTCGGCGGCGCCGATCGCCGGTTCCGATGCGCCAAGAGGTTCGGCCGCGGACGGCGAACGGGTCCCGACTGCCGAGCCGGGTTCCAGAGGATGATCGGGCGGCAGCTTTGGGTCGATCGGCGCGCGGCGGGTATCCGACCGGGCCGCCGCAAAATCCCAAAGCGCCGGAGACGCGGAAACGTTCGTGGGAATCGGGCGAGGCCCGCCCAATGCAGCGGGCCCGGCGGCGGATTTTGCCGCGGGCTCGTTCGCCGAATGCCCGGATAAGCGGTTCGGCGATTCGCTACGCGTCGTGGCGTCGCGAACATCGCGTTCGATCATCGCCAGCTTATCGACGAGCTGTTCGACGACGCTATGGATGGCCTCAAGCGAATCCTGCGTACGCTGCTCGCCGCTTTTGATCTCGGCGACATCGCGTGCGATCGCCGCGACCGCCGCCGGTTCGGAGCCGGCGCCGCTTGCGTCCCCGCCGCTTTCGCCGCGCGAGCGATTGATATGGACGAGCAGGTCCGCGAGGCCCCGCTCGATGGCTTCAAGATTGTCGAGCCGAACATCGGACGCATCGAGCCGTTTGATGAATTGCGGGATCACCTCCTCGAGACGGCGCAGGACGGCGCGATCGGTCTGCGTGAGCCTCGCCCCGTCAAGCTTCTCGATCAGGACCGAAAGCAGCTTCTCCAGTTCGCGCGGCACCGCATGGCCGACTTCGGCGGATGCCTGGACCGCGCTGGCGAGGGCGTCGATTCGGCTTTCCAACGCCGAAATCGCGCGGCCGCTCGCCGCGCTGCCGGCGACGGCATCCACCTTAGCGGCGAAAGCGCGAACGTCCCTGGCCACTTTATCCAGCGCATCGTTGGATGCGACGTGGGACACGACCCCGCGCAAAGCGCCGATCGCAGTTTCCAGCCGTTCGAGCGTCGCCGGATCCTGCCTGGCGATGATCAGATCCACTTTCTGCGCCAAAGCCTTGATCGATTCATCGAAGCCGACCAGGCTCTCGGCCGTCGTCAGGCTACGTAACGCGTCGCGAACCTCCGCCAGTCCGCGCTCGATGGCGGCAAGGACATTCGGGTCGACGCCGGATTGGCGCGTCTGCTTGACCCGCTCAGCCAGCGCCTCAACGTGCCGATTGAGCGACTCGACCGCTTGTTGCGGCAAGGCTTCGGTCATTTGCCGGCCTATTTCAAAAAGATCGCCGCGAAACGCAGCGATGAGTTCCGCAACATCGCGCTGCGGCTGCAGCGATTCGATCTGGTTCGTGATGTGCTGGCGCAGTTGCTGTTCGAGGCTCGCAAGATCGATCGGCGGTCCGGCGCGGACGGGAGAGCTTGCCGAGGCGGGTGCGCCGAAAAGTGCGCGCTGGCGCTCGACGAGCGCGTCTTGTTCGGCGCCGAGATATTGCGGCTGCGGCGACGCGTTACGGAGCGGATCGCTACTGCGCGCCATCCGTTCGAGCTGGTATGTCAATCGATCGAGACGAGAATGAACATCGTCGAATTCTTCGCGCGCCAGCGAGGCTTCTCGCGCCAGCGTGTTCTCGCGATCGTATTCGCGGCCGTGCCGTTGCGGGCGTTGCCTACTTGTCTCTTGATCGCCAAGCTGAAGCGGTTCGTTTGGCTTGGCGACATTGCCGTCAGTTTCTTCTTCGCAGGCAGCGTTCCGCATCAGTCCGCCGTTATGGTTGTTGTTTTGTTGGGTGAGGTCGTCGAGCCATTCGCCGACCGACATGCCGGCGCGGCGCGCCGCATCGCTGGCGGCTTCGTGTGTTTGTGGGCGGAGGCCTCTGAGGTTCCACGGACCGCCGGATTTCATTGCGGGCAAGCCAATTCGGGAAGGAATGCGTCTATCGCCCTGTTTGAGCCGAGGCTTACTCAGAGGACCAAGCGGGCGCGGCCTACTGTCCTCGACGCCGACTTTTCCGGATTACCGTAAACAAGCCGTTAATGCCGCGCCCCGCGACGCGCCCGAGACTTGGAGCAAGGCCGGCGCGAGCGCCATTTCGCCGTCGTAGCAGGGGTGTAAAATCGGCTAGGCTATGGCGCTGACCGGCCCCAAGAAAGGGCCCGAGACAGGGGCCGAAGATAGAGGCCCATAAGGACCCAGGATAAGGTCCGAGCGAGGCTCGTGTCGGGTTAGAGAGAGTTTATGCCGGTCTATAAAGCTCCCGTGGATGAAATGACGTTCCTCTTGAGCGACGTCTTTCATCTCGACCGCCACAACAACCTGCCGGGCTTCGCCGAGGCGACGCCGGATGTCGTCGAGGCGGTCCTCGCCGAGGCGGCGAAATTCAGCGAGGCGGCTCTCGCGCCTCTCAACCGCGTCGGTGACAGGGAAGGCTGTCGCCGCAATGCCGACGGTAGCGTGACGACCCCGGGCGGATTCAAAGACGCCTATAGGAGGCTCGCCGAAGGCGGCTGGATCGGTGTCGCCGCGCCCGTAGAATTCGGCGGCCAGGGCCTGCCGGTGGTGCTCGCCCAAGCCGTGAGCGAGTTTTTCTGCTCGGCGAATATGGCGTTCGGCATGTATGCCGCGCTGACGCAAGGCGCACTAGCCGCCCTGGTGGCGCATGCCTCTCCCGAACAGAAAAAAATCTATTTGCCCAAGCTCGTTGCCGGCCAATGGGCCGGAACTATGAACCTGACGGAGCCGCAATGCGGCACCGATCTCGGTTTGGTGCGTACGCGTGCGGCTCCTCAGGCCGACGGCAGCTACAAGATTTCGGGGACGAAGATATTCATCTCGGCCGGCGAGCACGATCTGGCGGAGAACATTGTCCACCTTGTTCTTGCCCGCATCGAAGGTGCCCCGGAAGGCACGCGGGGATTGTCCCTGTTCATCGTGCCGAAATTCGTGCCGGCGGCGGACGGCGGCGTTGGCGCGCGCAATGCGGTGTCCTGCGGTTCGATCGAAGAGAAGATGGGTATTCACGGTAACGCCACCTGCGTGATGAATTACGACGGTGCCACCGGCTGGCTCGTGGCCGAGGCCAATCGCGGGCTTCAAGCCATGTTCACAATGATGAACGAGGCGCGTCTTGGCGTGGGCTTGCAAGGCTTGGCGATGTCCGAAGTCGCCTACCAAAATGCGGCCGCCTACGCCAAGGAAAGGCTCGCCGGCCGCGCTTTGACCGGGGCAAAGTTCCCGCAACGGCCGGCCGATCCCATCATCGTTCATCCCGATGTGCGCCGGATGCTCATGAGCATCCGCGCCTTCAACGAAGCGGCGCGCGCGCTGGTGTTGTGGACCGCGCTCAAAAGCGATGTCGCGCGCCGTTCGGCGGACGCCAAGGAACGTCAAGTCGCGGAGGACCATTTAGGGCTGCTCACGCCCGTGATTAAGGGCGTTCTCACCGATCAAGGCTTTGCCAACACCGTCATTGCCCAGCAAATATTCGGCGGCCACGGCTACATCGTCGAGCACGGTATGGAGCAATTCGTGCGCGATGCGCGGATCACCATGCTTTACGAGGGTGCCAACGGCGTGCAGGCGCTCGACCTGGTCGGCCGCAAGCTGCCGAAGGATGGCGGCCGGGCTTTGCAGGCTTTTTTCGCCGAGATCACGGGTTACGTCAAAGAACGCGGCGCCGGTACGGCGATGGCGCCCTATGTCGCGCCTCTCAATCAGGCGCTCGGCGAATTGCAGCAGGCAACCATGTGGTTTTTGCAGAACGCGCTGGGCAATCCCGACAATGCGGGCGCCGGCGCGACCGACTATATGCATCTCTTCGGCTTGGTCGCGCTCGGCTATATGTGGTGTCTGATCGCCGAGGCAGCGATGGCGAAGGCCGCGACTTCAGGTAACGGCACGGCGGAACGGATGACGCAGCGGTTGATGACCGGTCGCTTTTATATGGAAAGGATGCTGCCCGCCACGGCTACGCATCTTGCGCGCATCAAGGCGGGTGCGGCAAGCGCGATGGCGCTCCCTGCAGATGCGTTCTAGCCGTTCTTCGCACTTACGCGTGGGAGAGGGATAGGAGAAGTTCGGATGTCCGAAGCTTTCATCTACGATCACGTGCGCACGCCGCGCGGCCGCGGCAAAGTCGACGGCGCGCTCCACGAAGTTACCGCGCTCAACCTGGCAAGCCAAACGCTCGGCGCGATCAAAAGCCGCAACAATCTCGACACTGCTCTGGTGGACGACGTGGTGATGGGTGTCGTCGATCCGGTCGGCGAGGCCGCCGCCGACATTGCGCGCACGGCCGCGCTGGTCGCCGGCTACGGCGACAGTGTTGCCGGCGTGCAGATCAATCGCTTCTGCGCGTCGGGTCTCGATGCGGTCAATTTCGCCGCCGCTCAAATCATGTCCGGCCAGCAGGAATTGGCGGTCGGCGGCGGCGTCGAATCCATGAGCCGCGTCGGCATCGGGTCCGCCGGCGGCGCCTGGGCCGTCGATCCTTCGATCGCGGTTGCGCACTATTTCCTGCCGCAAGGCGTTTCCGCCGATTTGATCGCTACCAAATACGGATTTTCCCGCGACGACGTCGATGCCTATGCCGTCGAAAGTCAAAAGCGGGCGGCGACGGCATGGCAGGAAGGCCGCTTCGCCCGTTCGGTCGTGCCGGTCAAAGACGTCAACGGGCTGACTATCCTGGCGAAGGACGAGCACATGCGCCTCGGAACGACGATGCAGTCGCTCGCCGCGCTGCAGCCGTCGTTCGCTCAAATCGGGGAGATGGCCGGCTTCGACGCGGTCGCCATTCAGGCCCATCCCGAAGTCGAATTCATCAATCACGTTCACCACGCCGGCAATTCCTCCGGCATTGTCGATGGCGCCGCGGCCGTGCTTGTCGGCAGCAAGGAAGCCGGCCATAAGATCGGATTGAAACCGCGCGCGCGGCTTCGCGCCTTCGCCAATATCGGCTCGGATCCCGCCTTGATGCTGACCGGTCCGATCGACGTCACCAAGAAAGTGCTGAAGAAGGCGGGCATGCAGCTTTCCGACATCGATCTTATCGAGATCAACGAGGCCTTCGCTTCGGTGGTTCTGCGCTTCATGCAGGCCTTCGAACTCGACACTGCCGACGTCAACGTCAACGGCGGCGCCATCGCCATGGGGCATCCCCTGGGCGCGACCGGCGCCATCATTCTCGGCATGCTGCTCGACGAGCTCGAGCGGCGCGATCTCACAACCGGGCTCGTCACGCTCTGCATCGGCGCAGGCATGGGCACCGCCACGATCATCGAGCGGCTGTAAGCGGATGCCTAAGATCGACATCGCGCGGCTTGCGATCGATAGCCGCACCCCTTATCCGGCGCCGTTCGACCGCGTGGTGCGCGGCCGCGAGCGCAAGCGGCTCGGCAATGCGGCCGGTCTCGATCAATTCGGCGTGAATCTGACGACGCTCAGGCCCGGCGCCGCGTCGGCGCTGCGGCATTGGCACGAAAAGGAGGACGAGTTCATCTATGTGCTGGAAGGCGAACTCGTGCTGGTCGAGGACGGCGGCGAGACCATACTAAGGGCCGGCGACGCGGCGGGCTTCAAAGCCAATAGCGGTAACGGCCACCATCTCGTTAACAAATCGACACGCAATGCAGTCTATCTCGAAATCGGCACACGCTCGAAACATGAGCGCGTCGAATATCCGGATGTCGATTTGGTCGCGGTGCGTGACGAGAAGGGCATGCGCTTTACGCACAAGAACGGCGATTCCTATGCGTGAGTGCCAACGATGACTTTCACCAATTTCACCGTCGAGCGTGACGGCGACGGCATTGCGCTCGTGATTTGGAACGAGCCCGGCCGCACGATGAACGTCATAGACGCGGCGGTCATGGAGGAGCTTTCGGCGATCGTCGAGGAACTTGCCGCGGATGAAGCCGTCAAGGGCGTCGTCATCACCTCGGGCAAGGACACGTTTTGCGCCGGCGCCGATCTCGCGATGCTTGAAACGCTCAGCCGGACCTTTGCCGAACTTGCCGCCGCGGCAGGGGAGGAGACGGCAACCGCGCGCTTTTTCGAGGAGAGCCGAAAGCTGTCGCTGCTCTACCGCCGCATCGAAACGTGCGGCAAGCCTTGGGTCGCCGCGATCAACGGCACGGCGCTTGGCGGCGGATTCGAATTGGCGCTGGCCTGCCACCGCCGGGTTGCGGCCGACAATGCCGGCACGCGCCTCGGCCAACCCGAGGTCAAGATCGGCCTGTTGCCAGGAGCCGGCGGCACGCAGCGCGTTGCCCGGATGCTGCCGCCATCCGATGCCTTGCAGTTTCTGCTCAAGGGCGAGCAGGTGCAGCTTAATCGCGCCAAGGCGATGAAGCTCGTCGATGCCGTGGTGCCGAAGGCCGATCTCGTCAGGACGGCGAAGGAATGGATCAAATCGGGCGGCGCGGCCAAGGCGCCGTGGGATACCGACGGTTTCAAACTACCCGGCGGCCCGGTTTATTCGAAGGCCGGCATGACGGTCTTCCCCGCCGCAAACGCCATTTATCGCCGCGAGACTTACGACAATTATCCGGCCGCGCGGGCCATTCTGCAGGTCGTTTACGAGGGCCTGCAGCTGCCGATGGATCAGGCATTACAGGTCGAGTCGCGCTGGTTCGCCAAGATTTTGCGCTCGCACGAAGCCGCCGCAATGATCCGAACCTTGTTCGTTTCCATGCAGGAGCTCAACAAAGGAGCGCGGCGCCCGGCCAATGTCCCGGCGAGACCCCTGAAAAGAATCGGCGTGATCGGCGCCGGGTTCATGGGCGCGGGCATCGCCTATGTCAGCGCGCTGGCCGGCCTTGAGGTCGTGCTTATCGATCGCGATCCGGAAACAGCCGAAAAGGGCAAGGGCCATTCGCACAAATTAATGACCGACCTCGTCAATCGCGGCCGCGCCACTACCGCCGACCGCGATGCGTTGCTGGCGCGCATCAATCCGACGGCGGATTTCGTGGAGTTGAAGGATTGCGATCTCGTCGTCGAGGCGGTGTTCGAGGATCGCAAGATCAAGGAGGAGGTAATTTCGCGGACGCAGAACGTGATCGGCGAACAGGCGATTTTCGGCTCCAACACTTCAACGCTGCCGATCAGCTCGCTCGCGGCGGCCTTCAAGGACCGCTCCCGCTTCATCGGCATTCATTTCTTCTCGCCGGTCGAGCGTATGATGCTAGTCGAAATCATCATGGGCAAGGAAACCGGCGATGCCGCGCTTGCCGTGGCGCTCGATTTTGTGCGCGCCATCCGCAAGACTCCCATCGTGGTCAACGATTCGCGCGGCTTCTATACGTCGCGGGTCGTCGGCACCTATATCCGCGAAGGCCATCTGATGCTCGCGGAAGGCGTGCCGCCGGCTTTGATCGAGAATGTCGGCCGCATGGCCGGAATGCCGGTCGGGCCGCTTGCGCTCACCGACGAGGTGGCGGTGGATCTGGCCTGGAAGATTCTAAAAGCGACCGAGGCCGATCTCGGTTCCGCAATGGTCGACGCCAAGCAAAAGGCGCTGCTCGAGGAAATGGTCGAGAAGCGCGCGCGCTACGGCCGCAAAAACGGCAAGGGTTTTTACGACTACCCGCGAAATAGCCCGAAGCGATTGTGGCCCGGGCTGCGCGATCTGCAACCGAGCCGGCTCGACCCCGACGCCCTAGACGTCGATTTGATAAAGCACCGACTGCTCGTCATTCAAGCGCTGGAATCCGCGCGTTGCGTCGAGGAAGGGGTCGTCACCGATGTGCGGGAAGCCGATGTCGGTTCTATTCTCGGGTTCGGCTATGCGCCCTTCACCGGCGGCACCATTTCCTATATCGACGGTATGGGTGTGAATAATTTTGTCGCATTATGCGGCGATCTCGCCAAACTCTGCGGCGAGCGGTTTAAGCCGTCGAATCTTCTGCTCGACATGGCGAAGAAGGGCGAGACATTCTATGGCCGTTTCGCACCCGAAAAACGCAAGGCCGTCGCATAATTCATGAACGCATATTGCTCCCCGACATGCGCTGCGCATAACGCCGCGAGGACCTTGCATGGCGCGTGATCAAGTCGATTTGAAGCCGATCGAGCGCCGCGAGGATCTCGTCGATTGGCTTGCCCAGGGCGTGAAAGCGAAATCGCAATTCCGCATCGGCACCGAGCACGAAAAATTCGCCTTCACGCTCGAAGGCCATCGTCCGGTGCCTTACGAGGGGCGCCGCGGCATTCGCGCGCTGCTTGAGGGAATGCAGCATCTGCTCGGCTGGCAGCCGATCATGGAAGGGCCGAACGTCATCGGACTATTCGACGTGACCGGAGGCGGCGCGATCTCGCTGGAGCCCGGCGGGCAATTCGAATTGTCCGGCGCGCAGCTTGAAACCGTCCATCAGACATCGAGCGAATTGATGGCGCATCTCGCCCAAGTCCGCGAGGTCGCGGCGCCGCTGCATATCGGCTTTCTCGGCATCGGCATGACGCCGGACTGGACGCGCGCCGAAATGCCGAAAATGCCGAAGGGCCGCTACCGGATCATGACCGCTTACATGCCGAAAGTCGGCACGCTCGGCCTCGACATGATGTATCGCACCTGCACCGTGCAAACCAATCTCGATTTCTCGTCCGAAGCCGACATGGTCAAGAAGCTGCGCGTGTCGATCGCGCTGCAGCCGATCGCGACCGCGCTGTTCGCAAACTCGCCGTTTACCGACGGCAAGCCCAACGGCTACCTGTCGTTCCGCTCGGAAATTTGGCGCGCGACCGATAATGCCCGCGCCGGCATGTTGCCGTGGGTTTTCGAGTCGGGCATGGGCTTCGAGCGTTGGGTCGATTATGCGCTCGATGTGCCGATGTATTTCATCAAGCACGGCGACGACTATGTCGATGTCGCCGGCCAATCGTTTCGCGATTTGCTTGCGGGGAAATTGGCCGCGATGCCTGGCACGCGCGCCACCATCTCGGATTGGGCCAACCATCTCAGCACGATATTCCCGGAAGTGCGGCTCAAACGCTATCTGGAAATGCGTGGCGCCGATTCGGGCCCGTTGCCGAATTTGCTGGCGCTGCCGGCGCTGTGGGTGGGCATTCTTTATGACGACGTGTCGCTCGATGCCGCTTGGGATCTTGTGAAAGGCTGGAGCGCCGAAGACCGCCAATCGCTCCGCGATACTGTGCCGAAACTGGGTCTTGCCGCCGCGGTTCGCGGCCGCACCGTTTCTGAAATCGCGGCGGAGGTTCTCAAATTCGCCCATGCCGGATTGACGCGCCGGAGGCGCTTTGACGCCGGGGGCTGCGACGAAACCCGATATCTCGATCCGCTGGACGATAGGCTCGCTCGCGGCACGACGCCGGCGCAGGAATTGCTCGATAAGTTTCACGGGCCGTGGCGCGGTTCGGTCGATCCGATCTATACCCAAGAAGCCTATTGATATCCGGCTCAATGTCGCGGCCGGTGCGCCGAGGTTACGAGCCCGGTAACGAAAGAATTATTCGACTTCGGCAATGAACGAAATCATCATCGTCACAACCGGTCTTAGTCGGGGAGGACGGCGTGCTTGAACACTATCACAATGTCAATTCGGTCTGCGCGCAAAAGGTGCGTATCGCGCTTGCGGAAAAGGGGATCGACGTCAAAGAGCATCTTCTAACGCTGCGCGGAGATCAGCACAATCCGGCCTATCGTAAGCTCAATCCCGACGGGGTTGTCCCGACCCTGGTGCACGACGGCAGAGCGATCGTCGAATCCGCGCTGATCCTCTACTATCTCGACGAGATCTTCCCTGATCCGCCGCTCATGCCGAAAGCACCGCCGCAGCGCCACCGCGTGTGGCTTTACAACAAGCTGATCGACGAATACGTGCACAATTCGTGCATGATATTGACCTTCGCTACGGCATTCCGGCCGAACTTTACAAAAATGCCGCGCGAGGAATGGCTTGCCGAGATCGACAAGACGCCGCTGAAACGCCGCGCCGAATATAAGCGCAGCGTCATCGAGCATGGTCTCGCGTCGGAAGCCGTTGCGCAGCATAAGAAACTCTTGTCCTGGATGGATCAATCGTTGCAGAGCGGGGCGTATCTTGCCGGCGACGGCTTTTCCAATGCCGACTGTGCCGTCATTCCCCATGTCATGAGACCTGAACTTTTGAAGCTGAGCGGCATGTGGGATGATTATCCGACCATCGGCGATTGGTGGACGCGAATGCGCGAGCGGCCGTCGGTCAAGGCCGCCATCGTCGACCGGATGACCGCGAGCGACTGGGCCCCGTTTAGAAATCTCGCGCCCGATCTCTGGCCAGCTTTGCAATTGCTCATGAAGGCGGCATAGCGCCGCCGCAGCCGGTCGTACGATTCGCGAGCAACGCACGGATCTTTCATGGCATCGCCGGTCAATGCTGCTTTGTGCGCGTTGCTTGCAACCGCATTTTGCACCGTACTCGGCCATGCGCTTGCCCGCCGCGTCTTGCCGCGCACGCTGGCGCTCGGCGCGGCGCCGGTCCTCGGCTGGGCCGTCTTCAGCGCGGCGACGCTGCCGGTCCTCACCGCAATCGGATTTTCCGCTGTTGCGGTGGGTGGTTTGGCGGCGCTTTGCCTTGCGATTGCCAGCGGTTCGTTACTCCTTCGGCCGGAGCCGGCGGAAGGTACGCCGCAGCTCGGAATAAAGCCGTGGTGCTTTGCCGTTGCCGGGATCGTCGCGCTTGTTCCGGCGTCCGCCATCCTTCCCAAATATTCCGCGTACGGCGTTCACCTCGCCGACCCGATTTTCGATCATTCGAAAATCGCGATCGTCGATGCGATGATGCGGCAAGGACTGCCTCCGGTTAATCCGGTATTCGGCTCCGCCGGCGCCGCGGGCCGGCTTGCCTACTACTATCTCTGGCACTTCAGTGCGGCCGAATTGGCCTTGCCGCTCGGCCCAAGCGGATGGGAAGCGGATATCGGCCTGACCTGGTTTACCGCTTTCGCTTCGCTGAGCTTGATGATGACGGTTGCCGTGTGGCTCGGCAAACGCGCCAGCGCCGCGGTTTGGGTTTTGGCGTTCGCCAGTGCCGCTTCGCTGCGCGAGGCGCTGCGGCCTTTATTCGGCAATTACAGCCTCGAACCGTTCCTGCGGCAACCGACCGGCTTTGCCGGCTGGCTGTTCCAATCCACGTGGGTGCCGCAACACCTGATGTCGGCATCATGCACGATAGCCGCGATATTGCTCATCGTGCATTACGCGGAGCGGCCAAGCCTGACACGGCTCGCAGTTTTGGGTCTCGTCGCGGTGGCGGGCTTCGAAAGCTCGACCTTCGTCGGCGGGCTGACGTTCGCGATTGCGATCGTGGTCGGCGCGCCGCTGTTATTGGGCGACATCGACGCCAAGCGGCGGCGCGCCGTCGCGGCGGGCTTGGCCGCGGCCGCCGTGCTCGCGCTTTGCCTTGCCGCTCCGTTCATTCACGACGAACTCGGCACCGTCGCGGCGCGCGAGGGCGCAAGCCCGATTGTCGTGCACCATTTCGAAGTGCTCGGCGAAATGTTTCCGCAATCGCTGCGCCGCATCCTCGACGCTCCGGCCTATTGGCTGATCCTACTGCCCGTCGAATTTCCGGCGACTTTTATCCCTGGTGCGGCCTCGCTTGTCGTCATGCTGCAAAGCGGAGAGCCTGGCCCGGGAAAAACCGCGGTGAAACTTTTTGTTGCCCTCGCGGCGGTGGGGCTTTCGATATCTTGGCTCCTTGTGAGCACCTTGGGCGACAATAACGATCTCGGCCTGCGCGCCGTGTTGCCCGCCGTCATGATTCTGATCGTGGCCGCCGCCGTCGCCATGAGCGCCGTGCCGCGCCGCGTCGTCATCGCCGCCATCGCGATCGGCGCGCTTGCGCTCAGCGTTCCCGATACCGTCGCGATGATCTTTTCCAATGTGAACGGCGCCGCCGTCGCCGACGCGCCGGTCTTCGCCCGCGCCCCGGAATTATGGAGCGCGGTCCGGCGATACGCGCCGGCGAGTGCACGGGTCGCGAACAATCCGCTGTTCCTCCAAGACTTGACGCCATGGCCGGTCAATATTTCCTGGGCCCTTATCGCCGACCGCAGTTCGTGCTTTGCCGGTCGCGAATTGGCGATAGCGTTCACGCCGCTGCCGCCGGATCGCCGCGAGGCGATCGCCGCGCAATTCATTCGCGTGTTTGCCGGACAAGGAACGCCGCAGGACATCGATGAGCTCGCGACCAAATACGGTTGCGATGTGGCCGTCGTCGTTCCGCAGGATGGTGCCTGGAACAACGATCCGTTTGCAGCGAGCGCCGACTATCGTCTTGTGGAAAAACGCGATGGCAGGTGGCGCATTTATGTGCGTGCGGCGTGCAGTCCAGCGGACAAAGTGGGTCATTAAGGCATGATCTGAAAAAGTAATCTTTCGTCCTAGATGCCGGCGTACCAGTTGAAACCGCGCTCGCTCCAATAGGTCTCGCGAAATTCGTTCGTGACTTCGATTGCCTTGATCCATTTGGCGTTCTTGTAGCCTAGCTTGGTCGCCGTCCGCAGCCGCAGCGGATAGCCGAATGGATCACCGATGATCTGCCCGGCATATTTGGTGGCGAGGATCGTCTGCGGATGCAGCGCGGTCGGCATATCGATGCTTTCGGTGTAGTCGTCCGCGCAGACGAAATAGACGTATTTCGCGGTCAAATCGGCGCCGATGCGCCGCAGAAAGTCGCTTAAATTCGGGCCGGACCACTGCCCGATATAATCCCATCCTTCCACGCAAACATGGCGGATGATGATTTCCTCCTCGGGAAGATCGTAAAGCCGTTGCGCCGTCCATGACCGCTTGTCTTCGATGCGGCCGGCCAATTCCAGCGTCCAGGTCGCGCCGTCGACCGGTTTGACGTCCTCGATGGGATAATAGGCATTGAAACGGGGGGGCTTGGCGACCTTGGAGGGACTGAACGTCGGCGCCAGATGGTTCCGCCGGAAGATCGTCTCCTGAACGCCGTCGTTCCACGCCGAAACCGCGCGCAACGCCTTCTGTACGGAACCGATTTCGCTCACATCGCAGCCGGTCAACATCGTCAGCGCGCCGAGGCTGACCGCGCCGCGCAAGAGGCCGCGCCGATTGATATCGTCAACGAGCTTGCGATTTTCCGTCAGAACGCCCTGATCGATCGGCTGACGCGGCCGAAAGATCGAAGGCGTGCGGGTGCGAGTGGCCATCGTGTTGCTCTCCTCAGCGCATTGTTTCGGTGTTCGGTGCGATGGAGAGGCCCGCGGTCTCGTCGCCGACCGCCGGACCGCCGGTCAACATGGCGAGGAGGCTTTGCGGCACCAGCAAAGCGAGCGTCACATGGACGACGATGAACACCACGATGGCGGACATGCAGAAGAAATGCACGAGGCGGATGCTCTGAAAACTGCCGAATAAATTCGCAAGCTCGGAAAATTGTACCGGCTTCCACAGCGCTAGTCCCGATACCACGATCAATATTCCGACCGCCATGACGCCGAGATAGAGAACCTTCTGGACGGCGTTGTAATGCGTGAGATCGTCATGGCGCAGGCGAAACCGCAATGCCTCTCCAATTGTCACGAAAACTTCACGAACCGAGATTGGGAACAGTTTGCGCCGAAAACGCCCGGTGGCGATGCCATAACAGAGATAAGCGAGCCCGTTGACCACGAAAATCCACATACCGAAGAAATGCCACTGCAGTCCGTATTGCGCCCATTTTCCAATCACGATGCTGTCGGGGAAGCGCAGAAAGCTAAAAATGATGTCGTCGTTATAAATCTTCCATCCGCTGCCGATCATGATGAAAATAGCGATGGCATTGATCCAATGCATGATCCGCACCGGCAGCGGGTGAAGGCGGCCGATTTTACGACTGACGGATGCGGAGGCCGACTTTGGCATTGGCGATCAAGCATGCCGGTTCGAACGGGACTGTAATCCCGCAACAAAATTCCTCGCAACAAAAGAAGCTTCACAAAGTCGCGTTGAACGCTTGATCGCGCCGTTGCCGTCATGCCGCGGTTGTGACGATGATCCGCGTCATGCTCGCGCCCGTCGTGCAATTTGAGCGCAACGATGAGATCACGAATTTGTGAAGCCGATAACTTTTTGGTGTTTCGAGGCTTGTAACGGATGTGACGTAAGTGATTGGCGCTTTGGGGAGCGCTTTGGCAGTCAGTCTGTTGCGTTTCTGGCTGAATCGCGGGGGCATCGCATGAATCGCGTGGATCGATTCAATGGAAATTCGGTTGCGGACGACGCGCTTTCGATCGGCGATCGTTGCAGGGCGTCCTGCGGCATCGCGTTTATGGCGAAGGCGTCGGCGCCAGGGCGGACCAAGACGCGCCTGGTGCCGCCGCTGACCTTCGAGGAAGCCGCCGAGCTCAACACGGCCTTTTTGCAGGACGTTGCCGAAAACCTGTTGCTTGCTTCCCGTCATGTTGCCCGTCACGCCGCCATAACCGGCTATGCAGCCTACGGGCCGCCGGGGTCGGAAGATTTCTTCCGCAAGCTACTGCCAGGCTCGATCGGTTTGCTCGAAGCGTGGCTGCCGAATTTCGGCGACTGCCTCTTCCACACCATCCGTGAGATTCTCCGGCGCGGCCACGACTCCGCCGTCGTGCTCAATTCCGACAGCCCGACTTTGCCGCCGTCGTTCCTGGTGGAAACGGCCGAAGCCTTGGCGCGGCCCGGGGATCGCGCGGTGCTCGGTCCGTCCACCGACGGCGGATATTACCTGCTCGGGCTCAAAGCCGCGCACCGCCACATGTTCGAGGACGTCGCTTGGAGCACTGAGCGGGTGGCTGGACAGACTTTGCAGCGCGCCCGCGAGATCGACCTTGAAATTCACGTACTACCGGCCTGGTACGACGTCGACGACGTGGACGGCCTGCGCCGCCTTCACGGTGAGATTTGCGGGACCGACCTGGAAAGTCAGCGGCCTGATGGAACCCCGCATCGTGCGGAGCAAACGGCGAAACTGATGCGAAAGCTCGCGCATGGCCGCGACTTCGTCGGTTCGCCGGCTCGTATCTTGCAGGTCGAGGAAGCGCGCGCCTGAGCGGCGCCGCACGATCAATTTTTCAACGGCAAGGGATGGATGGGTCGATAATGCAAAGGGCGGCGGCGAACGGTCGGGTGGATCCGACACGATATTTTGAAAACGTCCCGACCGGGGACGACGTTCCGGAACACGATCCGGTTTGTCTTTATTTGGAGACGACCAATCGCTGCAATCTCTTGTGCACGACATGCCCGCGAACTTATGAAGAACTCGAACCGCCCGCTGACATGAGCTGGGAGCTGTTCACCTCGATTGTCGATCAAATTCCGGGTCTGCAGCGGGCGGTGCTGCACGGCGTCGGCGAGCCGATGCTGGTCAAGCATCTGCCGCGCATGGTCCGGTATCTCAAGGACCGCGGCACTTATGTCCTGTTCAATACCAATGGAACGGTGCTGAACGAGAAAAACGGCCGCGCTTTGATTGCCGCGGAGCTGGACGAGCTGCGCGTGTCATTCGACGCCGCTACCGCCGAGTCCTATCGCGTCATTCGCGGCAAAAATTACTTCAATCGCATCCTGAAAAACGTGCGCGCGTTCCGCGAACTGCAAGAACGCGAGGGCCACGTTAAGCCGCGCGTTTCGGCATGGCTTACGGGTTTGCGCGAAACCATCGAGGAATTGCCCGATTTCGTCCGCGTTGCGGCCGAGACCGGCGTCAAGGAAGTTCACCTGCAGCGGCTGGTGTTCTTCACCGAAAACGCGATCGGTAAGGCGCGCCCCGATCAGGCGCTTTACGAGCGCCTCTCCGCCGACGAAGCGGTCCACATCGACCAGGCCGCCGCGCTGGCCGAGACCCTCGGGATCACGTTCAGCGCGTCCGGCGGCGCTTCCGAGCCGGGCGTTAGCCTCAAGCGCAGCGACAACGGCTCGCCGTGGTCGCTGTGCCGGCGGCCTTGGACGGTGATGTACTTCACCGCCAACGGGCGCGCCTTGCCGTGCTGCATCGCGCCGTTCTCGCAGCGCGGCTACGAGAATTACACGCTCGGCGATGCGACGCAGCAGACACTGCGCGAGATTTGGAATGGGTCGGCCTATCGCGATTTTCGCAAGGCGCTTAAGTCGAATGCGCCCCCGGAAGCTTGTGCAAGCTGCGGCCTGCGCTGGAGCCTGTAACGGATTTGATCCGCGCGCCCGAGACTTTCCCTTCCCCTGAAGCGAAATCGGCGAAGCCCGCCGTCGCCGTTATCATTCCGGTATTCAACGAGGCGGAATCGATCGGCGCGGTCGTTGCCGAATTGCCGCGTGCGATCGTCGATCGCGTCATCGTCGCCGACGGCGGCAGCAGCGACGGCACAGCGCAGCGGGCACGCGAGGCGGGCGCGGACGTGATCGAGGTCGGCCGCGGCTACGGCCTGGCCTGCTGGAGCGGCGCGCAAGCGGCCGAGGGTACCGATATCCTCGTCTTCATGGATGGCGACGGCGCCGACGATCCGGCCGGCATCCCGGCGCTGATCGCGCCGATCGAAGCCGGCGCGTGCGATTTCGTCATCGCTTCGCGCGCGCGCGGCGAGCGCGAGTCCGGCAGCATGGCTTGGCATCAGCTTCTGGCCGGCCGCATCGCCGGCTTTCTGATGTGGCTCCTTTACGGCGTGCACTACACCGATATGTGCGCGTTCCGCGGCATCCGCCGCGACACGCTGCTTGCGCTCGGCATGCGCGAAATGACCTATGGCTGGAATCTGGAAATGCAAATGCGGGTCGCGCGGCTTCATCTGCGCGTGCGCGAGGTACCGGTGTCCTACCGGCGCCGGCATGGCGGCCAATCGAAGGTTGCCGGCTCACTCACCGGCTCGCTCAAGGCCGCCAGGAATATCCTCTCGGCTTTCGCCCGCGTTGCGATGGGGGAAAGCGAGCCGGGGTAACGCTTGCGGTCATCCGCTCGTCACCGCGAAGGCGGAGGCCCAGCGCTTTAATGAAACTATTGCCGCCGTCTGGATTCCCCCTTGCGCGGGAATGATCGGGTATCGGAATTTTTAGCCCGTCAGAATCTGCTTGTCGGGATCGAGCAAAAACGCCCAGACCGCGGCGCCGACGACCAACAGAGCGGCGGCGACGATGAACGGCGCTTGCCAATTGCCGATCTGCACCAGCAGACCGAACACGATCGGCGAAATGGCGCCGCCGATATTGCCGGCCATGTTCATCATGCCGGAGACCGTGCCGGAATATTTGCCGCCGGTATCCATCGGTACCGCCCAGGACGGGCCGATGGTGCATTCCAGAAAGAACATCGACGCGGTCAGGCAATAGACGGCGGTCAGAGCGTCGTCGGTCAGCGCCGCCGGCACGATGAAGACGGCGCAGCCGAGCAATCCGACGATCGCTACGACGCGCCGGCCGAATTTGACGCTGCCGGTGACCTTTAGGAGATAGTCGGTTGCGAGGCCGCCCACGGTATCGCCGACCACGCCGGCCCAGAGCGGTAGCGATGCATATAGTCCGACCTTGAGCAGCGTGAAATGTCGGAACTCGATCAGATAAGACGGCAGCCAGCTCAGGAAAATCCACAGGCAATAAACGTAAGTGAAATAAGCGGCCATAATCGCCCACATATTGGGCGAGCGAACGAGCGTGCCCCACGGCACCTCGGTCTGCTTGGCGACCGGCGGCGGATTGATTTCCCCTTTGTCGTTGACGCCGCGGATGCGTTCGAGCTCGGCGCGATTGACGAGCCTATGATCCTCCGGAAAGTTGCGATAGGTGAGGCCCCACCATAGCGACCACAGCAATCCGATCGCGCCGCAAATCAGGAACACGGCGCGCCAGCCAAATTGGCTCATGATCAGTACCACGAGCGGCGGCGCGATCGCGGCGCCGAGCCGGCTCGCGCTGTGGGTGACGCCCTGCACGAGGCCGCGTTCGCTTTGCGGATACCAGAGCTGCATGGCGCGCGTGGCGCCGGGAAACGCACCCGCTTCGCCGACGCCGAACAGAAATCGCACGGCGATGAAGGAGACCGAGCTGAACGCGGCTGCGGTCGCAGCCGTCATCGCCGACCAATAGGTAACGATGCCGGCCAGCACGCCGCGCGCGCCGAGCCGATCCGAAAGCCAGCCGCCGGGAACTTGAAACAACGCATAGGCCCATACGAAGGCGCTGAAGATCACGCCCGTGGTGACCTTGTCGAAGCTGAATTCCTTGCTGATCAGCGGCGCGGCGGTCGAGATATTGACGCGATCGAGATAGGTGATGAGGTACATCACGCTGATTAAGAGCAGGACATACCAGCGGCCCCGGCTCGCGGCGGCGCTGCCGATGCGGCTCGTGCTCGGAGCGGCAGCCTGGACGGCGCCGCGATCGGCTACTTGATCGGCCATGTGTTTCTCTCCCCACCGATGCGTTTCTTCGACGTTGCGGCAGCCTGCCCGCTTATCGTTCCCGCCGCAAGCGCGCGCGATGCCGCGGCGAGGATCATCAGACTGCGCTGGTACAGCGGCTTAGCTTCGGCATAGCGGCCTTGGCGGGATAACGCGAGTGCCTGCGCGTTGAGCGCAGCGGCCTCGCTGCGTCGCGGTTTCGTTGTGAACCAAGCTCCCAGTGCCATGACCCCTCCGCGGCGGTGCTGCGAACATCGAGGACGGGACAGACGGACGGCGCGCACCAAGCCATGCCCATACTGCTGACGTTCGGCACCGTTTTAAGCGACGGCGCTTGCGTCTTCACCAATAAGCGGCGCCCGGCCGAATCCGGATCTTCTGGATCGCGCGTTTTGATCTATTTCAGACCGTGGAGGTATACGCCCTCGCATCCGCCCTCGCGTCGCAGCGAAGCGGGCGATAGAGCAGACCAGGAGCGCGGTTAGGCGAGGCGACGGGAGTGCTTCAAGATAAATAGCGACATACTCTTATGCAATAGTTCGGAACGTGTCGTTGGAATGCTCCTCCCTGCTCTTCTTTCTCTCTCCCAAAACAGACGTCCAACCAGCGCGATCTGCAAAGCGATCTTAGCCCTCGGAGAACCGACGGTGAATAAAAGCCGCAAGCGGGCGCGGCCGGCATTTTGCCGTACCCCTTCCACTTGGTCGCGGCCTACTCACAGCAAGGCACGGTACCAACTGACGCGCAGAAACAGATCGCGTCGCCGAAGAGTCTATGACATTTCTGCTACAGTGAACGAATATTTGCCGATGGAAGCACCGCGCTGCCGAAATTAGCGACCGAATCTGATACGGTCAGGATCTGAAAACGAAATCTGCACGAAGAAGCGGCAATGCCCGCCTGACGTTGCGGATGTTGAGAGCGTCAGATGACCTATTTATCGAATATCGTGCACCAGCGGCCCATGCTGCGCGTCTCGGCTTCAGTCATCGCCGCATTTTGTTGTGCGGCGCCGTTCGTGCTGTTGCTCTCCAGCCTAGTGGTTTATGGTGTGCGCTTGTTCATCGATTGAACGCGCATCGATCTGACTGTATCGGCGAGCCGCCAAATTCAGCAGGCTTTTTCAGTTCCGCCCGTGGCGTAGCACTTCAAGCTGCCAACGCCACTCAGGGAAAAAGTATGATGAGAAAGCGACAGCAATGTCGTTCCGATAAGTATCGTTGCCACCGTCCCCACCAAGGCCACGGGCCGCAGTATGTTGGCTTTCATGAGTCTCTCCCCGACTCAATCCGGTATTGCGAGCCCTAAGAAGCCTATTCGAGTTTACATTTGGTTAACCATATTTTTGGGCACTAGTTCACTGACCTAGCTCGATTAGCTCTGCACCCGAGAAGTTCCGGCGTAACCTCATCACGCTCGCGAGTAAGCCAGGCGATATTGCGTTATCGGCCCGTTGGAACTCCTGAAACAGCCTGGCCTGATGAACTCTGCATCGGATTAAGCATCGACCACGCCGGATCAGCGTCAACGCCGTGGACCTGGAACACCGACTCGCAATGTCGAGACCGGTTGTCTTGATCGTTCGCATGTTTGGCTCCTCCAAATCGTGGGAGCCTCAACAGCCCCCACTTCCATGGCACTCACGTGCCGGTGGAGGAGCCGTCCAGAGCATCAAAAGCAGACATTCGTACCCGCAATGACACCTTTACGCCGCCGCGGGCCGATGTGCGCGGAGGAAGGAGCGGATCTGCCGCACCGCGAGCGGAACCCGCTCCCCAGGCTCCTTCCACGGGAACATGCTCACCTCTGCATTGGGCGCTAGCATCGCGGCCTCCATCGCGACCGCATAAGGATGCGCCGGGATGTCGTCGGGCAGGATCAGCACTGGCGTTCGGCAATTGCGGACGAAATCGCGCGCCACCGTAAACACGAAGTCGGGGTTGGTGCGATACATCCTGGTCAGGAATTTTTCCACCTGCTCCATCGAGATGTCGGGCCTTCGCTTCACAAGCTCCGGCCCCCAGCTCTTCATGTTGTTGTCGTAGAACAGGTCGGGCATCTCGGGCCGCGAGCCCGAGGGCTGCGCCAGCACGGCCGCAACGATCCGGTCGCGCGCCCGCTTCAACAGATTCCAGATCATGGGACCGCCGATGCAAAATCCCAGCACCATGAACTTGTCGATGCGCAAATGATCCATCAGGCCGAGATGGTCGTCGGTATGAGAATCCCAGGGGCGATCGATCTCAAGGGGACCCGTGGACTGGCCGTCATTAGCGTTGCGAAGGTCGGCGCCGATGCAGCGGTATTCGTACTTGAACTCGTCCATCGCATTGAAGGGGGAATAGGGCGCGGACAGATTTGGGATGGTGGAATTCAGCCCGCCGCCGGCAATCATTAGCAGCGGGAAGCCAGAACCCTTTTCCTCGAAATGGATGCGAACAGGGCCTTTCTCGTAAAAGCTCATGGCGGCTCCTTCCTGTTGGGATTTCCCTAGTCCGAGACCCCGCCAATGCACCATGCACGCAAAAGCTGACGCCTGAAGGTCGTGGTATTAACACAGGGTGAGCACAATCCTAGCAGATACCCCGACTGGCCCATGTCCGCTATTCGCCCAAAAGCGGACGTCGGCTGAGGACATCGGGATGTCCGTTAAGTGCCAAAACCAGACATGTGAAAACCGCCAACGCATGCGCCTTATGTGGCCGTAGATGCGTCGGGCAATTCATGCTGCCAGCGGGTGACCAGGCCGGCAATTGTCGCGCCTAGGATGGGCGCAAGCCAAAACAGCCAGAGTTGCGTGATGTAAGTTCCGCCCGCAAATAGCGCCGGCCCCGTGCTTCGCGCCGGATTGACCGAAGCGTTGGTGACCGGGATCAGGAAGAGGTGGATGAGCGTCAGGCAAAGCCCGATGGGTATCCCGGCAAATCCGACCGCCGCGCCTTTCGAGGTTGTGCCGATGATGACGTACAAGAAAAAGAAGGTCGCGAGAGTTTCGATCAGGAAGCACGATGTCAGGCTGTATTTGCCGGGGCTGAGATCGCCATAGCCGTTGGACGCAAACCCGCCGGGGACCCAATCCGGTTTGCCGGAAGCGATCGCGTAAAGTACCGCAGCCGCCGCGATGGCGCCGACTACCTGGGCGAGGATGTAGGGGAGAACGTCGGTGGCCTTGAAGCGACCTCCGGCCCAGAGCCCGACGGTGACCGCGCAATTAAAATGCCCGCCGGAAATGTGACCGACGGCGTACGCCATGGTCAGCACGGTGAGTCCGAAGGCAAAGGCCACCCCCAAGAATCCGATGCCCAGAGACGGAAAGCCCGCGGCGAGCACCGCACTACCACAACCAGCGAATGTCAGCCAGAAGGTGCCGAAGAACTCGGCTCCAAGACGACGCGGCATATCCATTTTTTCCTCCCGTTGGTCTGATAGTTTTATTGATCCTACTGGCAGAAGTTCGCACCTGGAATAGGTTGAATTGCGAGCGTGAGCGGCGGCCCCATGTCCGCTTTGGGTCATTAGGGGATTTGGCGAGCGGGCGGCCCAATGTCCGCTTTACCCCCGAAAGCGGACAATCGTTAGAGCCATCGTGATGTATGAGTCCCCCGACAGCGTATTGCAGTCTGCAGTGTTGCCAGAATTAA
>DASPTX010000016.1:0-2927 GCA_035623195.1 Xanthobacteraceae bacterium | reverse complement strand
AAGAAACTTACCGCACCGCAGTGCGCCCGTGTGCAATGCACAATTTTTCTTGACTCCGCCGCAAAAGAAGCGAGTAATTCATATAACCGTCATCGGGAAGTCTCATGCGCCACAAAACGGCCATGCCCGCCTCAAGTTTGCCGTCGCTGATGATGCCCTGCCCGGTCTGCGCAGGGCGGATGAGCTACGACGGCCGGCGCGCCGTCTCCGCGGAGCTGGAAGATACGGTCTACGTTTGCCGGCGCTGCGGCGCCGAGCTTATCCGGACCTCGCTACGCAAAATCGCAAGTCAGGATGCCGAAGCGGCCTGACGCCGCCCGCTTCACGCCAGTCCCATCTGCTTGAACACCGCACGGCCGAGCAAGCCGTAAGGATTGGCCAGCGTCTCCAGCATTTCGAAGTGATTGTAGGACTTCGCCGACCACAAGCTCGACCGGTTTGCCGGCGGCCTCGACCGCGGCGGCGAAGTCGCGCGTTTGCCGCTGAAATTCCGGCGTCTCCTAGGTGCCGTAGCTGAGAACAAGCGGCGTCGCGAGCTTGTCGATGTGGCGGAGAGCTCATTCTCCATGGCGTCGGTGAACGTCACATATTTCGACCGTTTGGAGAGCCGTACCGGCGCAAGATCGTACATCCCGCTCGACAGCGTCGCGCCTTTGAGAATGTTGCGCGGCAATCCCTCGCGCGTCCAGTCGTGCGTCACCACGCAACCGGCAAGGTGCGATCCGGACGAGTGCGAAATCAGATAAAGCCGGTCGCGGTCGCCGCCGAACTTTTCGGCATTGCGATAAACCCAGCCGACAGCGCGGCGCACCTGCTCGACCATCGGGAATAGACTGCCGCCGGCGTCGTCGACACTGATAAAATCGAGCACAGCGAAATTGGCGCCGGCGCGCACGAAGGGCTCGGCCAAGAACGTGAACTCTGACGCGGCGCCGCTGCGCCAAGCGCCGCCATGGACGAAGATGGCGACCGGCGCGAGTGCGCCGCCGGCGGCGGCCTTACTCGCAAGCGGCCGATAGACGTCGAGCGCTTCGATCGGCGTCGGTCCATAGGCCAAACGCAGCGGCTCGCCGAGCCGCGCGCGTGCGGCCGCGCTGTTGGCGAGACGGCGCTTGGCGAGTTGGTCGCGGTTTGGGGCATAGACGAACTGGTCGTAGGCGTCGTCGAGCTGCTGCTGGTCCATGTCCAGCCAAACCATCGGCCCCTTTGCTTTGGCGATCGCGGCGGTCGGTCCGTTCATTCCTTCTTCCCTCCTTCATCGGCAAGGCCGAAAACCGTCTGTTCCTCGGCAAAGCCCGCCACGGCGAAGCGCCCGAGCGGTTCAAAATTGTCGTTGCAGTGACGAGCGAAATCCTGCGACGCCAGAATGGTGCGGCCGAGCCGGCCGGCAAGTTTTTCGAGCCGCGCCGCGAGATTGACCGCGGGTCCGATGCAGGTGAAATCGAGCCTATTGCCGCTGCCGATATTGCCATAAAGCACGTCGCCCTTGTGAAGCGCGAGCCCGAACCGCATTCTGTTGGTATTGCCTTCGGTCGTTTGCAGCTTCGCGATCTCGCGCCGCGCGGTGTGCCCGGCCTTGAGCGCATGCGCACAGACCGCCGCCGACTCCGCCGCCGCCTTTATCGGAAAAATCGCCAGCAAGCCATCGCCCATGAATTTGAGCACCTCGCCACCATGATCCAGGATCGCTGGCACCTGGCAATCGAAATAACGGTTAAGCAGATCGACCAAAGCCTGCGGCGGCAGGGTATCGGCCAGCCGCGTGAAGCCGCGCATATCGGACAGCCAGATCGCCGCGTGGATCGTCTCGGTATCGCCGCGGCGAATATGGCCCGCGAGCACCCGCTCGCCCGCATTGACGCCGACATAGGTCGCGAGCAGATTGCCGGCGATGCGATACCAGGCGCGGATCTCGGCGACGCGCGCCAGGGGCGCGACGACCGAACGGATGACGCCGACCTCCTCGTCGGTGAAGCCGCCCGGCTGCTGCGTGGCCCAGGCGGCAAAGTGAATTTCGCCGTTGGTGAAGCGCAGCGGAGATACGACGTAGTCGGTAACGCCTTCCTTGTGAAGATCGTGCAGGATCGGATAGTCAAGCGGACAGTCGGGATCGGCAAGGCGGCGGCGGAATGCCTTCCCGGTTTCGATCACGTGCGCCATCGGGCTGTTGCGGAACACGTCGCGCTCCAGAAGATCGAACGCTCCCTCGGTGACGACGGTGCCGGTATCGGCCCGCCAAATGAAGCGGCGTCCCACGATCTGCGGATGCAGCGTGCGGACGAACACCACAGCGCGCCACAGCGGCAATCCGGCCGCCGACAAGCGTTGGCAGAGTTCGGTCAGCACTTCCTGCGCCAGCGGCTGCGACCGCGCGCCGTCGATGAGCCAATCGACGATCGGTTGGGCGGCAAGCGAGAGGGCTTTCACCGCCTCACCCCAGATTCAGTTCCTTGAAGAAGTCGTTGCCCTTGTCGTCGATGACGATGAAGGCCGGGAAATCGACCACCTCAATGCGCCAGATCGCCTCCATGCCAAGCTCGGGATATTCGATGCACTCGACCTTCTTGATGCAGTGCTCGGCGAGATTTGCCGCCGCGCCGCCGACGGAAGCGAGATAAAAGCCGCCGTGCTTGGCGCAAGCGTCGCGGACGACCGAGGCGCGATTGCCCTTCGCCAACATCACCATGGAGCCGCCGCCGGCCTGGAAATCGTGAACGAAGGGATCCATGCGGCCGGCCGTGGTCGGCCCGAACGAACCGGACGCGTAGCCTTCCGGCGTTTTCGCCGGGCCGGCGTAATAGACCGGGTGGTTCTTGAAATAGTCGGGCAGCGCCTGCCCTTTCTCCAGCCGTTCGCGCAGCTTGGAATGGGCAAGATCGCGCGCGACGATCATCGGGCCGGTGAGCGACAGCCGCGTCTTGATCGGA
>DASPTX010000015.1:0-2851 GCA_035623195.1 Xanthobacteraceae bacterium | reverse complement strand
TTTGCTCGTACTGGCATTTTTGCGCCGCACGCCTTCGGTGCAATGAAGGGGAGCGGCATAGCACCATGAGTCGCGCCTTTTCGTGTCTCGGCGATCTTCTCGATCATCACAGCCGAACCAGTCCCGACCGTAATGCCCTCTTAGCGCCCGGACGCGCGCCAATGACGTATCGAGCACTTCGGGCTTACGCGAAAGATACGATACGCGCACTGCGGAACATCGGTGTCGGCCGAAGCGATCGGGTGGCGGTGGTATTGCCGGACGGGCCAGAGACTGCAGCGACGATCATATCGGTCGCTGCCGGCGCGGTTTGTGCGCCCCTTAATCCGAGCTTCACAGCGGACGAGTGGCGGCATTATCTCATTGAATTGAAGGCGGCGGCCCTCTTAACGCGTCCTGACGTCGATTCAGCAAGTCGCGCGGCCGCAATTGCGCTTGGAATACCGGTGCTCGATCTGATGCCGCCGCCACGAGCGTTCAGTTCATTTGGCGTAGCCGGACCGCGCAGGCGGCGCATCAAGGAGGACGATTTCGCGACTGGCGGCGATGCTTTGATTCTGTTGACCTCCGGTACGACGTCGAGACCAAAGACGATACCGCTCACCCATGCCGGCGTTTGTCTATCGGCCTACAATGTCGGAGCGGCGATTAAGCTTAAGCCTCAGGACCGTTTGCTGAGCGTGCTGCCGCTATTCCACGGGCACGGCTTGATCTCCGGCGTGATCGCAGCGCTAGCGGCGGGCTCGAGTGTCGTCTGTACCTCCGGTTTCGATGCGGAGGCATTCTTTGGCTGGCTGACCGAGTTTCAGCCGACTTGGTATACTGCAGTCCCGGCAATTCATCGCGCCGTCTTGTTGGCGGCGGAGAAGGACAGCGCGCGCGCGCGGCAATCATCGCTAAGGCTTATTCGTTCGGCGTCGTCGACCCTGCCGACGAAACTGTTGCGCCGACTGGAAACGTTGTTCGATGTCCCCGTCATCGACACTTTGGGCATGACCGAAGCGGCCACCCAAATCGCGGCCAACCCTTTGCATAGGCGAAAGCTTGGTTCCGTCGGTCGATCCGCGGGGGCGGAAATCAAGGTCCTGGATGCCGATGGTCGACCCCTTCCGGCGGGCGAGCACGGTGAAATTGCGCTGCGCGGTCCAACCATCACGAGGGGATACGACAATAATGCCGCCGCGACACGGGAGGCCTTTCGGGATGGATGGTTTCGAACCGGCGACCTCGGCTACTTGGACGACGAGGGATACCTTTTCCTCGTCGGCCGCATCAAAGACGTTATCAATCGCGGGGGTCAGAAGGTCGCACCGGGCGAGGTAGAGGATGCACTGTTGAGCCACCCGAACGTAGTCGAGGCTGCGGTTTTCGCGGTCCCCCATACGCGGCTTGGCGCCGACGTCGCCGCTGCCGTCGTATTAAGTCAAAATACCGCGGTGAGCGCGCAGGAGCTCCGGAACTTTCTCCGAAAGCGGTTAGCCAGCTTCAAGATTCCCGGCCTGATCCGCATCGTTCCTCATATTCCAAAAGGAGCCGGCGGGAAGATCAAGCGCGGCGAACTCGCCGCCGTGCTCTCGCTAATGCGACCGGACGAGCCAGTAAAAATGTCCAGGAACGCGATTGCGCCTCGGTCTGAACTCGAGCAGCAAACCGCGAAAATATGGGCTGACCTTCTCGATACGGATGGGATCGGCATTGACCAGGATGTTTTCGCGTTAGGGGTAGACTCAATTACGCTGACGCAAATGATTTCGCGGCTGCGAGAGCGCTTCGGCGTCGCCTTGGCACTGAAGGATATTTTCGAAGCTCCAACCGTTGCGGCTCTGGCCGCACGAATTCAAAAACTGAAAAAGGCCTCTGGCCCAATATCGTCGGAACCCTGCGACCCAAAACAAGACGACGCGCGCGTCGATAAATATGGGCCGCGGCCGGTTGCTATTGTGCAGGAGCGGATGCTGCGAATCGAGCGCGAGTTGCCGGGGCTTCCTCAGTTCAATCTGCCTTTTGCCTATCGGCTAAGGGGGCGGCTGAATGCCGAGGCACTCGAACGGAGTCTGAGCGAGGTCGTGCGCCGGCAGGATTCTCTGCGCACAGGATTTGCGTGGCGAGACGAACAGCCGATCGCTTTCATCACCCCACCGAGCGAGATCAAGTCATCGCTCGTGGTGGAAGATCTTCTCGCGGCTGTAACCACCGAAAATCCTCGCGCTAAGGCACTCCTGCGGAAAAAAGCGGCGCTCGTGGCGGAGCAGGAGTCGTTGAAGCCCTTCGAGATGAGCCGTCCGCCTTTATTCCGCGCGCGGCTCCTGCGGCTGGGTGAGGACGATCATGTTCTGCTTCTGGTCGTGCACGATATCGTCATCGACGGCTGGTCGATGGGAGTGTTCATGGAGGAGGTCGCCCAGCTTTACCCGGCGTTTTTGGCCGGAAAGGAGCCGGAGTTGCCGGAGCCCGCGCTTCGGTTTTCCGACTTCGCTCGCTGGCAGCGCCAGTGGTCCGCCGGCGGCGAGGCAGAGCGGCAGTTCGGTTACTGGCAGCGGCGCCTGCGTACGGCTTCGCCGGTATTCGCCGCCGGCGCCGGCAGTGAGCTTGGCGCGGGCGTTACGCAGGAAAGACTCCGCATTCCGAGCAATGTACTGGCGCGACTCGTCGATTTGAGTAACAGGCGGGGCGTGACTTTGTTCGTGACTTTGCTGGCTGGTTTCAAGGCGTTGCTGTTGTTGCGAAGCGGGCGCAAGGACATTTGCGTTGCCACCGCGATGGCCAACCGCGCGCAACCTGGTGCGCAGAACGTGATCGGTCCATTCGCGAACACCGCGATTATCCGCAGCCGCATCGATGCCGATCTGAC
>DASPTX010000014.1:0-4948 GCA_035623195.1 Xanthobacteraceae bacterium | reverse complement strand
TCGGGACCGCCAAAACCGCTCATCGACGTTCGGCACCGGCTCATGTAAGAGCTATTTACATGAACTGGTCCAAATACCACACGGGCGGTGGGCCGCGCGGCTACCACCATGGCAATCTAAAAGAAGCGCTATTGCGCGCTGCCTTGGAATTAATCGCGGAGAAGGGGCCCGCGGGTTTCACCTTTGCCGAGGCGGCGCGATGGGCCGGCGTGAGCCCGGCGGCACCCTATCGCCATTTCCGCGACCGTGATGAACTTCTCGCCAACATCGCGTTGCGCGGATTCGAACGGTTCGCGATTGTCCTTGAGCAAACATGGGACGATGGTCGCCCACAGCCTTTGGCCGCGCTCGAGCGGCTGGGCAAGGCCTATCTTGAATTCGCGCGGACCGAGCCCGCTTATTACTCAGCAATGTTCGAGGCCGGTGTTTCGCTCGCGACCAGTTCCGAACTGCGTGAAGCCGGGGAGCGGGCATTTGGCGTTCTGCGGCGCGCTGCCGAGACACTGTGCGCACGAGCGCCGCTCCATTCTCGGCCCCCAGCCTTGATGGTCGCCCTACATATCTGGGCCATGTCACATGGCATTGCCTCGCTGTTCGGCCGCGGCGACCCGGCACGGCGCACATTGCCGATGTCGCCCGAAGAGCTGCTTGAGGCGGCGGTGCTGGTGTACCTGCGCGGCCTCGGACTGCCCAGCCCGGAAGGTGCCGGCGCCTGATAGCGTGTCGGCGGAATAATTGGCCTCCTGCTTCTAAATGAGATAAGTGCCGAGACCCCCCTCTTGACATAAGAGAAGCAGAATGTAAATGTTATTTACATTTACACGCGGGAGGTGCCTATGCCTATCGCAGCAAAGCTCGATGAATTCGGAAAGCCGGCCTGGATCGCGCTGATGATTCTAGGCTTTTTCTGGTGGTGGCCGTTGGGCCTCGCCGTCCTAGCTTTCATGATCGGGAGTGGACGAATGGGTTGCTGGAATCATCACGGCGTAGGCCGGTGGCAAGATAAAATGGACCGCATGCGCTCCAAGGTGGACTGGTGGGGACCTAATCCACCCTCGAGTGGCAATCGCGCCTTCGACGAGTACCGCGCCGATACACTGCGCAGGCTCGAAGAAGAACAGCGCGAGTTCAAGGAGTTCTTGCAGCGCCTGCGCTTTGCCAAGGACAGGGCCGAGTTCGACCAGTTCATGGCTGAACGGCGCGATCGTCCCCGTGACGACGCTTCGCCATCGCCGTCACAGCCGTAACTTCTCGGCTGTTTCGACAATGCACGAGCCAAGACAAAGAGCAACTCAAACCAAGGCCTGCCATACGACAAGCTCGGTCAAGCTCAGTTGTCTGTCCAAAACGCGCGAACGCGCGGTCCTCCGATGCAGACTAACCAAGCTTGGCGAGCTTGCCGCGAACGCGTTCCAGATCCTTGAGAAGCATTTTCGCTTCGCTTTCAAGTACGAAACGCCGCATCGGAACATCGACCGAATAGCCGCCTGAGTTAAGGCACATCAAGCGTTCCTGCCGGGTTGCGGCAACCGCTTCTTGCTCAAATTTACGTCGCGCCTTTTGCTCGTCCACCGTTACCCCCGTGCAGCTGACGGACAGGTTCGCCTCTCCGGCTTCCTGCAGAAGATCGCGCAGAAGATGCTCCGTCTTGTTGCCCTCGGCGGGAGGAAAGTTCGCGTAGTCGCCAATACGCGCGCGCAAGCCGCGAGCACCGGCTTCACCGATGTACGCGTAAGTATTGCCCCACAACGTAAAGGTCAGTTTGTACACCCCGGCCTGCTTCGGAATATGATCCAGTATCATATTCATTCTAATTGGGCCGAGGTTGCTCCACATTGGCTTGGTCTCCGGCATCTTTTTCTTCGTCGCGTACGGAACCAATCGACCGGGCCGCCCATGATTGGGAGGCGACGTTAGCTACGCAGGCGGGACGCGCCGGGATGCCGGCGCCCGATCACGGATTTGTGAGTTTGCCGCTGGCGATTGCCGGGCCGGTCGGCGTGCCGCCGCCCGTCCATTTCGTTTTCAGGTGTTATCAAGCGCTCGTGGAGCGGGGTCCGATGGTAGAATCGGCGCTGGCGCGATGGATGTAGACAATAGCCCGGTCCTTGCCATGCCGGCTCGTCCGCAGGAGCGGCCGAACCTTCGTGAATTCCTCCGGCTCATTCGCGACAACACGCTTGCGACTTATCCGCCGGAGGCTTTCGACGATGACATCGTCGCTCGCCGGCTGTTGTGGCGCCGCAGGTTCATAATCAATGAGCCGAATGCCATTCGCCATGTCTTGCTCGACAACGCGGCGAATTACACCAAATCGGAGTTGACGCGGCGGCTGCTGGAACCGGGGCTCGGCCGCGGCCTTTTGACAAGCGAAGGCGAGACTTGGCGCCGGCATAGGCGGATCATGGCGCCAGCCTTCGACCCGCGCAGCATGGGCGCCTATGCGCCGGTCATGACCGACGTTACCGGCGATCTGTTGTCGCGATGGGATGCGCTGCCCGATTCGAGCGAGGTCGATGTCGGCGCGGCGATGATGCACACGACGCTGCACATCATCTCGCGAACGATGTTTTCGGCGGATTCCGACGAGATAGTCGATATTGTCGAACGGAGCGTCGAACAGTATCAGAAGAACGTACGGCCGAGCCTGTTCGATTTGCTCGGTTTTCCGACCTGGTTCAGTAAATTCCTTTCGCCCCGGCAAAATGCGGCCGCCGCCTTCGACGAGTTCGACCGGGCGGTCGATCGCCTGCTCGGCGCGCGCGCCGGCGGACCGCACGGCGAGCGCAAGGATCTTTTGGCGCGATTGGTCGCCGCGCGCGATGCGGAAACCGACCTTGGCATGAGCGCGAAGGAAGTGCGCGATGAGGTGGTCACGATTTTTATGGCGGGACACGAGACCACCGCGCAGGCGCTGACCTGGACGTGGTATCTACTTTCGTTGCATCCGGCGGCGGCGGCTAAGTTGCGCGACGAATTAAGCGTCGTCCTCAACGGCCGGACGCCGCGCTACGAAGACATCGCCGAACTGCGCTACACGCGCATGGTGATCGAGGAAGCGATGCGGCTCTATCCGCCCGCGCATACCATGGCGCGCGAGCCGATTGCCGCCGACTATATTCTCGGTCATCGGATTCCGGCGGGAGCCATCGTCCTGATCGTTCCTTGGCTCCTGCATCGGAAAGCGTCACTATGGGAACAACCGCATCGGTTCATTCCGGAACGGTTCGCGGTCGACCATCCGCGCTTCGCCTATATTCCGTTCGGCGCCGGTCAGCGCATATGCATCGGCGCGGCCTTTGCGATGACGGAAGCAATCCTGATCCTGGCCATGATCGCGCAGCGCTATCGGCTGCACCTGAAGCCCGGTTACCCCGTCGAACCTCAGGGCCTCATCACGTTGCGGCCGCGCTATGGCCTGCGAATGACCTTGGAGCGCTTGCGCTGAAATTAAGCGCTTCGGCGACGCGTCGCGCCTGCAGTTTTTCGTTGACCGAGCCTCTCGGCAACCGCCAAACTCATGACGTGAAGCCCTAGCAACGCCCACCTTGTCAGCAATTCAGTGACCTCCGATGACCCATCAAAATCCCGATGAAGCCAGAGCCGCGGCCAATGCCGCCGCCGCGAGCGAGTTCTACAACCTGCACGAAATCGTGCGCAAAGCGCGCGCCAATCTCAATCAAAACGATTGGGATTATATCGTCGGCGGCACCGAGACCGAGACGACGCTGCGGCGCAATCGGATGGCGCTCGACTCGATTGCGCTGCGGCCGCGAATCTTGCGGGACGTCAGCAAGGTGGATCCTTCGGTCGAAATGCTCGGTCACAAATTGCGGCTGCCGATTGTGCTTTGCCCGGTCGGTTCGCTGGAAAGCTTTCATCGCGACGGCGCCGGGCCGGTGGCCAAGGCGGCTGCGGAATTCGGCGTCGCCCATATGCTCAGCTCGGTGTGCGATCCGGGGCTGGAAGAGGTCGCCAAAGCAGCGCCGAATGCGCTGCGCATGTTCCAGCTTTACGTGCGCGGCGATGCCGCCTGGTCCGACGCTCATGTCGAGCGCGCAATCAAGAGCAATTACGCCGTATTTTGCCTCACGGTCGACACCGCCCATTATAGCCGGCGCGAGCGCGATCTCGCCAAGCGCCACGTCACCGCCGGACGGCGCCGCGTGCAAGGGCGCGATTTTCAGATGGCGCTCGATTGGCGCACCGTCGAGCGCATGAAAAGCAAGTTTAAGATCCCGCTCGCCATCAAGGGCATCGGCACCGCGGAAGATGCGAAGATCGCGCTCGATCACGGCGTCGAGATCGTCTACGTCTCCAATCATGGCGGCCGCCAGCTCGACCACGGCCGCGGCTCGGCGGATGTCTTGCCCGAAGTAGTCGAGGCGGTGGCAGGCCGCGCCAAGATCATCGTCGACGGCGGGTTCTGCCGAGGCACCGACATCGTCAAGGCGCTCGCGCTCGGCGCCGATCTGGTCGGGCTCGGCCGCATGCAATGTTACGGATTAGCCGCGGCCGGCCAGGCGGGGATCGTGCGGATGCTGGAAATCTTGGAAGACGAAGTGACGCGCGCGCTTGGGCTGCTCGGCGTGACGAATTTCGGCAAACTCGACCGGTCCTATCTTCACCCGGCGGCGCCGGCCAATGGACCGCACGTGCTGTCGGCCTTTCCGCTCTGGGAGGTCGAGCCGTATCGCTATTAATCTTCGGCTAATTAACCAGCCGATAGGCGAGCCAGAAAACCATAACCCATGCCGTCGTCCAGCACGCCGCCGTGGCTGCGATGATCGGCACGGAAATGGCGATGGTCTTGGCTTTCGCCGCCTTTTCTTCGCGCATTGAATCCACCCCGCGCATGACTAGATAGCGTTCATTAGGCCAGGCTGGGCGGCACATCATCCCCGACTGGCCGCCCAGCCCTTAGAAGCCTAAGTGAGGCAACAAACTT
>DASPTX010000013.1:0-12259 GCA_035623195.1 Xanthobacteraceae bacterium | reverse complement strand
CTCCCGTCTGCCGCTCCGTATTGCTACGGCGCTCGACTTGCATGTGTTAGGCCTGCCGCCAGCGTTCGCTCTGAGCCAGGATCAAACTCTCAAGTTGGATGAGAACTTTTCCCGGCTGATCACAACGTTTGACGAGGTCCGACACCGGTCACTTGCGTGACCGGGTGTTGACCTGAAACGTCGACCGCCGAAGTCTCTTCCCGACCATTTCCGCAAAGGTTTCCCCTCGCGAAAGCGGCCCGCAAGGACTCCGCCGTCCACGTTTCTCTTTCTTCCGATTCACCTGTCAAACAACCCGGAACTTTGTAAGCCCCGTCGAAAACCCGGGAAAAGCCGGGCTACGCAAATCCCCGGCATGCGCCGGGTTACGCAACAAGACACAGAAGCCCGCACATTCGACGCGCCGACGCGAACATGGCCACGAGAGCATGGCCGGATGCTCGGTCACCGTGTGAACAGTGAGGGGCTTCGCAGACGCGCCATCGCGCCAAGCGGCGGCGCGCCCAAGAGCTTCTATATAGGCTTTGGTGGCCGATATTGTCAACCTTCCCGGCGCGAAAAGAGGCGATGCGAAGGTATAAGAAAGCGGCAATTTCTGCCCGGATTTTGCTATGGCTCGGCGAGACTGCGCGGCCGCTTCGATTGCGCCTCGCCGCCGCATCGAATTCACCCGGCATCGGCGGCTTGCGCCGCACTGCGGCCACATTCCTCCGTCGTTCTTTGTAGTTGCCGCCGGGGATGTCGCGGCAGGGGGTAAGCGACAGCATCAACTTGAATTTTTACGCCCTTGGGGCTCGCGGATTGGCGGTCGCCGTCGTGGCGGAGATCGCGTCCCGCGAGGATCGCGAAGGCGTATAGCGCGTGAGGGGCGTCGCTCAAGGTTGCAAATGGGGACGTGGTCGGGAGACGTGGTCTTGGACCAAGTTAGACTGCGTGGCGTAAAAAATGCGCGAAGGCTCTCCGTCGAGGTCATCGATCTCGGCAACGAGCCGCCGCTCTCGGTCGACGGCGGGGGCTTGGATCGCCGGCGGCTGTCGGTCCAGTGGTTCAGCGGAACGATCTTAACCGGTTTGTGCGGCGCCGCGCTTATGGCCGGCGCCGTTTTCGCGTCGCTCGACGGCGAGACCAATTTCGCCAGCGCTCCTGAACGCGTCGAGACCGCACTGCGCGGCGCCATCAACAGTATCGGCGACCGGCTGAGCGCACTGCGCAAGACCGACCGGCTCCCCGCACTGAGCGAGCCCAGCGTCGCGCGCCAAGTCCTGCGCATTCCAACTTTGTCGCGCGTGCGGGAACGCGAGCTGGTGCGGGTGCGTCCCTATGTGCGCGTCAGCGGCAACCTTTCGCCGACCGTCACCGATCTCTCAGCCAATATCCCGCCCTATAATCCGCAAAAGCTGCTCGCCGACTCGGTGACTGGCGGCGACGACCAAACCCCCGCCGCCAAACCGGATGCCGAGGTTTCCTTCGTCACCTGCGATATGACGCCCGCCCCGAAGGGAGCCAAGGTGACGTCCAACACCAACAGCTGCGATCTCAACACGCTTTTGGCCAAGGTTAAGCCGTCGACGCAATTGCCGCTCGATCGGGTGTTGACGAGCGTGCGTGACATCGCGGCGCGCAGCGGAACCGCATCGACAGTGGTAAGGAATCCGGACGGCACGCCGAACATCAAATTGAGCTATGCCGCCGAAAACGATCCCGGCGCGTATTTCGGCTTCGTGCCGCGCGTAGTGCCGGAAAATGTCACGCTCCTGCCGAAGACCAGCCAACTCAACGGCGCCGGTGACTGGAGCGAGCGCGCGGTCACGGTCAAAAAGGGCGAGACGGTCGGCTCCATCCTGCGCGAGCTCGGCGCGCTGCCGGAAGAGATCAGGCAAATCATCGCCGTGATCGGACCGGTCGCGCTCGATGGCGGTATCAAGGAGGGTCAAAAGCTGCGGGCGCTGATGACGCCGGCGGGGCTCGGTCATATGGAGCCGCTGCGCGTGATCGTCGCCGGCGACAACGGCATCATCGCCGCGGTCGCCTTGTCCGATATCGGCAAATACGTTCCCGTCGACATCCGCAACATCGATACCGCGGCGGCCGACAGCGGCGAGGATCAAACCGCCGCCGACGACACCAGTGGCGTGCGACTTTATCAGAGTGTCTACGAGACGGCGCTGCGCAACAACGTGCCGAGCCCGGTCATCGCCGAATTCGTCCGCATCTTTTCCTACGACGTCGATTTCGAGCGCAAGGTGACGCCGGGCGACAGTTTCGACGTGCTGTTTTCGGACGACGAGAGCGGCGAAGGCAGGAACGAAGTGCGCTATGCGTCGCTCACCGTCGGCGGCGAGACCAAGCGCTATTATCGCTACCAGACCGCGGATGACGGCGTTTACGACTATTACGACGACGGCGGGGTGAGTTCGAAGAAATTCCTGGTGCGCAAGCCCGTCGCCACCGGCATCGTGACGTCGGGCTTCGGCTGGCGCACGCATCCCATGCTGCACGTCAGCGAACTGCATACCGGCGTCGATTGGGGCGCGCCTTATGGCACGCCGATTTTCGCCGCTGGCAACGGCGACGTCGAAGAGATCGGGACCAAAGGCGGCTACGGCAAATATGTCCGCATTCGCCATGCCAACGGCTACGAAACGGCTTACGGCCATATGACCGCTTTCGCGCGCGGTCTCGACGTCGGCAGCCACGTCCGCCAAGGCCAGATCATTGGCTTCGTCGGCTCGTCCGGACTATCGACCGGCTCGCACGTTCATTTCGAGATCATCGTCAACGATCGTTTCGTCGATCCGATGCGGATCAAATTGCCGCGCGGCCGCGTGCTCGACGGCGTGGCGCTCGCCGCCTTCGACAAGGAGCGCGATCAGCTCGACGCGATCCTATCTCACGGGCCGGTGGCGCACGTCGCGCAAGCGCATTAATTTTGTCCGCCGCCAATATCCGCTCACTCCCGCGTAAGCGGGAATCCAGGAGATAATTTAGCTATAAACGGGCGAACTGGTTTGATCCGCTGGACCCCCCGCTTTCGCGGGGGTGAGCGGAAGAAAATCCGCGCGCATGGGCGGAAGAAAACATCCGCGCAGCTTCGTATCACGCCGCCGCCGCGACGGTGGCGCCGTTGAAGACGAGGCCGTCGCGGCCAGCGGTGATTTTCACCTTCTCGCCGTCCTTGATGCGGCCGGCGAGAAGGAGTTCGGCGAGCGGATCCTGCACCGAGCGCTGGATCACGCGCTTGAGCGGCCGCGCGCCGTAAGCGGGATCGTAGCCCTTGTCGGCGAGCCAATCGCGCGCCTTGGCGTCGAGTGACAGCGTGATCTTGCGATCGTCCAGAAGTTTCTGCAGAAGCTCCATCTGGATATCGACGATGCGGTCCATGTCCTTGCGTTTAAGCCGATGGAACAAGATGATTTCGTCGATGCGGTTTAAGAATTCCGGGCGGAAACGCGCGCGCACTTCCGCCATCACCAGATCGCGCACCTTGTCGGTGTCCTCGCCTTCCGGCTGGGCGACGAGAAATTCGGCGCCGAGATTGGACGTCATGACGATCAGCGTGTTGCGGAAATCGACCGTGCGGCCCTGGCCGTCGGTCAGCCGCCCGTCGTCGAGCACTTGCAGGAGCACGTTAAACACGTCCGGATGCGCCTTCTCGATCTCGTCGAACAGCACGACCTGATAAGGCCGCCGCCGCACCGCTTCGGTGAGCGCGCCGCCTTCGTCATAGCCGATATAGCCGGGCGGCGCGCCTATCAGCCGCGCCACCGAATGCTTCTCCATATATTCCGACATATCGATGCGGATGAGCGCGTGTTCGTCGTCGAACAAAAACTGCGCCAGCGCCTTGGTCAGCTCGGTCTTGCCGACGCCGGTGGGCCCCAAGAACATGAACGAGCCGATGGGCCGCCGCGGATCCTGCAGGCCCGCCCGCGCGCGCCGCACCGCGGTCGAGACAGCTTTGACGGCTTCGGCCTGGCCGACCACGCGTTTGCCGATCTGGTCCTCCATGCGCAGAAGCTTTTCGCGCTCGCCTTCGAGCATGCGATCGACGGGGATGCCGGTCCAGCGCGACACCACCTGCGCGATGTGATTGGCGGTTACCGCCTCCTCGGCGAGCAAGCCAGTCGCGCCGGCATTGGCGGCGCTTTCGGTCGCTTTCAGCTTGCTCTCGATCTGCGGAATGACGCTGTATTGCAACTCGCCGGCGCGCTGGTAATCGCCGCGGCGGATCGCGTCGGCGAGATCGTTCTTGGCCTTGTCGAGTTGCTTCTGCAGCTCCGCGGCCGATGACAGCTTGTCCTTCTCGGACTTCCACTTCGCGGTGAGCGCGTCGGCTTTCTCCTGCAGCGAGGCAAGATCTTTTTCCAGCCGCTTGAGGCGGTCCTTCGACGCCGGATCGCGCTCTTTCTTCAGCGCTTCCTGCTCGATCTTCAGCCGCACGATTTCGCGGTCGAGATTGTCGAGCTCTTCCGGCTTGGAATCGATCTGCATGCGCAACCGCGCCGCCGCCTCGTCGACGAGGTCGATGGCCTTGTCGGGGAGGAAACGGTCGGTGATGTAGCGATGAGACAGCGTTGCCGCCGCAACGAGCGCGCCGTCGGTGATCTTCACCTTGTGGTGCGCCTCGTATTTTTCCTTCAAGCCGCGCAGGATCGAGATCGTGTCTTCGACTGACGGCTCGTCGACATAGACAGGCTGGAAGCGCCGCGCCAAGGCCGCATCTTTCTCGACATGTTTCTTATATTCGTCGAGCGTGGTGGCGCCAATGCAATGCAATTCGCCGCGGGCGAGCGCGGGCTTGAGCAGGTTCGACGCATCCATCGCGCCGTCGGCCTTGCCGGCACCGATGATCGTATGCATTTCGTCGATGAACAAAATGTAAGCGCCGGCCGAGCCGGTCACCTCCTGCAGCACGGCTTTCAGCCGCTCTTCGAATTCGCCGCGATATTTGGCGCCGGCGATCAGCGCGCCCATGTCAAGCGCGAGGAGCTTCTTGTCCTGCAGGCTTTCCGGCACGTCACCGTTGACGATGCGCAGCGCCAAGCCCTCGACGATCGCGGTCTTGCCGACGCCGGGTTCGCCGATCAGCACGGGATTGTTCTTGGTCCGGCGCGAGAGCACCTGGATGGTGCGGCGGATTTCCTCGTCGCGGCCGATCACCGGATCGAGCTTGCCGTCGCGCGCGGCCTGGGTGAGATCGCGCGCATATTTCTTCAGCGCGTCATAGGCGTTTTCGGCGGACGCGGAATCGGCGGTGCGGCCCTTGCGCAACGCTTCGATCGCGGCATTGAGCGCTTGCGGGGTGACGCCGGCGTCTTTCAAAATCTTCGCCGCTTCGCTGCCTTTCTCGATGGCCAAAGCGAGCAAGAGCCGCTCGACGGTGACGTAGCTGTCGCCAGCTTTTTCGCCAGCCTTCTCGGCGGCGTCGAAGACGCGCGCCAGCACCGGGTCGAGATAGACCTGCCCCGCCCCGCCGCCCGAGACTTTCGGCCGCTTGGCGAGCGCCGCCTCGACGGCGGCAAGTGCGGCGCGCGAATTGCCGCCCGCGCGGTCGATCAGGCCCGCCGCGAGCCCTTCGGGGTCGTCGAGCAGGACTTTCAACAGGTGTTCGGGGGAAAATTGCTGATGTCCCTCGCGCTGGGCGAGCGATTGGGCAGATTGCACAAAACCGCGGCTGCGGTCGGTATATTTCTCGAAATTCATGTCCTCTCCCTCGGCCTATTCCGGTCGCCCTTTGAGCCAGTGAGACTGCCGAACCCAACTTCGTCATGACCGGACTTGTTCCGGCCACCCGCGTCTTCGCCCATCGAAGGAAACGTCCCAGCGGAGGAAGGACGGCTCACCGAAGGAAAGACATGGATACCCGCGACGGCGCTCTTCGAACGGCTATGCGCGGGCATGACGATGATAAGACTTTAATCTCACCTGCTCCAACACGAACGCGCGGCTGGAACATCGTCATTGGAAGTGTTTTTGCCGGCCCTGCCATTGAGGGAAATCAAAGCAAAACCGGCGATTTTCGGTGAGCGCCGTTAAGGCCACTCCCAGGTTGTGGATATGGGGGTGGGGTTAAGGGGGCGGAAGGGGGTGGCGACGTTGCTTGTTAAATCGAGCCAAAAAACTTCAAATCCACCTTAACTTCTTCGACTAGTTTAACGGTCACACCAAGCTGCCGATCCTTGAGCAGGCCGCAAAGCGCCTTGCCATCAACGAGATCAATCGCTGGGGCGCCATCTCTCGTCGCTTCACGACGCGCGTTTGCTGTGAAGGTACTTGGGGTGATGATCGGACCCTTGTCGGCTCGGCCCACCATGGCCCCGCGAAAATCTCGTACGACGCTCGCACCGACGGAGCCTTTCCATCGCTTGCACTGGAATAGGACGTGGAATGACACCAAGTTGACGCGTAACCCTCCCATTCCATCAATGTCCCCGTCGCCTGACCTTCCCGATCGTCCAGAGTGTGAGGAGGAATGGGCCGAGGCCGAACGCTATTGTTGGGGGCTATCGCCGACAAGCTGCGCGGCATTGCGGCTGAGGCCGGGCGCAAGCGGGCATAACTGCAGGGTGCCGCACGCTACGCGGGAATGAGCGGAATTTACTGATGCCGCTCGTCCCCGCGAAAGCTGGAACGCGAAAGCTGCGACCCAGTCGCGCAGAACCGAACAGGTGAGACAAAAATGGAAAATTACCTTGCGTGCTGTTTCCCGTGGTGTGAATCGTCTTTCACATCCGCAGGAGCCGCTTGGCGTTGCCGGACAGGATTTTGGCTTTGTCCTCGTCGCATAGCGGCACCGATTCCATCCATTTGGTCGCCGGCGGGTTCGGCACGAACGGCCAGTCCACCGCGAACAAAATGCGGTCAATGCCCATTTCCATGACGCAGCAAAGCAGCGCCGGATTGGAAAAATTGCCGCTCGTGGTGACGTAAAAATTGTTGCAGAAAATTTCGCGGAAATTGGCCGCCTTGCCGCCGGGACGTTTCAGCGTGGTGTCGACCCGCCAGACCAGAAACGGCAGCGTCTCGCCGAGATGGCCGAGAATGATTTTCAGCTTCGGGTATTTTTCGAACACGCCGGAGAGCGCGAGGCGGATCGCGAGCGTCGCCGTCTCCACCGTATAGCCCCAGGTGGCGCGCGTGAGCATCGGGAAATCCTTGGCGTAGTCGCCGTAATAGATGCGCATCACGTCGGCCTGCGGCAGCGACGGGTGCATGTAGATCGGCAGATCGAGCTTCTCGGCGCGCGCATAGATCGGCCAGAAGCCTTTGTCGTCGAGAAAGGCGCCGTTGGCGAGGCCGTGCAGCATGGCGCCCTTGAAGCCGAGGGCGGCGGTGCGTTCAAGCTCGTCGGCGGCGGCGTCCGGCACCGCTGTCGGCAGCGCGGCGAAAGCGGCGAAGCGCTGCGGATTGGCGGCGACCACTTGATGCAGCCGATCGTTGACGCGCCGCGTCACGGCCGCGGCGGTTTCCGCGGGAAGCTTTTGTGTCGACGGCGCGCCGTGCGAGAGCACCTGAATATCGATTGCGGCTTCGTCCATCTCCTTGAGCCGCAGCGCGCCGAGGTCTTTCAGCCGCGTATATTGCTCGCCCGGCCGGCCGGCTTCGCCGCCGGTATAGGTCTTCTCCAGTTCGTCATCCCAGTAATGCTCTTCGAGCGCGATGACGGGACAATGCGGTTTCTTGAACATTGTGACTCCCCTTCCCTCGTTCCGGCGCGTTGAAGCCCGGCCGCGGCAAAGAGTCAAACCGGATGTTGTCGGTAATAGGCCGCGTCGTCGGCGCTTTGCGTCCAGCCGTCGCGGCCGCGCCATTCGAGGTGACGGGCGCTCATGTCGCCGCCGTAGCGGACACGGAAGAGCACCGTGCGGTGCGGCCCGTTGGCGTATTCGTGAACCTCGCCGGGCGGATGGACGACGAAGCCGCCCGGCTTGACGACGACGGTTTCGCCCGGTGTGCGCATGGTGCCGCCGCCTTCGAAACAGAAATAGATTTCGGTCGCGTGCGGATGGCAGTGATAGGGACTGATTTGCCAGGGCTCCCAGCAGGCGACGGTGACGTCACCCTCTTCGACCCGGCCGAGGATTTTTTCGACGTGCTTCTTGGGATCGAATTCGGCCTCGGCGACGATGCTGAAAACTTTCATGGCTTAGTCCTCCTGCAGCGCTTCGTTGGCAGGAGGAAGAGGTTAGACAAAGCCGGTTGCTTTGGCGACGTGGCGTCGGGCGCCTCACCGGCAAAACGCTGGCTAACAGGATACGGGTAACAGGACGTTAACAGCGGCGGCGTAACCTGCCGTTTATTCCCACTGAGGGCATGATCCGGAAAAGTGGAAACCGGTTTTCCGAAAAGATCATGCCTTATCAAATATCTAGAGCAGCAATCGATTCAACTTGAAGCGATTGCGCTCGAGGCCGGCCGAACGGCCATGCGGCTTTAGAACGAGGATGAACGAGACCCGCGCCACCCGACGGACCAAAAGCTTCCTGCTCGGGCTTATCCATGACTGCCGCAAGCGCGGCGCGCTCGATTGCACCATCCGCGATCTCTCCGACGGCGGCGCCCGCATCGCCTTTTCCGCCACGGTAGCGCTGCCCGAAGTGATCGAACTCGAAATCCCGCAACGCGAATTGCGGCGGCGCGCGCGGGTGGTCTGGCGCAGGAGCGATGAAGTCGGCCTGTCGTTCGTCGAGGAAGACCGCACGGCGAAGCCCGCTTCGGCGGAGCCTGCGGCGCCAACGACGGCCGCCGAAATCACGGCGCGCATCGGCGCACTCGAAGCCGAGATCGCCGCGCTGCGCGCGCGTCTTGCGAGCCTCGACGCAGACGATGCTACGGCCGGCGGCGAGGCGGCAGCTTAGATTTGGCATGATCTTTTTCGGAAAGCCGGTTTCCATCCCGGATCAAGTTCAGGGCAGGCTTTTTCGGATCATGCCTTAAGTCCTTACCCGCACCCTTCGGCCTCTCGCTTTCGATCGCGCGGGCCTGATAGTCTCTCTGCCCCCAACGAGGGCCAAAATAGCGAGGAGGCGATCATGGCAAAAGGCTATTGGATAGCGACGTATTTCTCTGTCTCCAACCCGGACGCGCTAGCGGAATACGCCAAGCTTGCCGGCCCCGCGATCAGCGCCGCCGGCGGCCGTTTTCTCGCCCGCGGCACGGCCGCCAAGGCTTACGAAAAAGGCGTCAAACAGCGCGTCGTGCTGATCGAGTTCGATAGCGTCGATAAAGCAGCCGCAGCGCACGACAGTCCGGGTTATCAGGCGGCGCTGAAAGTGCTCGGCAATGCGGTGGAGCGCGACTTGCGTATCGTCGAAGGGCTCGCGTGACGCCGATCTTGCGTTTCGCGCGGCGGGGCTCTCATCGGTTCGGTGATGAGGCAGGCGTCTGATCGAAGATCCTGTCGCCTTGCAGGTCGATGATCTGGCGCGCCTTGTTGACGGTGAAGGTCACTGCATCGTCGTAGACCGCATAGCTGTCGGCGCGGATAAAGCGATGCTCCTTGCGCACGCCGCCGATCTCGCGCTCGATCGTGCCCGCGGTCTGATAATGGCCGTTGTTCTTGTACGGCGCCGCGCGAATGACGAAGCCTTTGTATTCGACCGGTTCGGCGAGCTTGCCGGCTTTCGCGTCGGCGCGGCGGCCGAACAGAGCGCTGAGAAAAGACATTGACCGGCCTCCATTCGTCTTTCATGTCCGGGCGTCAAGGTCGCATTGCGGCGTGCGATCCGTCCCGACACCTGATAATACTCTCTCTCGTTCGCGCCCGCATCCCATCATGGAGTTAGTGAGATGCCGAAAGCCTATTGGGTGACCTGCTACCGTTCGATTTCCGATCCGCAAAAGGTCGCGGCCTATGCCAAGCTGGCACCGGCGGCGACGGCGCAATTCGGCGCCCGTTACATCGCCCGCGGCACGGCGGCCGAAGCCTTCGAGGCCGGCCAGAAGGAGCGCATCGTCATCTCGGAATTTCCGTCGATAGAGAAAGCCATCGCCGCCTATCGCAGCCCGGCCTATCAGGAAGCGCTCAAGGCGCTCGGCGACGGCGCGGTGCGCGACATCCGTATCGTCGAAGCGCTGGAGTAGCCGCTCATGCCCAGCATTCAGATTCTCAATCCCGACAGCCTCGGCAAGCCACTCGGGCAGTATTCGCAGGTAACGCGGGTGAAAGCGTCGGAGTTTCTGTTCATTGCCGGCCAGGTCGGCGCCGACAAGGACGGCAAAGCGGCGAGCAATTTCGATGCGCAATGCGGCCTTGCCTTCGCCAATATCGGCGCCGCGCTCGCCTCGCAGGGCGCCGACTTCGGCAATATCGTCGAGTTCACGACCTATCTCGTGCATTCGCAGGACATCGCGAAATTCATGGCCTACCGCACGCGCGAATTTCCGAAACTGTTCAAGGGCGGCGCTTATCCGCCCAATACGCTGCTCATCGTCGACCGGCTGGTGCGCGAGGAATTTTTGATCGAAGTCAGCGCGGTCGCGGCGCTGTGAGGTGGACGCTGATTTTGCCCGCACTTGTCGCAGGCAAGTCTTTCACTCCGGAAATTTGCGCCGCGCGGTCGTCGTCGCCAGCGACGCGCCGTTTGTCCCGAGCGCCTTGACGGTAAATTCATAAGTGTGGACTTCGCCGGGCGGAGGCGAAGGACCGACGAAGCCTTTCGCAAACGCGCCGCACGGCACCTCCGCCTGCCCGCGATAGTCGACCGTGCCGCCGCCGTGATGAAAGCTCGGCTTGTTCAGGTCCGTCATGGCGAATTGCAGTTGCGTTGTGCCCGCGGGAATCTCCTGCAGCGTGAAACGCGGCGAGCCTGCGCACCAGGTGAAGGACGCCGAAAAGGCCCATGCGCCGGACGCGCTCAGTAACAGCGCGGGCACGACTGCCGCAGCCATCGTAACGCGGCGGCGCATGGTTTGATTGGCCATGAGGGAAAGCTTAGCACACCTTGCGCTTTAGTAACCGCGCGCATAGAGCGCGACCGCGCGGCTCTCGTTGCCGCCCGCCGCGCGATAGGCACCGGCCAAGTAGCACACCGCGTAAGTCATGTTGGTTTGCGGATCGAGCAGCCCCGCGGCCGAACCGGTATAACCCATGGCGCGCGGTCGAGAGCCTAAATCTGCATCAGGCCGTAATTGCCGGCATGCACGGCGCGCACATTGCCGCCGCTTTCGCGCCCGATGACGCGCTCGACGAGCGACACCGGAATGCCGGCCGCGCTCGCCTGCGCCGCCGCCATCGACGAGGTCGTATCGAAGCTTGTCGCGGATGCAAAGTTGTTTGTTTGCATCTGTACCCGATAGGCGTGCCCGCGCACATGCCCATGCGAATGGGCGAAGGCCGGGCTGCAACAAACGAACGCAGCAACAATAGGCACGGCGGCAAGCTGAAAAGCCTTTGTGGCAAAACGCGGCTGACGCATGAAACAACGCATGACGATGCTCCGTCAGAAAGCCGCCCGCCTGCGCTTGTCGCGGCCAAATCTGGCCTCGCTTCGGCCATTTATTGCGTTTGGGAAGGCTTAGTCGTGGCGGGGGAACAAATAAGTTCCGCAGCGGGAATAGGCGGGACTCAGACGCGTGCTGAGCCAAATAAATAATGGATTGTGAAACGGGCGCGGCACACTTGCTGAAACCGTAACGAGAGGTTCGTGTCTCGGATCAAGTCCGAGCACTACGGCCTTAATTGTCCAGGAAACTACGAAGCTTTCTGGAGCGAGAAGGATGTTTCAGCTTGCGCAGCGCCTTGGCCTCGATCTGGCGGATGCGCTCGCGCGTCACCGAGAACTGCTGGCCGACTTCTTCCAGCGTGTGGTCGGTGTTCATGCCGATGCCGAAGCGCATGCGCAGCACGCGCTCCTCGCGCGGGGTGAGCGAGGCGAGCACGCGCGTGGTGGTCTCGCGCAGGTTCGACTGGATCGCCGCGTCGATCGGGAGGATCGCGTTCTTGTCCTCGATGAAATCGCCGAGATGCGAATCCTCCTCGTCGCCAATGGGCGTCTCGAGCGAGATCGGCTCCTTGGCGATCTTCAACACCTTGCGCACTTTCTCGAGCGGCATGCCGAGCTTTTCCGCCAATTCCTCCGGCGTCGGCTCGCGGCCGATCTCGTGCAGCATCTGGCGCGACGTGCGCACCAGCTTGTTGATGGTTTCGATCATGTGCACGGGAATGCGGATGGTGCGCGCCTGATCGGCGATGGAGCGGGTGATCGCCTGCCTGATCCACCACGTCGCGTAAGTGCTGAATTTATAGCCGCGGCGGTAT
>DASPTX010000012.1:0-42065 GCA_035623195.1 Xanthobacteraceae bacterium | reverse complement strand
AGTGCCGCCGGTTCGGTCGCCAAGGCGCGCGCCAATTCGAGGCGTTTGCGATCCAGCAAAGTGAGGCTTCCCGCCGGCCGGTTGGCTTTGTCGGCGAGGCCGCAGCGCTCCAGAATGGTCATGCAGCTTGCATAGGCGTCGTGCTCGCGCCGGCCGGCGCCGAACGCCGCCGCGACGACGAGATTCTCGAAGACGCTCATGCCGCCGAACGGCAGCGGAATTTGAAACGAGCGTCCGATGCCGACACCGCAACGTTGCGGCGGCGGCAGTCCGGTAATGTCCTTGCCGGCGTAGAGCACACGGCCGGAATCGGGCGCGATCGTTCCGCCAATGATGCCGAACAGCGTCGTCTTTCCCGCCCCGTTCGGCCCGATAATGCCGAGCGCCTCGCCCTCGGCAAGCGCCAGATCGATGCGGTCGGCGACGACGATGGCGCCGAATCGTTTCGATATTTTTTCGAGGGCAAGAATTGGCGCGGACATTGAGAAATTTATCCCCTCCTCTGCTGCGCTGGAGCGGATGCGCTTTTCGCTTTTTGAATCGCCGACCAGATGGCATAGGGCGTGGCCGGCATGGCAATGTCGCGAACGCCAAGTCCGCGCAATGCGTCGAGGATCGCGCTGACGACGACGGCGGGCGCGGCCGTGGTGCCGCCTTCGCCGCCCGCCTTGATCCCGAGCGGATTGGTCGGCGACAGCACTTCGGCGATCTCGACGTCGAAAGCCGGCAGCGTATCGGCGCGCGGCATGGCATAATCCATCAGCGAGCCGGTCAGCGGCTGGCCGGAATCGGAATCGAGATAAACCTGTTCGGACATCGCTTGACCGACGCCCTGCGCGATCGCGCCGTGGGTCTGACCGTGCACGATCAACGGATTGATGCAGCGTCCGACATCGTCGACCGAAGCGTAACGGGTGATCCGCATGGCGCCGGTTTCCGGATCGATCTCGACCTCGCAGATCGCCGTGCCGTTGGGGAAGACCGGTTCGTGCATTTCGTTGTCGCTAACAACCGCGATGCCGTCCTTTAGCGTTTGCGGAAGCGCGCAACGCGCCGCTTCGCGGGCGAGTTCGAGAAAATCGAACGTGCGATTGGTGTCGCGCGAGACGAACCGGCCGCCGTTGAATGCCACGGTGTCGGCAGCAACGCCCATCACGATCGCGGCGATCTGTTTGCCTTTGCCGATCAGATCGACGGCCGCCTTGGCGAACACGGTTGCGGCATGGCGCATCGAGCGGCCGGAATGGGAGCCGCCGCCGACGCGCACCACGTCGGTATCGCCGAGAATGATGCGCACGCTTTCGGTCGGGACATGAAGGAGATCGCTGACAACCTGGGCGAAACTCGTTTCATGGCCTTGACCGGAAGGCTGGGTGCCGACGATGACATCGACACGCCCTTCCGGCTGCACCTTGATCCGCGCTTGCTCGCGCGGCGCGCCGATCGAGGACTCCACGTAATTAGCGAGACCGAGCCCAAGCAGCTTGCCGCGGCGGCGGGCTTGCCGGCGGCGCGCCGGGAAACCCTTCCAGTCGGCGACTGCCATCGCCCAATCCATGTTCTCTTCGTAGCGACCGCTGTCGTAAAGCATGCCGACCGCGTTGCGATAGGGCATCGCCTCGGGACGCACCAAGTTCTTGCGGCGCAGCGCGACGCGATCCATGCCGAGCTCGGCGGCGGCGATGTCGACCAGGCGTTCGATGGCGAAAGTCACTTCCGGCCGCCCGGAACTGCGATAGGCCTGGGTCGGCATGGTGTTGGTGAACACCGCGAGCGCGCGCAGCGCCGCGGCCGGAATGGCATAGGAGCCGGGAATGAGGCCCGCGCCTTTGCTCAGCGGCGACAACGAAACGCAGCGCGCGCCGACGTTGCTGATATTGGTCGCGCGCATGGCGAGGAAGCGGCCTTTGCCGTCGAGCGCGAGCTCGACCTCGGTGACGAGATCGCGGCCTTGATAGTCGCTGAGAAAAGCTTCCGAACGCGTCGCCGTGAATTTCACCGGACGGCCGAGCTTCTTCGCAGCCCACAGCACGAGGCCGAACTCGACAAAGACGCGATTGCGTGTGCCGAAATTACCGCCGACATCGTACGAAAGGACGCGCAGGCTCTCGGCTGGTGTGCCGAGCACGGTTTCCAATTCGCGCTTTTGCCGCACCGCGCCGCCGGACCCGGCGTAAAGCGTGTAGCGGTTCGTCGCCGCATCGTAAACGCCAAGCGCCGCGCGCGGTTCGAGCGGCACGCCGGTGACGCGCCCGACGTGGAATTTTCTGCTCACGACATGAGGAGCGCGCGCGAATGCGCGATCGGTCGCTTCGGCATTGCCGAACATCGTATCGACGCAAATATTGTTGGGCGCTTCCGGCCAAATCGCGGGCACGCCCGGCTGCATGGCGCGTTCGGAATGCAGCACGAACGGCAAATCCTCGTAGCGAACCTCGACCGCTTCGGCGGCGTCGGTCGCCTGGACCTCGGTCTCGGCCACCACCATCGCGACGGCTTCGCCGACATGGCGCGCCTTGTCCGCGGGCAACAGGACATGCGGCCCGGCAAAGACCGCGCCGCCGCCCGGCGCAGTGAGTTTCATGTCGTATTTGGTCTTCGGAACGGGATCGTGCGGAATGGGCGCGAGTCTGTCGGCGGCGCAATCGGCGCCGGTGAACACGCCGAGCACACCGGGCATTTTTTTCGTGGCCGCGGTATCGATGGCGACGATCCGCGCGTGCGGATGGGGCGAGCGCACCATCGCCGCATAGGCTTGGCCGTCGAGATTGAAATCGTCGGTGAAGCGGCCCTTGCCGGTGACGAGCCGCTCGTCCTCTTTGCGGGGCAGCGGCTTACCGATGAAGCGGTACATGTCCTCCGGACGTCCGGCGTCGTTCATTGTTAGTTCGCTTGATTTTTGCGCACGATCTTGTCCGAAAACGGTTCCCACTTTTCGGGATCATGCGTCACGCGACGCGCTTGAATTCTTGCTGGCGGCGCCGCATCCGCCGCTCGTCGATTTCAATGCCCAGTCCGGGCAGTTCCGGTACATCGACGTGGCCGCTGTCGATGCGAAGCGGTTTGGCGGCGACATCTTCGGCGAGTCCGCCGCTTGTGACGGTGAGCCCCCAGGCGATTTCCGGTGCCGCCGCGGCGGCGTGAATAGCGGCGGCCGAAGCGAGACTCGATTCGCCGGTCTTGCATGAAATGTTGACGCGCATGCCGAGCCGCTCGCACAGACAGCTTGCTTCGGCCAATCCGCGCAAGCCGCCGAGCTTGATCGCTTTCAGGCTGACGCCGCGCGCGGCGCCGCGCTCATGATGACGGGCGATATCGTCGGGCGCGTGAATACCTTCGTCGGCGCCGATCGGCATCCGCGTTGCGGCGGCGACGCGGCTCATCCCGTCGAGATCGCGCGCATCGACCGGCTGCTCGAAGAAATCGAGACCGCAATCGCCGACCGCGTGAACAAAGCGCAGCGCGCCAACGGCGGTGAAGCCCTGATTGGCGTCCGCCGAGACCAGACACGGCTCGCCTTCGCGCTTGAGCGCTTCGCAGATCATGCGCGTGCGCGCCGCGTCGGCCTCAGGCGCACCAAGGCCGACCTTGATTTTGAAGGCGCGATAACCGGCGCTCCAGCGCGCCTGCGCTTCGCGGAGGTCGGCCGCCGCATCGTCGGACCCGATCACGGCGAGGACAGGTATGCGGCTCCGCCGCTTCGTCCCCAGGAGCGCATGGACCGGCCGGCCGCCAGCGCGCCCGAGGAGATCGTGCAGCGCGATGTCGATGGCCGCCTTGGCGCCGCTATTGCCGTACATCGCCGCGTCCATCGCCGCCGCTGCGCCCGAAAGATCGTCGGCGGCGCGTCCGAGCAGCCTGGGCGTCAGATGTTCGATTGCCGCCATCATGCTGGCGATCGTTTCTCCAGTCATCGTCGGCGCCGAGGCCGCCTCGCCCCAGCCGGTCACGCCATTGTCGGATTCGATGCGGACGAAGACGTTGTCGGCGCGCGCAACGGTTTCGCCGGACATTTGCACCGGCTTTTTCATCGGCAGACTGACGGCGATGGGTTCGATGGCCTTGATCTTCACGGCATCACGCGATCGCGCAAACTCGGCGGCGAGGGACTGGCAATTCCGGGGCGAATTGTAGCGGCACGGAAGGCGCGCCGACAAGCTTAAGCTCTCACTGCGCCTCGCGCGCGCTCCAACCCCCGATTCCCGTGCGGAACGGCAATTTGCGCGGCCTATTGCGTTCTTATTTCCATCAAGTTTCCGCTTCACCATCGGTCCCGTATTGAACGCGTCAAGGGATGTCGGCGCAAGGGCATTGCATGATGCCGGCCGCGGAGATATCTGACCCTCCGCAATCACCTAAAATGCCACCGGCCGGCCGCTTGCGGCAATAGCTTCCGAAAACGTCAGGAGCTCTGATCATGCGAGCGAAATTCGTAATGGCTTTCGCGGTCTTGCTGCCGCTCTTGGTATCTGCTCCCGCGCGCAGCGCCGGCCCGTGGTCGCCGGCCGGACTTTGGCAGGCGGTCGACGACGACACCAAACAGCCTACCGCTTGGTTCCTGATCAGCGACCACAACGGCGTCTATGACGGGATCATCGCAAGGATGTTTCTCAAGCCCGGCGAGGACCCGAATGTCGTTTGCGACAAATGCAAGGACGACCGCCACGATCATCCCTGGCTCGGATTGGAAATTATCCGCGGCATGGCGCCGGAGAGCGAGGATAAATATGCCGGCGGAACGATCCTCGATCCGCGGGACGGCAAAGTCTACAAAGCGACGATGAAGCTTGCTTCGGACGGGCAAACGCTTGTCGTGCGCGGTTATCTCGGCTTCGAATTACTGGGTCAAAATCAATATTGGACGCGGCTGCCCGATTCCGCCTACAGCATGCTCGACCCGTCGATAAATCCCAATCCGGCGGTCAATGCGAACCCGGCGCCTAGTCAAAAGCGTGCGCCGTCAGCGGCGCCGCCGGCGCATAGAACCGACGTTCGGCCGCCATCACCGCAAAACGCCGTACGGCAGTGATCGCAATTTGGAGCGCAATCTTCCAGACTGAATCGATCGCGGCTCCAAATGTTCGATGGGGCATGATCTCGGACTTTCGGATGATGCCCTAAGCGCTGGGCCCCTGCTGGCGCGGCTTGCCCATCAGCACCGGCTGGAACAGCGCCGCCGCGGCCATCGTGGTCAATAGCGAAATCGCCAGCAACTTGCCCATGCTGGACGTTCCCGGATGACTGGAAAACCACAGACTGCCGAAAGCCGTCGCCGTCGTGCAGGCGCTAAACGTCACCGCGCGCGTGAGCACGGACTGCAAGAGGTTGGTCTGCCCTTCGCGCCAAGCCATGATGTAATAAATCTTGAATGCCACGCCCACGCCCAATAGCAGCGGCAGCGCGATGATATTGGCGAAATTCAGCGGCAAGTCGATCAGAACGCAAATCTCGAGCGTGACGACGCAAGCGAGCAGCAGCGGCACGAGCGTGAGCATCACGTCACCGAAGCGGCGCAATGTGATCCAGAGCAGAATGCCGATAGAGAAAAGCGCGCAAGCGCCGGCTTCGATGAAGGCGAAAACGACGGCGCGCCGCGCTTCCAGGATCGAAATCGGTCCCTCGGTCGCGCTCGGCGCGACGGCCAATACCGCGCGCGCGAAATTTTGCAAAACCTCGTTGTTGCTGGAATCGCCCCTGGGCGCCACTTCGATGCGCGCCTGGCCGTCCGGCGTCGCCCATTGGCTGACGAGTTCTGGCGGCAGATTGGCGCGCGTGACCTCGTGAGCGTTCAATAAGTTGCGCAAGTCGTCGAGCGCGATGCGCAACGGCTGGACGAACGCGTCTTGCGTGCGCCCCCGCACGCCGGGGTCGGCCTTCGCCAGCGCCGCCATCGCCGCGGCCAAGCGCCGCGCCGCGACCGCGCCCGAACTATTGCCATCGCCGGCCAACCGATTAAGCGCATCGATCGTAGAACCCATCATGCCGACATTCTGCGCATCCGTGGGCGGTGGGCTCGGCGCGGTCGGATTGAGCGCCGGAAGCAATGTTTTGGCCGCGTTTGCGATAAGCGGCAGCTTTTTGTCCTGATCGGCGGGAATGAAGCTGGACAAAGTCAGCGCCCGTGCAACCTTGGGCAAGCCGCGAAGTTTCGCGGCCACGCGGTCGGCCTCCGCCAGCGACGGTTGCAAAATTTGGATGTCATTGGCGCCGCTCTCGGGATCGTTCTTAAGCGCAAGATAGGTCGCAACGGCTTCGGTCGTGGGGCTGCGCAAATTGATCGGATTGAAATCGAATCTCAGCCAATAGAGCAGCGGCAAGCCGGCGACGACGACCGCGGCGGTCACGATGAGGATCGGCATGCGATGTTGCGCTAGGAAGCGATCGACCGGCGCGAGCTTCGCGTAACCTAGCGGGTGCGGTTCGCCCGGCGGCTTAAGTACGCTCAGAAGCGCCGGCAGGAGCGTGATGCTGGTGGCGAATGCGATCAGCATCCCGACGCCGGCGATGAGCCCGAGTTCGGAGACGCCTTTGTAAACGGTCGGAAGGAACGACAAGAAGCCTGCGGCCGTCGCCAAAGCCGCCAGCGTCAGCGGCCCGCCGGCGCGCCGGCCCGCTTGCAGCAGCGCCTCGCGCAGATTGTCGATTTCGTGGCGCTCGGCCCGGTAGCGCACGCTGTATTGAATTCCGAAATCGACGCCAAGCCCGACGAACAGGACCGCGAAGTAAACGGATATCAGATTGAGCGTACCCACCATCAACATGCCGACGGCAGCCGTGATCGACAGCCCGACGGCGACGCAAATGAACACCGCGACAATAATACGCATCCAGCGCAGCGCCAGCCATAGGATGACGAGCACGAGCGCGATCGTCACCGTGGCGTTGATGCCGGCATTCTCCTTGATCGTCGCGAACTCCTCGTCGGCCATCGGCACCGGCCCGGTCAGGCGCAGCTGCGCTTGGTATTTGGAGGCAATATCGAGATCGGCGGCGGCTTTTCGTATGGCGTCGGTCGCGCGTTTGCCGGGTTCAAGCTCCGAGTAATCGAGCGACGCTCGAATTTCGAGAAAGCGCAGCAGATCGTCGGGCTTGGCGGCGGAGCCTTGAACGAGCTCATGCCAGGAGAAGGTCGCGAGCTTGCCAGCGTTGGCATTTTCGATCGTATGGGCGGCAAGTGTCATCGGCCATGTCATGGCGTCAAGCGTGATTTGGCCGCCCTGCACGCCGAGCAGTCCGAATTGCAGGGTCTGAATGACCCCGCGCAGCGACGGGTCGGCCGCGAGCACCTGCACCAGGCGTTCGGCTTGGGTGAGCGAACCCGTCTGTTGTTCGAGATCGGGGGCCGACTCGAACAACAGACCGTTCTGCGCAAAAAAGCTGCCCCCCTTCGGTTGCTCGACAGAGTGAAATAGATCCTTCTGCTCCAAGAGCCGCTGCGCCAGCGCGTTAGCGGCGCCCTCGACCAATTCGGGCGTCGGCGCGTTGACTACGGCAACGATCGTTTGGAATTGCGGAAAAGCCCTCTCCATCGCCGCTTCGCGTTGCCGCCATGGAATGTTCGGCGAGATGAGTTGGTTGACGTCGGTCGTCATGGCGAAATGCGTCGCCGCATATAAGGAGGACGCGATGCCAAGAAGAATCGAAAGGCCGATCACCGGCCAGGCGTATTGCGCGCAGAAACAGATCGCGCGGACAACGAGGGCGGTGATGATTTTCATGGATGACAGCGGCGTGTGAGGGGACGTCGTTTGAGGCGTCAAGAGAAAGGCAAAATGGAGGCGGATCGCTCGATTCGGTCGACCCCTAAATGCCTCGAATGGCTGCAAAAGTGAATCATGGATATATTCCTATTGCAATCGCGTCCGGCGGGGGCCAAAGGTTCATCGCGACGGTGGCGGCAATTCCGGACGGAACGGGTTAAGATTTGATAACGGCGAGTTTGGCGCGAAGGCCCCCCAAGCGAGGTGTTAAGTTGCCAAGTAAGGTGCTAAACAGGGCGAAAGGAACACAACAGGGAACCCAATAAGGACCGCAAGGCGGAGATTTTCCATACGCAACAATCCTAAGGGATACATTTGACCGACTACCGCGTTGCCCCACCGAGACATAGATAATCGCCCAACTGCCGTTCGATCGGCGCATTCGCGACACCCGGCCGCAGCGCCATCCAAGCAGCGTCGTGCAAGCAGCGCCCTTCAACCGGCGCCATTCAACCGGTGAAAGCCGGAGGGTCTTGATGAAAGTGATACTCGCCCAGCCTCGGGGTTTCTGCGCCGGCGTCGTGCGCGCCATCGAAATCGTCGAACGCGCGCTGCAGAAATTCGGCCCCCCCGTCTACGTGCGTCACGAAATCGTGCACAACAAGCACGTGGTCGAAAGCCTGAAAGCGAAAGGCGCGCGTTTCGTCGAGGACCTGTCCGAGGTTCCGCCGAACGCGGTCACCATCTTCAGCGCGCATGGCGTGGCCAAAAGCGTTGAGGAGGAAGCGGCGTTGCGCAATCTGCCCGTGCTCAATGCCACCTGTCCGCTGGTCACCAAGGTGCATAACCAGGGCAAGCGCTATGTGGCGCAAGGACGCCGGCTCATTCTCATCGGCCATGCCGGCCACCCCGAAGTCGAAGGCACGATGGGCCAGATTTCCGAGCCGGTCACCTTGGTGCAGACTGAAGGCGATGTCGCCAAGCTCGACATTCCGGCCGATACGCCGGTCGCCTATGTGACGCAGACGACGCTGAGTGTGGACGACACGCGCGGCATCATCGCCGCCCTGCACAGCCGCTTCACCAATATCGTCGGACCCGAGACCCGCGACATCTGTTACGCGACGCAGAATCGCCAAACTGCGGTCCGCGAACTCAGCAAGCTCGTCGACGTTATCTTGGTCGTGGGCGCCAAGAACAGCTCCAACTCGAACCGATTGCGCGAGATCGGCGAAGAAGCGGGCACGCCGAGCTATCTGATTGCCGACGGCAGCGAGCTCGATCCAAGCTGGTTTCGCAATGCCAAGACGGTCGGCATCACGGCCGGCGCATCGGCCCCGGAAGTTTTGGTCGAGGACGTTATTGAATCGCTGCGGCGGCTCAATCCCGTCGATGTCAGCCAGCTCACCGGACGTCACGAAACAATAGAATTCCGCCTGCCGCCCGAACTGACGGACGGCGCCGCGTTGAGCCAAACCGCCGAACCAGCCGCCGAAAACGCGTAGCGGCTACTCCACCAACCGAAGCGACGGCCACAAAAGGACAAAGGCCTTGAGTGTATCTTTACGACAGAAGGTTGCGGTTGGCGCTTATGTACTGCGGCAGCGCTTGGCCGGACGCAAGCGCTACCCGCTCGTGCTGATGCTCGAACCTTTGTTCCGCTGCAATCTGGCCTGCTTCGGCTGCGGCAAGATCGATTATCCGGACGCGATCCTCAACAAGCGGCTTTCGGTACAGGAATGCCTTGATGCCGTCGACGAATGCGGCGCGCCCATGGTGGCGATCCCCGGAGGCGAGCCGCTCATTCACAAAGAGATCGGCGAAATCGTCAAAGGCATCGTCGCACGCAAGAAATTCGTCTCGCTGTGCACCAATGCGCTGCTTCTGGAAAAGAAGCTGCATCTGTTCGAGCCCTCGCCGTATCTGTTCTTCTCGGTGCATCTCGACGGCATCAAGGAACATCACGACAAATCGGTTTGCATGGAAGGCGGCTTCGACAAGGCGGTCGCCGCGATCAAGGCCGCCAAGGCCAAGGGCTTCGCCGTCAACGTCAATTGCACGATTTTCGACGGCCACCCGGCCGAAGACATCGCCAAGTTTCTCGATCTTACCGCCGAGCTCGGCGTCGGCGTCTCGATCTCGCCCGGTTATGCTTACGAGCGCGCGCCGGATCAGCAGCACTTCCTCAATCGGCGCAAGACCAAGGAATTGTTTCGCAACGTCTTCGCGCTCGGCAAGGGCAAGAACTGGAATCTGACGCATTCGGCGATGTTTCTCGACTTCCTGGCCGGCAATCAGGAATTTCATTGCACGCCGTGGGGCATGCCGACGCGCAACATTTTCGGCTGGCAAAAGCCGTGTTATTTGCTCGGCGAAGGGTACGCCAAGACGTTCAAGGAATTGATGGAGACGACGGACTGGGACGCCTACGGGACCGGCCGCTACGAGAAGTGTGCGAACTGCATGGCGCATTGCGGCTATGAGGCGACCGCCGCAGAAGCCATGATGCAGCACCCGCTCGAAGCGATGATGATCGGCTGGCGCGGCGTGCGCACCGAAGGTGCGATGGCGCCAGAAATCGATCTCTCCAACCAGCGGCCGGCGCAATTTGTGTTCGACAGTCAGGTGCAATTGCGCCTGTCGGAAATCCGCGCCAACGAAGCGCGCGAGAAAGCGGCGAAAGAAGTGGCGCAACGGCCGGCGCGGGCTTCAGCTAGCGCGGCGTAGTTTGAAATGTCGTAGCCCGGATGGAGCCCAGCGCGGAGGCTGTCCCCGGATAGCGCTGCCTCCATCCGGGCTACTGCTCCACCTACATCCCCCACGCAACCTTGTGTGCGTTGCCGCGCTTGAGATTGCGGTAGCGCGCGAGCGCCCAAAGCGGAAAAAACTTCGGATAACCGTGATAGCGCAGATAGAACACGCGCGGAAAACCCGTCGCGGTGTAGCGCGGTTCGTTCCAGAAGCTATCGGCGCCTTGGTGGTCGGCAAGATATTCGATGCCGCGCGCGACCGCCGGATGATCGACTTCCCCCGCCGCCATCAGGCCGAGCAGCGCCCAAGCGGTCTGCGAGGCGGTCGAGGGCGCCGCTTCGTAACCGCGATAATCGAGCTTGTAGCTCGAGCCGTCCTCGCCCCAACCGCCGTCGCTGTTCTGGATCGCAATAAGCCAGGCGACGGCTTTGCGCATTTCCGGCGCATCGTGGGGGATCCCCGCGGCGTTGAGAGCGCATAGGACCGACCAGGTTCCATAAATGTAATTTATGCCCCAGCGGCCGTACCAACTGCCGTCGGCGAGTTGGGCGCGGCGCAGATAATCGAGCGCGCGCTTGGCGGCAGCGCCTTCGGTGTCGCCGAGCTGCGCCAGCATCGACAGGCAGCGCGCGCTGACATCCTCGGTCGGCGGATCGACCAGCGCGCCGTGGTCGGCGAATGGAATATTGTTGAGATAATAATATTCGTTGTCGGTATCGAAGGCGCCCCAGCCGCCATTGCCGCTCTGCATGCCGACGATCCATTCGCGGGCGCGATCGATCGCCGCGCGGTAATTGCCCTGCCCGGCTTGTCGACTCTGCCCCTGCATGCGATCGAGCGCCATCGCGACGACTGCGGTGTCATCGACATCCGGGTAGTGAGGATTGGCATATTGAAAAGCCCAGCCGCCGGGACGTAGGTTCGGCCGCCGCGCGATCCAATCGCCGCGCAGATCGAGCACCTGTCTCGGCACAAGCCAATAGAGCCCGCGCTCGGCCGCCGCCACCCCACCAACCTCGATCAGCGCATGACAGGCAAGCCCGGTATCCCAGACCGGCGAGACGCAGGGCTGACAGTAGATTTCCTCATCGTGCACGGCGAGTAGCTTCTCGATCGATTGGCGCGCGATGGCGCGCCGGGGATGATCGGCCGGATGGCCGAGCGCGTCGTACATCATCACGCTGTTGGCCATGGCGGGGAAGATCGCGCCCAGTCCGTCTTCGCCGTTCAACCGCTCCGCGACCCAGGCCACGGCGTGATCAATGGCGCGCGCTCGCATGCGCTTGGGAAAATGCGGTTCGAAAGTGCGCAACACATTGTCCACGGCGCGAAAAAACCAGAACCACGCCGCCTTTTGCTGCGGCGCCTTCGGCGCCGGTCCCAATTGTTGCGGGGGTTCGAGAAAGAGCTCGCTGACGCTGACGTTTTTTGGATTGTGGGCGCGCGGCTTTTTCGCCATCAGCACCAAAAGCGGCACGATAACAGTGCGGCTCCAATAGGAAATCTTGTCGAGGTGGAACGGAAACCATTTCGGCAACAGCATGATCTCGACCGGCATCACCGGTACCGCGCGCCAGGGCACGATGCCGTAAAGCGCCAGCAGACACCGCGTGAACACATTGCTGCGCTCGGCACCGCCGCGCATGCGGATCGCTTCGCGGGCGCGGCGCATGTGCTCGGCCTGCGGCGGCTCGCCGATCATTTTCAGCGCGAAATAGGCCTTCACCGTCGCGCTCATGTCGAATGCGCCGTCCTGGAACAGTGGCCAGCCGCCGTGCCCGGCTTGAGTGCGCCGAAGGTAGGCGCCGATCTTGGCTTCGAGCGCGGCATCGACCGGTTCGCCGAGATAGTGCCGCAGCAGTACATATTCGGCCGGGACGGTTACATCCGCTTCAAGCTCGAAACAAAAATGACCGTCCTCGCGCTGGCAAGCGAGCAGCGCGCGCGTCGCGGAATCGATGTACCGGTCGAGATCGAGTTCGCTCATTGCTGATTTCACTGCGTGAGGAGTTCGGCGGCGCGATGGCCGGATCGAATCGCGCCTTCGATGGTTGCCGGCAAGCCGGTATTCGTCCAATCGCCGGCCAGAAAAAGGTTGCGCCACGCGGTCGACGCGCCGGGCCGCCTTCGATCCTGCGCCGGCGTCGCCGCAAAAGTTGCGCGGCGCTCGCGCACTATCTGCCAGGGCGGCAACACAGGCGGCAGCGCGGTGACGCTCGCCACTTCCGCCCAGATTGTTTTGGCCAGTTCCTCGCGCGGAGTGTCGATGAACCGGTCGCCGGCGCTGATGGTCACCGACAGCCGGCCGGGAAAGGCGAAGATCCATTCGATTGTGCCGTTGACGATGCCGAGAATCGGCGGCTGGCCGGCGGGCGGCTCGACGCGGAAGTGAGCATTGACGATGGCGCGAAACTCCCTCGGCGCATCGAGACCCCGGATCAGCGCGGCCGCGGCATAGGGCGGCACGGCGACGATAACGGCATCCTCATCGCCAAGCGGAACGATCTCGCCGCCGAAGTCGAGCGCTTCCACGCGTTGCGCGCCGAATCGCAGGGCATGAAGCTGATGCTCGAATCGCACTTCCGCACCGCGTCGTTTTAAGTGATCGAGCGCAGGCTCGATCAGGGTCGGAGCCAATCCCTCGCGGGCGATTAGCGGCCGGCAAGCGCGGCCGCCGGCGGCGAGCGTTTCGCGGATCACGGCGGCGGCAAGCTTCGCTGAGCCTTGTGGCGGATCGATGTTGAGCGCGGCGAGAAGGAGCGGCTCGATCAAGCGCGAATAGAGCGGACCTTGGCAAGCAATGGTCTCGCCGACCGTCTTGTCCGGCGGCGGCCAAAGAAGGCGCGCCAGCGGCAGATAATCGAGCGCCCGCGTGCCCGGCACGCGGCGACGCGGCGCGAACACCCACAGCGGCAGGCGGCCGTCATTGATGCGCAGCGTCCAGCGCTCGCGGCTGCCGAGGTCGACAAACGGGAATTCGGCCAAGGCGGGTCCGACGAGGCGGTGCGCGGAACCGATCTCGCGCAAATAGGCGAGTGCGGCGCGATTGCTCGACAGCAGAAGGTGATTGCCATTGTCGATCGTCATGCCGAGGGAGGCGTCATGGAAGGAGCGGCAACGGCCGCCGGCGAAAGCAGTTGCTTCATGCAGCACCGCCGCGGCGCGATCGCTGCGCCCCGCGAGCCGAACCGCGGCGGACAGGCCGGCGAGACCGGCGCCGATAATGTGAACGGTGACGGCCATCACAGGAGATTGCGCAGAACGATGAGAAGGATTTTCGTCCGCGGTAGGCGCACCGGCGCCCGCGGCGGCGCAAAGCCGCGCGCGACGAGACGATCGAGAATAAGCCGATAAGCCTCCGCCATGATGCGGGGCGCCCGCACGACGCGGCGCGGTGCTTCAACCATGATCGCCGCCGCTTTCCCGAATTCAGCTTGCGCCAGGGCGACTATGGCGGCGCAGGACTTGGCGATCGCCGGATGCGCCAAGACGGCGACCGGGTCGGTCGTCACAATACCCGCCGCTTGCAGTTCCTCGCGCGGCAGATAAAGGCGGCCGAGTGCCGCGTCTTCGTCGAGGTCGCGCAAGATATTGGTGAGCTGCAACGCACGGCCCAAATGATGGGCCAGTGCGAGACCCGGTTTCTGCTCCATGCCGAAGACCCGCACCGAAAGGCGCCCGACCGCGCAAGCCACGCGGTCGCAATAAAGGTCCAGCGTCGCGCGATCCGGCGCGCGAATATCGGCGCGGACGTCCATCTCCATGCCGTCGATGACGGCGAGAAAATCGTCGTGCCGCAGATCGAAGCTGTGAATCGCTCGCGCCAGGCCAGCGAGTTGCGGCAGCGGCGCGCCGGCAAAAACCGCGGCAAGGTCGGCGCGCCATTGCTGTAAAGCGCCGAGCCGTCCCTCGCGTGGCCCCGGATCGTCGGCGATGTCGTCGACCGCGCGGCAGAACGCATAAATTTCGAACATCGCCTCGCGCTGGGCGCGCGGCAAAATCCGCATCCCGGTATAGAACGAGCTGCCGGAGGCGCGTTCGGCCGCCTGTGTGGTTTTGCGCACTCACGCACCCCGCGGCTTTTGCGAACCGGCAAAAAAGCGCCGGCCGATGCGTTGAGCGCCGCCGCTCAAAATGCCGAGCAGCGTGCGGGCGGCAGCGGCAGGAACGCCAAGATGGACGTCCTCGCTGAGCGGATCGCGCACGCGCAAGATGCCTGTGAGCCGATGCGCCAGCCCGTTGATGACGGAGACTTCGAGGGCCAAACGCCAATCGCCAAGCGAGGCGGAAAAACCGTCGCTCTCGCGGAGGAGCGATTCGGTCCGTTCCGCCAGCTTATGCAAGCACCTAAGCAGCGCGGGCGACGCGCGCTCTTCCCCGAGAGCCTCGACCGCGATGCCGCCCGACGCCAATGCGTCCTGCGGAATGTAGACCCGGTTCAGATTGCAGAAATCAGCTTTGCAGTCCTGCAAATGATTGATGATCTGCAAGGCAGCGCATAGCGCATCGCTGGCCGGCCACACCGCCCGGCTCTCGCCATGCACGTCGCAAACGAACCGGCCAACCGGCATCGCCGACAGCGAACAGTAAGACATCAGATCGTCCCAGTCGCGGTAGCGCAGCTTGGTGACGTCGAGCCTGAAGGCTGAAATCAAATCTTGCGCGTGTTTGGCCGGAAGACCGCGGCGAAGAAGCTCCGCGCGCAACCGCACGGCCGCGGCGTCCTCGTCATTCGCGCCCAGCAGTCCGGCTTCGAGGCGATCGAGCAGATGAAGCTTGTCGGACGCCGCGAGCGTGGCGTGATCGGCAATGTCGTCGCCGGTGCGGACGAAATCATAGAACGCCAGAATAGCGCCGCGATGGCTCGGATGGATAAGAAAGGACGCGACCGGAAAATTCTCATCCTTGTGGCCCTTGCCGGACCGTAATGCGTCAGTGTCGATCATCGCAGACCCGAGATATTGCCTTGGGCACGGCCTTTCCACATGCCGCCGCGCCCGCGCGCATGCTGATAGGCGGAATCGAGGGTGAATGCCATATAAACGGCGGCGATCGCCGGCAGCGCCGGGGCCCACAGCCAGGACCTGCGATAAAAGCGCAAGGTCGGCCAGAAGGTGAACGCCATCAACACCCAGGCGAAGATACCGACAAATTGCGGAATGCCTTCGGCAAAAACCGCAAGCGCAACCGGCGCGAGATAGGTCAGCGTTAAGCCGAGTACCGTGCCGGCCAGCAAAAATGGAGAATAGCGCAGTTGCGCATAGGCCGTACGCGACACCATGCGGCGGATGTCGCCGACGGCAGGGTAAGCGCGCACGCTGTGCACGCGCTCGGTCAGCGCGATCGAGATCGGACCGTGTGGCTTCAATGTCTTTGCCAGCGCGCAATCGTCGATCAGCGCCGTGCGGATCGCGGCCAAACCGCCGGCCGCCCGCAAGGCGTCGCGCCGAATAAGCATGCAGCCGCCGGCTGCCGCGGCCGTGGACCGACGGGGATCGCTCGCCCAGGCGAACGGATAGAGCATCTGAAAGAAGAAAATGAACGCGGGCACGAACATGCGTTCAGCAAAACTCTCACAGCGCAACTTGGCCATCAGCGAGGTGAGGACGAAGCCATGACGTTCGGCGCGCGCGACGAGCGAAGCGAGCGCGTCCGGCGCATAGATAATGTCGGCATCGGTCAGGAGCAAATATTCCGGCGCCTGGGGCATGTTTTCGGCAAATTCGACGCCTTGGCTCTGCGCCCAAAGTTTGCCGGTCCAGCCCGCCGGCAAGGCGCGGCCCGAAAGTACGCACAGCCGATCGCCGGCACCGAGTGCGGCAGCGGCCTCGCGCGCAACGCTCGCGGTCGCGTCGCGGCTTTGATCGTCCACGAGGACCACGGTGAAAATGCCAGGATAATTCTGACGTAGCAGGGAGGCCGCCGTCTCGCCGACGGTTTCGGCTTCGTCGCGGGCCGGGATGACGGCCGTGACGGCCGGCCATCGCCGCGCCGTATCGTCGTTCGGCCTAACGCTCGCATCGTCACGCTGGGCCGCGCGCCAAAATCCCCCGCGCGCGGCGATGAGATAGAGCCAGATCGCAAGCACTATTGCCGCTATGATGTCTTCAGCCACGAATGGACCTTCGAGGGAAAAATAAACCGTCGCTCCGTTACACCTTAAATCCAAGACCTGATATAGGACCCTGCAGCGACGCTGCGCGGGGCAAAGGCTTCGATGACCGCAAAAAATAGCCCTTTTCTGGCACGGCTCGACGCCGTGGCCGCCGAGACCGAGGTCCTCCTCGACCGGCTGCTCACAACGACGGCCGCCGAAGGCGAGCTCAGCCGGCCGGGCCGGCTGATCGAGGCCATGCGCTATGCGAGCCTCGGCGGCGGCAAGCGCTTCCGCCCGTTTTTGGTCGTCGAATCGGCGAACCTGTTCAAAGTCCCCCGGGCGAGCGCGCTCTTGGCGGGAGCCGCGCTCGAATGCGCGCATTGCTATTCGCTGGTTCATGACGACCTGCCCGCCATGGACAATGACGAGTTGCGGCGCGGACAGCCGACGGCGCACCGAAAATTCGACGAGGCAACGGCGATTCTCGCGGGCGACGGACTATTGACTTTCGCCTTCGACATTCTGTCACGCCCGGAGACCCATCCCGATCCAGCGGTGCGCATCAAGCTTGTCAATGCGCTCGCGCGCGCCGCCGGGCTTGGCGGCATGGCGGGCGGCCAAATGCTCGACCTCGCCGCGGAGGGCCGCTTCGGCGTGCTCGAACATGGCGAGAGCGACGTGCGGATGCTACAGGCGATGAAGACGGGCGCGCTGTTGCGCTTCGCGTGCCAGGCCGGGGGCCTTCTCGGCGGTGCAACGGAGCAGGAGCGCGACGCACTTACACACTACGGCGCGGCGGTCGGCGAAGCATTTCAAATCGCCGACGATCTTCTCGATATCGAGGGTGACCCGACCTTGGTGGGCAAATCGACTGGGAAGGACGTGGCCGCCGGCAAGGCGACTTTCGTCACGGTGCTCGGACTGGCGGGCGCCAAAGAGCGGCTGCGACACTTGGTGTCTGAAGCGGAAACGGCGCTCGGTCCATTCGGACCCGCGGCTGCGATTCTAATAGAAGGCGCAAGATTCGTCGCCGATCGGCAGGCTTGAGCCAATCAAGGCTGGGCCAATCGGTCGCAGGCGCATTTTTCATGCCTGTGCGTTGTATTGGGGGAGTGGATCGGGTTGTCGCGATCGGCGATTTCGGCATGCTGGTGTATGCTTGTGCTGGTCCGATTTGATCCGGGGGCCGAATTCAGCCGCAATCGCAATTGAACCTTCCGCCGCGTTCCCAACGCTTGGTTCGCAATGAATTGCATCCTCCGCTGGACTGTCTGCACATTTGCGGCCGCCGCTATTGCCGTGGCTTCGTCCGGCTCGCCGTTCGCCACCGCGACAGCGCAGGGACAAGACGGCCAGCATAAAGCCCGCGCACAGCTCAAAAGGACGCCGCAACCGGCGCTCGCACCGTCTTCCGGTCAGCAGCAGCCGAAACCGCCTCCGCGTATGCCCTTTACCGCTGCCGACGACGCCGCGGCCGTCATTCCCGGTATGCCTGATGCGCGGTTTTGGGGCGACTCGATCACCGACTTCGAAGCGGCGCTGCCGTCGCAGCCGGGTCCGTGGCTTATTCTTTCGACCGGCGGCGCCGATGGCGCTTTCGGCGCTGGCTTACTCAACGGCTTGAGCGCGGCCCGCAACCGTCCCGACTATGCAGTCGTGATCGGAGTGAGCACCGGCGCGCTGATGGCGCCGTTTGTGTTCGCGGGATCGCGCTATGACGCCGTGCTGAAGGCCGTTTACACGCAGACCAGCGCCGCGGATATTTTCGAGGTCGGCGGCACCGGCGAGAGCTTTCTCAATACCTGGCCGCTGAAGGATTTGATCGCCAGGGAAATCACGCCGGCGCTGCTCGAAGATATCGCCGCGGCTCACCGCGGCGGGCGGCGGTTATTCGTCGTCACCAGCAATCTCGATGCGGGACGTCCGGTGGTGTGGAATATGGGCGCGATCGCCGCCCGCGGCGGCGATCAAGCGCTGAAGCTTTTCCGCAGCGTGCTCCTTGCCTCGGGGAGCATTCCGGGCGCTTTCCCGCCGGTGCTCATCGAGGTCGAGGGCAACGGCAAGCGTTTCGCCGAAATGCATGTCGACGGTGGGGTCGGCGGGCAATTTTTTGTCGCTCCGCCCGCGCTTATGGAAAGCACCAGCGACTATAAGATTCCGGCGACGCAGCTTTATATCGTCATCAATAGCGGCCTGCAGCCGGACTTCGAAGTGGTCGAGCGCACCACGCCCACGATCCTGTCCCAGGCCGTGAGCATGGCGATCAAAACCGACCTGCGCGATTTGCTCGACCGCGCCTATGTCGCCGCCAGGCGTAACGGCATCGGCTTCAATGTCGCGACTATACCGCCGGGTTTCAGCGCGCCGAGCCGTGGCGCCTTCGACCCGAATTACATGAAAGCGTTATTCAATGTCGGCTATGATCAGGGCAAAAGCGGGAGGCCCTTCGCCGCCGAGCCGCCGCCTTTTCCAGGTTCGTCGGCAAGCGTCCCGAACGATCCGCAACCGGGAGGCGACAAATGAGCAAGCTTGGCGTGGTAACGGCCATCGCGGCCGTAAGTCTGATTGCAGCGACAATGACCGCGATCCCTTCGTACGCTGCGCAAAAACGCGCAACGCTGGTGCGGTCGCACGCTTATGACGGGCTGTGGAGCGTCTTGATTCACACCCAGGGCGGACCCTGCGATGCGAGCGCCCGCTATCCGGCCCGCATCGTCGGTGGCCAAGTGCTGCAGGCGGATGACGATTTCAGCTATCGGATTTCGGGAGCGGTAGTAGCGAGCGGCGCCATCCTGGTGACGGTGAACCGGGGCGGCCAGAGCGCGACGGGATATGGGCGGCTGCGCGGGGGAACCGGCGACGGCCGCTGGAGTATCGGCGGCAACCAATGTTACGGAACTTGGGTCGCCATGCGCCGCGCCGCGAATTGATCGAAAATTTCACTTAAGCGGAAATCCGTTCCGAACTTTCGCGGGTGTCTGCGCAGGGTCGGCGGAAAGTTTTACCCTGCCGTCTTGCGCGTCTGCACGTTGGCGTTCCACCACGGACAGACATCCGCGGCACGCGCGTAATTTCCGTCCATGACATTGACCGGCTCGCGGCTGCCGGATTGCGCGGCGCGAATGCGCAAATTGCGCGCCTCTTCACGGGCTTGTTCCGTCAGCCACATGCGGTCGTGGCCCCACAGACTCGGCCCTTCGTTGCGCTCGTGCGGCGTCCAATTCGCCGGATCGATGGTGCGGCCGCCCCAGCCGTATTCGACCAAGAATTTCGACGGCGACTTAGCGTAGAACGACGTGACGTGGTCGTTGACGTGACGGCCGAGCGTGGTGCCGATCATCTCCGGCTCGCCGAGCGCGAGATCGTAGCCTTGGCCGACATCGTCGAGATAGCACAGCTCCACCATCAAATGATGGATGCCGTTCTTGCCGGTGTCGATGAAGGCAAGGCTGTGGTGGCGTGCATTGACGTGGAAGAAATAAGCCTTGAACGGCTTGAGGATGTAATCGCTCGGCTTGAAATTGAGGATTTCGGTGTAGAACGGCAATACCGTATCGAGCCGTTCCGCCGTCAGCACGGCGTGGCCCATGCCGAGCGGCCCGGTGCGAAAGCCGGAAATCGAACGGCCGGGCTTGAACGGGTCGTTCGCGACTTCCGCGCCGTAGAACGCTTCGAGCCGGTTGCCGATCGGATCGGAAAAGACGATCAGTTCCTTGACACGCCGATCATCGGCGAGCGCGCGCGAACCGCGCGCGACTTTGACGGCCGATTTTTCCAGATGCGCCGCAAGTGCATCGAGCGCCGTACCGTCGACGACTTCCCAGCCGTAAAACGACGGCCCATCATCCGGACCGGTGTGGACGATGATGCGTTGCTTGCGGTCGTCCATGCGCAGCGCAAGCGCGCCGCGCCTCTTGTCGACGAGCTGCATGCCGAGAAAGCGCGTGCCGAAATTCTCCCAGTCGTCGATAACCGTGGCACGGATGCCGACATAGCCGAGCGCTGTCAGGTTCATGGCGTATCCTCGGCGCTTCGCGCCCGCTCATGACTTATCAACGTTATCATATGCGTTTTGACGGTAAAACTCCGCCGCGGTTCCGCCCGCAACGTGACGTAGCGGCCTTTCGAGGCCATCATAAGACGATGTAATCTTCGGCCTCGACATAGAAACCAACAAAGGGAGAAATTGCGATGAGTCCGGTGAATCGGAGGGTGTTCACGGCGTGTCCGGACTCTCCGCATAAAGGAGCACCCGGTCGAACGACGCCTCTGCGATTGCGGTTTCATTGAATTCGGCTGCGTAAAACACGCCTGCCGCCGAACCCGCACGTCGAAATCTCGAATTGAAAGGATACGGCGCATAGCGAAACGGCGAGTGCATTTCATTCATAATTCCAATTGGTTAGGACGGTCATTGATTGAATTGATGCCAAGCCGTCGGCGCGCGAGGCGAGCTGAATGCGCCTCTCAGTCGAAGCCGATAAACCGGCAAAACTCGCGGAGGCCGGCACGCGGCGTCCGGAAGCTGTTGGCCGGATGGCTGTGGTCGCCATAGCCGACGGCGACCGCGCAGAACAGCATCTGTTCCGGCGGCATTTTCACGAACGGCCCGACGATGCGATAGAGGCGGCTCCAGGATTCCTGCGCGCAAGTATCGAGGCCGTAACCGCGCGCCAGATACATCAAGGCGTGGATATAGCCGCCGAGGTCGGCCCACTGGCCGGACCCGAGCTTGCGATCGATGGCGATAAAGAGCGCCACCGGCGCGTTGAAGAATTCGAAATTGCGCTTGTACTGGCCAAGCCGCGCCGCCGCATCGTCGCGATCGATCTTGAGCGCGCCGTAAAGCTGCACGCCGTGATACTCGCGGCGCGATTTATAGGGCTCCCACATCGTCTTCGGATAAATCGGATATTCGGCCTCCTCCAGGCGCGGATCGCGGCCGGCGATGGCGAACGCGGTCTGCCGTTTGATCTCGGCCAGCGCCGCACCGGCGAGCGCATAAACGTACCAAGGCTGCAGATTGCCGCCGGAGGCCGCGCGCGCGGCGCGCGCGATCAGTTGGCGCACGATTTCGGGAGCGACCGGCTTGTCGAGAAACCAGCGACAGGAGATGCGGGAATCGACGGCTTCGAACACATCCATGGCATGTCCATAAACGGGCTGACTTGATGCGAAGGTCGTATACTATCGTCCGTCGAAGTGCGAATGCGGCGAATGGTTAAGGGGGAAAATCATGGCATCGGACACGGCGGCTACCATCGCAGCGCGTCTCGACCGGCTGCCGCCGTCGCGCCATACGCGACGATTGGTGACGCTCCTGTCGCTCGGCGGCTGGTTCGAGTTCTACGACCTGTTTTTCACCGCCTATATCGCGATCGGTCTGTTCAAGGCGGGCCTGTTCACGCCGACGACGCAGGGCCTGTTCGACCTGAAGGGCTTCGCCAGTTTCGTCGCCGCGCTGTTTCTAGGGCTCTTCATCGGCACGCTCGCCTTCAGCTGGCTCTCCGACCGGTTCGGGCGGCGCTCGATCTTCACTTTCGCGCTGTTGTGGTACTCGATCGGCGCGTTCGTCATGGCATTTCAAAATACGCCGGAGACCATCAACCTTTGGCGCCTGATCGCGAGCGTCGGGCTCGGTGTCGAACTGGTCAATGTCGACGCCTATGTGTCGGAATTGGTGCCCAAAGGCCAGCGCGGTCCCGCCTTCGCCTACAACCAGTTCATCATGTTCACGGCGGTGCCGGTGGTGGCGTTCCTGGCCTGGCAGCTCGTGCCGCGGACGATTTTCCGGATCGACGGCTGGCGCTGGGTGGTGGTCATCGGCTCGGTCGGAGCTTTTGTGATCTGGTGGATCCGCAGAAATTTGCCGGAATCGCCGCGCTGGCTCGAACAGCATGGCCGGACCGCGGAAGCCGACCGCATCGTCGGCGACCTGGAGCGCCGCATCCGCGACGATGGAGCCAAACTACCGCCGCCCGAGATGCTCGCCGGCGAAACCGAGCGCAAGACCGGCGCCTGGGCGGAAATGTGGAACGCGACCTACCGCGGCCGCACCGTAATGCTGGTGATCTATAATCTCTTTCAAACCGTCGGCTATTACGGTTTCATGAGCTGGGTGCCGACCTTACTCATTTCACAGGGTGTCGAGGTGACGAAGTCCCTCACCTACACGTTCATCATCGCGATCGCCGCGCCGATCGGCCCGCTGATCGGCATTTTCTTCGCGGATCGCTTCGAGCGCAAATGGCAGATCGCCTGGGCGGCGGCCGGCATTGCGGTGTTCGGCCTTTTATTCGCGCGGCAGACCGGCGCGATCGGCGTCATTCTATGCGGATTGTTGATCACGCTTTGCAACAATTGGATGTCGTTCTCGTTTCACGCCTATCAAGCCGAGCTTTACCCGACCCGCATACGCGCGCAGGCCGTCGGTTTCGTTTATTCCTGGAGCCGTTTTTCCGCGATCTTCTCCAGCTTCATCATCGCCTTCTTCCTCGGCCGTTACGGCACGATCGGCGTCTTCAGCTTCACCGCCGGCGCCATGGCGATCGTTTTCGTCGTGATCGCCGGTTTTGGACCGGCGGTCACCAACCGCCGGCTCGAGGCCATCGCGGCGTAAGCGTCGCGTCACTTTCCTTCGAGCGTATTGACCGCGACCCATTCGGCGCCCGGAGGGTGCGCGATGAAGTGTTTGGCCCGTTGCAGAAGCATTGCCGACGGCGGATCGGCGGCGGCGGTCTGCATCAGTCGAGCGATGCAACCGTCGAAGTCGCGTTTACGCCAGCGTTCAAGACCACGGCTATACGCATCGGCCCACGCCTTCTGCTCGGGCGTTTCCTCGTTAAGCGGAGCCAACGGTTCGTAGATATCGACCGGCTCCTCGCGGCCCTGGACGCGAACGGTGTCGAGCTCGCGCCAGGCGAACGTCGCCGCTGCGCGCTCGAACGTGCTCTTGGAGGCCAAGATCGATGTGCCGAAATATTTGTTGGCGCCTTCGAGCCTTGAGGCAACGTTTACCGTGTCGCCCATGACCGTATAGTTGAACCGTTGCCGCGAGCCGATATTTCCGACAAGCGCGTCGCCGGAATTCAATCCGATGCGTTGTCGCAACGTGTAATTTCGCCATTCGACCAGGTTGCGGTTTAGCTCATTGAGATGAACACGACAGCGCAGCGCGGCGCGCACAGCATTTGCCGCGTGATCCCTGTCGTCGTGCGGCGCGCCGAACACGGCGACGATCGCATCGCCGATATACTTGTCGACGAAGCCGCCGTGCTCTTGGATGATGTCGGTCATCGCCGAAAGGTATTCGTTCATGAATCGCACCAGCTCGGTCGGCGCGAGTGTTTCGGAAATCGACGAGAACCCGGCGAGGTCGGAAAAGAACACGGTGACATCGCGGGTCTCGCCGCCTAAAGGCGGGCGGCTTGTTCGACGCCATCATCTTCTCGATCACGGCGGGCGCCAGATAAAGAGCGAAGCTCTTTCGTAGAAAGCGCCGATCCTTGTCGGCGATGAGAAAACGGAAACCCGTCGTGGCGCCGAACCCGATCAGCCCAGCAAGCAGCGGCTCGATCAACGGCAGCGAAACGGAATAGTAAAAGGCAACCACCGCGCCGGCGGTCCAAAGCCCGGCTGTCGCCAGATAGACAAGGATCGCAGCAGCCCGGCGTCTACACGCATGCGACCGCGGTCAACAACCTCATTCAACGCGATGCGCTGATCGAAATCGGACGGCTCGGCCGCGACTTTATTTCGCTCGCGCTCGCAGGCTTGGCGGCCGCGGCCGTACTCGCGCTGCCGCTTTTTGGTCGAATCGCGGGTAAAGAAGGTCGCTGCTTTTGGCGCCGGCAGCGCGCAACGCGGACCAGTGGAATTTTCGGGCGCGGTCGCAAAACGCTTGGAGGTGACTTGGCGATCTTCCACGTCAAGCGTCGTGCCGACAATCACGACTTTGCCGGCGAAATAGCGGCGGAAGAATTCCTGGTTGCCTTGTTCGATACAGGTGCGGAGATCAGCGAGCGAATAGGTCGGAATCCCGTCGGCGCCGCCGTCGAAATTAAGCGCCATGGTATTCGGGACTTCGGAGGGAATCCGATACCCGGCAAGGGTCATTGTACCGTCGGGGGCAACCACGGGGGCGCTGCCGAGCGCGCGTGCCGCAAGCTCGACCGCCATCGTCGGTTCGCTGTTGCCGTCGATAACGACGGTGAGCGGAATGCGCCGCACCACGTCGTCAGGATCGCTATAAACGTTCAGAGATCGGATATTGGCACCTTGCCCGACGGCGAAGCGCTGACCTGGAGCGGGCCTAATCGGGAAGTCCCGATGTTGCGCCTCACCCAGCACGACTTTCCCCGCGCGTGCTCCGAGGGCAAGCGCGCGCAGGAAATCGCCGTCAAAGCCGCGCAACCTTGCCCCGAGCGTGCCGTCGCCAAACGGATTTCGGATTGTTCGATGGACGTTGGAAACACGACGTCGAAGCCGACAACCTTGGCGCCGCCGGCAAGCATCGCGGTCAAAACCTGGCCGATCTCCCGCGTCCAAGTGATCGCGGGCGTGCCCGCAAAAGGCGGCATGCGGTAGGTCTCCTCGTCGAGTGCGACCACAACCGTGGGCGAAGATTGCGGACTGTGGATACCGCCAAAGACATGCCAGCGCAGCGCGGTGAGTATATCGATCGAGAGGCCGCTAAGCCGCTCGAGCGCGGGCGACAGGCCGATGAGCGCTGCGCACAATGCGATTATGACGGCGGCACCCGCATCGCGAAGACGTGCCGATGGCCTCATCATTCGAAGCGTTCGCCGCCGTTAGTGTCGGGGTTGCAATCTGGCCAGGCGGCCGGCGAGCGGCGTCGCGCCGGGCTCGGCGTTGGGATCGATCTTAAAGACGATCTCTTGCGCGCCGAGTTTGGCCCGATAGACGCCGCCGGGAGCGAGCGTCAGGCCGGTCTTCGCCAAATCCAAGAACGCGCCGCGCACGAGCTCTTGACCGGTGATGACGATCTCGTGCCGCTCGCCGGGTTGATCGAGGCGTTCGATGACGAGGCTGCCGCCGGGCGTCACCTCGAAGACCGGCGAAAGTCCGTACAAAGTGAATTCCGGATGCGGCAACGCCGCCACCTGCGGGTTAGGCACCTGGCGAAAGACCATGGCGCCGCTTTTGCCGGCCAATTCGGCGCTGAGCGGCATCTTGCCGGCCTCGCACGCCACTTTGGACCGCGTGATCTCGCCGCCGGCGACTTCACTCTTGTCGGCGCCTACCGTCACCGTTCCGCCGATGATCGTCTCGCGCCAGCACGACTTCAAATAGCCGAGCACCATGCGGTCGTGGGGGCCCAGATGAATGACTTGGCCCGGCTCGACATAGTCCATGAATTGAATGCCGGGCGGCATTCCTACGAGTTCCTCGATGACCGCCGCCGGAGATTGCGCCGAAGCCGCTGGCGCCAATATGCCGGCGGTACCGAGAAAGATCAGGAAAATGCCGAACATCGGATTTGCCCCCAGGGATCCATTTGTTGCCGGCGCCGCGCGACGGCGTCGGGCGCATGGAGGAGCGGATCGGGCACAAGCGCGCCGAACAATCGAGGCAAGTTTAATCCCGCCTGCCGGTTGCGGCGAGAGGGTTGCGGCGCGCTGTGGGCGCGATGCTTAATACGGCGTCTTGTCGATGTCGCCAGAACCGGTGACGTACCAGCGCTCGCTGACGAAGGGCTTACCGACGAGGCGATCGGCCAGCCAGTCGGCGAGCAGGATGGGCGGAAATGGACCGAGATTGGCAGCCGGGACATTGCCGACCGAATGCCGCGATTCCTGGTACACCACCATTTGCTTTGGCCCTTGCAGCGCATCCATCAGCCGCTCGGAATGTTCGAGCGGGCTTAGTTCCTCGGCTTCGCCGGCGATACAGAGATAGGGCGCGTGAATTTTCTCCGCATGACCCTGCCAGGTGATCGTCCTGCGGAATTCGTCGAATTCGTTTTCATCGGTGATGCCGGACATATACATGAAGCGCTTTTTGAAGGTCGGCGAGGCTTCCTGAAAAATCGTATGGCAACCCGGCTCGTGACACACCGACATGACGGCGCAGGCCTTGATCCGCGGCTCGTTGGCCGTAAGCACCGTGCCGAACAGCGAGCCGAAGCTCGTCCCCGCCACCGCGATCCGTGTCGCATCGAGCTCGGGCCGCGCCGCGATCCAATCGACCAGTGCCGGCCCCGTCGCGATCCAATTCTCCATGCTGAAGTGCAGGCCGATCATCGGCGCCTCGTATTGGCCGGGCCCGTCGATCGCCAGCACGGCCATGCCGCGATTGAGATACTTGTCGCCGTAGAGCGCGACCTGGATTTCTTTGTAGCTGTCCATGCCCGGCACCGCGATCACCACCGGCAAACGGCCGCCGCCGTGGTTCGGCGGCAGATGCAGCCATGCCGGGATCGCTTTGTCTTTAAACGGTACCCACACCGCTTCGACGTGATGGTCCGCGAGCGTTGCGTATTTGGCGTAGCATTCGCGCTTCTTGTTGTTATAGGCGATGTTGGTTTCGTCGTTCTCGTCGTAGGGCCACTGCGCCGCCCCCCAGTGCACCGCGGCCATGAAGAAATTGTCCCGCGCGGTGACTTTGCGATCGGCCTGCGCGGCGGCATTGGCCTTGGCCTCGCGGCGGCGCGCGACGGCGGCGAAGGCCGGACCGATATCGGCCATTTTCTTCACCCGCTCGCGAATACCGGCGAAATCGGCATTGGCCTCGATGCCGCACGGCAAATGGATATAGAGCGAACGCGGCTGATCCCAATCGATGCCGTTGGCGCGGATGACGTTGTCGATGAGCCAGCGCTGCTCGTCGAAGCGGCGCACCCGCGGCGCGCCGCGTCTGTCGAGAATGGGCGGAAAGCCTTGCTGCGGGCGGTTCATGCGCTCCCTCCGATTTGCGGGCAGCCGCACGACCGCCCGTCGCAAAGGGCATTATCGGCGCGAGGAACGCCTTGTTGTCAACGATGGCGCGGCTATCATCCTGCCCGCCGATACCGTCTCTAGGCTCACCGACGACTCCGCCGACCCCGGACCGGCGGAAAAAGACCCGCCCGGTCCGTGAGACGCTCGCTCCACGCCCCCGGCACCGCCACCCTCCCCGCGCTGCCGTATCTTGCCGAAATGGAAAAGGACATCCTATGAAGCTCGCGGTCCCGGATATGATTTCCAACTCCTATTTTCCGGCCGAGGCCGCGATCGAGCTTGGATTTTTCAAAGCCGAAGGTCTCGACGTTACGCTCGAACTGATCTTTCCGGTCGACAAGGCTTACGCGGCGTTGCGCGACGGCGCGGTCGATTTCGTCGGCGGCTCCGCCCATTCGGCGCTTGCCGCCTTCCCGAATTTTCGCGGCGTGAAGCTCGTCTGCGCGCAAGCGCAAGGCATGTACTGGTTCCTGGTAATGCACGCCGCGCTGAACGCCCGCCGCGGCGACGTCTCCGTCGTCAAGGGCCGCCGCATCGCGGCCGCGCCGTGGGTCGACAAAGGCTTGCGTGGCTTGCTCGAGGAAGCAGGCATCGACGTCGAACGCGACGGCGTCACGATCGCTCCGGTGCCCGGCGCGGCCGGCGCAGGCGTGAATTTCGGCATCACTGCCGCCAAAGCGCTCGAAGAGCGCACGATCGACGGGTTTTGGGCGAATGGAATGAGCGCTGAAGTGGCGGTGCGGCGCGGTGTCGGCACGGTCGTGCTCGACGTGCGGCGCGGCGACGGCCCGAAGCGCTGCTTCAACTTCACCGCAGCGACGATTGCGGCCACCGATGCGCTGATCGCCCGCGCGCGGGATAAAGTTGCCGCCACAGTGCGCGCGATCGTCAAAACGCAGGCTGCGTTGAAAGCGAACGTGGCCCGCGCCTCCGAGGTTGGAGAAAGATTGTTTCCGCCGTCCGAGGCGGCGTTGATCGCCGAGCTCATTCGCCGCGACCTGCCCTATTACGACGCGACGCTGTCGCCCGAGTTCGTCGCCGGCATGTGCGAATTTGCACGCCGTCAGGGCTTACTCGCGGGGCAGTTATCTTACGAAGACGTGGTGGCGGCGCAATTCGCGCCGTTGTGGCAAGGTTGAAACTCAGCCGGCCGTCGGCCGTTCGGTGCCCTTGACGAACATCCGGTAGCCGCAGCGCACATTCGGCCAATAATCCCAGATGGCAAAGTGCTGGGTGCAGCGATTGTCCCAGAACGCGACGGAATTTGCGGTCCAGCGGAAGCGCATATTCCAATGCGGCCGCGCAATATGGTCGTAGAGGAATTCCAAGACGCCGCGGCTTTCGGCCGGCGGGACTTCGTTGATGTGGCTGGTAAATTCGCGGTTGACGAAGAGGAGCTTGCGGCCGCTTTCCGGATGGCGGACGACGACGGGATGCACCGCCACCGGATAGACATCGGCGTTCTTGTCGAAGCCGCGCCCGCCGTCATGGGTCGCGGTCTTGCCTTCGAGATAGGTTTTCATCGAAGGGCTTAATTCCTCATAGGCCCTGTAAGCGGAGGCGAACATGGTATCGCCGCCGCCGTTCGGCGGAATGATTTCCTGATAAAGGACGCTATACATCGGCGGGATCTCGGCGCAGCTCTGGTCCGAATGCCATTCCTCGCCGGAAACGCGCTTCGAACTGGCGTCGAAATACTGTCGGCGGATAGCGGGATGACCGGGCACGCTCTTCGATGCGGTGCCCTTGCCGCCGACATGAATATGCGGCTCGCCGAAATAGCGCACAAAGCGCTCATGCGATTCGAAATCGATTTTCTGGTCGCGGAAAAAGATGACGCCGTGGGCGATAATGGCGTCGTGCACCTCCTGCACCTGCCGATTGGTCAGCGACCGGGTCAGATCGATATTGCCGATTTCGGCGCCGACATGCGGCGAACAGGGCGTAACGGTAATGGTGTCGTAGCTCATGACGCGATCTTGTGAAGTGGGGTAAGAAAGGTTGGAGGGAGATCGTAGTTGAGAGCGGGCAGCAATGCCAGCGCGATTGGCGAGGAGGCGCTAGAACCCGCCGGCATGGAATTGCAAACGCTGGGTCACGTCGTAACTCTGCTTCGCGATCGGATAGGCATAATCGACGCTGATCGGACCGAACATCGAATCCCAGACCAGGCCGACCCCGACCGAGGAGCGAATCGCGGTCGAATTGGCGATCTGTTGCGCCGGCGATAACGATGTGGCGAGGCCCGGAACAGTCGAGGCGTTGGTCGCCCAAAGGCTGCCGGTATCGGAGAACAATGCGATTTTCAGCTGCGCGTCGGGCGGAACGAACGGCATCGGCGCTTGCAGCTCGGCGGTGGTCGTCCAATAGACGTTGCCGCCGAGATTATCCATCGTGGTGCCGGGCGTGATATCGCGCGGCCCGAAGCCATTGGGAGCAAATCCGCGAATGAGCTGCGGGCCGCCGAAGAAGCCGTCCAGCAATGGCAGTTGCTGACCGCCCCACGGGGTCACATAGCCGCTTTGCGCCCGAACCATGCCGACGACGTCGCCGGCGATCGGATGATAGTACCGCACATCTTCGGTGGTTCGCGCGAATTTCGCCGCGCCGCCCAGCCCTGCGAATTCATTGTTGGTTTGCGCCCAAACGCCGGTCGAGGGATCTTTGGGATTGTCGAGCGTGCTGTAATTCAGTCCGTTGCCGAACGACGACACCCAATAGGCGCCGGCCTGCGCCGCCTGCTGGATCGGCAGCGAAACCGTCCCGATCGCAGGGTCAAGCGAGAGGCCTTGATTGTAGATCGAATAGGTCCAACTCATGCGCAAATCGTCGCTGAGCGGCATGCCGGCGGAAAATTTCGCGCCGTAGAGGCTGGTATTGTACGCCTGGTTCGAATTGGCGAAAGTTTGCCGGCCGAACAGTTCACCACCGACGGCAAGGCGTTGACCGAGAAACCACGGATCGGTGAAAGCAAGATCGAACCCTCTGGCATATTGACCGTAGGTCACGGCCGCCTTGGCTATGTCGCCGGTACCCATAAAATTAGTGTCGGTGATGCTGATCTGCGCCAACAAGCCGTCGCTGGTCGAATAGCCGCCCGAAATGAAGAAGTTTCCGGCCTGCTGTTCTTCCACCGCCACTTCGAGCACGACGCGGTCCGGCGCCGAGCCGGGCTGGGTGGCGATTTTCACCGATTTGAAATAGCCGAGCGCCTTGAGGTGGCGTTCGCCGCGGTCGATCAGCGCGCGGTTATAGGCATCGCCCTCGCCGAAATCGAACTCGCGGCGGATCACCTCGTCGCGGGTCTTGATATTGCCGCGGATTTCGATGCGCTCGATATAGACGCGTTTGCCCTGGTCGATCCTGTAGGAAATATCGATCGAGCGGCGATCGGCACGGCGCTCGGTGTGAGGCGCCACGCTCGCAAACGGCTCGCCGGCCTTCGCCAACGCCATGGCCAGATTGTCAACGGATTTGTCGACTGCGTCGGCATCATAGAAGTCACCGCTCTGCGTGTGGAGCGCCTCGCGCAACCCGCTGGCGTCGAAATTTTTCAACCGCGATTCGATCTCGACCTTGCCGAGGCGATATTGCGGGCCCTCGTCGATCTTGAAAGTGACGACGGCGCCTTTCTTCTCCGCATCGTAGCTCGTCGCGCAAGATATCCGCACATCGACATAGCCGTGGGCGCGATAGAAGCGCCGAAGCAAATCCTTGTCGTTCTCGACGCGGTCGGCGTCGTAGGCATCGTTATCGAGAAGAAAGCTCAGAGGATTGGTGACGCCCGTCTTGACGACGCCCCTGAGCTTGGTCTGCGAAAAGGCGGTATTGCCGGTAAATACGACATCCCTGACCGCGAGCTTTTGCCCTTCCTTAATCTCGAAAACGAGATTGACCCGATCGTTTTGACCGCCCTTTTTTGCATCGATCGTTTTCGGCACGACGCGTGCATCGAAATAGCCGCGTTGCCGATAAAGATCGATAATATGCACCACGTCGCTTTGGATCAGCTCGCGCGACAGCGGCCCGCCGGCTTTCGATTGCACCAGTTTGTCCAGATCGGCGTCCTTGAGCTTCTTGTTTCCCTCGAAAGCGACGATCCCGATCGTTGGATTTTCAACAACCACCACCAGCACGCGATTGCCTGCATGCGAAATCTTGACGTCGGTGAAAAGGCCGGTCGCGTAGAGCTGCTTGAGCGCGGCGTCGAGCGCGGCCGCGTCAAGACGTCCATCCGGCGCGGGGTGAAAATACGAGCGGATCATGTCGGCGCCGATATGCCGATTGCCGATCACCGTGATGTCGGCACTCGCGGATTTGGAATCGGCTGCGCCCGCGACAGCGACGCCACCGCAGGCCGCTATCGCAAGCAAAAAACCGGCGAGGATGACGGCGATCCGCCGACAGCACATGGCGCGTAAGTTCCCGGGTGTAAAAGATAATTTGAGCCGACGTGGACGGCAGGAGCGTGTCGGATTGTGTCGAAATGTGAGGTATTGTTGGGGCGCCTGCCACAAAGATTTACGCGGCGGCGCGCCCGCAGCAGCAAACATATCGCTGGCTTTGCCGCGTAGCCGCATAACTGCGCCGGAAATGGCGAAAACACGGGGCTATCGGCATAAAAGGTTACAAGTCGGCTATGCGCCCTTCGGTGCGGCCGCGTTTACCATAATCAGCATCTGTCGCGGAGGGTGCGTCCAACCGCCCCTGCGACATCGAATCACGGCGCTTTCCCGCTTGCCTGAGATTTTGATCGTCCAGGGCCGACCGACATGCTCACGAGTCGACAATCGTGAGCGAGGACAGAAGCCAAGACAAAAGCGAAGACAGACGACTGGGAGAACGGAGGAGGACGACATGGCCGTTGATGCGGTCCTTTGGTTCATTCTCGCCGGAATGGTTGCGTTCTTAGGGTACGGCTGCGTGCGCACCGCACGCCGGTAGACGAGGCTTTTTCACGTTGACGATGGCCGGCGAAGCGAGGTGAGCCAGCAATTCGTGCCGCTCGTATGGAACAACAGCGCGAGACCTTTCGCCGCCAACCTCAACTGGCTCAGGTCTCGCGCCGTTTTCATTTTTTCTTCTGCCGAAAACCGACGCTGATTTAACCGTTCAGCGAGAGCGTAGCTTTTTCGTAGCTGCCGGAGCCCATCCCGCCGTCAGCGAAAATACCGTGCGCCGCGATCCATTCGAATGACGTTTCGTAGACTTCCTTTGTATAGGGTTCGAACACCAGCCGTTCACCGGGACCCCAACGCCGCGTATCCATCAGGGGATGGAAGCGGTCGGGGAATTCATTCTTGTAATAGTGCGTGTAGAGCTCGGGGCGGAGATCGATGTCGCGCTGTGAACGGCGGAGCGCACGGAAGAATTTTCTTAAGTCTTCGGGATCTGGATCGCCGTGAATCATCGTGGCGATCATGAAAGTCGTATCGATAACTTTGCGGAAGCCGAGCTGTTCCGCGAAATAATAAGGGCCGCTGAACAGGCTAACCGCCGGCGCCTTGCCCTCGATCAGCTGCTCCATGCGTTCGAACAGCATGCCGTCGGCAAAGTTGAGATTGATCTGCCCCGGTTTGAGGTAAGGCTCGAGCGCCTGCACGGTCGCGTAGTGGCTTCCCGATTGATAACCGACCGAAATCGGAACGCCGGCGAGATCCGCAGGCGATTTCACGGGCGAATCGGACGGTGCGAAAATTCCCGCCGGTGAAACGGAATAGACGTCCGTGTACATGCGACCGAGTCCTTTCGAAGCGGCAACGTTCACGGTCCAGTGGCAGGCGCAGCTGACGCTCGATTTGCGGCCTTCTTCGAACGATTGGAACGCGCCGACCTTGTCGCCCTTGGAATGGATTTTGCCGTCCGTGGAGCGCACCAGCTCGCGAAACTCATAATCGAGTCCTTCGTCACGGAAGTAGCCCTTCTCCTCGGCCACCCATTCGTGGAGTCGAAAGTGCGGTTCGATGATGAACTTTGCCATGATGTTCTCCTCTTTCATCAGCAAGGGTCGAATTGAGCGCCGGATCGCGCCTGACCGCGCTCGGCGACGCGCCGCGCGCGGATCATTTTTACGTGGTCATCCATCAAGGCGCGCGCGCCGCTCGGGTCGCGAAGTTCGATCAGGTCGGCAAGCTTGGTGTGAATTTCCAAAATATGGCGCGCGAGCTTGGGCGTAGCGGTGACATTGCGGCGCGGCCACGATACGTTTTCGAGCGAGATGAGTTGCACCATGATGACGCGGTTGTGCGAGGCCTCGGCCACTGCGAGGTGAAAATCCCGCGACAGCCTCGTGAACTCATCGAGATCGCCGATTTCAGCTTCCGCCTCGTGCAGCAGGCGCCGTAACCTTTCCACGTCCTTAGGCGTCGCGTTCTCAGCGGCAAGTTCGGCGCCAAGCGTCTCGATGGCGCGCTGTGCATCCATAATTTCGGCGACGCTCCCCCCGGTAAGGTCGAGCTGCACGGCGAGCGCTTCGGCGAACAGACGCGGATTGCCGTGCGCAATGCGGGCGCCGCCGCCCTTGCCCATGCGAATTTCGACGATGCCGAGCGCTTCGAGTGTGCGCAATGCGTCGCGCGCGACAATCCGGCTTGCGTCGAAGCGCGCCGCCAAATCCTTTTCCGTACCGAGAAAATCGCCGGGACGAAGCCGCTTGGCGAACAGCGCCTCGCGGACTTCTGCGACGACCTGCGCGGATAGCGACGAAGAACGGCCCGCAAACACGATGCGCGCCGTGGAATCGCTGCGTACCGGGACCGCCATAGGGTTGCTCGCTCAGTTATTTCCGGCCGCTGCGATTGCCTCGGTGGGACGGCGCTAAGCCACGCCCCGGGGACCACGTGACAAAACTAGGGTGCGGCGTTAAAATAGTAAAGATATTATCTTTAGCCTTTAAATATCATCGCCCAAATGGCGCGCGATTAACGCCGGAAAAGTAAGCAGAACTAGGGGAAAGGATGGCCAAGCCGAGGATCAGTTATGTCCCACTCGATAAAATGGACGCCAGGATGCAAGCGGAAATGGACCGCTGTCGACGTGAAGGCACGCCGCGGCCGGAAAGCTCCGCGGTACGGGCGCACGTTCCGGCCTGTTTCTGGTTCTTCGCGGAATCCTGGCACGATATTTTTCGCACCGGCGTGCTCGATCACACCATCAAGGAATTATGCCGGCTCTACGTGTCGCGCTCCGTTACCTGCGAATATTGCGGCAATCAGCGCTCGGTGAAGGCCGCTAAAGGCGGCGGCGTGATCGAAGATCAGGTGCTCGATCTTTTGAACTTCGAAAAATCGGCCAAATATAGCGAACGGCAGAAAGCCGCGCTGGCCTATGCCGAGGCTATCGTGTGGCGACTCGAGACCGACGATGTATTCTGGGAGCGCATGCACAGCCAGTTCACCGAGCCGGAATTGGTGGAGCTCGGCTGCATGATCGGGCTCACGCTAGGCCAGCAGAGCTGGTTGCGGTTACTCAATATCGAACATCATGAAGTCCTGGCCGGCACGTCCGCTTCCATGGCGCCGGGCTTTGAAGATGCCATGCGTCTTAAGACAAAAAAATCGCAAGCAGACTATTGGGCGAAATCGAAGTCCACCTCTGTCCGGATGCGCTAGCGGCATACGCTGAACACGCTACAGGGCGCGCGTTGTATCGTCGAACAATTCCTCGACCGAAAAGCGCCGCGGAATGATTTTCATTTCCAGCGCATAGCTCGACATCAGTTCGAGCGCGGGCTTCACCGCTGCGAAGCCAAACGGAATCGTATCGATTGCGCCGGGCTTAGGCAGGCCCGCGGCTTTCTTGCCGGCCTGCAGCATCCGGAAAATCTCGCGTACTGCGGTGGGGTCGGATTTGGCGAGCTCGCTCTTGACCACGACCATATGATTGACCGGGACGGTTGTATGCTTCTTGTACCACTCCCTGGCCGCAGCCTCCGGTTCGGCAATGACGCTTTTGAACCGCGGATCGCTCGGAATATTTCCGCCGAAGATCGCTGCATCGAGCTCGCCCTCGAGAAGCATTTTCGTCATATCCTTGCCGGCGGCGGCGCGTTCGACGCCCGGTGGATCGCGGTATTCGGGCACGTGGGCGTCTTCGAATGTCACCCATTTCACCTTACCGAGATCGACGCCGTAATCCTTCCACAAAATGCCCCGCAGCCAGACGCCGGTTGTCTGCGAGAACGCCCGCACGCCGACCCTTCGGCCGAACAAGCTTTCCGGCGTCACGGTGCCGCGTTCGGAATTGTAAAACATAGTTCCATGCTGAAAGCGGCCCATCATCGTCGCCGGCAGGAGAGTGAGCGGCTTGCCGTAGGCTTTGGCCTGTAAATAGGTGGCGATTGCCATTTCACTGACGTCGAACTTCTCCTGCCGAACCATCATCAAAAACGCCTTGTTGATCGGCTCGACATCGGTGAAGCGCAGCGCAACCCGATCGGATCTAATTTCGCCGCTCTTCAGCGGTTTCGTATGCGGATATGTGCCAAAACATGCGTCTAGCGTTGCGACTTTTTCGGCGGTTACGATGCTCATAGTGCTTCTCATATCCGTGCTGATGGAGCTTACCTTAGAGGTTCGATGGATTTTATGATCTGCCGCAAGATTGCACCAGTCTCCTCTCCTTTTGTCCGCATGTAGACATAAACTCCCTCACCGATCAGAGTGCGGTCCTACAGCGTCAGCACTCACGGCAGCAGCAATGGATATGACAGCGAAAGATATGGCCACGACAGACAAAGCAACCGCAGATTCACGGATAGCCGCGTGCAATCTCGCCGATTTCGTAACGCGCGCTTTCGTTGCCGCCGGCCTGCTGAAAGCAGATGCGCAAATACTCGCTGATCTCATGGTCGAGGCGGACCTGCGGGGCAGCGACACCCACGGCGTTATCCGCTTGCCGCTTTACTTGCGCCGTTTACGCGCCGGCGGCATCAATCCCAATCCGAAAATTCGCGTGATCAACGACCGCGCGTCGGTGGCGCTGCTCGACGGCGACAATGCAATGGGCCATCTGGTGATGCGCCGCGCTGCCGAATTGGCGATCGCAAAAGCGAGCGCGACGGGAGTTGGCTGGGTGGGCGTGCGCATGAGCAATCATGCGGGACCTGCGGCGCTTTATGTGACCATGCCGCTTGCGCACGACATGATCGGCCTTTATTTCGCGGTTGGCAGCAACAACCACTTGCCGCCGTGGGGCGGCAGTGAAAGCCTGCTTGGCACCAATCCGATGGCGGTCGCGGTGCCGGCGATGGAGGAGCCGGCCATCGTGCTCGACATGGCGCCGACGGTCGCCGCCTATGGCAAGGTGCGGCTTAAAGCTCAACGCGGCGAGGCGATGCCGGTCGGCTGGATGATCGATCGTGAGGGCAAGCCGCTGACCGATCCGAAGCGCGCCGATGAAGGCCATCTTCTGCCGATCGGCGACTACAAGGGCTACGGGCTTAGTCTTGTTATCGCAATTCTTGCCGGCGCGTTGAACCGTGCGGCGGTTGGGCGCCAAGTCATCGATTTCGTCAAAGAGAGCGGCAAGGCAACCAATACCGGCCAGGCCATTGCAGCGCTATCGATCGATGCCTTTATGCCGGCCGGCGAATTCAAGCGCGCCGTGGACGGCTTGATCCGCGACATTCGTCATTCGCGGCGTCTGCCCGGCGTTGAGCGGATCTGGCTTCCCGGCGAGCAAAGCCACGCGAAGCGCCTCGAGCGGCGCAAGCACCAAGCACGGCATACCGGTGCCGAAGGCATTGCGCGATAGCCTCGACACCGTCGCGCGCGAGCTTGCAATCGCGTCGCTCGAATAACGGCAAACATTGCCCATGCCAACTCGGAGACCCGTTGGACTGATCGGCGTCGGCCTCATGGGAGAGGTCTATGCTCGCCGCCTCATCGCGGCTGGATTCGGCGTCATCGGATTCGATATTGAGCCAACGAGAAACGAGCAGCTTCTGCAAATCGGCGGACGTGTCGGATCGCTCCCCGAAATAGCGCGCGACTGCGATCCGATCGTGATCGCCGTATTCTCTACCGATCAGGCTGAGGATGTCGTGGAGCGTTCACTCGTGCCGGCGGCGGCGGGCAAGATCGTCATTTGCACCAGTACCTGCGATCCGGATCGGCTAGCCGCGCTCGGCGCGCGCGTGGCAAAGCAGCTGCGCTTCCTCGAAGCCCCGGTCTCGGGGACGAGCGCGCAAGTGCGTCAGGGCGACGGCGTTGGGCTCATCGGCGGCGATGCGTCGATCGCACAAGCCGCCGCGCCCATTTTTGATACCTTGTTTCCCCGACGCTTCCACATCGGCAAGATCGGCGACGGCGGCCGCGCAAAGCTTGCCGTCAATCTTATTCTCGGGCTCAATCGCCTGGCGCTTGCCGAAGGCCTGGTTTTTGCCGAGCGGCTCGGTCTCGACGAAACCGCATTTCTCCACGTCGCTCGCTTGTCGGCGGCTGCTTCGCAGGTGATGGACACGAAGGGACCGAAGATGGTGGCGCGCGATTTCGCGCCCGAGGGCCGCGTGCGGCAGACGCTCCAAAGATGCGCGCCTGATGATCGAGCAGGCGCAAAAGGCGGGGCAAGAATTACCGCTTCTCACCGTTCACGCCGCGGTGCTGGAGGCTTGTCAGCGCCATGGCGAAGGCGAACAGGACAACAGCATCGTCATCGAAGAAATCCGCCGTCGTCGGTGGTAACGAACAGGCTTCCCGAATTTTCCTTATTGGTGCGGCTCGAGCTTGGGAAGTTCGGCTAGGCGCTTACTCAATCGCAACCAGGCCTGTTGCGCATCCAAGAAACTTTGCTGCATCAAAGGCTCTGATTGCGCCGCAGACTTTTGGGCGCAGTCTTTCGCATGTTGATGACACTCGCGCACCTGATCGCTTAAGTGTAGAAGCATTGCGGCGTGTTCCTTCGCAATCCATTAATCCAATAGCGAAACGCTGAATACTACGGTGAAAAATGAATGTGAAGGTAAAAACAATAGATGAAAATTTTTCATTTTGCTCATGAAATCATTACAACTCAGTCCATCACTGTTGGTCACGGCTAACGGCCATTCTTGATCCGCCGAGACCGTTGAAGCGAGCTGGCGCGCCAATGGGCCCCTTTCGGCGGGGCCGTAACATCGTAACAACGACAATTTGATGCGGGTTATCGGTCCTGGCGCCATAACAGGGCCATTGTTGGTCGGGTCACCCCAAATCGGCCGTAAGCCCGACGAGAGCACGCGGGCGATTGAGCGCGGCCGCCGGTCGGCACCTCATCCACTCGGGGACTACCGCACCGACTCGTTCGGTGGCAGCGCGTAACGCCGGACAATGGCGTTATCCGCCGCAGACTTTTGCGCGCAGTCGATCAGCGTGACCTTGGCGTGTCGCGTGATTCCCCTTGGCCGCACTAGTCGAGATAGCGTTCGAAGGCATCCTGGAAATCCTTCAGATAGTAGCCCTTCAGGGTTTCCTCTTTGAACCGGATGGTCCTGGGAAAAATTCTGAACGGTCGCAGCCTACCGGCCAGTTGTTGGGCGGTGATTGGACCGCCTCTGCGAATACGTGGGCGCCGGGATCATCCGGATCGGCGTTGAGCATGAACCAGGCTAATGGTCGCCATGCGATCGGTTTCTTCCCGTGCGAAGGCTTGGCGAATATCGCGGAGCGTGCCGATGGCGGACGACTCGTCGGCTTCGGCATCAGGGGTGGCCTGGGTCGCCAAGGAGCGCGCCAAGTCTGGCCAACGGCCGCCAGCCTCATCGGCAATCGCGGTCAAGGGGCGCCAATTGTCGGCAGTGTGGTTGCCGAGCGTTGCGGGCATGGCGGGCATGGCGGGATTGGCGGCAGCGATCCGATCGAGGCGTTGTGTCGTCCATTGTGCAGCCTGGAGCGAAAGCTCGTTGAGCCGAGCACGGGCAACGGCATCGAGGGGCGCAACCGTACTATGGCGTTTGCGGTTGAGGAAGATCCTGATTGACCGATCGCACACCGTGACGGGCGGGTCGCCAACCGAAGCGAGCACTTTCGGACACCAGGTATCAAACGCGTTGTCGGCGCGCAGGACGCGGGCGCCGTCGCGACGATGGCCGCTGTTCACGAGCCTGCGCAGCAGAGTGTTGCCGGACAGCACCATTTCGCCCTCATCGATCAGCAGCGTGTGCTTAGCGCGGGTGATGGTGCGGTACAAACCGGCCGAAGTCAGGTCGCTGACAAACAATGATGCTGGCGTCAGCTCCGCCAGCGCGGCGAGCAGGGTGGTTTTTCCGCAGCCGATGTCCGGGGAAATAATGGCCAGCAGCGGCGAAATTTGCGCCGCATCGTGAGCGTGCGCATGGAGAACCCACAGGGCGGTGGTCTCGGCGCCGCCCGGGGGCAGAATGACATGGCGGCCGAGCGCGGCAGCGATCTCATCGAGAATGCTTGCGCCCTCCTCCGGGGGCAAGACTGTTTCTGCTGACGGTGACGCCGGTGATGCTACCAGCAATTTTGGCCGCTGCACTGCCGCCTTCGCAGCGTTGGTTCCAGCACGGCCTGTGAGTGAGTGTGCGGATCCATTGCGGCCATCGCGGCTCGCCTTAAGGATTCTTGAAAGTAGTCTCAACGGCGGATCTCCTGTAAATGAAGGACCGATAAAGCTGGTCGTAATAATCTACTTATGTTGAAAATGTTCCCTACGCTATGATTTACAGGGACGTGATACAAAAATTTTTTCTTTTTAGAAGATGCGATGCTGAGCCAAGTAACAAATCAACCGCGGCCAAGCATTAAATCGATTTCGTTCGATAAATTGTCGATGTTGCCGAGAAATTAAATCGACCGCGGCCAAGCATTAAATCGATTTCGATCGATAAATTGTCGATATTGCCGAGAAATTAAATCGACCACGACCAAGCATTAAATCGATTCTTAGAACCGGCGGATCACCGGATTGCCGCGCCGCGCCCCGACCAGCAAGTGAACGTAGCAGCCTATCGCGGACGCCGGCGGCGAGTTCACTGACCAGCCACGGCCGGCGCCGAGATTGAGCCCCGAGGTTTCCCGCCCATCGAGCAGTGCGCGGACGGCTTTGGCGTGCACGTCCGGCAGCTTCGCGAAGTTCGTCGCTATCCGCCGCGCAATGCAGGCATTGATCGCCATCGCCAATGAAGTGATTTCGTAGACAGGCAATTGAATGTCGGGCCTTTAGGGATGATCCTCAACGCGTCTTTCGGGTAGTTCAGCTCGACCAATCCAAAAACGATTGCACGTTTGGGTAACAAAATCTGGCGTCAGTCTTCCTGCAAGCCGTTGTTCCGCCTCCTGATAAGGACCGACATACCGTAGCCGATTGGGGAGAAGGGGGTAGACCCGCCTAAGTAGCGCTATTGGCCGATGAATATCCAACTGCTGGGGAGCGCCATAGCGAAATCCGAACCGCTCGCGAACGGGTTGCGGAAGAAGTGCCACCGTCAAATCCTGGTACGAGGCCGGCACCGGAAGCCACAAGTCAGCACCGCCAAGAAATCGCCGCGCCATGGTGCGTGCTCGATCGCTGACGCTCAGCGTGTCGGATTGCACGGTCGCTGAAAAATAGTCAGAAAATGCGGTCCAGTCCTGCGGCAGACATTCTTTCGGAATGCCAAACAAGGCGGCAAACAGCAGGCTCTCGCGATAGTAGCGTTCCCGTTGTTGCAGTGTGAGGGGCGGCAGCACCAATTCATAGGCGACGAGGGCCGTTTCGATGAGAGTGGCGTAAACCCAACGCAAAGCCGGGATCGCATTCGCGCAGTAGAACGAGCCAACAGAAAATGGTCCGGCAGCCGAGGGCAATTGCCCCTTTATCCCGACGTGACGACGATGCAAACGACGTGCTGCGCTCATGCTCTGGTTAAGCGTTCCGAACACCATTGAAAACACTGCGCTGAAGGTACGATGGAATCGTCCGACGGGATCGGCAAAAGTATCCGAATGCTGCTCGATCGCGGCAGCGATCCAAGGGTGAGCAAGTTGCAACAGCAATGCTCGACCGGCCCCGAGGAAGATTGCGCTTTCCCGATCGATCTGCCAGATGACCGACCGCGGGCCGAACACACCTGACAACGAACCGGCGGCGGCCGCACGCACGCGTTCCAACTCACATTCCAGGCTTTCAGTGTTGACCACTTGGGAATAGTCATTCCAAGTCTGCAAATTCATCATTGCCGGCTCTCTTGTTGGGAACTCAGGGCGATTTCTGCGACTCGGTTCCGGATTGTTCCACGACAAAATCTCGACCTGGAATGGCTTGCCGGACCGTCATCCTCGGCCGGACGATTTCCTCCATTACGGTCAGTGTTCCCGAAGGTTCAAGAGCCGCTTAGACCCACGGCAGTAGCAAATATGCTTAGAACCTATCTCAAAATTACCGGCTGCTGTCGATCCGCTATAAAGGTTGAATGATTCGACTCACGGACGGGCAGTGGCAACGCATCCGAAATCACTTTGCGGAAGAAAACATTCCGGATGGGCGTCCTGGTCGAAAGCCGGTTTCCACGCGTCGTGTCCTTGAAGCGGTGCTGTGGATTGTCAACACCGGTGCGCAGTGGCACATGCTGCCGCAGAG
>DASPTX010000011.1:0-3125 GCA_035623195.1 Xanthobacteraceae bacterium | reverse complement strand
GACATTCTCGGCCGACGACAAGAAACATTGCGTCGCAGAATCGCAAATGGGCGGAGAGTCGAGCTATACGGAACTCATGACCTGCCTCGAAATGGCGCGTGACGTGAGAACCTTGGGGTCTTCGGCGCCGTCCGACCGTACCGCCCATCCATCGACGCCCAAGAAAAATTGACAAGACTGGCGAATGCGAATGATGTGCGCCGACTATCCACAGTCCGCGCGAACCACCCCCGAAAATTGATCGCGACGATCGTCGCTGGCCGCCCGGTTGCGCAATCGGCTTGTCAGTCGATTTGTTATTGCTACGATCGAGACCGAGAAGCGACAGCCGAAAAGAAGAACTGAGCCCATGATGGACAGGTTTTTGAAGACAGGGGTTTTTCTCGCTCCCTTTCATGCGCTCGACGAAAACCCATTGCTGGCGCTTGAGCGCGACATGGAGCTTTTGGTTCATCTCGATCGGCTGAACTATCACGAAGCCTGGATCGGGGAGCATCATTCCGGCGGGTTCGAGATCATTGCCTGCCCGGAACTGTTCATCGCGGGCGCGGCGGAGCGCACACGCCACATTCGTCTCGGCACAGGCGTGGTCTCGCTGCCGTATCATAACCCGTTCACCCTCGCCGGGCGCATGATGCAACTCGACTATATGACCCGCGGCCGTGCCATGTTCGGCGTTGGGCCGGGTTCGCTGGTCTATGATGCGGTCAAGATGGGTTTGAGGCCCGAAGATCAGCGGCGCAAGCTCGACGAAGCGCTCGAAGTCATCATGGACCTCATGCAGGGCCGTGCGGTGACCAGGAAGACCGATTGGTTCGATCTCAACGAAGCGCGTTTGCAACTTAAAAGCTACTCGCAGCCGATGATGGAGATGGCGGTTGCCTCGAACCGGTCTCCTGTCGGAGCCGTGGCCGCCGGCAGGCACAATATCGGCATGCTGTCGATTGGCGGCACGTCCGACGATGCGCTCAAAGCGCATGCGAGCAACTGGAAGGTCTATGAGGAAAGTGCACGCGCTGCCGGCAAGACGCCTGACCGCCGCAAATGGCGGATCGTCACCTTCGCTCATGTGGCGGAAACGCGCGAACGGGCGCTCGCGGACGTCAAATTCGGGCTCGAAAATTTCAAGCGCTATTTCAGCGAGGTGGCGACGTTTCCGATCATCCCGTCCGACATTACGGCGGACCCGGCCGAGTATCTGATTTCATCGGGGCTTGCCTGCATCGGGACTCCGGGCGATTGCGTGCGCCATTTCGAGCGATTGTGGCAAGGTTCGAACGGAGGCTTCGGCGGCGTTCTGCTGTTGGCGCATAACTGGGCGGATTGGCCGGCAACTAAGCGCAGTTACGAGCTGATGGCGCGCTACGTCCATCCGCATTTCCAGCGCGAGGCTAACGAGCTGCGCGATTCGAGCTATGCGGACGCCAAGTCCAAATACGAGACGGCTGGCGCTCAATCGCAAGCCGCGGTCCAGGCCGCCATCGACAAGCATCAGCGGCGCAAGGCCTGAACAGCCGGCGGCATCGCACGGCCTAGAGCGCAATCGTTTCAAGTTGAATCGATTACGGCTCTAGGTTTTTAATGGGGCATGATCTTTTTCGGAAAAACCGGGTTTCCACCCCGGATCGCGTCCGCGGCGAGCTTGTCCGAATCATGCTCCAGATCACCGCGGCACGGTCAATCGCTCGATAGCACGACGTTTTTGACGATCGGGTAAATCTGACTTTCCCAGCGCTTGCCCGAGAAAACCCCATAATGGCCGACGCCTGCCTGCATGTGGTGGCGCTTGAGATAAGGTCGTAATTTGCCGCACAGATCGTGCGCCGCGACCGTCTGGCCGACGGCGCAGATGTCGTCGCGCTCCCCCTCCACCGTGAGCAGCATGGTCTTACGGATCGCAGTCGGATCGACGCGTTGGCCGCGCCATTGCAGCTTGCCGAGCGGCAATGCGTGCTCCTGGAAGATAAGCCGCACGGTTTCGAGATAAAACTCCGCGGTGAGATCGAGCACGGCGAAATATTCATCATAGAACGCTTTGATAATCGCCGCCTTCTCGATCTCGCCGTTGACGAGATTTTCATAAAGCTCGCGATGCGCCTTTACGTGCCGCTCGATGTTCATGCTCATGAAGGCGAGCAGTTGCACAAAGCCCGGATAGACTTGGCGAAACGCGCCGGGATAGCCGAGCGGCACGGACGCCGTCAGAGTGCGCTCGAACCAGCCAATCGAACGCTTTTTGGCGAGTGCGTTGACCCTGGTCGGGTTGACCCGCGTGTCGATCGGCCCCGCCATCAGCGTCATGGAGCGCGGCTGCGCCGGGTCGCCGGCCTCCGCCATCACCGCTACGGCGGCGAGCACTGCAACGCAGGGCTGGCACACCGCGAGAACATGCGCGCCCGGCCCCAACACGCCAAGAAACTTGATCAAGTGGTCGGTATATTCGTCGACGCCGAAGCGGCCGGCGGTGAGCGAAATGTCGCGCGCATTGTGCCAGTCGGTGATGAAGACGTCGTGGTCCGGTAAGAGCGTGCGCACCGTCGCGCGCAGCAGCGTCGAAAAATGTCCCGATAACGGCGCCACGAGCAACACGCGCGGCTGTGCCGTTGCGACGTCTTTCTTGAAGTGAAGAAGCGTGCCGAACGGCGTGTGAGCCGCGGCCTCTTCCCGCACTTCGACTTCACGGTTACCGACGATGATGGTGCCGATGCCGAACGGCGGCCGCGTGTGGCTCAATCCCGCGCGCGCAATAAGCTCGTAAGCCGCGGAGAGATTACGTATCGCCGGATGGCCGCTCAGCGGCGGCGAAGCGGCCGAATTGGCCGCCATGCCGGCCAGAGTGCCGGCCCATGTACCGGCCAAAGTCCGGACCGGCAACATGATGTCGGACTGCATCTGGTAGCCGAAATAGAGCATCCCATGCCCGCAGGCGACGCGTGCCGCCCTCGCAGCGGCTGACCCGCGACTCCCAAGTATAGGCTAGTTGATTTTTTGTTGCACTGCGACAAAAATTTGAACATCCTGCACAGCGAAACGCAGGCACGCTTTAGACTTGCTGCCGCCGCCGCGAGGTATGGCTGGGCCTCGCTCATAAGCATTTGATCGGACCTGTCATTCCACAATTTGGA
>DASPTX010000010.1:0-18526 GCA_035623195.1 Xanthobacteraceae bacterium | reverse complement strand
CTCCAGCACGAGGATGCGGCCGGGTTTGCCGGATTTTCGCGCCCATTCCTCTTCGGCGAGGACGAGCGGGACGCGCGTGGTCTTGCCGGCGCCCGGCGGGGCCACCAGGACGGCCGCATTGCCGGCGCGGAGCACATTGCGCAGCTCAGGCAGCGCGGTTTCGATCGGCAGCGGGGAGAAATCCACAGAGATGCTTCCCGTTATTATTGGTATCTCTACCGTACCCTAGCTGCCATAGTTCCTGAGTGTGGCGATTGGGATTTAAAGTGATTTCCACCTCTTCGATGTCCCGGGCCATCCAGTGTGAAGGTGGCCTGTGGGGGCCAAAGCAGTCGGTGAGATGGCCATTTTAATGCGCACGGCAAGCGAGCGCCGGCCGCGTGCATTTGAAAGTCTGGCCGGGTCAGGCCCTGCGGTAAGCGAAACCGGCAATCAGCAAGCGCCCGGCATCACGGTCGTTTGCGACGTTCTTGCTGTGTTGCGTGGACGGCCAGGCAATAGAACAGGAAGGCGATAATTGCTTCGGCGTTGCTCGGTGTCATGGCTTTGCGATTCCATGCGCGATCCGACAACCCATGAAAAGCATAGCGCTTGTTCGGTCGCCCTCAAGCCGTTTCTTTGAGCAACAAGATGGAAGAACGTTCAATTCTTCGGCCAAATCAATATCAGTTGGGTTAGTCACGCCGGCGATAGTCGGCTAAGCCGTCGCCCATAAAACGCGCATCGAACCACAAGGCATGTGACAGTCGTAACATCGCATATTGGGGTCACCCGGTCGGTGACTCGCTATCGTGGCACTTTGCTTGTCGACGGTGTCTTCGCTGGGCGATGAACGACTGCTCTCGCATCCCCAGATGCGGGGGCCGTCGGCACGAGCGCAATCGCGAACTGCGTTTGCGCGTGCGTCGTGTGGTGCCGGGGGTGCCTGGGCGGCGGGCAAATCTGCCGGCACCGTGGCGCGTTGGGATTACACGTGTTGCACCCCGCAATTGATGTCTTTGCGGTTGCTACCATAACGCCCAATATCAGCAATGCTGTCGCCAATCTGATCATTGTGGTGTCCTCCCTAGAGGGTAGTGCCTTAACCGTCTAGGTAGCGGGAGCCGCGCGCTGTCACGGTACGAAATGAACGATAAGGGCAGCAACCATAAATCAGGATTGGGAAAGCGGCTAAGCAAATGATCGGCGTCTCACGGCCAGAAGGTGCAAAAGCTAGCGTCAAGAGCTTGGGGCGGGGGCCAAAAACCCTTGTGAATTGGGCAAATACTGGCTGTTGTGAAAAGACATGCTTTCCGTCATTCCGGCTTTCGGAATGACGCCGATTTCCTATATTACTGGATCATGCCCGCAGCACAAAAAGCCCCGCAAAAGGCCCAGAAACCGCGCATCGAAGGCAAGCCGCTGACGAAGGGAGACCATCTCTTCCTGGTCGACGGCTCGTCTTACATTTTTCGCGCCTATCACGCACTGCCGCCGATCAATCGCAAGTCGGATGGCCTGCAACTCAATGCCGTCTTCGGCTTCTGCAACATGTTGTGGAAGCTCCTGCGGGACATGAAGCCCGAGGACAAGCCAACGCATCTTGCGGTGGTGTTCGACCTCTCCGAGCACACCTTCCGTACTGAAATGTATCCCGACTACAAGGCGCATCGGCCGGACCCACCGGACGATCTGCGTCCGCAATTTCCCCTGATTCGGCAGGCGGTCCAGGCGTTCGATCTGCCTTGCTTGGAACAAGCGGGCTACGAAGCCGATGATCTGATCGCGACCTATGTGCGGCAGGCCCGCGAGGCAGGAGCGACCGCGACGATCGTGTCTTCAGACAAGGATCTGATGCAGCTCGTCAGCGATGGCGTGATCATGTTCGACACGATGAAGGACCGCAAGATCGCCCGCGCCGAAGTCATCGAAAAATTCGGCGTTCCGCCCGAAAAAGTCATCGAGGTGCAGGCGCTGATCGGCGATTCGACCGACAACGTGCCGGGCGTTCCCGGCATCGGCGTAAAGACTGCGGCGCAGCTGATCGGCGAATACGGCGATCTGGAAACGCTGCTCAAGCGCGCTCCCGAGATCAAGCAGGACAAGCGCCGCCAGGCCCTGATCGAGAACGCCGACGCCGCGCGGCTGTCGAAGAAGCTCGTCACGCTTGACGATCGCGTCAAGCTCGACGTGCCGATCGGCGATCTTGCGGTCCATGAGCCGGACTACAAGCGGCTCATCGCATTTCTCAAAGCCATGGAGTTCAACGCCCTGACGCGCCGGGTCGCGGAATTCGGCGCGATCGATGCCGGCGCGATCGCGCCCGATGCGAAGCTCGCAGGGAAGGGCGCGCAGTCTCCTTCTGCCGCAGTGGGAGAGAGTGGCGAGACCGCCGCGGCGCCGAAGGCGCCGAGACGAGGCCAGCCGGATGAGACGACCCAGACGGGGATCAAGACCGAAGCGCAGCTCCCCCTCACCCGCCCGGCTTCGCCGGCCGACCTCTCCCGCAAGGAGAGAGGTGAAGAGAGCGCGCTCAGCCCGCAGGCGCTCACCGCTGCGCGCCTCGGCATCGCGCATCGGGAAAAATTCGATCGTTCCAAATACGAAACAGTGCGAAGCCTCGATCGGCTGAAGGTTTGGATCGAGCGCGCGCGCGACGTCGGCTTGGTCGCGCTCGATGTCGAGACCAACAGCCTCGATCCGATGCAGGCGCAATTGTGCGGCTTCTCTCTGGCGGTCGCGCCCAACGAGGCCTGCTACGCGCCGTTGGCGCATCGCCGGGGAGGCGACGGCGGCGCCGGCGGCCTTTTCCAAGGCGAGATCGTCCCCGGTCAAATCGCCGAAACGGCGGCATTAGGGGCGATGAAGCCGCTCCTGGAAGACTTCGGCGTGCTCAAGATCGGCCAAAATTTCAAGTTCGATTGGCAGGTCTTCGCGCTGCGCGGCATCGAAATCGCGTCCTACGACGACACGATGTTGATGTCCTACGTGGTCGATGCCGGACGCTCCGATCACGGCCTCGATCCTTTGGCTCGCCGCTATTTCAATCACCAGACGATCGACTTCAACGACGTCACCAAGGCCGGTAAGTCGAAAGTCACATTCGACTGCGTCGAAATCGACAAAGCCACCGAATATGCCGCCGAGGACGCCGACGTGACATTGCGGCTGTGGCAGGTGCTCAAGCCGCGGCTTGCCGCCGAACATGTGCTCAACGTCTACGAAACGTTGGAGCGCCCGCTTTTGCGCGTGCTTGCGGAAATGGAGCGGCGCGGCATTTCGATCGACCGCCAGGTGCTGTCGCGGCTGTCGGGCGAGTTCGCTCAGGAGGCCGGCGGGCTCGAAGCCGAGATCAACAAACTCGCCGGCGAACCGGTGAATGTCGGCAGCCCCAAGCAGATCGGTGACATTTTGTTCGGCAAGCTCGGCTTGCCGGGCGGCACGAAGACCAAGACCGGGCAATGGGCGACCGGGGCGCGCATGCTGGAGGATCTGGCCGAGCAAGGCCACAAGCTGCCGCAAAAAATTCTTGATTGGCGCCAGGTGTCGAAGCTGAAATCGACCTATACCGACGCGCTGCCGGGTTTCGTCAATCCGACGACGCACCGCGTCCACACCAATTACGCGCTGGCCTCGACGACCACGGGGCGGCTATCGTCGTCGGACCCGAACTTGCAGAATATTCCGATCCGCACCGAGGACGGGCGCAAAATCCGCCGCGCGTTCATCGCTTCGCCGGGCATGAAACTCGTCTCGGCGGATTACTCGCAGATCGAATTGCGGCTTCTCGCCGAAATTGCCGGCATCGAGCAATTGCGCAAGGCCTTCCGCGACGGCCTCGACATCCACGCCATGACCGCCTCGGAAATGTTCGGCGTGCCGGTCAAGAACATGCCCGGCGAGATACGCCGCCGCGCCAAGGCGATCAATTTCGGCATCATCTATGGCATTTCCGCATTCGGCCTCGCCAACCAGCTCGGCATCGCGCGCGAGGAGGCCGGCGCCTATATCAAAAAATATTTCGAGCGCTTTCCCGGCATCCGCGATTACATGGAAGACACCAAAACCTTCGCCAAAAAGCACGGCTACGTCACCACGCTGTTCGGCCGCAAGTGCCATTATCCCGACATCGCCGCCTCGAACCCGTCGATCCGCGCATTCAACGAGCGTGCCGCGGTCAATGCGACGCTGCAAGGCAGCGCCGCGGACATCATTCGTCGCGCCATGATCCGCATGGATGCGGCGCTGGCCAAGAAAAAACTTTCGGCGCAGATGTTATTGCAAGTGCACGACGAACTCGTCTTTGAAGTGCCGGACGAAGAAGTCGAGAAGACGCTGCCGGTCGTCGCACAGGTGATGATGGACGCGCCGATGCCAGCGGTGTCGCTTTCGGTGCCGCTGCACGTCGAAGCCCACGCCGCCGACAATTGGGACGCGGCGCATTAAAACGCTGGGTCCCCGCCGTCGCGGGGCGAGCGGATTAATTCGATCACCTCTCCGGTACCACGGCGATAGCCTCGACTTCGACCAGCGCCGCGTCGCGGGCGAGTTTGACGATCTGCACCGCGGTCGAGGCCGGCGGCGCCTTGGTGTCGACATAGCGGTCGCGCACTTCGAAATAGGTCGGCAGGTGAGCCATGTCGGTGAAATAGACCGTGATCTTCACGACATGTTCGAAAGTCGCGCCGGCGGCCGCGAGCGCCAGTTTGACATTCTCGAATGCCTGCGTCGCCTGAGCGCGGAAATCGCCTGGCACGCCAGCGAATTTTCCGTCCGGCGTCATGCCGAGCTGTCCGGCAAGATAAATGGTGCGACAGGGGCCGCGCGTCTCCACTACATGGGTATAGCCGCGGGTCGCGGGCATGGTCGACGGATTGAGAAACTTGTGAATGGGCACGTTTTCGGTCTTCCCCGGCGTTCCGCCTGTCCGGCGTCGCGCCATAATGCAAATCTTGCGGATGTCCGCAAAAAAATTCTCGCTCCAGCCTGGGTGAAAACAAGGTTTTACGCGACCGATTATTGTTGCTTTGCGCCTTTTTGGCCATTACGCGGATGCATTTGACGCGAATGGATTTGATGTGAATGGACGGGCCACCGTGAGCGAGCAGTTCACTCCGCATATTCTCTTCGGCCTAAATCCGATTTGGGTTTCGACGGCGATGCTGGCCGTCACCTATGCGGCGATCGTCTGGGACCAGCTCAATCGCGCGGTCATCGCGCTCCTTGCCGCCGGCTTGCTGGTATTGTTCGGCGCCTTGGACCAAGCCGAGGCGCTCAAGGGCATCGACTGGAATACCATCGGCACCCTGGCCGGGCTGATGATCATGATGTCGATCGTCCAGCGATCGGGCGTATTCCAATATATCGCAATCCGCGCCGTGCAAATCGCGCGCGCGCATCCGGCGGTGCTGCTGCTCTTGTTGCAGCTTGTGACTTGCCTCATTTCCGCGCTTTAACGTAGCCACGGTGCTGTTGATGGCGCCCGTCACGCTGGCAGTCACGCGCGAGCTGCAAATCCCGCCCTATCCCTTTCTATTCGCCGAAGTGGTCGCATCGAATATCGGCGGCAGCGCGACGCTGATCGGCGATCCGCCGAATATCATGATCGGCTCGGCCGCGGGGCTGCACTTCAATGCGTTTTTCCTCAACGTCGGGCCGGCGGCGGCGGCGGTGCTTGTGGCGCAAGTACTGATGACGCATCCGGTTTGGGATCGTGCGACGCGCGCCACGGTCGAGAACCGCTTGCGGGTGATGACGATGAATGCCGGCGCGGCGATCGTCGACGAGCCGCTGCTCGTTCAATCGGCCGCAGTTTTGGCGCTTGTCGTCGGCGCATTGATCTTCGAGGACAAATTGTATCTGGAGCCCGCGACCATCGCGATGGGCGGCGCCGCCGTTTTGATGCTGCTCGACAACTGGCGGCATCACCGCCACGAGCAGGCCGACAAGGTGGCCAGGACCTTCACCGAAATCGAATGGATCACGATTTTCTTTTTCCTCGGCCTTTTCATCGTGGTGCATGCGGTCGAGGTGAGCGGCTTGATGCAGGTTCTCGCCGATAAACTTATCGCCATGACCGGCGACAATCTCGCTAGCGCTGGCTACACGATTTTGTGGGGTTCAGCATTGATCTCGGCGATTATCGACAATATCCCACTGGTCGCCACGCTCATTCCGGTGATCAAGACCGCGGGATCGGCCTATGGTTCGCCGGAACACATCGAACCGCTGTGGTGGTGCCTGTCGCTTGGCGCCTGCCTCGGCGGCAACGCGACGCTGGTCGGGGCGTCGGCGAACCTTACCGTGGCTGGTATCGCGGAGCGCAACGGCATCGCCTTCCGCTTCGTCAAATATACCGCCTATGCCTTGCCGATGACGATCGTCTCGATCGTGATCTGCCACGTCTACGTTTGGTTGCGCTATTTCTGAGAGCCGGCGCGACCCTTGGCAGGAGTTTCGTCGGATGCGCGCGTGGCGCGAAATAGTTCTTCAGGCGAGCTTTGCGACGACCTCTTCGGCGAGCGATAGCGACGCTGTCAGTCCCGGCGACTCGATGCCGAAGAGGTTGACGAGCCGCGGCATGCGGTGCTCGGCCGGCCCGGCGATCATGAAGTCGGCTTGGCCTTCGCCCGGTCCGCGCAATTTGGGCCGAATACCGGAATAGTCCGGCACCAGCGAACCGTCGGGCAGGGTGGGCCAATAGGTGCGGATGCGGGCGTAAAAGCTGTCGGCGCGGCGCGGATCGATGGCATAATTTTCCTCGCTGACCCATTCGACATCCGGGCCGAAGCGCATCCGGCCCGCCATGTCGAGCGTGACGTGAACGCCAAGCCCGCCGTCGATCGGCGTGGGGTAAATGAGCCGCGAAAAAGCCGGCCGCCCGGCATAGCCGAAATAATTGCCCTTGCCGAGAACGAGGCGCGGCACCTGCTCGCCGGGATAGCCTTCGATCCGGCGCGCCAGCGCCTGCGCGCCAAGGCCTGCCGAATTGACCACGGCATCGAAATCGAATGTACCCGGCTCGCGGCCGCCAAATTGCACATGCCAATGCGGCGCCCGGTAGCTCATGCGCTCGACCGGCGTCTTAAACGCGATCATGCCGCCGCGATCCTCGATCTCGCCCCAGAGCGCGCGTATATAACCGTGGCTGTCGATGATTCCGGTTTCCGGCGACCACAACGCGCCGATGCAAAAGAGTTCGCCCTCCATGGCGCGCGCCGCATTGCCGCCGATCATTTCCGTGCCTTCGACGCCGTTCGCTTGCGCCTGGGCGAAAATGGTTTCTACCTTCGCCAGCTCGGCCGGATTGGTGGCGACGACGAGCTTGCCGCATTTGCGGTGCGGCACGCTGTGCGAGACGCAGAAGTCGTAGAGCATGCGCCTTCCCCGCACGCAGTGCCGGGCGCGCAGCGTGTCCGTCGGGTAGTAAAGGCCGGCATGAATCACTTCGCTGTTGCGCGATGAGACGCCATTGGCGATCCCGCCCGTCATTTCGGCGACCGTCACGTCGTGTCCGGCGCGCGCCGCGGCGCGCGCGATCGCAAGCCCGACGACGCCCGCGCCGATCACCAGCACCTGCATGTTCGCTTCTGTCCTCGTCTCGCGGGCCTCGTCAGCGGACCTGGTCGCTTCGCTCGGCCCGGAAATGATTATATAACAGGCCCATAGAGGGGAGAGCCATGGCGGACAACATCATGCGTATATGCGCGCAAGCGGAGATCGCGCCGGATACCGTCAAGGCGTTCGATGTGGGAGATAAACGGCTGGCCGTCTACAATATCGCCGGAAAGTACTATGCCACCGATGACGAATGCACGCACGCCTCCGCAAGCCTGGCCGACGGCATGCTGGAGGGCGATGTGATCGAATGCTGCATGCATCTCGGCGCTTTTCACGTGCCGACCGGCGCGGTTAAAGCCCCGCCTTGCGTCGCGCCGCTCCGCACATACAAAGTGATGCTGCAAGGCGATGAGGTTTTTGTCGATCTCGATCGCAACGCGGCCGGGGAACCGGCGTGAAAAGCGCAATATTGTCGTGAGATGCGCCACATTATAAAGTCACATTAACGGCGCCGGACTAGAATTTGGGCCGAACGATTGGGTTGAGATAAGGCGATAAGGAAAGTCAGGCTGAAGGGAACAGAGACGATGTATGCAGGACCGGGCGTGAAGACGAGCCCTGATTTTCCGATTCCCGACGCCATGAAAGCCTGGGTTCTCGGCAATCCCGGCGAAATGGAGCTCACCCAGAAACCCGTTCCAGTGCCCAAGCGAGCCGAAGTCTTGGTGCGCATCGATGCAGTGGCGATCTGCGCCACCGATCTCGAAATCATCGATCACGGCTCGCCGGCTTTGATCCAGGGCGGCAAGCCGTTCAACAAAAATTTCACACCCGGCCACGAATATATGGGTACGGTCGTGGCGCTCGGGCCCGGCGTCGACGAATACCGTATCGGTCAGCGGGTCACGGTCGAAATTCATGCCGGCTGCGGGCAGTGCAAGCGCTGCCGCGAAGGTATGTACACGTCATGCCACAACTACGGCCTTAATTACGGCGACGTGGACAAGGGCCATCGCGCCAACGGCTTCACCACCGACGGCGGCTTCTGCGAATACCAGGTCAACAATATCAACACGCTCGTCGCCATCCCCGATACGATGTCGGACGAGGAAGCCACCCTGGTCGTGACGGCAGGCACGGCGATGTACGGCCTCACCGAGCTCGGCGGCCTCGTCGCCGGCGAGAGCGTGGTCGTGACCGGCCCCGGCCCGATCGGCCTTCTCGGTGTTGCCGTCGCCAAGGCGCTCGGCGCGGAGCCCGTCATCCTGACCGGCACTCGTGACAATCGGCTTCGGATCGGGCGCGAGCTTGGCGCCGACCACGTCATCAATGTCCGCAACGAAGATGTCGTCGAGGCCGTCAAGCGGCTCAACGGCGGCAAGGGCGTCGACTACGTCGTCGAATGTTCCGGCGCGCCGAATGCCGTCAATGAAGCGGTCCGCATGGTCAATCGCGGCGGCAAAGTCTGCCTGGCGGCGTTTCCCCATGCCGAGACTCCGGTCGACGTTGCCCACATCGTGCGCAACAATATTTATCTTTACGGCATCCGCGGCGAAGGTAAGAGCGCGACCCATCGCGCCGAAGCTTTCATGTCGCAGAAGCGCTTCGACGCGACCAAAATCCACACCCATACTTTCGCGCTCGACGATCTGCCGACGGCGATCCGTTACGCCAAGGATCGGGTCGACGATGCGATCAAGGTCGTGGTGAAGGCGAGGGGCGTCGCCGCGCACCGCGTCGCTGCGGAGTGACGAATCATCTTTTTCTGATCCGAAAGATCAAGAGCCTTTCGTCTTTGCGCGTCGCTTCGAGCGTGTCGCCGGTCTGATTCAAAAGGTTCGGAATATCGATGCCGGCAAGTGGATCGGTGCATTCGACGATCAGGACATCGCCGGGCTGCGACTGGCTGAGCGCCTTGCGGGTGCGCATGGCCGGAAGCGGACATTTGAGGCCGCGCAGATTGAGCGTCTTTTCGGTCATTTCATGCGAGTCGTAGAAGCGGTGAGGAGTTCTTTATCATAGTGGCGATGGGCGCCGATTCCAGCATGCAGCGTATCGCTCGGCTCACGCCGCTTGACGCGGTTCTCGCCTGTATTCAGGCGCGGGTCGCGCCCGTGCCGCCGCGACGCTATCCGCTCGCTTCGGCGCAGGGCGCGACGCTTGCCGAAGATGTGTTTTCGCCGGAGCGGCCGCCGCGCGCGATAGCATTGCGCGACGGGTTTGCCGTCGCGGCGGCGACGATCGCCGATGCCGGGCCCTACACACCCGTACCGGTCACGCTCATCGCGCGGCGCATCGACGTGGGCGATCCGTTGCCGAACGGAACCGACGCGGTGGTGCCGCTTGAGGCCATCGCGCTTCACGGCGACCGCGCCGAAGCGACCGCCGCCGTCGCCCCGGGCGAAGGCGTGTTGCAAGCCGGCGACGATGCCGCGCCGGGGACCGCCTTGCGCCGCGCCGGCGAGCGCCTGCGCGCGGTCGATGTCGCGGTGATGGCCGCGGCAGGCATCGCGGAGGTGACCGTCCGATCGCCGCGCATCGCATTGGTCAGCGGCAGCGCCGCGCGCACGCCCATTCTCGATGCCGCGCGCGCGACGCTCGCCCACGGCATTGAGCGGGCCGGCGGCAGCTTGCGCGATTCCTCGGATCTGCTTGAGGCGGCGCTCAACGATCGCCAATCCGATGCGGTGATCGTTGTCGGCGGTACCGGCAGCGGCCGCCGCGACGGCGCCGTGCAGGAAGTGGCGCGTCGCGGCGAGCTCAAAGCTCACGGCATCGCGATAGGCCCAGGTGATACGGCGGCCTTTGGCTTTGTCGACAAACGGCCGGTGCTGCTCTCTCCGGGTCGCCTCGATGCCGCGCTCGCAGTCTGGCTCTTCGTCGGACGGCAGTTGACGGCCAAGCTCGCCGGCGGCGCCATCGACGAGACCCCGGCGATGCTGCCGCTTAAGCGTAAGGTCACCTCGACTATCGGCATCACGGAGTTGGTTCCGGTGCGCCGCAGTGACGGCATGGCGAAGCCGCTTGGCTCGGGCTATCTCTCCTTCACGGCGCTGGCGCATAGCCACGGATGGATCGCCGTTCCTGCCGATAGCGAAGGTTTTGCAGCCGGCGCCGAAGTTGCCGTCAACCAATGGCCTTAGACACAATTGACCTTGACTAATTGACACGAAATCCTTGCTTTGAAACTGCGGCCGTGACTATGTGGCCTCAAATCCATGGCTTCCGATCCGAAACCGACTAAGCGCGCCGCCGCGATCCTCGATGCGGTGCGCCGCGCGGCGCGGCAGGAGCAATTCCTGGAAGTCGTTTCGGCGAGCGAGGCGCGCCGCCGTTTTGAGGAACGGGTCGATCGCTCGCCGCTCGCTGCCGAGCCAGTGCCGCTCGCTGGCGCGCTCTCCCGTGTCTTGGCTGCCGATGTCGTGGCGGGCGTCGATGCGCCGCCATTCGATCGCTCCAATGTCGACGGCTTTGCCGTGCGCGCGGCGGACACGATCGGCGCAAGCCCCGGCGCGCCGAAGCGGCTCGTGCTTAACGCCGAAGTCGTTGCCTGCGGCGTCGATTCCGCCGTCGAAGTCACGGCGGACACGGCAACGGCCATCGCGACCGGCGGCGTCATCCCGCGCGGCGCCGATGCCGTCGTGATGATCGAGCAGACCGAACTCATCGAGGCCCAGCTTAGCGAGGGCGACGCGAGGCCTGCGATCGCGTTACGGCGCGCGGCGGCAAGCGGCCAGTTCATTTCCTATGCCGGCTCGGATATCGCCCGCGGCGAGACCCTGCTGCGGCGGGGGACAAGGATCGGCTCGCGCGAGATCGGCATGCTCGCGGCTTGCGGCTTGTCGTCGGTCGAGGTGGTGCGCCGTCCGCGCGTCGGCGTGCTGTCGACCGGTAACGAACTCATCGAGCCCGGCCGGCCGCTTCGTCCGGGCGGCGTCTATGACAGCAACAGTGCCGTCATCGCGGCCGCGGTCGAGGAAGCCGGCGGCGAAGCGGCGCCGTTCGGCGCCTTCCCGGATGACGAAGCGGCGCTCGAACGCGCCATGCATCGCGCCCTCGATTCATGCGATATCGTGGTGCTGAGCGGCGGCACGTCGAAGGGCGCGGGCGACCTGTCGCATCGCGTCGTATCGCGTCTCGGCAGCCCCGGAATTCTTGTCCATGGCGTGGCACTCAAGCCCGGCAAACCGCTCTGCCTGGCGGTGGTCGGGGAAAAACCGCTCGTCGTGCTGCCGGGATTCCCGACCTCGGCTATTTTCACGTTTCACGCCTTCGTGGCGCCGATCATCCGGGCGCGGGCCGGATTGCCCCCCGAGGCCGCGCGCACCGCGCATGCGCGCGTGCCGGTGCGGATTGCTTCCGAACTCGGCCGCGAGGAATTCGTGCTGGTTTCGCTCATCGCCGCGGACGGCGGCTTGATAGCCTTTCCAACCGGAAAGGGCTCGGGCGCAGTGACGGCGTTTTCCCAAGCCGATGGATTTTTGGCGATCGACGCGCTTGCCTTAGCGCTCGATGCCGATAGCGAGGCCGAAGTCACGCTAATCGGCGAAACCAAGCGCGCGCCCGACCTCGTCATTATGGGCAGCCACGATATCGCGCTCGATGTCGTGGTGGGGGCGCTGGCGGATCGCGGCTTTCGGACCCGCACCATCGCCGTCGGCAGCCTCGGCGGCCTGCACGCGGCGAGCCGCGGCGAATGCGATCTCGCGCCGGTGCATCTCGTCGATCCCGCGACCGGCGTCTACAACAAGCATCTTCTCGCTCCCGGTCTTGCGCTCATTCCCGGCTGGCGCCGCATGCAAGGCTTCGTGTTTCGTCCCGGCGATCCCCGCTTTGAGAACCGTAGCGCCGATGCCGCGCTCAAGGCGGCGCTGGCCGATCCCGCGATTTTAATGGTCAACCGCAATGCCGGTTCCGGCACGCGTGTCCTTCTCGATAGTCTCCTGTGCGGCGCCAAGCCGGCCGGCTACGCCAATCAGCCGCGCTCGCACAATGCGGTGGCGGCGGCCATCGCACAGCGCCGCGCCGACTGGGGTGTCGCAATCGAGCCGGTCGCGCGCCTCTACGGTCTCGCCTTCTTGCCGATCGCTCCCGAGCAGTACGATTTTTTGCTTGTCGAGTCCCGCCGCGACCGGCCGGCCGTGCGCCAGTTTCTCGAAGTTCTGCGCGACGAGCCGACGCGCGAGCGAATTCGCGCCCTCGGCATGGAACCTGGTTAGCTCTTGTCCATATAATATCACTATGCGCGTCATCGGCCTCGCGGGCTGGAGCGGATCCGGCAAGACGACCCTGGTCACAAGAGTGATCCCAGTGCTGGTCGAGCGCGGCCTTAGGGTCGCGACCGTCAAGCATGCGCATCATGATTTCGATACCGACCAGCCGGGCAAGGATTCGTGGCTGCACCGCCGCGCCGGCGCCAGCGAAGTCGCCATCATCTCCGACCGGCGCTGGGCCATCGTCCACGAATTGGGAAAGGAACCCGAGCCGCAACTAATGGACGTGCTCGCTAAACTCAGTCCCATGGACCTGGTGATCGTCGAAGGCTTCAAGCGCCATCCGCACCCGAAGCTCGAAGTTTATCGCGCCAGCGTCGGCAAACCGCTGCTGCACCCCGACGACGATTGCATCGTCGCCATTGCAACGGACACAGCCCTGCCGCAGGCGCAGGTGCCCGTGGTGATGCTCGACGATATCGAGACGATCGCCAATGTCTTGCAAGCGGAGGCGCTGCCGTGCGAGCAGATCGGCAGGCGCGCCGGTGAGGCGCAGCGGAGCGACGCGTAATGGCGCAGCTCAGCGACGATTGCTTTGCTTTCAGCGGCCCGCTGCTGCCGGTTGCCGAAGCCGAGCGGCTGATCGCCGAGCGCGTCAAGCCCGTCGGCGGACGCGAAACGGTCACGCTGCGCGACGCGTTTGGCCGCGTGCTGGCGCAAGATATCGTCGCAACCGTCAACGTCCCGCCGTTCGACAATTCGGCAGTCGATGGCTACGCGGTGCGGGCCGAAGACCTCGACCCCGAATGCGAGAAAAGCCTTACCATCGTCGATCGCGTCGTCGCCGGCCACGCCGCGCGCCACGCGGTGAACGCCGGCGAGGCAATCCGCATCTTCACCGGCGCGCCGATGCCCGCGGGCGCCGACACCGTCTTCATGCAGGAGGATTGCCGGATCGAAGGCCGCCGCGTCATCGTGCCGCCGGGCTTGCGGCGCGGCGCCAATCGCCGGCTGGCCGGCGAGGATATCCATGCCGGTTCGGTGGCGCTGCCGGCCGGGCGGCGGCTCACGGTGCAGGACATCGCGCTCGCCGCCGCGCTCGGCTTGACCAGGCTCGACGTGCATCGGCGTGTGCGGGTCGCGCTGTTCTCTACCGGCGACGAAATCGTCGAGCCGGGATCGCAGCTGCGCGGCGCAGCGCTTTACGACTCCAACCGCTATTTATTGTCCGGCCTGTTCGCGCGATTTGGCGCCGAAGTCACCGATCTCGGCATTCTGTCCGACGAGCCGCAACAATTGGCGCACGCGATTGCCGCCGCGGCAGCCGATCACGATCTGGTGCTCACCTCGGGCGGCGTCTCGACCGGCGAGGCCGATTATGTGCGGATCGCGGTCGAGAGCGTCGGCCGCATCGTGTTCTGGCGGGTAGCGATCAAACCCGGCCGTCCGGTGGCGATGGGCGTCATTCCCGGCTCGCGAACGGGCGAAGGCGCGGCCTTCGTCGGCCTGCCGGGCAATCCGGTGGCGGTCTTCGTGACCTTCGTGCGCGTGGTGCGCCCGCTTTTACTGCGGCTTTCCGGCGCTTTGCCCGAGCCGCTCGTCGCGATGCCGGCGCGCGCGACTTTTTCCTATCGCAAGCGCAAGGGCCGGCGCGAATATGTCCGCGTCGCCTTGCGCACCGCGCCCGACGGTGCGATCGAAGCGCTTAAATTCGAGCAGGACGGTGCCGGTGTGCTGACATCGCTCACCGAGACCGACGGCCTCGCCGAGCTCGGCGAGGAGGTGACCCAAATCGAGCCCGGTGCAACGGTCGGTTTTTTGTCCTACGCATCGCTATTAAGTTGAATTATGCGCCGTCGAATTCCGCGGCAATCGCCTGCGCGCGAGCGGCATCTTCCGGCGTGTTGACGTTGAAAAACGGATCGACCGGTTCGGCCGGCCAATCGGCCACGGCCACGCCATGACGCGCCGTCCAAAGCTCGATCTTGCGCAAACCTTCGTCGCGGAGAGCGCGGCGCAAATCCTCGCGCAGCGCGATCGGCCACAGCGCGACCACCGGATGCCGCCACCCGCCGGAGCGCGCGCAAGCGAGCGGCGTTGCGGCGGCGACACGCGCTTGGTGCAGGTGCGTCACAAGATCGCCGGGCAGGAACGGGCAGTCGCCCGGCACGCTGGCAAGCCATGTGCATCGCGGAGCGTTCGCCGCCGCCCAATCGAGGCCGGCGAGAATGCCGGCGAGCGGGCCGGCAAAGCCCGCCACGCTATCGGCGACCACCGGCAAGCCCGTATCGGCGAACCGCGCCGGATCGCCGTTGGCGTTGATGACGAGGCGCGCGCATTGCGGCGTCATGCACGTGAGCACCCGTTGTAGAATGGAAGTGCCCCCGATTGTGATGCGCGCCTTGTCGCCGCCGCCCATACGGCGCGCCAGGCCGCCGGCGAGCACGAGACCGAGAGTCGAAGGGACGGCCGCGCTCACGTCGGCTAGTCGTCGTGCACGGCCGCTTTGCGCCGCTGCTTTGCGCTTTCTTCCTCGACATAAGCGAGGTCTTGGTCGAACACGATGCGGCCCTCTCCGGCAAGCGCGACGAATCTTTTACCGCGCGCGCGGCCGATCAGCGTCAAATTCGCCTTACGCGCAAGCTCGACGCCCCAAGCGGTGAAGCCAGAACGCGAGATCAGGATCGGAATGCCCATGCGCACGGTCTTGATGACCATTTCCGACGTAAGTCGCCCGGTCGTATAGAAAATCTTGTCGGCTGCGCCGACGCGATGCTTGAACATCCAGCCGGCGATTTTGTCTACCGCGTTGTGGCGGCCGACGTCTTCCATGTAAACCAGCGGCCGATCCTTCACTGCGAGCACGCAGCCATGGATCGCGCCCGCTTCGAGATAAAGCGACGGCGTGGTGTTGATCTTGTGCGTGAGCGCATAGAGCCAGGAGGTGCGCAGCTCGGCCGGAGGCAGCTTGACGTGTTCCAGCGCCTCCATCAGGTCGCCGAACACGGTCCCCTGCGCGCAGCCGGAGGTTTGCACCTTCTTCTTGAGTTTCTTCTCGTAGTTGGTTTTGCGTTTGGTGCGCACCACGACGACCGAAAGTTCCTCGTCGTAATCGACGGCCGTGACGGCGTCGTCGGGCCTGAGCATGTTCTGATTGAGCAGATAGCCGAGCGCGAGATATTCGGGATAATCGCTGATGGTCATGGCGGTGACGATCTCCTGGGAGTTCAGGAAAATAGTCAGCGCGCGCTCGACGGTGACGGCGGTTTCGATCGCGCCGCCGGTCTGATCGACCCCGCGCACGCGCTCCGTCAGGCGCGGATCGTGCGGGTCGGGGCGAATGAGGTAATCGTCGCCGGATGAAATCATGCCGCTAATGTAGGCCAAGGCGCCAATCGGCGAAAGCGCGGCGAAGCATGCACGCAGAAGGCCCGGCTCGCGCCGGGCCTTCGCACGCTTACGCCACTTCGCTTGGCAATATCAGCCGTGAAGGCCGCCAAGCACCCAAATCAAAATGATGATGGGGAGCGGAATACCGAGGAGCCATAACAATAACCCACGTCCCATGACGTCCTCCTTGGCTTCGCCTTTTTCAGATCTTTCGGGAATAACGAAATGAACGGCCGATCGTGCCGCCGAACGTCGTGCGCGGGGTAGGGGTCGTCTTGGCCCCGGGAACATTCGCTGGCGTGGCCTCCGGCTGGCGGGTTGTAACGCCGCCCTTCGCCGCTATAGTGCGCTCACCGTTTTCCTTTGGAGGGATGGCCGAGCGGCTGAAGGCGCACGCTTGGAAAGCGTGTATACGGGAAACCGTATCGTGGGTTCGAATCCCACTCCCTCCGCCAGGGCAGTGTTCGCCTTTGTTCGCTGACGTCCGCTAACGCCCTTCAAATTCAGCATTTTTGGTGCTGGACAATTCCGCTGCCGTCCGCGGCGGTTCGCCAACTAACCCACGAAATTCGTGGGTCAGGACGTAGGTGCGAGTTAGCCGGACATTCCGAAGCTGGTTCTTGGAAAACTCACTGCACTCAAGGTGGCGCAAACCAAACGCCCCGGCCTCTACGGTGATGGCGGCGGTCTTTATCTGCAGGTCACCGCGCGCGGCTCCGAGTCGTGGATCTTCCGCTTCTGGAGCGCCGAGCGCGATCCGGTCACGGGAAAAATTGTGCGTGATCTGGCAACAAACAAAGTGAAGGGTCGGACCCGGGAGATGGGACTGGGCTCGTGCATCACCGTATCGTTGAAGGAGGCACGCGATCGCGCCTTGGAATGCCGCAAGCTACGTGAACAGGAGATCGATCCGATCGAGGCGCGCGAGGCGGCGCGGCGGCGTGCTGCTATGGCGCGTGCCAAGGCGCTGACCTTCAAACAGGCTGCCGAAAACTACATGGGCGCGCACTGCGTGGCCTGGAAAAACGACAAACACGCGGGGCAATGGGCGGCGACGCTGAAAACCTACGCGTATCCGGTCCTGGGCGAGATCTCGGTGCAAGCCATCGACACCGCGCTCCTCATGAAGGTGATCGAGTCAATCTGGGCGGAAAAACCGGAGACCGCGAACGGGCTGCGGGGACGGATCGAATCGGTACTCGATTGGGCCACCGCACGCGGCTATCGCGTCGGCGAAAATCCGGCGCGCTGGCGCGTGACGTGCTTTGATAGGGGAATGGGCGTCTTTTTGCGCCAAATCAACTTCGGTAACCGGGATTATCTCATTCACCCGAGATGATGATTTCTCAGCGAGGCCAGGTGAAAGGCGGCAATCGCCGCTTTGAAGCGACATTGCGCAGCGCGACTGTCGTATCCGCTAGGTGCCTAAGCGGACTCATCCAGCACAGCAAAAGAGCACTTATTCAACCCGCGGCCACGGCGGCATGGTGTCGGCCAAAAGCTTAAGTGCGGCAGCGGCAAAGGCGTGCATGGACGCAGTCGTTTGTGGCGCGCTATGCCTTTCCTTCAGCCGCCATCTCGCGCAGTAGCCGCCACGCCACCCAAACCCCGTTGGCTTCTTCGAGCGTGGCCACCTTTTCCCCGAAGGTAGTTCTTACTTTTACGACACCGTCTTCGACCGCCCACGATCGGCCGATCGCGCGGCCATTAAATGGCAGTCGTAATCTCTTTCCAGATAATAGGCGTTTCCACAGCGCGTCTCCCGGCAAACTGCCAAACGTTGCAGGCCAGCAGTGGCGAGAATGTATTGGAAGATTGGCTGGCGTCACACTTTGGGCGTTAGCACAGACCAAGGCGAGCCAACGTTGCTGTCCCTAACCACCACCGCGCAGTTTCCAAATTTGTAGAAGTTGCTCGGCTTGATTGAGCGTGAGGCACTCTTCGCACACCGGCGGCACGACATCCGCGGTACGGAGCAGTGTGAAGCGATCTCCAGCCTTCTCCACTGAAAATTCCAACCGACTGGCTAGTGTGCGCATAAGCGCCTCGCGATCACTGTGCTTTTGCGGAGCGTTGCGTGCCAGCATGCTACTTCCCCTCGGCATTTGATCCTGTTTGGATTGAGGCACTAGCACCTAAGATTGCGGAATGCTTATCTTTTCGCGATGCTGTGTTGCTTGTTTCCATACAATCCCTTGAGTCTTGTAATTTTGTAACGTTCCAGTAAATGCTGAGCTGCGTGGTCGAGTTAAGGCGCTAGGGGAATAACTATCGAATGACCTACATCGTGCCCGAGATTGCTCTGGCCACGCGCGATGACATCGTGGGCATTCTGGACCTTCAGGAACAGAATTTGCTCAGTCGGGGTGGGCTTTTGAGCGTAC
>DASPTX010000009.1:0-56532 GCA_035623195.1 Xanthobacteraceae bacterium | reverse complement strand
GCTCGTCGAGCGTTTCTTCGCCTGGATACAATGGCAGCGCCGCATACTCGTCCGCTGGGAATTCCACACTCAAAACTTCCTCGGCTTTGTCCAGCTCGCCTGCCTCGTTATCCTCTTCAGACAATTTTGAGATAGGTTCTACTCATAAACGACAAGAAACTATGTCTTCTTGGCAAACAGCTGACACCAGCCGCTCGGACTAATGTCCCCTTCGACGAATTTGCACGCATTCGGCGGTTGGAAGTTGACGCAGGCATCACAGCGCTGGTCGCCTTTCGGCGTACCCTGATATTTGGCGTCGGCTTGGCTGATCTTCTGCTGCGCCGGTGATTGGGAGACCGCCGTAGCGGCTGCCGCAGCGCCCAGCGCAAGCGCCGTACCGGTCAGTACCACACGGCGTGAGATGCGTTCGTTTTCGCCGTTACGCATGATCGAACTCCTAAAAGTTAACGGCCGTAATGACAATCCTGTTCCACGCTCACCTCTTTCCGTACTCAGTGAAGACGTAATCTCTTGTCTTCACTATCGTGTGGCACGCGACCCCACACTTCGCGTCGTTCCCCTGCGGCGGCATGTCATCTAAGTTGCCGCGCCGAACGTCTGGGACGTGGGGTCATACTCGAACTCAGCATATCCCCATCCGCCGCTGTCGGCGAACCTCTTGCTATCCTTCACCATGAAGTCCACGTCATGCAGGGTGTCCGGCACCATCGTCGGGGCGGGAGCTGTTTCGCTTTTTTTCTGGTCCCAATGGATCTTCGCCATCTTGGCGCCGTCTGGGAAAGGCTGACCATTGCCCGGAATACCCGCCTGGTAGGCGTCGATCATCACGGGATTAGCGAGGATCAAGGCGAGCCTTCCGCTTTGACTGATGGCGACGGCCTGCCAGCTTTCATATCCCCTGAATTCAGAGAATGCGAGCCCGCCCGGGACTTGCACAGTGTATTTGTTCTGAGCGGAAATCGCGACGCCGGCGGCCGAGACGGCGATCGCTACCGAAATACCGACACCGATCAACGCGCTTTTTCTCACTGTCATTTCTCCGTCATTGAAAGTTCAGCGGGGCCCCTTTCGATTACATAACATTCGGCCGGCGATGTCTGCCAGCGCGGCCGAAAACAGATATCGCCGCCCGCTCCGCAATATCCGCTATCTCGCAACGCCGGACGTTCGGTTCGTTTTATGAGCACACGGCCTGGGGCATGATCCGGAAAAGTGGAAACCGGTCTTCCGAAAAAGATCATGCCTCATCAAATAGCGAGAGTCGCAATCGATTCGACTTGAAACAATTGCGACTCTAAAAGCGCTATCTCAAAGCTTTGCTCGCAGGCGCCGCACGAAATCGGAAAGACCGATCTGCCGTTCGCGCTTGAGCCGTTCCGCCGCGAGAATCGCGCGCACTTCGGCAAAGGCGACGGCCTTGTCCCGATTGACAATCACATAATCGTATTCCGGCCAGTGGCTCATTTCATCGCTCGCCTTGGCCATGCGCGAACCGATCACCGCCTTGCTATCCTGTGCACGGCGTTTCAGCCGACGCTCCAATTCGCTCGCCGTCGGCGGCAAAATAAAAACACTGACCAGATCGGTACGCGCCTTCTCGCGCAGCTGCTGTGTGCCCTGCCAGTCGATATCGAACAAAACGTCACGTCCGGCCTGCAGCGCCTTGACGACCGGCCGCCGCGGCGTGCCGTAGCAGTGCCCGAAGACTTCCGCCCATTCGAGGAGTTCGCCCGCGGCCACCATTTCGTCGAAGCGAGCGCGATCGATGAAGTGGTAGTCGCGTCCATCGATCTCGCCGCGGCGTTTTGGCCGCGTGGTCACCGATACCGACAATTCCACTTTGCGGTCTGCCCGCAACAATAGCCGCGACAGCGTCGTCTTTCCCGCGCCCGACGGCGACGACAGCACGAACATCAGGCCGCGACGGGCGACTTTATGCTGATTTTGCCGCGCGCGCGCCATGGCTATTCCACGTTCTGCACCTGCTCGCGGAATTGCTCGACGGCCGCCTTGAGCTCCAAACCGATATTGGTGAGCTCGACGTCGCTCGCCTTGGCGCACAACGTGTTGGCCTCGCGATTAAGCTCCTGCGCGAGAAAATCGAGGCGTCGGCCGACCGCACCGCCCTGCTCGATGAGATGCCGCGCCTGCGCCACATGCGCAGTGAGGCGATCGAGCTCCTCGCGCACATCAGCCTTGGTTGCAATCATGATCGCCTCCTGGTGCAGGCGATCGGCATCGAAGCGCTCGGACTGCGCGAGAAGGTTAGCGACCTGTTCGGCAAGCCGCGCGCGAATTGCTTCGGGCCGGCGGCCTGGCGAGCGTTCGGCACGCGCCGTCAAGGCGGCCAATTCGCCAAGGCGCGCGGATAATATGGTTTCGAGCGCGCTGCCCTCGCGGCGGCGCATCTCGGCAAGCGACCCAACAACCTGTCCGAAGCCGGCAATGACGGCACTCTCGGCGCTGCGCCGCTCGTCTTCGCGCTCCTCAGCGTCGGTGACCTCGATGACCCCCTTGAGCGCCAGCAATCCGTCGAGCGACGGCGGCGATGCTTCGATCTTCCCTTGCAGTTTTTGCACCGTCGTCAAAATCGCGTCGAGCACAGCATCGTTGACGCGAACGGTCGGCGCCGCGCCGCTGCGTTCCACCGTCAGATTGGCCTGAACCGACCCGCGCGTAAGCGCCTCGGCGGCCCGGGCGCGAACCGGCACCTCGATCGCGTCCCAACCCGGTGGCATACGCAGCCGCAGATCGAGGCCCTTGCCGTTGACCGACTTTATTTCCCAGGCCCAGGCATAGGGCCCGCTCACGCCATGGCCGCGGGCAAATCCGGTCATGCTCGAAAGCGCCATGGATCGATCCCCGCCAGCAATTGATTGTCGAACGCGCCGCCGAACTTAACGGCGGCGCTTGGCGGTCACAAGCCGCGATCAGTGATTAGCCGCCGGACGGGGCTTCGACGCGCCGCGCGAGGGCGCCGGCGGCGCAGCGGAGGCAGCCGGGGCGGTCTGTGCCGGCGGGGATGCCATCTTGTCTTGGGCCGGGACTTGATCCTTTTGATCAGACTCGATGGAGCGCAGCCGCGCTACGTTTTTTTGATGTTGTTCGTAGGTTTCCGCGAAGGCATGGCCGCCGGCGCCATCGGCCACGAAGTAAAGCTCGCGCGTGCGGGCGGGGTTTGCGGCGGCCTCAAGCGAGGCGCGGCCCGGATTGGCGATGGGCCCGGGCGGCAATCCATCGATGACGTAGGTGTTGTAGGGCGTCGGTTGCTCGATCTCGCTCTTCATGATCGGCCGGCCGAGCGTACCCTTGCCGCCCACGAGACCGTAGATAATCGTCGGATCGGATTGCAGCTTCATCTTCTGTTTCAGCCGGTTGACGAAGACCGCAGCGACGCGCGTGCGTTCGTCCGGCTTGCCGGTTTCCTTTTCGACGAGCGAGGCGAGAATGACGAGTTGTTCAGGGGTCTTGATCGGCAGATCGGCAGAGCGGTGATCCCAAATTTCCCGCAGCACGCGCTGTTGCCCCTGCTGCATCCGCTGGATCATTTGCTCCCGGGTAACGCCGCGGGCGAAATTATACGTATCGGGCAGCAGCGTTCCCTCGCGAGGGATTTCTTTGATGTCGCCGGTCAAGATCGGGTCCTGCAACAGGCGCGCGACGATCTGCTCGGATGTCAGGCCTTCCGGAACGCCGATCTGATGGGCGACAACCTTTCCTTCGACAATGGTGGCGACCACATCCCGCAAACTCGAATGCGCCTTGAACTCGTATTCGCCCGCCTTGAGATCCTCGCGCGCCTTGAGCACAAGCACGCCGCCGATGAACAGCCACGGCTGATCGATGACGCCTTCACGCGACAAAACATCCGCAATATCGCGCATACCCGAGCCGCGCGGGATATTGACGATGCGATCCTGCGGCAGCGGGCCAGGTGCCTCGAAGCGCTGCTTGCCGATAAAAAGCGCCACCCCCGTCAGTACCGCCAGCAGCACGAAGATGCTGATGATGGCATTGCCGATGACGACCAGCGGGTGTCGGGCACCGGCCGAGCGGCGCGCCGGCAGATCGACCGTATCCGGCTCGATGGCGGCGCGCGGGCTGCGCGGCATGCGCTTGGCATCGCCGGAATTAGAATTCTCGGCCATCGACGGCGACCGCGCCGCCGCGGTGCGGGAGACTGGAACTCCGCTCGGCTGGACCCGCTGCGGCGAGGCTCCAGGAGATTGCAGCCCGGGAGCGCCGTTACGGCCTGACGCCGATCCCGGCTTTGGCGCGGCCGGAGACCGCGTCGCGCCGGCCGCCGTTGCTGCACCGTCTTTCGGCGCGCCGCCGATCGGTGCAGGCCGCGCCTGCGGCGGCGACTGCTTGTTGGCGGCATCCGCGGGCCTGGGCCGCATGGACGGAGCGATGCCGTTGCCGCTATTGGGCGGGGGATTATTCGCTGTCACGGCCACGCATCCAATTTTACCCGCTGCATATTCGACTTTGAAAAAGTGAGCACCCGTATCGAGAACGCACGCTCGCGAATTCTGCCGTGGTCAGCCCGCATTTTGATAGCCGAGATCATCTGTGAATTGCAGGCGAGTGCGGAGCAAATATGGCGGAACCGCGAAACGACATCATTACGCCAATTTTCGGAATACGAGCGAAGCGTTGGTGCCGCCAAATCCGAATGAATTCGAAAGGGCGATATTGACCGGACGCTGGCGCGCCGCACGCGGCACAAGGTCTATCGGCGTCGCAACCGATGGATTGTCGAGGTTGAGCGTCGGCGGCACGATCCCGTCGCGAATCGCGAGCAGGCAAAATACCGCTTCGACCGCACCGGCTGCACCTAGGAGGTGACCGATCGAGGATTTGGTCGATGACATGGCCATGTTGCCGGCGGCATTGCCCACGAGCCGTTCGACGGCCTTGAGTTCGATCTCGTCGCCGAGCGGCGTCGAAGTGCCGTGAGCGTTGATATAGTCGATCTCGGCCGGGGAAATGCCGGCGCGGCGAATTGCAGCCGTCATGCAACGAAAAGCGCCGTCGCCGTCCTCCGCCGGCGCCGTAATGTGGAACGCGTCGCCGGAAAGGCCATATCCAATGAGCTCCGCGTAAATGCGGGCGCCGCGCCGCCGGGCGTGCTCGTATTCCTCGAGCACCACCGCGCCGGCGCCCTCACCCATGACAAATCCGTCGCGATCGCGATCGTAAGGACGCGACGCGCGCTCGGGAGTATCGTTGAAGCCGGTCGACAGGGCGCGGCAGGCGGCAAATCCGGCGAGCGAAATCCGGTTAATCGGCGACTCAGTCCCACCCGCGACCATTACGTCGGCATCGCCCAGCGCGATCAGTCTGCCGGCATCGCCGATCGCGTGCGCGCCGGTCGAGCACGCGGTGACGACGGCATGATTGGGCCCTTTGAGCGAATGCGCGATCGACACGTAACCCGACGCTAGATTGATAAGCCGGCCAGGGATGAAAAAGGGCGAGACCCGGCGCGGGCCTCGATCGCGCAACAATAATGCCGTTTCGGCAATCCCCTCGACGCCACCGATGCCGGAACCGATCAGAACGCCGCTGACGATTTGATCGTCACGCTCGCGCGGGTGCCAGGCGGCGTCGTTAAGTGCCTGCGTCGCCGCGGCCATGGCGAAAATGATGAAGTCATCGACCTTGCGCTGCTCCTTTGGCTCCATCCAATCGTCGGCATTGAATGTGCCGTCTGAGCCGTCGCCCCGCGGAATTTGACCCGCGATCCTGCAGGCAAGGTCGGAAACGTCAAAACTCTCGACGCGCTTGATTCCGCTTTCGCCTGCCAGCAAACGCTGCCACGTTTGCTCAATCCCGCAAGCGAGCGGCGTCACCAATCCAAGTCCAGTGACGACGACCCGTCTCATCAAGGACGCTCCCGCCAAACGCGGCCCAAATACCGCCCCACCGCACGATGCGACATGCGGTTGCCACAGCGTTCCAGGTCAGTCATGCAAGAAGTGGCCGGCCGTTTGCGGCCGTCAGCTTTTTGCGTTCTTTTCCAGAAATTTGATTGCGTCGCCAACCGTCAAAATCGTTTCCGCGGCGTCGTCCGGAATTTCACAACCAAACTCTTCCTCGAACGCCATGACGAGCTCGACGGTGTCGAGGCTGTCGGCGCCGAGATCGTCGATGAAGCTGGCGTTATCGGTCACCTTGTCGGGCTCGACGCCGAGATGTTCCACGACGATCTTCTTCACTCGCTCGCCAATATCACTCATCGTTCCGACCTCATCTTTCAACGCGACCCGTTAAGTTTTCTTTCGATCCCGTCCAAGTCCGGCATTCAAGCTCTGCATTATTGAACTTGTCCTGCATTGAACTTGCCGACGGCCGTGGGTCGACACCGATCAGAGGCAGACGTTGCGCCCGGCGCTCCGGAATTGCGGCACCCCCAGCTCGATTTCGGTTCGGTTACCACACTTCAAATGCGTTGACCAGCGCGCCGGCACGCGGGCCGCGCCATCTGCTAGCGCTTTCAAATCATGGCCATTCCGCCATTCACATGCAACGTCTGCCCCGTCATATAGGCGGCCTCGTTGGAGGCCAGAAACACTACCGCCGCCGCGACCTCTTCGGGACTTCCGGCGCGGCCGGCCGGGATTTTTGCGACGATGACTTCACGCTGTTTGTCGTTGAGTTTGTCGGTCATCGGCGTGACGATGAATCCCGGCGCGACGCAATTGGCGGTCACCCCGCGCTTGGCATATTCCTGCGCCATGGCCTTGACCATTCCGGTAATGCCGGCTTTAGCGGCGACGTAATTGGCCTGCCCGGGATTGCCCGTCGTCCCGACCACGGACGTAATAGCGATGACGCGCCCGAAGCGGCGGCGCATCATTCCGCGCACGGCGGCGCGCGCAAGACGGAAGGTCGCGGACAGATTGAGGGCAATGACCTGCTCCCAGTCCTCATCGCGCAATTGCACGAGCAGGCTATCTCGGGTCACCCCGGCATTCGCAACGAGTATGTCGAGTTGACCCATCGCCTCCTCCGCACGCGGCACAAGCGATTCGGTCTCCGCCGTATCGGCAAGATTGCAGGGCAGAACATGGACGCGTTCGCCGAACTCGGCAGCAAGGCGATCGAGGACCTCACGTCGCGTTCCGGAGATGGCGACCGTTGTCCCTTGGGCGTGAAGGCTACGCGCGATCGCGCCCCCGATCGTGCCGGTCGCCCCCGTCACCACCGCCGTTTTTCCGGTGAGTTCGAACATTGGTTCTCCTCGGCTATTCTCCCCAGCCATTCTTCCGGGCCCTTCCCCCTCAAACCCTCGCCTCGACCTCTTGTCGCCTGCGTAATAATTTCAGCCGCGCGAGGCTTTGTACCGCGTGACGTCCTCGGGCAGACCGATCGCGGAAGCCGATGCGGCATCGGCGATCCGCTTGATCAAACCGCTCAGCACCCGTCCAGCGCCGATCTCGTAAAACGACGTGACGCCGGCGTGCACCATGAACTGGACGGACTCCCGCCAGCGTACCGTAGCGGTGACCTGTTCGACCAGGCATCGGACAATGTCCGTGGGGTCATCGACCGGACGCGCCAGCACGTTGGCGACGACCGGCACCAGCGGCGACCTGACCGAAACCTTCGACAGCGCTTCGGCCATAACATCGGCCGCCGGCTGCATCAGGGGACAATGGAATGGGGCGGAAACCGGCAGCAGCATCGCGCGCTTGACGCCGCGCGCCTTGGCAACCTCCACGGCGCTTTCGACGGCCGCCTTGTCGCCTGACAGAACGACTTGGCCGCCGCCATTATCGTTCGCAGCCGCGCAGACGCCCGCCTTCAACGCCTCGGCGGCGATTGCTTTGGCCTCGTTCAAGTCTATTCCGATGAGCGCCGCCATGGCGCCGGCACCGACCGGAACGGCCTTCTGCATGGCGCGGCCGCGGATGCGCAAGAGCCGCGCCGCATCGGCGAGCGACAGCGCGCGAGCTGCGGCAAGCGCCGAGTATTCTCCGAGCGAGTGCCCGGCAACGAAGGCAACATCCCGTTTGATGTCGACGCCGGCTTCCTGCTCTAGCACATGCAAGGTCGCAAGCGATACCGCCATCAATGCCGGCTGCGCATTTTCGGTAAGGGTCAAGGTGTCCGCTGGGCCGTTCCAGATCGTTTCGCTCAGCTTTTCACCGAGCGCCGAATCGACTTCATCGAACACCCGGCGCGCTGCAGCGAAGCTCTCGGCAAGCGCCCGGCCCATGCCGACGGCCTGGCTGCCCTGGCCTGGGAAAACAAACGCAACAGTCATGCCCCTTATCCACTCACCCTTGGAATTCCGTTCACTCCCTCGGAAAGGGGCGAAAGATACTGGCATGCGAGTGATGTCAAGGCATTCGAGCCGGACAAGGGCGACAGCCACGCGTTTCGGCGGGTTGGTGCTATTGCCTTCTCGCGCGGGGACCGCGTATAAGGCCGCCTTCCGCTCGACCCCGGCCGGGGGCTGAACGGACGGCTGCGCCGGGGGAAGCTCCGCGCGGTAGGACCTTCGGGTTCAGCGTCCGGTGTTCCCGCCTTCAGAGCATTCGAGCCTTTCCCGAAGGGTTCGAGGGGCTTCGCGCCCGGGCGAGCACGGCAGATGAGGAAAGGGCAGCTATGCCGCTCTACGAACACGTTTTTCTTGCGCGCCAGGACGCCAGCACGCAGCAGGTCGAGGAATTGACCGCACAGTTGAAGAGTGTCATCGAAGGCCTCGGCGGATCGGTCAAGAAGTCCGAATATTGGGGCGTAAAGTCTCTCTCCTACCGGCTGCGCAAGAACCGCAAAGCCCATTTCACGCTGATGGATGTCGATGCGCCGCCGCCGGCGATCAACGAGATCGAACGGCTCGAGCGGCTCAATGAAGACGTTCTGCGCTATCTGACGATCAGGGTCGATGCGCACGAGGAAGGTCCCTCCGCGATGATGCGCCGTGCCGAGCGCGATCGCGACCGCGACGAGCGCCGAGGCGAACGCGGCGATAGGGGTGACCGGCCACGCGACCGCGACCGGCGCAGCCGGGACGACTCCGACGATGCAGAGAACGAAGGCACGGAGAACTGACCGATGGCAATGTCACCGCAAGGCGCGGGCGGCCGCCGGCCCTTCTTCCGCCGCCGTAAGAGCTGTCCGTTCTCGGGCGCGAACGCGCCGAAGATCGACTACAAGGACGTCAAACTCTTGCAACGGTTCGTCTCGGAGCGCGGCAAAATCGTTCCGAGCCGAATTACCGCGGTTTCGGCGAAAAAGCAGCGCGAACTCGCCCAGGCGATTAAGCGTGCGCGGTTCCTCGGGCTATTGCCCTACGTGATCCGCTGAGAGAGGCCGGCATGGAAGTGATCCTACTCGAGCGTGTCGCCAAGCTCGGCCAGATGGGCGACGTGGTGCGCGTGAAGGACGGATTTGCCCGTAATTTTCTATTGCCGCGCGGCAAAGCGCTGCGCGCCACGGCTGAAAATCGCACGCGCTTCGAGACGATGAAGTCCGAGCTTGAGGCGCGCTCGCTGACGCTCAAGAGCGAGGCGGCCCAGGTTGCCGAAAAGCTTCACGGCAAGAGCTTTACAGTTCTGCGCCAGGCCTCCGAGTCGGGCCAGCTTTTCGGATCGGTTTCGCCCCGCGACCTTGTCGGCGTAATCGGCGATTCCGGCTTTCGCCTGAACCGCAATCAAATCGCGTTGAACGCACCGATCAAAACGATCGGCCAGCACAAAGTGCCGATTGCGCTTCATCCCGAAGTTGAAGTGTCGATCGCCGTCATTGTTGCGCGCAGTGAAGACGAAGCGGCGCGGATCGCCCGCGGCGAAGACGTGACCCAGTTGCGCGAGCCGACGGAGCAGGAAGCGGCCGTCATTGCGGCGGAAGCCTTCTTCGAGCCGGGGGCCGGAGAAGCCGCTCACGCGACGGAAGGCGACGAGCAAGCGGCAACGCCGCCCACGGCCGAGAACCCCTAGCGCCGCAATCGTTTCAAGTTGAATCGATTGCGACTCTAGATATTCGATAAGGCACGATCTTTTTCGGAAGGCCGGTTTCCCCTTTTCCGGACCATGCTCTAATTCAGATCGCCCAAAGCGGCCTAATATCAGTCAGGAATATTGTCGCGCGGCACGGGCGCGTTGTCGTTCAGTTCTGACTCCGCAGGCGCGGCCGCACTTGTGGTTGGACCGGGCTCCGCACCCGTGGGCTCGGCGGGTGTCGCGGCAACCGGCGTCGGCTCGGGGGGTGGGGTTTCCTCGTGCCCGCGCTGATGCGGAGCGGCTGACGGCGCAGGTGACGGTGCTGTCCTGGCCTCCTGGCCCTTCGGCTCCGGATTTCTGCGCTCTTGGCTCTTGGACTCTTGGCTTTTCGGCTCTTGGTTTTTTGGCTCTTGGTTTTTCGGCTCTTGCCCTTTCGGTTCCTCGGACTTGGCGTGCTCCACGGTAGGCTTTGAAGCGGGCGCATTGCCGCCGGAATTGAGCACATAAGCCGCAAGCGCGGCTGCCTGTTCGCGGCTGGCCGTATAGTGCTCGCGTAAGAAAATTGAAAGCGTCAGGTTGTTGCGGCCATTGGCAAGCCCACGGGTGGTCTTGTGGCAGACCGCGCAATCGCCCGCGAACATTTCCGCCGGCGATTTACCTTGGTCGATATTGGTCTGGGCGCGGGACGATGACGGCGAGATGGCAAGCGTCAAGATCGACGCCAGTCCGATCAGGGTCGCGACATTGACGGGCGTAAGACGCCGGAACACGCCGACCTCCTCAACTCTGTCTGGGCTAGCCGTCATAATTACCCCAAAACCGGGCGAATGGGAGCGCTGTGTTGCCCGCCCCCGGAGGCCTTTTGCAAGCATTGCTGGTCAAGGAGGATTTTGTTTTAATGACGGCAATAACCAAAGGCTCCGCCCGTGCAAGGGGTATGATTGAGCGGCCCGAACTGGCGAAGCGCTAATTGGGCGCCGTCACAGCTTGCAAAAGCGGTATCGGGTGTGGAGGCGGCCGTGGATCGGTTGCAGAACATATTTTTACGCCGGCTTATTCGCCACGGATCCCTTACCGTCACGACTGCGTCAGGCCGCGGCTACACATTCGGGGATGGCACGGGCACCCCAATCGCGGTCCGCTTTACCACCGCCAAGGCGCAGTTCGCGGTCCTATTCGATCCGGAGTTGAAGCTTGGCGAAGCCTATATGGACGGCTCATTCGTTGTCGAGCGAGGCTCGATTGCGGATGTGTTGGCACTCTTATTGGCGCAGAAGGGTGATGTAGCGAGCGGCTGGGCACTGCCGCGGCTGGCCCGCTATCTGTTTCGCCGTTTGCAGCAATTCAACCTTCGGTCCCGTTCGCGCCAAAACGTCGCCCATCATTACGACCTCGACGGCAGGCTCTATTCGTTGTTTCTGGATGGCGACCAGCAATATAGCTGCGCCTATTATGAAACGCCGGATCTGTCGCTCGACGACGCTCAGCTGGCGAAAAGGCGCCACTTGGCTGCGAAGCTTCGGGTGACGCCCGGCGTCAAGGTCCTCGACATCGGCTGCGGCTGGGGCGGACTGGCGCTTTATCTGGCCGAGATTGCCGGCGCACAGGTCACCGGCATAACGCTTTCGCGCGAACAATACCGGCGCGCTGAGAACCGGGCGCTTGAGCGCGGCCTCTCCCGGCAAGCGACGTTTAAGCTCGTAGACTATCGCGATGTCGGCGGCTGGTTCGATCGTATCGTGTCCGTCGGCATGTTCGAGCATGTCGGCGTCGGCTTCTACGACAGGTTCTTCGAAAAATGCGCGGAGCTCGTCGCCGATGACGGCATCGCACTGTTGCATTCGATCGGACGCAGCAGCCCGCCTGGCATAACCAATCCGTGGATCGCAAAATATATTTTTCCCGGCGGCTATATCCCCGCTTTGTCCGAGATACTGCCGGCGATCGAACGCGCGGGCCTTTTGGTCACGGACGTCGAGGTTTTGCAGCTTCACTATGCCAAGACGCTTAAGGCTTGGCGCGAACGGTTTCTCGCCCACCGCGACGAGGTGGTGCGCATATACGATCAGCGCTTCGTGCGCATGTGGGAATTCTACCTGGCCTGCTCCGAAATGGCGTTTCGCGAAGGCGACATGGTCGTCTTCCAGATTCAGATGGCCAAGCAGAAGGGTCTTACGCCGGCTACCCGCGATTACATCGCCCGCGAGGAGGCCCGCCTGCGCGCGCTCGAAGCCGGCTACAGGGTGCCGCTGCGACTCGCCGGTGAATAGCCGACGTCACCGTGCCGAACTTTCGTCAGTCAAGTCCCGCGTCGCAACACGCAATATCCGCCGTGAGTTTCGGTGAGTAGCGGGGGAAAAGCGCGGCGATGGTTTCCCATTGTTCGAGTGCTCGATTATCGAAAGAGAGGCGGTTGCATAACGGTTGCGAGTGCGCGCAATGTGCCCCCTGTCGTTGAGTGGTCCGCGATGTTGAGTAACGAATTCAAATCGATCCATCGCCGTTTTTGGGCGCCATGCCGCAAATCGGCCACAGCACGCGATTCCTCTGACCAGGACCATGCCACCGTTCGATTCGACAGCACGCAAGCAGATCGCGCCGGAACCCGTTTTCCGCGCCGCGCCGCACAATATCGAGGCCGAGCAGGCCTTACTCGGCGCCATTCTCGTCAATAACGAAGCTTTTTACCGGATCTCCGACTTCCTCGAGCCGAAGCACTTTTTCGAGCCGATCCACCAGCGCATTTTCGAGCTTGCCGGCGGGCTCATTCGCGCCAGCAAGACCGCGACACCGGTCACGCTGAAGACCTTCCTGCCCGGCGACGCCGATATTGCCGGTCTCTCGGTCAACCAATATCTCGCGCGCCTGGCCGCCGAGGCGACAACGATCATCAATGCCGAGGATTACGGCCGCACGGTCTACGACCTTTCCGTCCGCCGCGACCTGATCGCGATCGGCGAGGATATGGTCAACTTGGCCTATGACGCCCCCGTCGACTCAACGCCGCTGCAGCACATCGAAGATGCCGAACGGAGGCTTTACGAAATCGCCGAGACCGGCCGCTACGACGCGGGCTTTCAACGGTTCGCGCAAGCGCTGACGACCGCGGTCGACATGGCGGCGCGCGCCTACCAGCGCGACGGCAGCTTGTCCGGCTTGGCAACTGGCCTCGCGGACCTGGACAGCAAGATGGGCGGCTTGCAGGCTTCCGATTTGGTCATCCTCGCCGGACGGCCCGGTATGGGTAAAACCGCGCTTGCGACCAATATCGCCTACAACGTCGCCAAGGCTTGGGCCGGCGAGGTCCGCGCCGACGGTCACATGGCGACGGTCAATGGCGGCATCGTCGGGTTCTTCTCGCTCGAAATGTCGGCCGAGCAGCTCGCCACCCGCATTATCTCGGAACAGACCGGAATACCTTCCAACAAGATCCGCCGGGGCGGAATCGACGAGGGCGACTTTGAGAAAATCAGAGATGTTTCGATAGAGCTGCAGAACTTGCCCTTCTATGTCGACGAAACAGGCGGCCTGTCGGTCGGACAATTGGCGGCGCGAGCACGCCGTCTCAAGCGCCAGCGTGGGCTTGATCTCCTTGTCGTCGACTATCTTCAGCTCCTGCAGGGCTCTACGCGCCGCGCCGCCGAGGGCCGCGTGCAGGAAATCACGGAAATTACCACGCGCCTTAAAGCGCTCGCTAAAGAACTCAACATTCCGATTCTCGCCCTCTCGCAATTGTCCCGCCAAGTTGAGGGCCGCGAGGACAAGCGCCCGCAACTGTCCGATTTGAGAGAGTCCGGCTCGATCGAACAGGATGCCGACGTAGTGCTGTTTGTGTTCCGCGAGGAATATTATCATCAGATGCGCAAGCCGACTGAAGCGAATCGGGAAAAGTTTGCGGAATGGCTCGCGGAAGGCGAACGCGTGGAAGGCAGGGCCGAAGTCATAATCGGCAAGCAGCGTCACGGCCCGACCGGGACGGTCGAATTACAGTTCGACGCCTCCGTCACGCGCTTTGCCAATCTCGACACGGCGCACCGGCCCAATTTCTGAGCGGGCCGGAACTCTCGCTTTGCCGCCGTGGCGATGACGGTCATAAGGCGATGGTCATGGCACGTGTAGACATGGCACGCGTAGACATGGCACGCGCAAAATGGCACGCGTAAATATGGCACGCGCAAAACGCTCGTTGGCACCGGCCCCGACCGCGCCCGAAACCGACGGGAGGCTGACCATCGATCTCGCCGCCATTGCCGCCAATTGGCAGGCGCTGGCGCACAAGCTTCTATCCGTCGAATGCGCAGCCGTGGTTAAAGCCAACGCCTACGGTCTCGGGCTTAAACCGGTCGTCGCCGCGCTGACCAAAGCCGGTTGCAAGACGCTTTTCGTCGCCGACCTCGCCGAGGCGCGAATAGTCCGCGCGCAGGCGCGTAACGCCGTGATCTATGTTCTGCACGGCTTTACGCCAAACTGGGGCGACGGCTTCATCGAGCTCAAGGCGCGGCCGGTGATCAACTCGACGACCGAGCTTGCCGAATGGGACGCGTTCGTCGGCGCGCGGTCGTGGCAAGGCGGGGCGGCGCTTCACGTCGATACCGGCATGAACCGGCTCGGCATTTCGGTGGAAGAAGCTGTCGCCTTGGCGCCGCGCGTGCAGACTGAAAATCACGGCATTTCGCTTTTGCTGAGCCACCTCGCCTGCGCCGACATCCCCGACCATCCGCTCAATAAGACCCAGTTGCAGCTCTTTCGTCAGCTCCGCTTGCACTATCCGGGCATTCCCGCCTCGCTTGCCAATTCATCGGGAATTTTCCTCGGCAACGCCGCCCATTGCGATTTGGCGCGCCCTGGAGCCGCGCTCTACGGCGTCAATCCCACGCCCGGGCGGCCCAATCCGATGCAAGCGGTCGTCGAACTTTCCGGGCGCATCTTGCAGATACGCACGGTCGCGCGCGGCCAGGCGGTCGGTTACGGCGCGACATGGACGGCGAAGCACAACACGCGCATCGCAGTCGTCGCGCTCGGCTATGCGGATGGACTATTACGCGCCGGGAGCGCTAACGACGACCGAGCCGGCGGTGCGGCGATCGTCGCCGGCAAGCGGTGTCCGATTGTCGGCCGCATTTCGATGGATCTCGTCTGCCTTGACATTACCGACCTTCCCAACGGCACAGTTCGCCGTGGAGATTTTGCGACGATGATCGGGGGCGAACTGACGGTGAACGACGTTGCCGAAGCCGCCGGCACCATCGGCTATGAGGTTCTGACTCGCCTCGGCTCGCGCTGTCTTCTCACCTATCGGGGTGGCTGAATGGCGACGCGCGCGCAAAATTTCGTCTGCCAGAATTGCGGCGCGGCTTTTCCGCGCTGGGCGGGTAAGTGCGAAGCCTGCGGCGAATGGAATACGCTTGTCGAGGAAAGCAACGAAGGGCCGCGACGGCCGTCGCGCAAGGGACGGCCATTTGCCGTCGAAGCTCTCAAGGGCGCGACACACGAAACGCCGCGGCTTGCTTCCGGCATCACCGAATTCGATCGCGTGACCGGCGGCGGACTCGTGCGCGGCTCGGTCGTTCTTCTCGGCGGCGACCCCGGCATCGGCAAATCGACACTGCTGCTGGAAGTTGCGGCCGCCTTCGCACGCGGCCGGCATCGCGCCGTTTACATTTCCGGCGAAGAAGCCGTCGCCCAAGTAAGGTTGCGCGCCGAGCGGCTCGGCCTTGCCGAAACGACGGTCGAGGTGGCGGCGGAAACTTCGGTCGAGGACATCGTCGCCACGCTGTCGCACGGCGTCACCCCACGGCTCTTGATCATCGATTCAATCCAGACCATGTGGACGCAGATGGTCGAGGCGGCGCCCGGCACGGTGACGCAGGTCCGCGGCTCGGCCGGCGAACTGATCCGTTTCGCCAAGCGCAGCGGCGCGGCCATCGTCCTGGTCGGCCACGTCACCAAAGAGGGTCAGATCGCCGGGCCCCGCGTCGTCGAGCACATGGTCGACGCCGTCTTGTCTTTTGAAGGGGAAGGCTCGCAGCAATTTCGCATCCTGCGCGCAATCAAGAACCGGTTTGGCCCCACCGACGAAATCGGCGTCTTCGAGATGACCGGGTCGGGATTGCGGGAGGTCGCAAATCCTTCCGCGCTATTTTTGTCCGAGCGCGACCTCGGCAGCCCCGGCACTGCCGTATTCGCCGGAATCGAGGGAACACGCCCGCTCTTGGTCGAGATTCAAGCGCTGGTCGCTCCAACCACGTTGGGGACTCCGCGCCGCGCGGTGGTCGGCTGGGATCCGAACCGGCTGTCGATGGTGCTTGCGGTTTTGGAAGCGCATTGCGGGGTGCGCCTTTCGGGGCACGACGTTTACCTTAATGTCGCAGGCGGACTGCGGATTGGGGAGCCTGCAGCGGACGTGGCCGCCGCCGCCGCTCTGGTGTCTTCCTTGGCGCGTGCCCCCCTACCTGCCGATGCGGTCTATTTTGGCGAAGTCTCGCTTTCTGGCGCGGTGCGGCCGGTGGCGCAGACGGCGGCGCGCTTGCGCGAGGCGCAAAAGCTTGGTTTCGCCCGAGCGGTAGTCCCAGAGGCGGCGCGAAGCGATGCGCCCGAAGGATTTGCCCTTTCCTCCATCGGCATGCTCGCCGACCTCGTTGCCGACATCGCGCGCACTGGCACACCGGCCCTGCGGCGAGCCGGACGGCAGGACGGCTGATCCGGCCACCTTCACCCCCGATTTATGGTTAATGGCGGTTTTAATGGGCTCCCCACGCTTCCGACCGGCCGCTCGGATAGCCTCCTGAGGTTCCCGCCGGCCATGCCGTTACGGAAATCGTTGAACGCATCGAGAAGACGGGTGACGGCATGCCGGAGCCCCGCTATACACGCGGCGGAATACCAAGTGCAGCTTAGCATCAGCCGATCCGTAGCCCATGCCGATCACGCTGCTTGATATCGTTCTGATCCTTGTCATGCTGGTCTCAGGGCTGCTCGCCATGGTGCGCGGCTTTATGCGCGAGGTCCTCTCCATCGCCGCTTGGGTGTTGGCGGCAGGGGCCACCCTTTATTCCTATGGCAAGCTCCTGCCCTACGCCAAACAGTACTTCAACAATGACATTGTCGCCGCGGCCGTCGTGGTCGGCGGTGTATTTTTGCTGACGCTGCTCGTCGTGTCGGTCTTTACGATCAAGATTTCCGACATGGTGCTTGACAGCCGCGTCGGCGCACTCGATCGCACCCTCGGCTTCCTGTTCGGGCTTGCACGCGGCTTGATCATCGTCGTCATTGCCTTCCAATTCTTCATCTGGCTCGTTCCCGACCGCAGCCAGCCGCAATGGGTCAAGAGCGCCAAATCGCGGGTCGTCCTCGCCGGCACAGGACAATGGCTAATCTCGATGTTGCCGGACGATCCCGAAAGCACCATCTTAAACAAGCTCAAGCGCTCTCATCCGGAGGACACCGACAATCCCGGTGCCGCACCCGATCAGCAGCAGCACAGCGAGCTCGAAAGGTTGGAGGGCCAAAAATCATGACCGAACCCGCCACCCTCGACCTCGATGCCGATCGGCTTCGTGAAGAATGCGGCGTGTTCGGCATATTCGGTCACCCTGACGCGGCGGCGATTACCGCGCTCGGCCTCCACGCCCTGCAACACCGCGGCCAGGAGGCCGCCGGAATCGTCTCTTTCGACGGCAAGCGGTTTCACTCGGAACGGCGCCTCGGCCTGGTGGGAGACGCGTTCTCCCGCCGCGAGGTAATCGATCGCCTGCCCGGCAATGCCGCAATCGGCCATGTGCGCTATTCGACGACCGGCGAGACCATTCTGCGCAATGTGCAACCGCTCTTCGCCGAATTGAATGCGGGTGGATTTGCCATCGGCCACAATGGCAATCTCACCAATGGGCTGACGCTGCGCCGCCAGCTCGTGCGCGAAGGCGCGATGATGCAGTCCACCACCGATACGGAAGTGATTCTGCACCTGGTGGCGCGCTCGCACCGCAACCGCTTCGTCGATCGCCTGATCGAGGGTTTGCGCATGTTGGAGGGCTCCTACGCCTTCGTCGGACTGACCAACAAGAAGCTAGTCGGCGCTCGCGATCCGCTCGGCATACGCCCGCTCGTGCTCGGCAAGCTCGATGGCTGCCCGATCCTCGCCTCCGAGACCTGCGCCCTCGACATTATCGGCGCGCACTATGTGCGCGACGTGGAAAACGGCGAAGTCCTTATTCTCGACGAGGACGGCGCGCATTCGCACAAGCCGTTCCTGCGGATGCCGCCGCGGCCGTGCATTTTCGAATACATCTATTTCGCTCGGCCGGACTCCATCCTGGGCGGGCGCAGCATCTACAAGGTCCGCAAGGCATGCGGCGCGGAACTGGCGCGCGAGGCGCCCGCTCTGGCCGACGTCATCGTCCCGGTGCCCGATTCCGGCGTGCCGGCGGCGGTCGGCTATGCTCAGGAATCGCGCATTCCCTACGAGCTCGGCATCATCCGCAACCACTATGTCGGCCGCACCTTCATCGAGCCGACCCAACACATCCGCCAGCTCGGCGTTCGCCTCAAGCACAGCGCCAACCGCGCCGTCGTGGCCGGCAAGCGCATCGTGCTGATCGACGATTCGATCGTGCGGGGCACGACCTCGGTGAAAATCGTGCAGATGATGCGAGACGCCGGCGCCACCGAGGTGCATCTGCGCATTGCATCGCCACCGATCACTCATCCCGACTACTACGGCATCGATACGCCGGAACAGGACAAATTGCTCGCCGCCACGCACGATCTCGAAGGCATGAGGAAATTCATCGGCGCCGATTCGCTCGCTTTCCTTTCGGTCGAGGGCATTTACCGCGCCATGGGCGAAAAGGGCCGCGATCCGGTTCGCCCGCAATTCACCGACCATTGCTTCACCGGCGAATATCCGACGCCGCTGACGGATCGCACCGCCCAGGAAACCACTCCCCGCCAACTCTCGTTGCTCGCCGAAGCGAGCTGAGGAATGACGAAACCTCTTGCCGGCACTATTGCGCTCGTCACCGGCGCGTCACGGGGCATTGGCCGCGCGACCGCGCTGGCGCTCGCCCGCGCCGGCGCGCATATCGTCGCGGTCGCGCGCACGGTGGGCGCGCTCGAGGAAATCGACGACGCGGCGCGCGCCGCCGGCGGCGCGGCAACCCTGGTGCCGCTCGACATGCGCGACTATCCCGGCATTTATCGCCTCGCCGCGGCGCTTAACGAGAGATATCAGCGGCTCGACGTGCTCATCGGCAATGCGGCGATCGTCGGGCAGCGCTCGCCGCTCGACCACATCGATCCGCAGAACTGGGACGAGGTCATGGCGGTGAACGTCACCGCCAATTGGCACCTGATTCGCGCCATGGACGCGCTTCTCAAGCGTTCTGGCGCCGGGCGAGCCGTATTCATTACCTCGGGCGCCGCCACGCATGCGCGCGCCTATAGCGGCGCCTATTCGGTATCGAAGGCTGCGCTCAACACGCTGGCGCGGATCTATTCGTCCGAGACCGAATCGACGCCGATCCGCGTCAATCTGTTCAATCCCGGTCCGACGCGTACCCGCATGCGCGCGCAGGTCATGCCGGGAGAAGATCCGATGACGCTACCGACGCCAGAGGATGTTGCGGAAAAGATCATTCCTCTGTGCCTGCCGAATTGCTCCGAAAGCGGAAAGCTCTACGACTATCCCGCCGGCAGGTTTTTGAACCTTGACCCGCCGGGCTAGGGCGTGATCCGGAAAACTGGAAAGCGGTTTCCGGATCATGCCCCATCATAAATTTAGAGCAGCAAGCGATTCGGTTCGAAGCGATCGCGCCCTAATGCGCGGCAGGCGCTAACGCCGTATCAGGCGACCCGGACTTGCGCGAGAAAGCGCACGACTTCGTCGCGCAGCCGGCCGGATTTCGCCGCAAGCTCGCTGCCGGCATTGAGAACCGCATCGGCAACCTCGCCGGTTTTGGTCGCGGCGTCGGAAACCTGCACCACGCTCGCAGAAACCTCGCGCGTACGTTCCGCCGCGGCGTTGGCGCTGCGCGCGATTTCCTTGCTGACGGCATCCTGCTCCTGCACTGCCACCGAAATCTCGTTGGCGTTTTCATCGAGCTGACCGATCGTGTCGGCAATCGCCCTCATGGCTTCCACCACGCTCGTCGTCGTCGCTTCGATCGAAGAAATCTGCTTGGTGATGTCGCCGGTCGATTTCTCCGTTTGGGCCGCGAGCGTCTTGACCTCTTGTGCGACGACGGCAAAGCCGCGCCCCGCCGGACCCGCGCGAGCGGCCTCGATCGTCGCGTTGAGCGCAAGCAGATTGGTCTGCGCGGCCACGTCACGAATGAGATTGCTGACGCTGTTGATCTGGCCGACCGTCGCGGCCAACCGCTCGACGGCGCTGATGATCGTTTTCGCTTGGCCGGTGGCCTGGCGGGCAATCTCCGCCGAGGTGCATGCCTGCGTCGAAATATGCGCCACGGTTTGCGCGATCTCTTCGGCCGCCATCGCGACGTTGCCGACATTCGCCGTCGCCTCTTCCGACGCTGCCGCGGTGGCGTTGGCCTGCGATCGATTATGCTTGGCGGCCTCCGTCATGACCTGCGCGCAATGGTCCATCGTCTTGGACGCGTCGTCGAGCGCCCGCACGATCTCGTTGACCTCCCGCTCGAAATTCTGAGTCGCCAATTCGATCTCGCGCCGTCGCTGCTCGGATTGGTGCGCTTGTTCGGCGTCGGTGCGGCGCGCGATCGTTAGATCTTCGATCGCGTGCCGGAAGACCAACAGCGCCTGCGCCATATCCGCAATCTCGTCCTGCCCGCCGAGCGGGACCGCGACGCCGGTTTCGCCGTCGGCGATACGGCGCATGGCGTCGCTTAACACCATCAGGCGGCCGACGATGCTGCGCCCGACATACCGCCAAGCAATCAGGCCGGCTGCGGCAAGCGCCGCGAGACTGAGCACGACCAAGATGATGCGGCCGAAGCTAATCTGGGAGATGGCCTGCGCAGAGAGATCCTGCGCGGACATACGTTGGCGTTCGATGAAGTCATTCACGGCCATGCGAAGCCGCGTCGCCTCGTTCAGCGCCGCCAGGTAGAGTTGTTGCGCGTCGCGCTCGCCCTTCAGTTCGCTGGTTCGCTGGACGACTATGCCGTTCGCCCCGGCGAGCGTGGCGAGCCGCTCGTACAGCGCCGTCATGGACGCGCGTTGCGGCGATTGCGGCAATGCCCGCAGATTTCCCTCGATGCTGCGCTCCGCTGCGGCGATGGAGTCGCGCAACGGCGGGAGGTTCGCTATGTCGGTAACCAGCGAGGCTTCGATCAATAATCCGGCGAGGAGGTTCGCGTCGGCCTCTATTTGCAGGAGACGGCGCAACGAGTCGATCGAGCCGTTGAGGGTCCTGTCGTCGCCGTGAGGCTTCGTCATGAGATCGAAATTGGCGTCGTCGATCACGGGCGTAATGACTTCAAGCAGGTTTTCGTGTTGCTTGCGGACTTCAGCAACGAGCGTGCGGCGCTGCGCCGAAATCTGGATGCGATCCGCCACCGCTTTATTCAGCGCATCCAGCCGTTGCTCGAGCGCACTTTGCGCGACTTCGATTTGGCTACTCTCGCTGCCGTCGAGCACCTGCAAGGCTTGAATCCTGACCTGCAGATCGCGCGATTGGGCGGCGATGTCGCCGGCGATTTCGGCCCGATGACTCTCGTCTTCGACTGCGATCAAGCGGGGCGCCGAGCCGATGAGGTTATTCGTCGTCTGGGTTAGGCGGAACGATTCGAGCGTCGCCGGCATGCTGCGGAAAACGATTTCGTGCAGAGTCTTTCCGATATTGGTGAATGCAACGAGAGCGAACAATGAGCCGGCGACCGTCATGCCCGCCGCCAGTGCGAACGCCAGATATAATCGGGATTGGATTGTCCGCAGCGAGCCAAGCGAACCGCGCCGGCGGTTATGGCCGAAGAACCTCATGGATGTTTTAGCGGACACCGCCAGCCCCTTTGTTTTTACACCGTGACGCGATCGATCATTGCGCCGCCGTCCTTACGAGGCGCGCGACGGGTTTGAACGACCCATCGCCCTGCAAGATCGTGAAGAATACCTGGTCCGAGCCCTGATTCCTGGCGGGCCCGTAGCTCAACACCACTCCGCCCAGATTGAACGGAGCTGCGTTGACGGCATCGAGGAATTTTTCCCGTGTCGGCTCGCCTTGCACGCGCTTGAGCGCTTCGACCGCAAGTCGGCCGACCAAATAACCCTCGAGCGACACAAATCCAGGCCTCGCGCCGGGATCGAGCGCCGTCAGAGCGCTCTGATAGGAGGCGACGACTGGCAGCGAAGCGTCGGCCGGGAACGGAACCACCTGGCTGACGATAACCCCCGCTCCGTCGCCGCCGAGCTCCTGGGCAAGCGAGTCGGAACCGACGAATGAGATCGCGACGAATACCGGATTCAGCTTGAGAAAGTGCGCAAGCTTGATGAACTGAGCGACCGGCTTGTACGGCGCAACGGTAACCACCGCCTCCGGATTGCCCCTCATGATGTCGAGCAAGGCGGTCTTCACCGCGGTGGTATTGCGCTTGAAGCTCCCGGACGCCACCAGCGACATATTCCGCTTCGTCAGCGCCCGCTGCACGCCCTCGAGACCGGCCAGCCCGAAGGCGTCGTCCTGATAAAGAATCGCAATCCGCGTGATGCCGAGGTCGCCTGTCAAATGCTCGATCCAGGCCTCGGTTTCCTCGAAATAGGAGGCGCGTACATTGACGACGTAGCGATTGTACGGATTGCGCAAGAATTCGGCCCCCGTGAAAGGTCCGATGAATGGGACCTTCGCGTCGGCGGCAATCGGCTGACTGGCTTTCGAAGTCGGCGTTCCGACGGCGCCGATCATGGCGAAGACCTTGTCGACTTCGATGATCTGTTTGGTTGCGGCGATGGTCTTTTCCGGCTCGTAGCCGTCATCGAGCGATTTCAATTCGAGGGTTCGTCCTGCGATCCCACCCGAGCGGTTAGCGTCCTCGAATGCGGCGAGCATGCCCTGGCGCATTCCCTGTCCCAAATCTTTGGCCGGCCCGGTGAGCGCCGCCACCTGGCCAAACACGATCTTGTTGAGCGATACGCCATCCTCGCCCAGGGCGGCGGTGCCGAGAATGCCGAGAAGAAAAACGAATGCGGCCCCAAGCCGGCTGGCATCCATCGATGCGCCCTCTGCAAATTGCGGCCGAAAAATGCGGTGCGCGCGCCGCTGCGCTTGTGTCTCTAAACATAGTTTTGGTAATTTACGGTTAACGGACCTTTAAAAAAGCGCAGCGTTCCGCGCGCCGCCATCCGTTGCGGCCGGTCAGCGGCGGCGCTTGCGCCCCGCATAGGGATTGGCCTTGGCGCGCAATGTGAGCCTGATCGGCGTTCCGGGTAAGTCGAAATCCTCGCGCAGGCCGTTGATTAGGTAGCGGCGATATGTTTCCGGGAGCGCGCCGGGGCGCGAGGCAAACAAGACGAATGTCGGCGGCCGCGCCTTGGGCTGTGTCATATAGTCGAGCCGAAGCCGGCGGCCACGCAAGGCCGGCGGAGGATGGGCGGCCGTCGCTCTTGCCAAAAAGCGGTTCAATGCCGCAGTCGGGACACGCCGCTTCCAGACTGCGTACGCTTCGACGACAGCCTGCATCAATCGATCGAACCCCTGGCCATTCTTAGCCGACAGAACCACTACGGCCACGCCCTTGATTTGCGGCAATAGCCGATCGACCTCGCCGCGCAGACGCGACAGCGCGCCCGGCTCCGGATCGATCAAGTCCCATTTGTTGACCGCGATCACGACGGCGCGCCCTTCGCGCTCGACGAGATCGGCGATCCGAATATCCTGCTCTTCGAACGGTGTCTGCGCGTCGACGAGCACGATGACCACTTCCGCGAAGCGAACGGCGTTGAGCGCGTCGGCCACCGCCAGCTTTTCCAGCTTTTCCTCGATGCGCGAACGGCGGCGCAAACCGGCGGTGTCGTGAATGCGAAAGCGGCGGCGCTGCCAGTCGAGATCGACGGCGATGGCATCGCGCGTGATGCCGGCCTCCGGTCCCGTCAGGAGCCGCTCCTCGCCGAGCAACCGGTTGATCAGCGTCGATTTGCCGGTATTGGGACGCCCCGCGATGGCGAGCCGGATGGCTTGCTCGCCCGCGGCCGCGACATGGTCGTCGCCGCGCGCGCGCGCGGTGGTTGCCTCGGGCAAGGCCGCGCGCAACGCATCATAAAGGCCGGCCAAGCCTTCGCCGTGCTCGGCGCTGACCGGAATCGGTTCGCCAAGACCGAGCGCGTAAGCATCGAGCGCACCTATCTCACCGGCGCGGCCTTCGCTCTTGTTGGCCACGACGATCGTAGGCTTGCCGCATTTGCGCACCAGATCCGCAAACGCGCGATCGGTCGCATTTGTGCCGGCACGCGCATCGACCAGAAACAGAACGGCATCCGCGCGCGCGATTGCCGCTATCGTCTGGGCCTGCATGCGCGCCGAAAGGTTATCGCCTTCGGCATCGTCCAGGCCGGCCGTATCGATGACTTTGAAATTGAGGTCACCGAGCGTAGCGTCACCTTCGCGCCGATCGCGCGTCACGCCCGGTCGATCGTCGACCAGCGCCAGACGCCGCCCGACAAGGCGGTTGAACAACGTCGATTTGCCCACATTGGGGCGGCCAACGATCACGATGGTGAAGGACATAGCGCGCGGTGTCCACCGGATGACGGCTTCGCAACAAATATCTCTACATCATTTTGCTTAAAGCGGATGCGGCGAAGGCCGCCGCCGCGCGCCAATCGATGGCGCGAGCGACGGGCTAAAGAGGTTTTTACTGTGAAGACGTTCCAGGCGCCGGCGAGTTCGGCCAAATGGACTGTGACGGTTGTGCCGCTTGATGCGATGGCGCGGGCGGCGCCGGCCAAATCGACTGCGAAGGTTGAGCGCCTTGTTGCGCCGCGGTCGCTTGCGGCGGTGCGGGCCATGTCGACTGCGAACTATCCGGCTGCTGCTGCGCGGCTGACGCTTTCGGCGCGGGTCCGACCGTGATCCGTGTCGGTGCGGAAGCGGGCGGCGGCGCGGCGGGCTTAGGCGCGGCGAGTTTGGGCTTGGGTTTCGGCTTGGGCTTTTGTGCCTCAGGCTCCGGAGGCGGCGTTGGTCCGGGAACCGCCGCATCGGCATCGGCTGGCTGATCGGGCGGCGGCTGATAGCCTTTGACCAGATCCGCGGGCACGCCGGTGGTCGCGCCGGGCACGCCGTCAGGAAATACCGGTACGCGGTCGCCCTTGAGCTTCTTCTTGCTGTCGAACGCATCGGAATTGAAGAGTTCGGTGGGATCGAACTGGCCGCCTTTGGTGCAGCCCGCGACCAGCAGCAGGAGCGCAAGCGCCGCCGCCGCGCGATAGAACGAAGGATGGGCGCGTTTCGCCATGCCTTTAGCCCTTCGCGCTTGCCGCAGCGATCAGTTCGCTAAGGATTTCGGCCCGGCTGCGCGCACCGGGCGGCGTCTGCGGATCGCCCATCATCAATTCGGTCCAGCGCCGCGCTTCCGCCGTGTCACCGTTTTTCCAGGCGGAAAGCGCAAGGATTTCGCGCGCGCTGTGCCGGAAGGGCCGATCGGCCGCCGTCAACGGCTCAAGACGTGTTCGAATTTCGGGATAGGGCGCCATGTCCACCAGAAGAAGTCCGGCGCGCACGGCGGCCAGGTCCTCTATGACTTGCCCGGCGCTTTTGTCGGTCGCGATCGCGTCATAGGCCGTGACGGCGGCTTTCTTGTCGGAGGACGAAAGTTCGGCGGCTTCTCGCAGGCGCGCCAGCACGCGATAACTCGCGGTGCCATCGGCGGCGAGCTTGGCAAAAGCGGCGGCCGCCTCCTCATGCTTGCCGGACTGGGCCAGCGCCACCGCCTGTTCAAAGGCGGCACCGGATTTCGCCGCCTGCTTGGCTTGCCACCAATCGTAGCCGCGCCAGGCGCCGACGCCGGCGACGATCAATACGCATGCGGCGATGAGATAGGTGCCGTACCGCTCCCACAGCCTTTTGAGCTGTTCGCGGCGTACCTCTTCATCTACTTCTTGGAATATGTCGGTCACGGAACTGTCCCAGCCCTAGGGCGCAATCGTTTCAAACCGAATCGATTGCGGTTCTAGGTGTTTGATGAGGTATGATCTTTCGGAAAACCGGTTTCCACTTTTCCGGATCATGTCCTAGCCCCGATACCTCATTCGATGGCCTGGAACGTCGCCGCGGGCGGCACCAAGCCGAGCCGGTTTACGCACAAAACAAAGGTAAGTTCAAATGCGGCTGCTTTCGGGGAAACCCTTGTCGGACCTAGTTTAATGTTGTGGCGCGAGCAAGGCAAAGCGCAGCCCTTGACCCCAGTGCGTGGTTTGGACGCACGAGACCGGGTCCGCCGCTGACCGCGTCCGCAGATTAGGCGCGCGACGGACCCCTGCCGCGCTCGGGCAGCTTGGCGACCGTAGCCTGGCGCATGGGGTAGACGTGTTCCGCCCCGGGAAAGGTTCTAGCCCGAACCTCCTGCGCATAGCTCTTGACCGCCTCTTCGATCGACGGCCCGAGCGCGCCGAAGCGCTTGACGAATTTCGGCACGCGCGGCGACAGTCCGAGCATGTCCTCCAGCACCAGGATTTGGCCGTCGCAAGCCGGACTGGCGCCGATCCCAATCGTGGGAATGGAAATTTGCGACGTGATCCGGCGCGCGAGCGGTTCGGCGACGGCTTCGAGGACGACGGCAAAGGCGCCGGCCTCGGCCACGGCCCGCGCGTCGGCCTCGATTGGACCCCAATCCATTTCATCGCGGCCCTGCGCACGGAACGATCCGAGCGTGTTGATCGCCTGCGGCGTCAAGCCGACATGTCCCATGACCGGCACGCCGCGCTCGGCCAGAAACGAAATGGTTTCGGCGAGACGCCGGCCGCCCTCGATCTTGATCGCACCGCAACCGGTCTCCTTGAGCACGCGCGAGGCCGAAGCGAAAGCCTGCTCCTTGGACGCTTCGTAACTGCCGAACGGCATATCGACCACGACCAGCGCGCGCTTTGACCCGCGCATCACCGCCTGACCCTGCAGGATCATCATATCGAGCGTCACCGGAATTGTGGTCTCGAGTCCGTGCATCACCATACCGAGCGAGTCGCCGACGAGGATGACGTCGCAATGAGCGTCCACGATCCGGGCGGTGTGGGCGTGATACGACGTGAGCGACACGATCGGCTCGCCGCCCTTGCGGACGCGGATGTCGGGCGCGGTCAACCGCCGAATGTCGTTCTGCGTGGACATGGTCAATTTCCCAATGCCGGAGTTCCGAATGCCGGGACGCCGACGACGATCGGATGAAACACGAAGCCGAGCGCCAAATAGAGAATCGTGCCGACGACGATGGCGATGATGTCATTCCTGGTCCCGCCGATCGGAATCGGCGGCGCGCCCGGGTCGGTGCGATGCTTGAGCGTGATGCGGTCGTACACCGCCCAGGCCAATACCGATCCGAAAAGAATTATGCCGCCGAGATCGCCGTTGGCACACAAATGCGCGAAGGCCCAAGTCTTCACTCCGGCAAGCATCGGGTGCTTGAGTACGCGCTTGATGTTGCCGGGAATATAGGCCGCAGCGACCATGATGCTCGCGGGCCACATCAGCGCGACGACGATGTGGCGCGTCCAAACCGGTGGGTGCCACACCGTAATCACGCCCGCCGCCCGATAGGCGGCAAAACCATAGCCAATCAAAACGATGCCGATGATCGAGACCAGCGAAAACAGGCCTCGATACGGCCACTCGCCGATCCGAGATACCAGCGCAGCGCGCCGGTCGCGCATGGTAACAAACACATGGGCGCCGAGAAGAACGATAAGGCCCAGAATTTCGACCGTAAGACCCTTAGCCACGGCAATCGCTCCGCGTCAGCGCCGTCTACGGCTCCCATAGCCGTTGCGGCTTCGCATTGGGGCATGATCCTGAAAAAGCCTGCTCCGGACGCAATCCGGGGTGGACACCGGTTTTCCGAAAAAGGTCATGCCATCGAACATCTAGAGCCGCAATCGATTCAGTTTGAGACGAATACGCTCCAGGCCCCGGATCATGGCGAGCGCGCCTTGATTGTCAATGACGTGGGGCGCTTGCTTAGGAGGCATATTTTTTGTCGCGCGCGAGATAAGCCGCGGTGTCGACAATCGTTTCGCGTTCGGCAAAAGAGGCCATCTCACCCTTCATTGCCGCGGCGCTGCCGTCGCGGGCGATCGCGGCCAGCACGCGCTGCATCGCCTTGATCGCGGCGCGCTGGGTGTCGCTCGGTATGATGACGATGTGGTAGCCCAAGGCTTGCAATCGCGACACCGGCAGAAGCGGCGTCTTGCCGCCCTCGAACATGTTGATGAGCTTAAAGCCCGGCAGGCGCTGGGCGATCTCGGCAATCTCCGCGTCCGAGGTCGGCGCTTCGACGAAGCTCACATCGGCGCCGGCGGCGAGATAGGCCGACGCCCGGTCGAGCGCGGCGGAAAAGCCCTCGACGGCAATCGCATCCGTCCGCGCAATCACGACGAAATCCGGATCGTGCAGCGCATCGCGCACCGCCTTGAGCTTCGCCACCATCTCGGCGGCGAGCACGAGGCTCTTGTCGTCATAGTGTCCGCACCGCTTTGGAAAGGTCTGGTCTTCGAGATGAAAGGCGGCGACGCCGGCGCGCTCGAAAGCGCGCGCGGCGTGTTGCGCGTTCAGCGCATTGCCGTAGCCGGTATCCGCATCGGCAATGACCGGCGCCTCAACGACATCGACCATCGACGCGAAGCGCTCGGCGATGGCATCCATGGCGAGAATCCCTAGATCGGGAACGCCGGCCGAGCGCGCAATCGCGCCGCCGCTGGCATAAATCGCCGGGAACCCCGCTTGCTCGACGAGTCGCGCGGAAAGGCCGTCATAGGCGCCCGGCGCGACAGCGATCCGGCCCGAACTCAAGAGCTGTCTCAATTTTGTCGTAGCGCGCACGGCTTTCCTCTCTCGGCTTCGCTCGTCGGTTTCGGCATGATACGTCCGCTGCGAAGTATGGGGAATGCGCGAGGCGGCCTATGAGAAAAAACATGGCGGCGGCTCTTATCCTTCTCGCCGCCACTCTCGCCGCCGCCGCGCAGGATTGGCCAACGGCGCCGGTGAAAATCATCGTGCCGTTCGCGGCCGGCGCCACGCCCGACATCGTCGCTCGGCTCGTCGCCGACCGCCTGCACAACGCGCTCGGTCGGACCTTCGTCGTCGAGAACAAGCCGGGCGCGAGCGGCAATACCGGAACGGACGCCGTCGCCAAGGCGGCGCCAGACGGCTCGACCATCGGCGTAAGCATCGGCGGGCCGCTCGCGATCAACACACTGTTGTTCCGCGATCTGCCTTACGACCCCCGCAAAGATCTCACGCTGATCACGCTCTTGGTGACACAGCCGAGCGTGCTTGCGGTCAATGCCGGTCTCGGCGTGACCACCACGCGCGCCTTGATCGATCGCATCAGGCGCAGTCCCGGCAAATACGCCTTCGGTTCGATCGGCGCCGGTTCACTTTCGCATCTCGCCATGGAGGCGATCGCGCTCAAAAGCGGCACGCAGCTCGTGCACGTGCCCTATCCGTCGTCGCCGCAGGCGATGACGGCGCTCATCCGCAACGACGTGCAAATCGTCTGCCTGCCGGCGATTGCGGTCATGCCGCAACTTTCCTCCCAGGCTATCAAGGTTCTCGCGGTCTCGACCGCCGAGCGCTCGGCTTTGCTACCCGATATCCCGACGCTGAGGGAAGCCGGCATCGATGTCGAAGCCGACGCCTGGAGCGGGCTGATCGCGCCGGCCGGCATTCCTCAAGCAATGATAGCCAGGATCGGCCGATTGGTCGGCGAAGCGATCGGCTCGGACGATGTCCGCGCCAAGCTTGCGGCGCAATTCATGGCGCCGATTCCAGGCACGCCGGCCGAGTTCCGCGCTCGGATCGACGCCGATATCGCCCGCTGGTCGCCGGTGATCGCGGCGGCGAAGATCAAGATGAACGAGTAAGCAACAACGCCGGCCGGCGAGTTCGCCGCCGACCCTATGGGAGTGCAACTTCCTCCGATCGCCGCTGCCACAATGCTACGCAAGCAACAGCGAGAAGCGGCAGGCAGGCGAGGTTCACGGCTTCCCAGCCGCGTGACGCCATGAGCGCGCCCGCCGAGAATGAAGCAACGAGATTAGCGCCGTAGACGAAAACGGAATTTACGCCTTGCGCTTTTGTCTTTCCGGCCGGCGGATAGGTGTTCGCGAGCAGAAGCGTTCCGCCATTGAACATAAAATTCCAGCCGATGCCCGATAGACCGAGCTCAAGCACATAGACCGTGAATGTCTGCTCCGTCAGGTGGGTCAGAGCACATCCGATTGCGCTCGCAACGATGCCGCACGCCACCAATCCACGCAGTCCGAGAAGCGATACGAGCGACGGATTGAACAGCGATGGCAAATACATCAGAACGAAATGCACCTGGAGCACCGCCGCCGAAGCGGGCAAGGAATATCCGCATTCCTGCAAAGACAGCGGCGCCGCATTCATCGTCAGTGTCATCACTGCGAAGCCGACGGCGCAGATCGCGCTCGCCTTGGCAAAGCCCGCGTTCGGCACGAAGCTTTCGGTCTGCGCCGTAGCCGCCGCCTCAACGGGATTGCGCCCGAGATCGGCGGAAAGCATGAATTGAGAGGCCGCCAGGCCGATGCAGACCAGCGACAGAGCGAAAAACGCGCCCGCATAGGGGACGGCAGTGATGACGTCGGCAAAATGGCCGCCGATAAACGGGCCGGCAAATCCGCCGACCACGCCCGCTCCGGTAACGACGGCTATGGCAGAGGCGCGCTCCTCCGGTCCCCTCGCGGCGTCGATGGCGGCAAAGCGATAGTATTGGCCGAAGGCGTTGAACATCCCGAGGAGAAAGGCGCCGGCGATCAAGATCGCAAAACTCTCGACCAGCAGCGCGAGACTGCAAATCGCTCCGCCGAATACTCCGAGACCGGCCTTGACCATGAAGCCGCCCCGGCGACCGAGGCGGCCCATGAGGCTCGATGCCGGATAGATCGTGAGCAATGTGCCGAACACCGTCGCGGTGACCGGAACAGTGCTCAGCGCGGGCGTGGGCGCGAGATAAGCGCCGGATAAGCTCGATACGGAGGTCAGCAGCGAAATCACGGTGCTGGTCAATGCCTGACCGATCGCGAGCACGACAACGTCTTTGCTGACCATCCGCATTCGAATATTCCTGTTGGACGGCGCCACGAATGCTGCCGGTTTTCCTCGATCGCCCTCAAAGAGCGATACGAAGCCTAAATATCCGCAAGACATGCTAGTGGAGCGGATTTGACATTCGCTACCCCGGGCCGGGAGTTCGTGAAGCGAATGCCAAATCCAAATTGATATTTGCTAGTGGTCCTTCGATTCCAACATTCGCATGAGAGCCTGCCGAACCGGAATGCCAATGTTAGAATCGGTCCACGAGTGGCAGCAATGACAAATAACATTCAATTTCCGCCATCGTGCCGAAATGGCAGAAATTGACTTTTGCATGAAATCAGCGCCAGATTGGGCCGGCTCTCTGTTGCAAACGATCCCTCAATGCGCAACGCTGCGACCAGGCTTATTTGCTTTCTCGCCTTCGATGGCGTCAACGGGCTCGATATTGCCGGTCCCCTTGAGGCGTTCTCGCAAGCTACGCGGCTTTGCAAATCTCGAAACGGCGACGTTCCCTACCGGTTGGTGGTCGGCTCGGTCATGGGCGGAATGGTCGAAACCAATGCCGGACTGAAATTGTTCACGCAACGCCTGCGCTCGTTTCCAGGCGCGCGGCCGATCGATACCTTTATCGTGCCCGGCGGGCGCTCGGACAATCCCCCGCCGCAAGCTTTGGTTTCATGGATTCGAAAGTCGGCGCCGGCAACGCGCCGTATTTGTTCGGTGTGCACGGGAGCATTTGCCTTGGCTGCGGCCGGTCTTCTTGCGAGCCGGCGAGCCACTACTCACTGGATGTCGGCAGCGGCTCTCGCAAAGCGCTATCCCGACATCAAAGTCGAGCCCGATCGCATCTTTATTCACGATCCCCCGGTATGGACGTCGGCGGGAATTTCCGCGGGAATCGATCTTGCGCTTGCGCTCATCGAGGACGACCTCGGACACGAGGTGGCGATGGAGACCGCTAAACGTCTCGTGCTCTATTTGCGGCGGCAAGGCGGGCAGACGCAATACAGCACCGCACTTGCGGCGCAAACGGCCGCCGGCGGAAGGTTCGCGAAACTGCATGCCTGGATGGCCGAACATCTCGACAAAGATCTTCGCGTCGAAAGGCTCGCCGCCGCGGCCGGCATGAGCCCGCGCACATTCGCTCGCACCTATCTCGACCAAGTAGGTTCTACGCCGGCAAAAATGGTGGAAGCGATACGCGTGGAAGCGGCGTGCCGCGCCCTCGAAACGACCCGGCTTTCGCTCAAGCAAGTCGCTGTCACGTCCGGTTTCGGCGATGAACAAAATTTGCGCCGCGCGTTTCTGCGCCGCAGGGGCGTTCCACCCCTGGACTATCGAGCGAGGTTTGCTAGCGACAAAAGGACTGCTGGCACGGGCCGACGACGCCCACGTGCGACATCGAGACCGGCCGAGCGCTAGCGGGCGAGCACGATTCGGCGGCCGCTACCGTGACTCGCCGGGTCGCAGCTAGAGTGCAGTCGTTTCAAGTTGAACCGATCGCGGCTCTAGATATTCGATGGGGCATGATCTTTTCGGAAAACCGGTTTTCCACCCCGGATCGGTGTCCGGGGCAAGCTTTTCCGGATCATGCCCTATGGACCGAACTTGAAGTTGATCCCCGCCTTGACTTCCTGGACGTTGAGCGAGGCGCCCGGGTTATATGTCGGGAAAGCGGTCGTGGCGAGGTTCAGCGTCTCGGAGCCGAAGCCCAGATAGTCGTACTCGATCCTCGCCGTCCAATTCTGCGCGAGCGCATATTCAAGGCCGGCGCCGGCGGTCCAGCCGGTACGGGTATTGCTCGCGCTTGCGGTGGCGCCGGAGATGAGGTTGACGCTGCTTTCGTCGTTGGCGAAGGCGACGCCGCCTTTGCCGTAGGCAAGCAGACGATCGAATGCCGCGCCAATCCGGCCGGTGACGGTCGATGTCCATTGCGTGTTGGTGTTGATGCTGTTGCCGAGGGAATCGGTGCCGCTGCCTTTCAACGATGTCCAGTCGAAGTCGCCTTCGACGCCAAGCACCAGCCAGTTGAATTGGACATTGGCGCCGATTTGGCCGCCGCCGATGAACCCATCCTTGCTGAACGTATCGCTGGCGCCGGTAAATGGATCGGTCCCGATGAATTGGCGAAGCCGCCGCCGACATTGCCACCGATATAGAATCCGCTCCAGTTATAGACCGGCGGCGCATAGACGACCGGCACGACCGGCGCCGGCGCGGGACGGACCGGCAAGTCCGCCGCGTGAGCGGAACAAACGCAAACAGCAGTGCCGGCGGCGAGCGCAAAACTGCCAACAAACGCACGCGAAATCATGTGAGCCTCCAGCCTTTTTCCGACACATCTGCCCTTGCGCCCCGAGGCATGATCCGGAAAAGCGGGAACCGGTTTTCCGAAAAGATCATGCCTTATGAAAGCTCCCCAAAACCTCGCGGCTTAAGAAGCCGAAGCTCTTGGGCAAAGCATGGTCGATCGGTGGCTGGAAAATGGCCCACGCCCGCTGCGTAGATTAATTTCACGCAATGTTCCGGCGAACGAATTTTCGCCGCGAGCGGTCCGCAATTCGTTGCCGATTCCGTCCGCTCTACGTTCCGGTTGGGATGCGTTTGCGCGTAAGTGTTCACGCGTGCAGTGAGAGATATTCGTCCGGCGGCAAAATCGACGCGCCGCGGATTATTCAGCTTCGCGCGACGGCCGCGCTATAGGTTTCCGGCGCAAAACCGACCAGCAATTTGCCGCGGCCGAGATCGAGCACCGGCCGCTTGATCATCGACGGCTGCGCCAGCATCAGCGCGATGGCTTTTTTCGCGTCGAGACCGTTCTTGTCCTTGTCCGGCAGCTTGCGGAAGGTCGTGCCGGCGCGATTGAGCAACGTTTCCCAGCCGACTTTCTTGCACCATTGTTCGAGCTGCGCGCGCTCGATGCCTGCGGTCTTATAGTCGTGAAAGGCGTAGGCGACGCCATGCTTGTCGAGCCAGGCGCGCGCCTCCTTCATCGTGTCGCAGTTCTTGATGCCGTAGATGGTGATGGGCATGGGCTCTCCCGGTAAGTGGCCGCGGCGGATTCTTACGGAAAGCCGTGAGATTTAGCGATGTGCAATGGATTTTATCCACGGATAGAATTCCGTATAAGTTGTTTCCAAAACTCGGGTCAAGACGCCAACCGAGAGAGGTAAGGTCCTTAACCCGTTCGCAAGCTCAACCACATGTGTTTCTTTGGGAAAGCCACGCTGACACCTGAGCGAGTGGCGCCTGCACGCGGCCGGATTCGCCGACCCGGGGCGGGCGCCTAATTATTCAAAAACATATTTGATCGACCAAGTTGACGATCAAACTGTCGCGCATGAAGTGCTCACAATACTTCACGACGTCTACGGCTATACCGGCCTGCCGAACCTTAAAATCATCACCGAGGAGGTTCACCGCTGAACCCCCCTACTCCCACTCGATCGTCCCCGGCGGCTTCGAGGTCACGTCGTAGACGACGCGGTTGACGCCCTTGACTTCGTTGATGATGCGGGTCGCCACCGTGCCGAGAAACGTCATGTCGAACGGATAGAAATCCGCAGTCATGCCGTCGGTCGAGGTGACCGCGCGCAGGCCGACGACATAATCGTAAGTGCGGAAGTCGCCCATGACGCCGACGGTGCGCACCGGCAATAGCACCGCGAAGGCCTGCCAGATGTCGTCGTACAGGCCGGCGCGGCGGATTTCCTCGATAAAGACATCGTCGGCGAGCCGCAAAATGTCGAGCTTCTCGCGGGTGACGGCGCCGGGACAGCGGATCGCGAGACCGGGGCCGGGAAACGGATGCCGGCCGACGAACGCGTCCGGCAGCCCGAGCTCGCGGCCGAGCGCGCGCACCTCGTCCTTGAACAATTCGCGTAAAGGCTCGACGAGCTTCATATGCATGCGTTCTGGCAAGCCGCCGACATTGTGGTGCGACTTGATGGTGACCGACGGGCCGCCGGTGAACGAAACGCTCTCGATCACGTCGGGATAGAGCGTGCCCTGCGCCAGGAATTCCGCCGATCCTTTCCCATCACTTACGATTTTCTTCGCCTCGGCCTCGAACACATCGATGAACAATTTGCCGATCGTCTTGCGCTTGGCTTCGGGATCATCGACGCCGGCGAGCGCGTCGAGGAAAAGGTCGGCGGCGTTTACATGGACGAGCGGGATATTGTAATGGCCGCGGAATAGAGCGACGACTTTTTCCGCTTCAGCAAGCCGCAGCAGTCCGTGGTCGACGAACACGCAAGTGAGCCGGTCGCCGATCGCCTCGTGAATGAGCACGGCCGCGACCGCGGAATCGACGCCGCCCGATAACCCGCAGATTACCTTGCCCTCGCCGACTTGGCGCCGGATCTTGTCGATCGCTTCGAGCTTGAACGCGCGCATCGTCCAGTCGCCGGTGCAGCCGGCGACTTTTCGCACGAAATTGCGCAACAGCGCCGCGCCGTGCGGGGTGTGTACGACTTCGAGATGGAATTGCGTGGCGTAGAATTTGCGCTTGTCGTCGGCGATCATGGCGATCGGCGCGTTGGCCGAAGTGCCAGTGGCGATGAAGCTGTCCGGCGGTTTGGTGACGCGGTCGCCGTGGCTCATCCACACCGGATAGCGTTGGCCGACTTCCCAGACGCCGTCGGTCAGCGCCGAGGGCGCGATCAGCTCGATTTCGGCGCGGCCGAATTCGCGATGGTGCCCGCCCTCCACCTTGCCGCCGAGCTGCTGCGCCATCGCCTGCTCGCCGTAGCAGATACCGAGCACCGGAACGCCGGCCCGATAGATCGCCATTGGCGCGAGCGGCGCGCCCTCATCGAGCACTGAAGCCGGCCCGCCGGAGAGAATGACCCCTTTCGGCTTAAGCTCGCGAAAGGCTTCTTCCGCCTTCTGGAACGGCACGATCTCGCAATAGACCTTCTCTTCGCGCACGCGCCGCGCGATGAGTTGCGTCACCTGCGAGCCGAAATCGACGATGAGAATCTTGTCGTGGGATGCCATAGCGGGTTCTAGGGCAAGCGCCCCCGTGTGTCGAGGCGCGGATCAAGAGGACAACGGCCGCCGCAACACGGCGACGAAAAACCCGTCCGTATCGGTCCGCCGCGGCGTCATCAGCAAGCCTTCGTCCGACATAAGCACGGCGCGCCGGAAAAGATAGGCGCGCTCGCCCAGCACGTTGACTAGGCCAGCCGGCTTTTCCACGGAAAACTCCGAGTGGCGCGCGAGAAACGCCTGCAGGCGATCGCCATTTTCCTCCGCCAGGACCGAGCAGGTGACGTAGGCGATCTGGCCGCCCGGCTTGACCAGCGTGCCGGCCCGTTCGAGCGCATCGTCCTGCTGCTTTGTGCGCTCGGCGAGCGCGCCCGGCCGAATCCGCCATTTGGCGTCCGGATTGCGGCGCCAGGCGCCGGTGCCCGTGCAAGGCGCATCGATCATGACGAGATCGGCGCGGCCGGCGAGGTCGGCGACAACATCGGCGCCACCGCGCGCCGTGAGCGGAGTGCGCACCTGGATATTGCGCGCGCCGGCGCGGGCGATCCGCTCGTGGATCGGCGCGAGGCGGCGCTTGTCGATATCGGTGGCGTAGATTTGGCCGCGGTTTTCCATTGCAGCCGCGAGCGCAAGCGTCTTGCCGCCGGCCCCGGCGCAAAGATCGACGACTTGCTCGCCGGGTTTGGCGTCCGCCAGCAGGACCGCCAGCTGCGAGCCTTCGTCCTGGATTTCGACCTGGCCTTTCAGAAAGGCAGGCTCCGCATGAATGGCCGGGCTTTTGGCGTCAGGCGCAAGCTTTATCCGAATCCCGACCGGCGACCAGCGTGTCGCCGCAGCCGCTAAATGTTCGAGCTTGCCCAGCACGTCGTCGCGGTCGCCGGCGAGGAGATTGACGCGCAGATCGAGCGGCGCACGGCTTGCGAGCGCCGCCCCTTCGGCCGCACGTTCATCGCCGAATACGCGCGCCAGATTTGGGTCAAGCCAATCCGGATAGTCCCCTTCGACATAAGCGGGCGCGCCGGAGGGAAAATCGCGCTCCAGCGCCGCGGTTTCCGCTTCGGAGAGCGGCGCGGGCGCATAACGCGCGCCGCTGCACAGCGCCGCGATGGAAGCGGCGTCGAGCCGGCGCTCACGGCGCAGCATGCCGATGAGAACGGCGCGTGGCGCGCTCTCGCCCATCAGCCACGCCGACGAGGATTTGCGGCGCAACGCGTCATAGACGAGGCCGGCAATGGCGGCGCGATCGCCGGAACCGGCGAAGCGATGGGAAATCCCCCAGTCCTTGAGCGCATCGGCCGCCGGCCGCCGCCGCGCATCGATGTCGGCAAGCACCTCGATCGCGGCGGACAATCGGGCCGAGGGTGTCATTGGCAAAACCGGACAAACTTAAGCAAAGTTTCTTCGCTGCGCCGATCTTACTTCTTTTTACGCGCAAGCGCGGCGACCCGCAGCGCGCCCGCCGTTTCATGCCGCAGCACGCGCCGGTGTAGTTGCGCGATCGCCTCCGCCAGGTCGCGGACATGAACGCCTTTCGGCGCTTTGCCGGCTTTTGCGCTGGCCAACATGCGCCGCAGGAGATCGTCATCGTGCTCGTGGCGGTAGGGCTTCAGATCGAGATCCTTCGGCACCTTGGTCAAGCGTTCGTCGCCGATGGTTTTGACGTGCTTCTGCATGAAGCGATCGTACGCCCGCCATTCGATGCCGGCGGCGCGCACAGCGGCCTCCTCGGCGCGCGTTGCGATTTGATGCGCGTGCAGATAGTGCAGGCCGAGCCGATCGATCAGCGTCTTCTCGACTTCCTCGTGCAGGATGAGAAACCGATCGGTCTCGACCGTGCGGCCGCGAATTTTGAACGCGCGCGGCATGTGCCGGTCGATATAGATGGTTTTGCCGTCAAGGCTATAGCCGGCGAGATAGGGAACGTCATGCTTGCGATCGAGCTTGCGCGCGCGCCGCACCACCGCATCCAGCGCGCGATCCATCATCAGGTTCGACACATACCATTCCGGCAATCTCAGCTTCTTGTGCGGCGCCGTCGGATGGCAAAAATTAAGCGGCATCGGCCTCAAACCCACGGACTGGTCAATATCTCGACAATGTAGACAACCCACATGATCGCGAGCGCGAGCGCCGAGACGATGAAGAACGAGCCGCGCAGCCTTACTTTATTGCTCGTCACATGCACATAAGCCTGCAGGTAGCGGAAGAGGACGAATATCCAGGCCAGCACCACGAACAGGACGCCGGCGCGGTGGGTGAAATAGGCGAGGATGGTGAGGACATAGAAGAGGACGGGCAATTCGAACTGATTGCTAAAGGAATAGCCGATTTGCAGAGTGCGCTTCGACCAATTCGGCTCGCGCAATGCGATGTTTTCCGGCCTAGTCACCCCGGTATTGAAATCGCGGGCGCGTAGCGGAGCGAGTGAGAAAAGTAGTGCAAAGGTTAGGATCACTTCGGCAAACAGCGGTAGCAAGACGACTTGAATGGTCATGACATCGGTCCCCGTTTGAATTCCTCGTTCTTATCAAACGTGCATAACGCGCCGATGTCGGACTAAAGCTTGACGCTGATGGCGGTCTCGCCGTGCTCGTCCACCATCGCGCTGCGCCATGATTTCCCGTCGAACAAGGCCTTGCGCACCGTGTCGGCGGTACCGCCTTGATTGAGGTTTGCGGTGATCAGCGTGCCTCCGGTGCGCAACAGCCCGCGCAAGACCTTATGCAAAGCCGGCACCGGCACGCCGCCGTCGAAAAAGGCCACGTCGTAGCCGGGATCGAGCGTCGGCAAGAGGCTCGCGAACTCGCCCTCGTGCACGGTGATCCGGTGATCCATCCCGGCGGCGGCGATATTATCGCGCGCAAGCTGGACGTGCTCCGGATCGCGCTCCACGGTGTCGACTGTGGCGTATGGGGCGCCCGAGGCAAACGATAAAGCCGTGTAGCCGAGCGCCGTTCCAAGCTCCAGAATCCGCCGGGCGTTGGCCGCTCCCGCCAAAGCCGCCAGTAAAGGACCGTTGCTGTAAGGATAGGCGCTGCAGCCGTGCTGAGCGCGGTGGGCGTTGGTGGCGCTGCGAATTTTGGCGAAGGGGTCGGGAGCTGCGCCTGGCATAACAGAGAGACCTAATCCCGACTCGGATAATTCGGGCTCTCGCGCGTGATGGTAACGTCGTGAACGTGGCTCTCCCGCAATCCGGCGCCGGATATCCGCACGAACTCGGCCTTGTCGTGGAATTCATCGAGATTTCTCGCGCCGACATATCCCATTGCAGCGCGCAGACCGCCGACCAGCTGGTGAAGCACGTTGGCGACCGGGCCCTTATAAGGCACTTGCCCCTCGACACCCTCGGGAACGAGCTTGAGCGTGTCCTTAATTTCCTGCTGGAAATAACGGTCCGCGGAGCCGCGCGCCATGGCGCCGACCGAGCCCATGCCGCGATAGGTCTTGTAGGAACGCCCCTGGTAGAGAAAAACTTCGCCCGGCGTCTCGTCGGTTCCGGCGAGCAACGAGCCGACCATCGCACAGTCGGCGCCGGCGGCGAGAGCCTTGGCGAGGTCCCCCGAATATTTGATGCCGCCGTCGGCAATCACCGGCGTGTTCGCCTGTTTCGCGACTTCCACCGCATCCATGATCGCGGTGAGTTGCGGCACGCCGACGCCGGCGACGACACGCGTGGTGCAGATCGAGCCCGGCCCGATCCCAATCTTGATCGAATCGGCGCCCGCGTCGATCAGCGCTTTGGCTCCGTCGGGTGTGGCGATATTTCCGGCGACGACTTGCACAGCATTCGACATGCGCTTGATGCGCGTCACCGTGTCGAGCACGCGCCGGGAATGGCCGTGCGCAGTATCCACCACGATCAGATCCACGCCGGCATCGACCAAGGCTTCGCTGCGCACATAACCAGCCTCGCCGACGGACGTCGCGGCGGCAACGCGCAGCCGGCCCTGCTCGTCCTTACAAGCATTGGGATGGGCCACCGCTTTTTCGATATCTTTCACGGTAACGAGACCGACGCAGCGATATGCGCCGTCCACGACCAGAAGCTTCTCGATGCGATACTGATGCAGCAACCGCTTCGCTTCGTCCTGTCCGACACCCTCGCGCACCGTGACGAGCCGGTCCTTGGTCATCAGCTCGGAGACTTTTTGACGTTTATCCGTGGCGAACCGTACATCGCGGTTGGTGAGGATGCCGACGAGTTTTCCGGCGCGGCCATTGCCGCCGCCTTCGACCACGGGAATACCCGAAATGCGATGCTCCTGCATCAATGTCAGCGCATCGGCGAGCGTCGCCCCGGGATGAATGGTGACCGGGTTCACGACCATTCCGGATTCGTATTTCTTGACCTGCCGCACTTGCGCGGCTTGCGACTCCGGTTCGAGATTGCGGTGAAGGACGCCGATGCCGCCGGCCTGCGCCATGGCGATCGCCATATGCGCTTCCGTCACCGTATCCATCGCCGAAGCGACGATCGGGATGTTGAGCAGAATATTAGGTGTGATACGGGAGCGGATATCGACTTCCGACGGCATGACGTCGGAGAGGCCCGGCTTCAACAGCACGTCATCGAAGGTGTATGCTTCGCGCAGGTTGTCTCTTGATGTCGCTGCCATTGCCAACTCCGCTTGGCCCGGATGGCGGAAGCCCCGCGGGCGAGCGGAACCATGCTCCCTCGTCCGAGTCGATGGCCCGCTTTTGGGTTGGCGGCGGTCGATAGCACGCCTCGGCCGCAATTGATAGGCCCTTTGGGGCAAAACACAGGAGGAATCGCCATGAAACGGGCCATCAACCGCCGCCATTTCACAGCCGGAGGGATCGCCGCCGGCGCTCTGGCGGTGCCCGGATTGGCGCGCGCTCAGACCGCGCCGGTCAGAATTCGCCTCGGCTGGGTGGTCGTTCCCGCCTCGACCGCGCCGCTGGTGCTGGAGAAGAAGGACCTCCTTACTAATTTCGGCCGCTCCTATGTCGCCGAGGCCACGCGCTTCGAGGGCACCCCACCCGTCATTACGGCGCTCGCCGCTGGCGAACTCGACATCGGACCACTCGCATTCTCATCGTTCGGGCTTGCCATCCAGAACGCCCATATGGACGACTTGCGCGTCATCTGCGACGAGATCCAGGACGGCGTCGCCGGTCACGGCACCAACGAATTCATGGTGCTCAAAGACGGCCCGGTCAAAACCGTCGCCGACCTAAAAGGCAAGGTGCTCGCCAGCAACGCCATGGGCAGCGCCGTCGATATTGCGATGCGCGCGATGTTGCGGCGGAGCGGGCTCGAGGCCAACAGAGACTACACGATCGTGGAAGCGCCCTTCCCCGCCATGCGCGCAATGCTCGCCGAGAAGAAGGCCGATCTCATCAGCGCGGTGCCGCCGTTCTCGCTCGATCCCGATCTGCGCGCGCTGGCCAATACTCTGTTCACCCAGAAAGACGCCTTCGGCATTACGCAGCTTACCATGTGGACCGCGCGCACCGGTTTCATCCAGCAGAACCGCGCCGCGCTGATCGATTTCCTGACAGACACGGTGCGCGCCATTCGCTGGTATATCGATCCTAAAAATCACGACGAAGCCGTCGCCATCGTCGCGCGCCTCAACAAGGCTCCGCCCGCGCGCGTCGATTGGGCCTTTACCGGTCGCGACCAATATCGCGATCCCGACGGCATGCCGAACCTCGACGCACTGCAGAACAATCTCAACCAGCAAAAAGAGCTCGGTTTCCTCAAGGCGGATATCGACGTCAAAAAATATTCCGACTTGAGCATGGTCGAGGAAGCGGCAAAGCGGCTGACATGATGTTCGCCGATCTGCTGCACACCGGCCGCGCCATCGGTTGATAGCCGCAAATGGAATCGCGTCCTTACGATCGGATCGTGCCGCTGATCGTGGCCACCGCTTTGTTCATGGAAAACATGGACTCAACGGTGATCTCGACATCGCTTCCCGCCATCGCACGCGCGCTCGGCACTAACCCGCTCGCCTTGAAGCTCGCGGTCACTTCCTATCTGCTGTCGCTCGCCATTTTTATTCCGGCGAGCGGCTGGACCGCCGATCGTTTCGGCGCACGCAACGTGTTTCGCACCGCAATCGGAGTGTTCGTGCTCGGCTCGATCGGTTGCGCCGCCTCGCACTCGCTCGAACAATTCGTCCTCGCCCGCATCGTACAGGGCTTGGGCGGAGCCATGATGACGCCGGTCGGACGCCTCATCATAGTGCGAAGCATCGACAAACAGCTCCTCGTCAATGCCATGTCGCTCGTCACCATCCCGGCGCTGGTCGGCCCGATATGCGGGCCGCCGCTCGGCGGCTTCATCACGACCTACGCATCCTGGCACTGGATATTTTTGATTAACGTACCGATCGGTCTCGTCGGCATCGCATTAGCGTCGCGCTTCATCGCCAATGTCCACGCCGAGCGGCTCGACCCGTTCGACTGGACCGGTTTCATTCTTTCCGGCCTTGCCATTGCCGGCCTCGCCTTCGGCCTTTCCGCCTTAGGGCTTGAATTTCTGCCCACCAAGCTCGTCGCGTCGCTCATTTGCGCCGGCGCAGTTTCGGCGGTGGCCTACGTGATCCACGCCAAGCGCATACCGGCGCCGATCCTCGATCTTACTCTGCTGCGGCTGCCGACGTTCCGCGCCAGCATTTTCGGCGGATTTCTGTTTCGGCTCGGTATCGGCGCGCTGCCGTTTCTGCTGCCGTTGTTGCTGCAAGTCGGCTTCGAATTGACGCCGTTTCAGTCCGGCCTCATCACTTTCACCGCAACCCTGGGCGCTATGTTCATGAAGGCTGCGGTCGCAAGCGTGCTGCGGCGCTTCGGCTATCGCAATGTGCTCCTCTACAATGCGTTGATCAGCAGCGCCTTCCTGGCGGCGTGCGCCACTTTCGTTGACGGCATGCCGTTCGCCGGCATGATCGCGATCCTGTTGTCTGGCGGCTTCTTTCGCTCGCTGCAATTCACCAGCATCAACACCATCGCCTATGCCGAAATCGAGCCAGCGAAATTGAGTCGCGCCACGGCAATGGTGGCCGCCGCGCAGCAGCTTTCGCTATCCACCGGCGTCGCGGTCGGCGCGCTCGTCGTCGAACTCACGCTGCGGCTGCGCCAGTCGACGGCGATGGGCATCGAAGACTTTCCGCCGGCCTTTCTTTTCGTCAGCCTGCTATCGGCGAGCGCCGTCTTTATCTTCGCGCGGCTGCCGCCAGATGCCGGCGCGGAGCTTTCGGGGCGGAAGGCGGAGACGGCGCAGGAACGCGCCGAAGCCACGCCGCGCCAGAGCGGCAATCGCCCAAACTGAACCGATTGATATTTGATGAGGCTGGCATGATATTTTTTCGGCAAGCCGGTTTCCGCGCCCGGATCGGTGTCCGGGGCAGGCTTTTTCCGGATCATCCCTAACCGCGAAACCCCTTCGCCAGGAGATAAAGCTCGGCCGAGTCGGCGCGGCTTGCCGGCGGCTTGACGTGTTTGACGCTTGCGAAATCGCGCTTGAGCTCGGCGAGAAGCGCGGCCTCGGTGCCGCCCTGCAGCACTTTGCAGAGAAACGTGCCGCCGGGGGCGAGCACTTCGCGCGCGAAGGCGGCCGCGGCTTCGGCAAGCGCCATGATCCGCAAGTGGTCGGTCTGACGATGGCCGGTCGCATTCGCCGCCATATCGGACATCACCACATCCGCTTTTCCCTCCGCGCCGCCGCCGAGCATGGTCTTAAGCCGCGCGGGCGCTGGCGGATCGAGAAAGTCGAGTTGCAGAAATTCGACGCCCGCGATCGGCTTCATGTCGAGAAGATCGAGCGCGATGACGCGGCCCTTGGCGCCTACGCGGCGCGCGGCGATCTCGCTCCAGCCACCCGGCGCGGCGCCGAGATCGACGACCCGCGCGCCCGGCTTTAACACTTTGTAGCGATCGTCGATCTCGGCGAGCTTGAACGCCGCCCGCGAGCGAAAACCTTCGCGCTTGGCCCGCGCCACGTAGGGATCGCTGATCTGACGTTCGAGCCACGCCCGCGACGACGGCGTGCGGCGTTTCTCATCCTTGAGCCGCGCCATGGCCACTCACGCTTCGCCCCAGACGCCGTCCTCGCGCATCATTTCGACCAACATCCCCTCGCGCAGGCCGCGATCCGCAACCCGCAACCGCTGACATGGAAAAGCCTGGCGGATGGCGTCGAGGATGGCGCAGCCGGCGAGCACGAGATCGGCGCGCTCGGCGCCGATGCAGGGATTGGCCGCGCGCTGGTCGAAACTCATCGCCATCAGCTCGGCGACCACGCGCGAAATCTCGTCGTCGGACAGCCAGCAGCCGTCGACGCGCCGGCGATCGTAGCGCGGTAGCCGCAGATAGACGCCGGCGATGGTGGTCACCGTGCCCGACGTACCGAGCATATGAAAGCTCCCAAGGTCGCAGCGATGGTCGGCCGCGAAGCCGTCGACGAAAGTCGCCACCTCCTCCACCATGGCGTCATAAATTTCGCGCGAGACGGCCTTGCCGCCGTATCGCTCGGCGAGCGTGACGACGCCGACGGGCAACGATATCCAGCCGACGATATCGGGCGTCGGCGGGCCGCCGCGGCCGGGGCGCGAGCGGTTGAGCCGCACCAATTCCGACGATCCGCCGCCGATGTCGAACAGAATGATTCCGTTTGCCGTTGGGTCGAAAAGTTCGGTGCAGCCCGTCGCCGCGAGCCTCGCCTCCGTCGCCGAATCGATGATCTCGAGTTCGAGGCCTGCCTCTTTGGCGACGCGGGCGCGAAACTCCTCGCCATTCTTGGCCGCGCGACACGCCTCCGTGGCAATGAGCCGCGCCCGCGCAACGCCGCGCCCGCGCATCTTTTCGCGGCAGACCAGGAGCGCATCGACCGCGCGCGCAATCGCCGCTTCGCTGATGCGGCCCGAAGCGGCGACGCCCTCGCCAAGCCGGATGATGCGGGAAAAAGCATCGACCACGCGAAAGGCGTCAGCGGTCGGGCGCGCCACAAGCAGCCGGCAATTGTTGGTGCCGAGATCGAGTGCCGCATAAGTGGCCGCCGGATGGTCGTGGAGCGACTGGCGCCCCTGATCGCGGGCATCGCGGCGAAGGCCATACGGCGTCCTTCGGCCCCGGTAAGGCCGGCGTTTGACCCCCCTGTCGAGGCCGCTCCGCGGCCAGGGCCCCTCGTTCATCCACGCCTTCCCGCCGCGCCGGAACCCGAAACGGACTCGACGGCTGCGGTCTATTGTTTCAACCCAAATCGCGGAAAATGTAACAGGGGCGCGCCGCAGGGCAATACCGTGCTTGGCGCGCCTACGAGCCATGTTCGGCGCCCAGTTGCCGGGGTCTGCCAAGTTCTTTATCTCACAGCTTCCCGAAGCCTTCCGCGACTGGACCATCATGAGTTTGCTTCAAACTGACAATGTCCGAACCGACGACGCGGCAGCCGACCGCCTGGCGATCGAGAAATTTGCTGTCGGACAGTCGGTGCCGCGCCGCGAGGATCCGCTGCTGCTGCGCGGCCTCGGACACTATACGGACGACGCCAGCCTTCCCGGCCAAGCCTATGGCGTGATGGTTCGCAGCCGCAACGCACACGGGGTCATCCGCGCGCTCGACACGGCTCCAGCATTGAAAATGCCGGGCGTGCTCGCCGTCTATACCGGCGCCGACGTGAAAGGTTACGGTTCGCTCAAATGCATTGTCGCGCTGAACAGCCGCGACGGTTCGCCCTTGAAAAAACCGCGGCGCGACGCGCTTGCGACCGATCGCGTCCGCTATGTAGGCGACCCAGTCGCCTTAGTCGTTGCCGAAACGCTGGCGCAGGCAAAGGAAGCAGCAGAAGCGGTCAAGCTCGATATCGAGCCGCTCCCTGCCATCGTCTCCGCCGAGCAGGCCGCGCGCGACGGCGCGCCGCTGCTTTATCAGGACGTGCCGGGTAATGTCGCGCTCGATTATCACTACGGCGACGCCGAGGCGGTCAACGCCGCCTTTGCGCGCGCCGCTCATGTGACACGGCTCAATCTCGTGAACAGCCGCCTCGCGGTCAATTGCATTGAGCCGCGCGCGGCGCTGGCCTCGTACGAAGCTAACCGCTACACGCTACGCGTGCCATCGCAAGGCGTGTTCGGCATGCGCGCCCATGTCGCCGAGGTGCTCGGCGCGGACGTCAAAGACGTGCACGTCCTGACCGGTCAGGTTGGCGGCTCCTTCGGTATGAAGGCTGCGGTGTTTTCGGAATATGTCTGTCTTCTGCACGCTGCGCGCGCGCTCGGTCGGCCGGTGAAATGGACCGACGAACGCTCGGGCAGTTTTCTTTCCGACGGCCATGGCCGCGCCAACGACGTGGTGGCGGAGCTGGCGCTCGACGCCGAGGGAAACTTTCTCGCCGTGCGGCTGACGAATTTCGCCAATATGGGTGCTTACCTCGCGCCGTTCGGACCGCTCCTCGGCACGCTCAATGCCGTGAAGAATATGCAGGGTATGTACCGCACGCCGCTGATGGAAGTCTCGACCAAGTGTGTCTTCACCAACACCACGCAGGTCACGGCCTATCGCGGCGCCGGCCGGCCCGAGGGTAATTACTATATGGAGCGATTGATCGATGCCGCCGCCGGGGAAATGGGTGTCGATCGCGTCGCGCTGCGACGGCGCAATCAAATTCGCCCGCAGGAATTGCCGGTCAAGACGGCTTCCGCGTCCACTTATGATTGCGGCGATTTCATCGCCCTGACCAAGCACGCGCTCGAACTTGCCGACGCTAGGGGTTTTGCGCGCCGCAAACGCGAAAGCCGCAAGCGCGGCAAGCTGCGCGGACTGGGCGTGACCAATTATCTCGAAGTGACCGCGGCGCCAGCGAAGGAGTCCGCGGGCATCACTTTCAATGCTGACAGCACGGTGACGCTCACCACCGGCACGCTCGATTTCGGCATGGGCCATGCCACGCCATTCGCTCAAGTGCTGAGCGAGCGGCTCGGCATACCTTTCGATAAAATCGTTCTATTGCAAGGGGATAGCGATAGGCTCGTGATGGGCGGGGGCTCCGGCGGCTCGAAGTCGATCATGCATAGCGGCACCGCGATCATCGAAGGCGCCGCCAAAGTCATTGAAAAGGGCAAGCAGCTCGCCGGCTATGTCCTCGAAGCCGCTCCCTCCGATATTGCATTCGAGCGCGGGCGGTTCGTCATCGTCGGAACCGATCGCGCAATATCGATCATGGAGCTCGCGCAGAAGGTTCACGGCGGCCTCAAGCTGCCTGCCGACGCGCCGCAGTCGCTCGACGTCGTGCACGTGAGCGACGGGCCGGGCGCCTCGACCTATCCCAATGGCTGCCACGTCGCGGAAGTCGAGATCGATCCGCAGACCGGCTCGGTCGAAGTGGTCCGTTATTCCTGCGTCAACGACTTCGGCACGCTCGTCAACCCGATGATCGTCGAAGGCCAGATGCACGGCGGCGTCGTGCAAGGCATTGGGCAGGCCCTGATGGAACACGTGGTCTACGACGCGGACGGCCAATTGCTGACGGGTTCGTTCATGGACTACGCCATGCCGCGCGCCGCGGACGTTCCTTCCTTCGCGCTGGCCGATCACCCGGTGCCGACCAAGACCAATCCGCTCGGCGTCAAAGGCTGCGGCGAAGCAGGTTGCGCCGGCGGCCTGCCGTGCATGATGAACGCGGTGATCGACGCGCTCGCCGAGCACGGCGTGCGCCACCTCGACATGCCGCTGACGCCGTTTCGCATCTGGCAGGCGCTGCAAACCGCAAGGGCATCGCGCCCGCAATGACGCAATCGATTTCAGTTCCGGCGATACGGCCGGCCGAATCTCGGCTGATTGCCGGGGTCTGCGCGGCGCACATGATGAGCCATTATTACATGCTCATGCTGGCGCCGTTGCTGGCGTTCATTCGCGACGATTTCAACGTGAGCTATACCGAGCTGGCGCTTGCGCTCACCGTTTTCAATGTCGTGTCCGGCGTATTGCAGACCCCGGTCGGATTTCTGGTCGACAGGATCGGCGCCCGCATTGTCTTGATCGCCGGACTCGCGCTCAGCAGCGCGGCCTACGCGGTCGCCGGCCTGATCGATTCCTATTGGGTCTTCATTGCGATGTATGGCGTCGCGGGGCTTGGCAACACGGCCTATCATCCTGCCAATTATTCGCTTCTGTCACATCACACGCCGCCGGAACGGCTCGGCCAAGTCTTTTCGTTTCACACTTTCGCCGGCATGGCCGGCTCGGCCATCGCGCCCGTCACTCTTCTTTATATGCAGAGCATGTTCGGCTGGCGCGGCGCCTATGTGGGCGCCGCGGTTCTCGGCTTTATCGTTTTGGCGCTTTTGATCGCGCAGCCGGAGCCGGTTTGCGATATCCCGCACGCCGGGCGGGCCGCAAAGGGAACGGCGGCTCAAAACGCATCGGCCGGCTGGCGGCTTCTGATAACCCCCGCGATCCTAATCAATCTCGCATTCTTCATTCTGACTTCGATCGTGGGAAGCGGTCTGAACACTTACCTCGTGGTCGCGCTCGGCGCGCTGCATGCAACGCCGCCCGCGATCGCCAATATCGCGCTGACGAGCCTTCTCGCCATGAATGCGTTCGGCGTGCTCGCCGGCGGCCTGCTGGCCGGCCGCACCCGCCATCACGCGCTGGTCGCAGCCTTGGGGCTCACGATCGGCGGCCTCGTGACGGCGGCGGTCGGCTTGGTCGATTTTCCATTTGCGGCGCTCATCGTGCTGATGGGATTGAGCGGCTTTTGCGTCGGCGCGACTTACCCCTCCCGCGACATGCTGGTGCGAGCGGTCACGCCACCCGGAGCCTTCGGCAAAGTGTTTGGATTTGTCAGCACCGGCTTTAACATCGGCTCGAGCATCGCGCCGATCATGTATGGCATGCTGATGGACAAAGGCGACCCGCGCGCGGTTTTTCTCTTGTCCGCTGCCGTCAGCCTGCTTTGCGTCACCACTGTCACATTCGGATTTTCGCGCCGTGAGACGCGCTGATCCACGAGCGGCGCCGTTGCGTGCCGCCATCCTTCGCCGCGGCGTTTCTTCCGTGCGCTTGCCGGCTTTCGGCCGGCGCTGGAAAATGCCGCGATGCGCTCGACGGAGAATTGCATCATGAGGCTTTGCCGCTACGACGATGACCGGCTCGGCGTGGTGCGTGCCGACCTCGTGCACGATGTCACGCAGGCGCAAACGGAGATTCGCGATTCATCGCCCTATGCCATGAAGGGCGATGCCGTCGTCGCGGCGCTGCCGCAATGGCGCGAACGGCTCGAGCGCATGGCCGACAAGGCGCCCGGCAAGCCGATCGCGCAAGTCAAACTGCTCGCCCCGGTGGCGCGGCCGACCAAGCTTTCCTGCGCGCCGACCAATTACCAGGTCCACATCGCCGAGATGAAAGCCGCCGCAGCGCAGCCCGGCTCCCAAGTGGTCACCGTGCAGTCGGCCAAGATCGGCGAAGCGGGAATGTTCCTGAAAGCCAATTCGTCTCTCGTCGGCCCCTCGGAGGGAATTCCAATTCGCTTTCCGGACCGCCGCAACGATCACGAGGTCGAACTCGTGATGGTGATCGGCAAGAAGGGCAGCAATATTCCCGCCCCTCGCGCGCTCGATTATGTCGCCTGCTATTGCCTCGGGCTCGACATGACGGTACGCGGGCGCGAGGACAGAAGCTTCCGCAAATCGATCGACGGATACGCGGTGGCCGGCCCCTGGATGGTAACGGCCGAGGAGATACCGGACCCCGATGCGCTGCCGCTTTCGCTCGAAGTCAACGGCGAGGTGCGGCAGAACAGCAATACCAATATGCTAATCTACGACTGCCGCAGCCTGATCGAATTCGCCTCGTCGTTCTACACGCTTTATCCGGGCGACCTGATCTATACCGGAACGCCGGAAGGTGTGGGACCGGCCAAGCCCGGCGACACCATCGCCTGCCGCTCAAGCCCCGTCCTCGGTGAGCTCAAGATCGCGGTGCGCGCGCACGATGCGAGCGGGGTGTAAGAGAGGCCCCGGTGCTCCCGCTCGGGCGTGAAGTCGCATGAGAAAACCAGACCGCTACGAAGCCAGAGCACGGGAGCTTTGCCAAGCGGCCGGCATCGACCCGAACAGCCGCGTCGGCGAGGGACGCGGACGGCCGGCATGGTGCGATTTTAGAGACGCCGCCCGGCAGGAACATCTCGCGCGCGAGGCAGCCGAGGCCGCGACGCAGATCGCGGCGACGACCGCTCCGCAGTCGCCTGCGTTTCAAAACAGCCCGCTTACGATCTACGGCCGGCACGACGATGCGACCGTCGCGCAGATGAAAAATTGCATGACGGTTGGCAACGTGGTTGCTGGAGTGATCTGCGCGGATGGGCATTTAGGCTATGCCCAGCCAGTCGGCGGCGTCATCGCCTACGAGAAACAGATCAGCATTTCGGGCGTCGGTTTCGACATCGCTTGCGGCAACATGGCCGTGCGGCTTGACGTACCGTTCGACGCAATCGAAGACAGGGTCGGCGAAATTGCCAAAGATATCGCCAACACCGTTTCGTTCGGCCTAGGGCGCACCAACGATGAGCGCGTCGAGCACGAGTTGTTTGACGATACCGACGCCTGGACGGCAGCCGACATGCGCGACTATCGGCAAAAGGCGGCGGCGCAGCTCGGCACCGTCGGCTCCGCCAACCACTATGTCGATCTGATGCGGGACGAGGAAGGCTTCGTCTGGATCGGGAACCATTTCGGCAGCCGCGGCCTCGGCCATACCAGCGCTACCAAATATCTCAAGGCCGCCGGCGGCAAAAACGGCATGAACGTGCCGCCCGCGGTGATGGACGAGGACGGCGAATTGGGCGCCCGATATATCGCCGCGATGGAGCTTGCCGGCCGCTATGCCTATGCCGGACGCGAATGGGTGATCGAACGCGTGCGCAAGATTATCGGCGGCGCCGTCACCGATAGCGTGCACAATCACCACAATTACGCTTGGCGCGAGACGCACGACGGGCACGATCTGTGGGTCGTGCGCAAGGGCGCAACGCCGGCCTTCCCCGGCCAGCGCGGCTTTGTCGGCGGATCGATGGGCGACGACGCCGTCATCATCGAGGGCATCGACAGCGCACAGTCGCGCGCATTGCTCTATTCGACCGTGCACGGCGCCGGCCGGCTGTTCGGCCGGAAAGAGGCTAAGCGCCGGTTCAAGCGCGAGCAGATGGACGAATGGCTCAAGAGCCGAGGCGTTACACTTGTCGGCGCCGATCTGGACGAAAGCCCGATGGCCTATCGTCGACTGCCCGACGTGCTCGCCGAGCACGCCGGCACGATCAAGGTGCTCCATACGCTGCGCCCGTTCGCGGTGATCATGGCGGGCAGCGGCGAGTTCGATCCGTTCAAGAACTGACGGTTGGCGAGACGCAAGTCCGCCAAAAAAGAACCGCCGAAAAGGGACTGGACAGCGAACAACGCCAACCCCATAAATCGGGTCCGCGGCGGTTCGTTTTGGAAAATCGCGTATATTGATTTGGAAAACCGTCTTTGAAGTTATTGAGATTGCGTGCCAATTAGTGGGGAATAGTTCAACGGTAGAACAGCGGACTCTGACTCCGTTAATCTAGGTTCGAATCCTAGTTCCCCAGCCAGTTGATATGTCAGAGCTTTTCAAATTCTTGCAGCCAGAACAGATCGCGTTTAGACATTATAGATATGCGCGTTTAGACATTTTGCTTGTGCGGAATTCAAAGGCGTTGCCGAGAAACTAGGCGGCTGCACCTGTCCCCCGACGTTCCTCGCTAGCCGCTTGGCCCTTAGAAGCCTACGTTGAGCCAACAAACTTCGAATAACCCCAAGGATTTGCCGAAGCTTGGGGTTTTTCTTTTCATTGCTCCACGTTTCGTCGGTGGTGAATATCGTTCACCGTCGGTTCAGATTGAACTTGGGAAATTCGATCCGGTATGCGCCGGGGACCCCGCAGTAGCGAGGTCACAATGAGGACACCATTGGCAATTGTCTTGGTCGCGCTTGGGCTCGTTGCCGCTAGCACGCTGGTGGTCATGAACAACGCCTGCAAGAGCAGCCAACATGAGTGGTGCGTTCCGTCCACCATGTGGCATCACAAGACACAGCTGAGTTCCGACGATTAACTCAAAGCCGCTGATTTGCTTGACGCGTCGCGCATTGATCTTGATCAAATGGCGGATGCGGCGGGGGCACTAGATTTTTTGCCCTAAGAGTTAGTCGTCATGCTGTTCTTCGGTTACTTTTCCTTTCTGATTGTGGCGTTCACCGCCGTCGCGATGTGGCTGGTCGGCTTTGTCAACACCACAAAGTCAGAAAAACATTATCATCCCCGCCCACCAATCGTCGAGATTGTCCCGGCTGAGGAACTTGCACACTTGCATTTAGAGGTCGCGAAAGAAGCGTCACCCGCGAAGGAAGATGTTTCGCCTGTCAAGCATCACAAACCCAAGGTGCTCGCCCGTCAGCGCAACGACTACGAAGAACGCGGCTACGGGAACGCAGTGGGCTACGCTGAAGAAAACGGGCCAAGGCGTTTTTTCAATTGGTGACCCACCGCTTTGCAACTAAAGCGGGTACCGTGCCCGCCGCAGTGAAGCGATTGAGGCTGTACGACGCGCTCAGTTGCCAGGCCGGTGCGTCTGATAATAAGGGCCGTAGCCGTGTAACGATTGCTCCCCCCAAATGGGATCAAATGTACCTTGCTGCTGGCCACCGAGCTTCGACTGCTCATTCAATCGAGCGGTCGGACGCCGAAGCTTTTCGTAATCTGGTCGTCCGGATCAGTAAATGACGAGTTGCCGTCTCCGCTGGACCCAGTGTTTTGCTGACTAAACGCCCATGCGGATGGAGCGGTCAATAAGAGGATGCCCGCCGCAACCAAGGCTAGCCGATATCGAAGCATCGTGATTCCCCCGTTTGCCCAAGAGAGCAATTTGTAGCACGTCAAGGCTCCCGAATGCCAGTCCGCCGCTTCCCGGCGCCCTAGTCCCTCGGGAATAATCGCGTCTCCAAAGTGTTCTCGCAGGCCCCCGTCCGTATCTGACGGCACGAACTGCTGATCCCTGGCTTGAGACACATGGCTGACACTTCGAAGCGGACTGGGCTGTTCTTACTCAGTCTCCTTGCCACCCTGATAATTCTGGTTGCTCTTTTTGGGTGGCATTAAAAAAGGCCGCCAAACGCTGACGGCCTAAGTTGTCTTTCGGGGTATCAACCGCATCCTGTTTGAATTCAGAAGTGCGGCAAATAACTTAGAAACAAGTAAGGCAGATTACGCTTTGATATAAATCAAGGCGCCGACTGCGATCTCTTGTTGCGATTATCAAGCCGCGTCGTCATCGACACGGCGTTTTCCCCCAAAATGACTTTAAGGCCACCAAACTGGTGGCCTTTTTCTTTTCGGAAGGTGTTTCAGCTAGAGCGAGTGCCGTGCGTGCCGCAATACCGTCAGACCGACTACCAATTGTCCGGCGTACATCTGACTGGCGACGAAGGGCCGCCTGAGACAGCGCGAGCATAACTTTTGACTACTGACACGATCCTTTGTCAGACCAACTTTGCCCCGACACGTCACACCGTCGGGCTTTTTTTGCGGGATCATGAAGGCGCGGCACCCGCTCCCTTAGTTTTTAGGCGGTTTCAGCGCACTCGTTGCTGCCTTTGTGAATGCTTCGGTGAGGCCCCTTGTCTGTTCTGCACAGATGCTAAATTGCGTCTGCATAAATTTAGTCTGAATTCGAATAATATCTTGAAAATCCTTAGCACGGCCCAGCTTCTGTACGAATTCCTGTGCGGCGGAGAGGTTTTGCTCCGTGTAGCTTCTCATTTTTTCAGCCAGCTCCGTTCCGCCAGGATAGGATGAAAATGCGTTCTCCATAAAGTTGAAATAATTGTCCACTGCCCCGCGCGTTTGATCGATAGTTTTCTCTACAACCTGCTCCGCTTGTTTTACAGCCTGCTCCTTTAAATTTTCGGTGTCCTTTGCCATGATGAGCCCCTGGTTATAGGTCTAAACATTATGGACCTACGTTATTAACTGGGGTCCATTCGCCATTCAGCAAGGGCCGCTGGTGGCCTTTGGTCGCTGCCACTATTTGAGATAATGGGTCAGGGAGCAGCTTGTTGTTCAGATTTTTCGCCACAGCCACACAGCCGTTCCGACAATGCAGATAGCTAGAACTATAAGTATGAGAATACCCGGCGTGCCGAGATTTAGGAGAACTTGTATTCCCTCGAAATTTCGCATTACCTTTCCCCCGAACAGCGGGATGCATCATATCAACTCTGAATGAGGAGGGCCCGCCCCTTATGTGGTGATGCATGTCAGAACGTCGGTTTATCCTTACCGATTTCACATACATGGACCGTGAAGGCGTCCTTCGTAGTCGGCATCCCGCCCCAAACGGAGCCCAACGTGACGACTATCAAGATGTTTCCAGTCAAGAATTATTGCAGGTCGTCTCTTCGCTTCACATCATGCGCTTCCCACAAGGAGAGTTAGGTAATGGCAATGCATCGACGGCGGAAACATTCAGACCGAGGGGCCAATCCAGTTGTTTCGGCGCCAATACGCGCCAGCGCGCCTCTCATTGAGCAGTTTTATGTGGCCGTGGATCGACAGCTCAAGTCTGGTTATGGAACATACGATGCAGCGGAAAAGGTCGCGCAAGAGATAAAAAAAAGACATCCAACTCCACAAGTAACCGTCTTCGATGCAAAAGAGCAGCGATATACCGCCATTGAACAGCCAACAGTGTCGACGAAACGCCGTGGTTGAATCATTGTTGGCGAACGTTTGATCTTGCCGTATTTGAGCAGCCAATGCGACTTGCGAATACTAGTATCGCCAGCCGCACCAACCCATGTAGCCGTAGTGTGGGACGGGATAGCCAAGAACGTAGTAAGGCGTCCTACAGTAATATGAGTAATATGGCGCATAGCGAGGTCGAGCGTAGTAGCCCGAGTAGCCATAGTCGCCGTACGGGCCGTACGGGTTCGAGTATTTCGAGCTCGGTGGATACCGTCCCGTGGCCGTACCGTTTTGGGCTATCGCAAACGTACCTCCGCACAGCAATAAGACCGCCGCGAGGCCGATCCGTGCTGATCTTGTCATGATGTTCTCCAAGCCGATTTGCTCCGACCGACTGTGCATCGGCTGATGCAGGATTAGTGCTGCGAAGCCGGCCTGCTAGTGCCGCGCATGAAATCCTGCATTTCCTCTAGGGTAACGGTTCCATCTTTATCGGTATCCATCGCCTTGAAGATGCGCTCGGCAACCGCCTGAAACTCCGGCAATGACAGTGTTCCGTCATTGTCAGTGTCCATCAGATTGAAAATCAGTCGCATCATCAATCCCCGTCCCATCATTCCGCCACCCATCATTCCCATCATCGCGCCGTGATAGCGGTAGCAGCCGGGCGGATCGCTGTCTTCGCCTTTACTGCTTTCATCTTGCCGCTGCATCCCTGGAACCTGCTGAGTAGTACTCTGTTGGGTGCCAGGAGTCTGGGCACCGGGAGCTTGGGCGCTTGCGGCGACCGCGCCAGAGGTGAGGATAGCCGCAATTGTGGTAAGTAGGAGCACGTGCGTTCGCATCTCGACCTCCTTGATTGAGGACTGCACTCACCCTCCTGCGTCATTCGACGTCAATCCAATCAACAGGCATTGACGTGGATCAAGCGCGTCAAGGAGACTCGATTCCATCTAGCTTGGGGCGGTGAAGCGCGAGGCTGAGGAAAGGTCAAAACCCCAACACGCCGGCCATGAAGCGCGGTCTTTGCCACACGGACTCTGTGGCCAAGCGGAACTCAAGCGCACCTTCCCAGTTTCATGGCAATAGGGCGCGCCAAGAGTGCTGCTGCAGGTCCATTCCTCCAAGACCCTGGGGAGGGAGATTCGACTATGGCGAAGGTGAAGCCGGCTTCCAAACGGAAACGCGGAAAGGCAGCCTTGGCATTGGGGGCAGCCGGGGTTTCTCTGACCATAACGGGCGGTGCATCAGCAACCGCACCCGCAACTGTACCGTCGCAGGACGATTACGGCGACTTATTTTGGGTGAAGAGGAAATTTCTGACGTCAGTCTAGCGACCTTTCAAGTCTTCGATAGAGAAAACCCCTTACTTAGCCAAAACATAAGAGTTGCAGCGGGATGCCGCTGCGGCGGCGGCGGCTGCGGCTGCGCTCATGCCGCCGGCTGTGCCGGCTGCGCTCATGCCGTCGCCTGCGCTGTTGGCGCCGCTCGTCCTGTCACTTGTGCTGTTGGCGTCCACTGCGCTGTTGGCGGCCGCTGCCGCTGCGCCTGTAGAGGCTGCACCGGAGGCTGTGCTTGCGGCGGAGTCTGGATAGGAGTCGCCTGTTTGGGTTGCGGCGGTTGCTCCGG
>DASPTX010000008.1:0-75702 GCA_035623195.1 Xanthobacteraceae bacterium | reverse complement strand
CGGCAGATCGCCATTGGCGTAGGAGACGTAGTTGGTGTTCTTGGCCGCGACCTCGGGCTTGATCAAATAATTGATCAGCTCGTGCGCCTCTTGCGGGTGGGGCGCGTCCTTGGGGATTGCCAAATTATCGAACCAGAGCTGCGCGCCCTCCTTTGGAATGGCATAGGCGATCTCGACGCCGCCCTTCGCTTCGGCGGCGCGCTTTTGCGCCTGTTTGACGTCGCCGGAAAAACCAACCACGAGGCAAATCTCGCCGGTCGCAAGCGCGTTGAGATATTCGGAAGAGTGGAATTTGCGGATGTAGGGCCTGATTTTCAGAAGCAGATCGGTGACTTTCTGCAGATCGGCGGGATCGCTGGTATTGGGATCGAGATGCAGATAGTGCAGCCCCGCCGACATGATGTCGTCGGAGGAATCGAGCAGGTGAACGCCGCAATCCTTGAACTTGGCGATTTTTTCAGGATCGAAAATATAATCCCACGAATCGATGACCGCGTCGGGGCCCAATATCCGCTTCGCGGCCTTGACGTTGTAGCCGATGCCGGTCGTGCCCCACATATAATTGACCGCGTAATTGTTGCCAGGATCGTAAGCCCCAAGCTGTTTGGCGATCTCAGGCCAGACATGGGTCAGGTTGGGCAGTTTCGATTTGTCGAGCTGCTGAAAAATACCGGCTTTGATTTGGCGCGCGAGAAAATAGGCGCTCGGCACGACGACATCGTAGCCGGACTGGCCGGCCAGGAGCTTGGCTTCGAGCGTATCGTTGGAGTCGAACGTGTCGTAGCGCACCGCGATGCCCGTTTCTTTGGTGAACGCATCGAGCACCGTCGGATCCTCGTAGTCCGACCAGTTGTAATAATTGACGACGCGCGATTGCGGCGCCGCCGGCCCCACTGCGAGGAACGCGAGCGCGCCCGCGAGCGCAAAGGCGGCTGCAAAGGCGCGCCCGCGCACAGGCCGTGCGCGGCCTCCCGCCTGGGCGGGACGCAACGGCAAATCGGCTGCGGATTGGATACTCACGTCTCGGTCGGCAAGCCTGCAGCCTTCCACGCCAGGATGCCGCCGGCGAGGTGCGAACCGTAGGGGAAACCTCGCTCTTGCGCGGCGAGCGAGGCGGTAACCGACCGCCGTCCTGAGCGGCAGGCAAAGACCACTTCGCGCCCGGCGGGATCCGGAATCGCGGCCGGATCGAAGCCCGACAATGGAACAAGAACGGCGCCGGGATAACGCTCGAGCGCGGTCTCGTTGGGTTCGCGCACGTCGACCAGGACGTAACGGCCATCCCGCACGCCCTGGGCGACTTCTTGCGGCGTCAAATCGCGCACCTTCAACCCGCCGCCTTGTGGATTTTGGTCCGACATTTTGCTGTTCCTGCGATCGCGGATGGATAACCCTACGTGCTCTCGCCGCACAGGTGAAGAGCCTATACCGTCACTTGCGTTCCAACCTCAACCACACGATCGGTCGGAATCTGGAAGTAGTCGGTCGCATCGTTCGCTGAGCGCGCCAAGGTTATGAACAAACGGTCCTGCCAGCGCGGCATTCCCGAATGCGTGGCCGGCCGGAGCGAACGGCGCGACAAAAAGAACGACGTCGACATAATATCGAATTGCCAGCCGAGCTTGCGCGCGATCGCGAGCGCGCGCGGAATGTTCGGCATCTCCATGTAGCCGAACCGCAAAAGCACCCGCGTGAATGTCGAGCCGACTGGCTCGATGCGCACGCGCTGGTCGCTTGCGACACGCGGGGTGTGGATGCTCTCGACGGTGAGAATGACGTTCTTCTCATGCAGCACTTTGTAATGTTTCAGGCTGTGCAACAGCGCGGTCGGCGCGCTTTTCGGATCGCTCGTGAGAAACACGGCGGTGCCGGGAACACGCTGCGGCGGTTTCTTTTCCAGGATGCGCACCAGATCGTCGAGCGGCGTCTCCTGCCGGCGGGTCTTGGCGAACAGGATTCTAGTGCCGCGGCGCCACGTATACATCACCAGCATCACCAGACCGCCGATCGCGAGCGGTACCCACCCGCCTTCCACCACCTTGAGCATGTTCGCCGAGAGGAACGTCAGATCGACGAAAAGGAATGGCCCTATCAGCGCGGCGACGGCAAGCGGCGACCAGCGCCACATGCGCCAGATCACGATGAACGCCATCATGGCCGTGACCACCATCGTTCCGGTGACGGCGATGCCGTAGGCCGATGCGAGCGCGCTCGAAGAGCGGAACAAAGCCACCAGCAAGAGCACCCCGATCAAAAGCAGACCGTTGACCCGGGGCATGTAGATTTGGCCGGCCTGTTGCGCGGAGGTGTGACGCACTTCGAGCCGCGGCAACAGGCCGAGCTGAATGGCCTGGCTTGTAAGCGAATAGGCCCCGCTAATGACCGCCTGGCTGGCGATCACGGTCGCCACCGTCGCCAGCACGACCATCGGGATCAGCGCCCAGGCGGGATAGAGCAGAAAGAATGGGTTCGCAATCGCCTTGGGGTCGGCATAAACGAGCGCGCCCTGCCCGAGATAGTTCAACGCCAGCGACGGCAGCACCACGGCGAGCCAGGCAAGCTGGATCGGTCGGCGCCCGAAATGCCCAAGATCCGCGTAGAGCGCCTCGGCGCCAGTAACGGCAAGGAATACCGCGCCGAGCGTGTACAGTCCGATCATGCCGTGATGCAGGAGAAACTCCACGCCGTAAAAAGGATTGAGCGCCCACAATATGTCCGGATCGGCGGCGACCCAGATGACGCCCGGTATCGCAATGGCAACGAACCAGACCATCATGATGGGACCGAACAGCGCCGCCACTTTGGCGGTGCCGCGCGATTGCACCGCGAACAGCGCCAGAAGAATAACGACCGTGAGCGGCACGACATATTCATGGAATGCCGGCGTCGCGACGTCGATGCCCTCGACCGCGGAAAGTACCGACAAGGCCGGCGTAATGACGGCATCGCCGTAGAACAGGCCGGCGCTGGTAATCCCAAGAAGGGCGACGACGCCGACCGCTCTGCTCATACGGCCGACCGCGCGCGACGCCAGAGCCATGAGCGTGAGCGTCCCGCCCTCGCCGTTGTTATCGGCGCGCAACAGGATCACCACATATTTCAAGGTGACGATGATGAAGAGCGCCCACAGGATGAGCGACACAACGCCGATTACGGCGCCGCGGTCGAGCGCGGCTTGGCCGGTGCCGGATGCGGCTACGATCGCCACCCGAAGCGCATAGAGTGGGCTTGTGCCGATATCGCCATAGACGACGCCGATGCTGCCAAGCGCAAGCGCCCACAGTCCGGCGCGGCTGTGCTCGCCAGCGCCGTTCGCCTCCACCTCGCTTCCTCGAACGGTCGCGGTCGCGCTATCTGTCATGGATGCTGCCCAGCGCAAACGAGCAACAGATTGATGCCATTAGAGAAAACGCCGCTGGGGGAGGCTTGGAGCGGAGGGCTGGTAAACGAGTAGCAAGCGCGCCCAGCCGAAGCGCCGGCGCCCAAATCGATCATAGGCCGCATGTATGCGACTAACTAGTGGCGGCACAAGAGGGCCAGGGAAAACGCGTCTCAGCGGCTACTCGTGAAGAGCTCCAAAGCGTGACGACGGTCACGAAGGCCCACAACCGATTTCCGGCTCGTAGTCTTCCTTAAGGACTATATCCGAATGTTCAGCATGATGTCGCTTCGATAGCGATATCAAAGGACGTTTGGGAAACGGGGGATTTCATGAAAAAGATATTCGTAATTATGGCCCTGGCCTTCGCGTTCGCCACCGGCATGGCGGTAACGACGATCGTGGCGCAGATCGCGTCATAGCTGTCATAGAATAACTATTAATATCCCTTGCCGGTCACAGGAGACTGCATGGGGCTTCTGCTCCTTCGTGCTCCTGGCGCAGCGTGCCCACCTCTCCGCAGCCCTCCGTTCACCGCGGGTTCATTTTGAACCCGCGAAAATTCACCGCCGGTGGGCGTTCGGGGCCACGCAGCAGCGAGGTCAAAACGAAAAGCCCCTTAGCAATTGTCTTCGTCGCGCTTGTGCTCATGGCCGTTGGCGCGCTAGCGATGATGAACAATGCCCGCAAAAGCGGCCAACATGACTGGTGCGTTCCGTCCACCAAATGGCATCACAAGGCACAGCTGAGTTCCGACGACTAACCAGTACGCCCGATCTGCAGAATTGCATCACCACATTTTGATCTAGGCCAAATGGCGGACGATCCGACGGGTAGCTAGAGTTGTCCGTCGTCAGAGTTAGTCGCCATGCTGTTCTTTGGCTACTTTTTCTGTGTCATTGTGGCGTTCACGACCGTCGCGATGTGGCTAATCGGCTTCGTCAACAACTCAACGTTGGAAAAGCATCACCATCCCCGTCCGACGGTCACGGCGGAAGAAATCGCCCCCTTGCACTTACAGGCCGCGAAAGAAGCATCACCGGCAAAGGATGATATTTCTCCGGTCAAGCATCACAAACCTAAGGTGCTCGCCCGTCAGCGCAACAACTACGAAGAACGCGGCTACGGAAACGCGCTGGGCTACGCTGAAGAATCACAGAACGGACCAAGGCGTTTATTTTTCAACTGGTAACCCACCGCTTTCCAGCTAGAGCGGGTGCGCGCGACCCTTCAAGGATGACACCAACAATGATCAGGTTGAAGATAGCAGCGCTGACGCTGGGGGTTATAGTGGCAATCGCAACGACAGCAGGCGCTCAGGCGCAGGGCGAGTGCTGGTGGTTGGTTGTAACCTCGAAGCGCCGTGGTGTCGTTTCTATTGCGGCACGGACGATCCCCGACAAACAGAGATCGTTGTTGGCGGCCAATGGCAACCTCGGCCGACGAGTGTCTACCCTCGGCACCGGTACCATCGACACGCAAAGCGCCATAAGGTCGGAAATTCCAGCGGATGAGGGTATCCAGTCGCCGCTTCCCGCTGCCCTGATCCGCCGAAGAAACGTCCGCACTGCTATCGGCTTTGCTACATGGTCTTTTTCAAGGTCGTGCCGATATCGCCATAGACGACGCCGATTGCTGCCGAGCGCAAGCGCCCACTTTGGGCCGGCCGGCGCCACAAGAACGCGGGTTGCAAAAAACGCGGGCGACATAGGCCGGGCAAGGCGTTAGATAACGAGACAAGCCCGGTGACCATCCCGCGAAAAAGCAGCAAGATATGGTGCGACTTCGGGCACCATAGACGCGCCGCCAAAAGGCCGGGGACAAAAGCGGGGCGGCGATGGCGGCTTCGGTCCAAGGAGACGGAATGATGCGTGAGATCGGTCATTTTATCGGCGGTAAGGCGGTCAAGGGAACGTCGGGGCGTTTCGGCGACGTCTTCAACCCCAATGCCGGCGAAGTGCAGGCCAAGGTGGCGCTCGCCGGCAAATCGGAGGTCGAGAAGGCCATCGCCAATGCACAAGCCGCCTTCCCGGCCTGGGCGGCCACCAATCCACAGCGGCGCGCGCGCGTGATGTTCAAGTTTTTGGAACTGATCCAGGGCGAATACGACGATCTCGCGCGTTTGCTCTCGTCCGAGCACGGCAAGACCTTTGCCGACTCAAAGGGCGACATCCAGCGCGGCCTTGAAGTCGTCGAGTTCGCCTGCGGCATTCCGCATCTGATGAAGGGCGAATATACCGACGCCGCCGGCCCCGGCATCGACCTGTTTTCCATGCGCCAACCGCTCGGCGTCGTCGCCGGGATCACGCCATTCAATTTCCCGGCCATGATCCCGTTGTGGAAATGCGCGCCCGCGATTGCTTGTGGCAATGCGTTCATTCTCAAGCCGTCGGAGCGCGATCCGTCGGTGCCGCTGCGCATCGCGGAACTGTTCGTCAAGGCCGGGCTGCCCGAAGGCGTGCTCAACGTGGTCAACGGCGATAAGGAGGCCGTCGACTGTCTGCTGACCGATCCGCGCGTCAAGGCGATCGGCTTCGTCGGCTCGTCTTCGATCGCCGAATACATCTATGCCACCGGCACCGCGCACGGGAAACGCGTCCAGTGCTTCGGCGGCGCCAAGAACCACATGATCGTGATGCCCGATGCCGACATGGATCAGGCGGCCGACGCGCTGATCGGCGCCGGCTACGGCTCCGCCGGCGAACGCTGCATGGCAGTTTCGGTCGCGGTGCCGGTCGGCCAAAAGACCGCCGACACGCTCGTGCAAAAACTCATACCGCGCGTCGAGAGCCTCAAAATCGGACCCGCCAGCGATCCTCAAGTCGATTACGGACCCATGGTCACGCGCGAACTCCTCAACAAAGTGCGGGGCTATATCGAGGACGGCATCAAAGAGGGTGCCAAGCTCGTGGTCGACGGCCGCAATTTCAAGCTTCAAGGCTACGAGAACGGCAATTTCATCGGCGGCTGCCTGTTCGACGACGTGAAACCGAATATGCGGATCTACAAAGAAGACATTTTCGGGCCGGTGCTTTCGGTGGTGCGCGCCAAGGATTACGAAGAGGCCCTGCGGCTGCCTTCCGAGCACGAATACGGTAACGGCGTCGCCATTTTCACGCGCGACGGTGACACCGCGCGCGACTTCACCAGCCGCGTTCAGGTCGGCATGGTTGGGATCAATTTCGCCATTCCGGTGCCGCTCTCCTATTACACGTTCGGGGGCTGGAAGCGTTCGGGCTTCGGCGACCTCAACCAGCACGGGCCCGACGCGGTGCGGTTCTACACCAAGACCAAAACCGTAACCGCGCGGTGGCCGTCCGGCATCAAGGAAGGCGCCGAGTTCGTCATCCCGACGATGAAATGACGATCCCTCAACCTACGGGAAGTGACAGGCCGCGCCGCCGCGCTTAGTTTATTCGTCTGTCGGCTCCATCAAGCATCGGCTGCATGCTTTCATGATCACGCCCATGCGCCCCGGTCTCCGCGGAGGCAAAGCGACGGCCGCCGCCCTTATCCTCACGCTTGCGGCGTTGAGCGCCTGCACCAGCACGCAGCGCTTCGGCAGCCCGGAGCCCGAGCAAGCGGCCGCGCCGCCGGTGCCTCCCCCGGCGCCGCCGCCGCCGTCACCGCCGCCGATCGATCTCGCCGGCAAATGGAAACTGTCGATGACGGGCGGCGGCGCCTGCCTCATGACATTCGGCGACACGCCCGGCGCGGCGGAGGGCTCGATTGCGCCGGCGGGCGGCTGTCCCGGAAATTTTTTCACGAGCCGCAAGTGGACCTATGAGCGCGACACGCTGATCATTCACGATCATAAGGGCGAGGTTTTAGCGCGGCTGTCGTTCTCCGCCGGGCGCTTCGAAGGCCAAGGGATAGGCGGCGGCGCGGTGACGCTTGTCAGGCCGTAACATTTCAACGACACGCTCGCGATCACTCTCAGGGAGACTTTATGGCGGAATATCAGCTCTACTGCTTCGCTCAATCCGGCAACGCCTACCGCGCGGCACTAATGCTCAACTTGATCGGTGCCGATTGGCAACCGGTCTATGTCGATTTTTTCAAGGGCGGCGAGACGCGCACACCAAAGTACCGTACCGAGGTCAATGAAATGGGCGAGGTGCCGGTGCTTGCGCACGGCGCGAGAAAACTCAGCCAATCCGGCGTGATCCTGACCTATCTCGCCGAGCGAACCGGCCGGTTCAAGCCGCAAGGCGAAGACGCACGACTTGAGGGTTTGCGCTGGATCATCTTCGACAATCAGAAGGTCAACGGCTATCTCGGCCCATATCGTTTCTTGAAGAATTTCGCGCGGCCGCCCGGCGATCCGGCCGTGCTCGCTTTCCTCAAGGGCCGCATCGACGGCAATCTCGCGATCGTCGACAAGCACCTTGCGGCGGCGCCCTTTATGCTCGGCAACGAACCGACCATCGCCGACCTGTCGCTTGTCGCCTATCTCTACTATCCGGCCGAGGAATTCGGCTTCGACATCGCGGCGCAGCACAAAAATATCGGGGCCTGGCTCAACCGCATCCGCGCCTTGCCCGGCTGGGCGCACCCCTATGATCTGATGCCGGGCTATCCGCTAGACCTGTAAGCTACACGGCCGGCTCCGCCCTTAAAGCGGAATGTCGAGCGCCTTAGGAACCGGCTTCGGCACAGGTGGCGCGGGCAGCGCGGGTGGGGGCGGCGGTGGCGCCACGGCGACCGCGGGCGGCGCCGGCACGGGCGTCGGTGCAGCTGAGGCCGTTGCCGGCGCCGCGGATGCCGGCGGTGGGACCGGTGCGGCGGATGGCGCTGGGGCGGCGATCTGTGGCGCAGGGCCGGCGGCCGGCGCAGGCTTTGCTACCATTGTCGGCGGCACGGAAGGTGCGGACGTCGCAACGGGCGACGCCGGCGCAGGTTGAGAAGGAGGCTGCGGCACGGGTTTGGCGACGGGTCCGTTGGGCGTCGCCGGCGTTGCGGTCGACGACGTTGGCGACGCCGGCGGCGTGCTGCTGCGTGGCGCATTATTGGCGGGCGCGTTATTCGACGGCGCATTATTGAATTTGGGCGTCACGTCTCGCCCGGCTTGGGGCGGCTGCGGCTGCGCCACGACGTCTTGCTCGGCAGGCGGCGTCTGCGTCGGATGCGGCTGCGGCTCGTTGGCCTATTTGGCCAGCAGCGCATGCGCCCCGAACAGAAGCTTGGCGCCTTCGGTCTTTTGTTCCTTCATCGCTTTCCGCCAGGCGTCGATGACCGGCTCGGTCGCCTTGCGCCAATGCGCCACCGCTTCCGGCAACAACGTCACGATGAGGTCGCCGCGCTCGACCGCCATATTGGCGACAGCCGCAGCCTGAATATCCCACATCGCGCCGGCCATGGCGGCCGCCAATTGACCGGAATTGCTGTCGATCACGATTTTCAGATCGTGCGGCAGCCGATCGTAGACGCCCTTGTTCATTGCGAGCACGTAAGTCCTGCTCCCGAGCGAAAAATCGGAAAATTCCGTGTGCGATCGGAGCAATTCGTTCAAGCGCAGCGGCGGCACCACATGCCATGGATCGACGCAGGCATCGACGACATGCTGGGCGATCGCGTCCGGAAGCTGCGCGCTGGGCATCAGCACCGGGCGTGCGCCGAGCGCGCGCATGGCCTCCTCCGCAAGACGCGTCTGCACATGGATTTTGAGGTCCTTGACGTCCTCGGTGGTGCGCACCGGCCCGCTGGCGTGGAGCACGGCCCGATCGGAACAAGAGAAGCAGAGCGGGTAAACCTCGTGAAATTCGTCCTTGAGATTGACTGCGGCAAAATCAGTAAGCGCTTTCGAACTCACCAGCGCCCGGCTCGACGCTAAAAAGGGTAGTTCGAAGGTTTCGATCTTGGGAAAGCGGCCGGGAGTTAGGCTCGGCGCGGCCCAGGCGATGTCGGTCACCCCGTCTCGCGCCTGATCGAAAAGCGCCGCCGGCGCGCCGCCGAGCTGCATCGAGGGAAAGATATCGATACGAAGACGACCGGCGGATTCCGTCTCCACCTTGCGCGCCCACGGCGCAAGAAACTTGTCATGCACGCTCGATACGGCCGAAAAGGAGTGCTGCAGTTTCAGCGTGAGCGGCGCAACGTCGGCGCGGGCGATGCGCGCAATAGCGGGGGCCGCTACCGACGCGATTGAGGTAACCAAGAACGTCCGGCGTGCAATTCGCATTAAAGCAATATCCTGGCGACGGTGACCACCGTCGGCGTAATTATTTAATTCAGACGCGACGGGCGATCCGCTTGATTGTTCGGCCGCACGGCGGTTTCGCCGATCGAAGGCGGCGGGGCCAATATCCGCTCCGGCATTATTTCCCCCGTGGCCTCACGCGAGCGCCGTTCGTAGCCGCGATAGGACAGCCAACCGAAAGGCAGGCTCACGAGATAAGCGAGCGTGCCGGCGGAGAGCAATATCCACGGATAGGCGATAAGCAACGCTGTCGATAACACCACTAAGACAATGAGCGGACCGACCATTTCGGGCGGCACCCGCGTGCCAACGCGTTTGCCGGAAAATACCGGCAGGCGCGACACCATGAGCATGGCGATAAGCAGCGTGTAGAACAGCGTCGCCCAGATCAAAGGCGTCGAACGAGGCACGCCTAGGAACACGAGGTAAATCGGCAACAACACCGTGATCGCGCCCATCGGAGCCGGCATGCCGACGAAGAAGTTGCTCGCCCAAACCGGGCGGTCGGGATCGTCGGCCATCACATTGAAGCGCGCGAGCCGCAGACCGGCGCAAATGGCGAACACCATAGCGGCAATCCATCCGGCCGATTTCAGGTCATGCAATCCCCAGAAATAGAGAATGAGCGCCGGCGCAACGCCGAAATTGACAAAGTCGGAGAGGCTGTCGAGCTCCGCGCCAAAACGCGAAGTCCCTTTGAGGAAGCGCGCCAAGCGGCCGTCTATGCCATCGAGGATCGCCGCGAAAACGATGGCGGCAAGCGCCAGCACATAGCGGTCCTCGAACGCCATGCGGATGCCGGTCAAGCCGGCGCACATCGCCAAGAGGGTAACGACGTTCGGCGCGAGCGTGCGCACCGGAATGCGGCGGAAGCGCCGGCGCCGCGGATCGCCGAATCCCGGTGATTGAATGGCCATGACGCGAATATAGCCATTTTCGCGCGCAGCCGCCATCGGCATCAACGTCAGGCGGTGGGCGCGAGCCGCTCGATTCGGCGCTGGCAACTCCCCGCGGCCGGAATTTTTTCGGTTACGGCCGTCCCGATTGCAGGAGCCCGGTTCCGGCGCGCCTTGGCGGCACCCGCCGCGACGCCGCCGCGGTCAACGTCGCGTCGAGGCTCATTATTGACGGACGCACACCCTCCGCCGCGGCAGACTTCCACTTTCCCCGCGGAAAATGGGTCGGGAACAGGACGGTCATGAGCAGATTCTGGCCCGCGTCCGTTACCCTCACCGTCCATCGCCGAAAATCGAGATCCTGCTCGGCGAAACCCGAAAACATCATAACGCGATCCGCCAACAGCATCGCCCTGGAATGTGCGGCGCAAATATCGCTCAGATCGGCGCCGATGGGATCCTGAAAATCCTCATCGGGAGCTGACAAATGAAAATAGAAATGCGGCACGGTCGACTCCTTCGAGACGTTATTCGACGTTTGCAGCGATCAACGCCCGATCGCATCGCTGCATCGCCGCCGGCTGATCCATCGTCGCGCGCATGAATTGCCGCACATGCATGGGCCTTGCGAACAAAAAGCCTTGAATGAGATCGAACCCCAAATCGCGCGCAACGATAAAGTCGGCTTCGGTCTCTACCCCTTCGGCGACGGTGCGTGCGCTATAGCGACTGGCGAGATCGATGATTTGACGGCATGCGCCACGCTTTGCACGATCATTCGCGCAGCCGGACACGAACGCGCGGTCCACTTTAATCTCAACAAACGGGAAGTCTTCCAGTCCGACAAGCGCCGGCCATTCCGCCGCGAGATCGTCAATCGAAATGGCAACCTTGCGTAATCTCATCTGCTTGGCGATGTCCCGCGCGAGCGCCAGGCTGCGCGCAATTTCGGTGCCGTTGACCTCGACGAGCATCCCGCTGAAAGCCGGGTGATCGGGCAGCGCGCGAAAAAGGTGCTCCATATATGCGCGATCGCAAAGGAACGAGATCGGCAGATTGATCGAAATATCGATGTACCGCCCTTCGGCGAATAAGCGGCGTTAATCCGCTATCGCCTGATCGATGACGAATAGCGACAGGCATGAAGCCGCGGGTCGCCATCCTCAGGGAGGAAGCTTTCCGGCGGGACGATCCCTAAATATGGATGGCGCATGCGAAGAAGCGCTTCGGCGCCGTTTACGCGGAGCGTCTGGCTGTCGATTTTGGGCTGGTACCAGAGTTCGAGCCAACTCGCGTCAAAGAGCGGCGCGATCTTTGGATTGACCTCGCTCGCAGTCGCGGCCGATACTTGCTGCGGTTTGACGGACACGGCGGCTACTCCGGTTACAGTCGCAGGGCCGCACAGTTATTGTTCCGATCCGTCCCACACAAGTTCGCGATGCGAAGGTAGTTAAGTGCCGCTCTCTATATGATAGAGAACATGATAGGGATTCCGCAGGACAGCGATGAGCGATCTTCACCGGTCCACAGAACAGCTGCGGCGCAACGTCTCCGACGGCGGCAGCTTGGCGACGACGCTGATTCATCTCTGGCCTTATATTTGGCCGGCCGATCGCCGCGACCTGAAAGCGCGCGTGATTTTCGCGACCGTTCTTCTGTTTGTCGCAAAGCTTGCGACGATCGCGGTACCGTTCACTTTCAAATGGGCCACTGACGCGCTAGCCGGCCGCGGCACGGCGCCCGTCGCGCCGGGAAATTGGCTCGCTTGGACATTCGCGGCACCAGTCATGATGACGCTCGCCTATGGCGGCATGCGCATCGTGATGGGGCTTCTCACCCAATGGCGCGACGGCATTTTCGCCAAAGTGGCGATGCACGCCGTACGACACCTGGCAATGCTCACATTCGAGCACATGCATCTGCTCTCGTTGCGCTTCCATCTCGAACGCAAGACCGGCGGATTGACGCGCGTCTTAGAACGCGGCCGCAACGCAATCGAGACGATCGTGCGCATGGTGCTGTTGCAGCTGGCGCCGACGATCGTGGAACTGGTGCTGATCGTCGCCGTGCTGCTTTTGCATTTCGATTGGCGTTACGTCGTCGTTGTCGGCATCACGGTCGCGATCTATATGCTGTTTACTTATTACGCGACCGAATGGCGCATCAATATTCGGCGCAAGATGAATGAGAGCGACAGCGACGCCAATGCCAAGGCGATCGATTCGCTGCTCAACTACGAAACCGTCAAATATTTCTCCGCCGAGGAACGCGAGGCGAAGCGCTACGATCGCTCGATGGCGCGCTATGCGGACGCCAGCGTTAAAGCCTATGTTTCGCTCGCGGTACTCAATGCCGGACAGGCCGTCATTTTCACGATCGGCCTCGCCGCCGCCATGGTGCTCTGCGCTTACGGCATCGAGCGCGGCACCAATACCGTGGGCGATTTCGTGATGATCAATGCGATGATGATCCAGCTCTACACGCCGTTGAATTTCATGGGCATGGTGTATCGCGAGATCAAACAGGCGGTCATCGACATCGAGAAAATGTTTTCGCTTCTGGCGCGCAAGCCGGAAATAGAAGATAGCCCCGGGGCGCATCCGCTTCAGGTGCGCGCCGGCGCCATCCGCTTCGACAACGTCTCGTTCGCCTATGAGCCGGCAAGGCCCATCCTGAGCAACCTCAGCTTCGACGTCGCCGCCGGCCATACCGTCGCCATTGTCGGACCGTCCGGGGCCGGCAAATCGACCATTTCGCGGCTCTTGTTCCGATTTTACGACGTGACCGGCGGCCGCATCCTCATCGACGGCCAAGACACCCGCGGCGTCACCCAGACCTCGCTGCGCGCGGCGATCGGCATGGTGCCGCAGGACACCGTGCTGTTCAACGACACGATCCGCTACAATATCCGCTATGGGCGCTGGGATGCGAGCGACGCCGAAGTGGAAGAGGCGGCGCGCCAGGCGCAGATCGACGGCTTCATTCGCCGCGCGCCCAAGGGCTATGACACCGAGGTCGGTGAACGCGGATTAAAGCTCTCCGGAGGAGAGAAACAGCGCGTCGCGATCGCCCGCACGATCCTCAAAGCGCCGCCGATCTTATTGCTCGACGAAGCGACCTCGGCGCTCGACAGTCACACCGAAAAGGACATCCAAGACGAGCTCGACCGCGTGTCGAAGAATCGCACTACGCTCGTCATCGCGCACCGGCTCTCGACGATCGTCAATGCCGACGAGATTCTGGTGCTCGACCGCGGCGCGATCGCCGAGCGCGGCACGCATCGTGAATTGCTTGAGCGCGGCGGCCTTTACGCGAGCATGTGGAACCGGCAGCGCGAAGCCCAGCTCGCGCGCGAAATTCTGGCCGAGGTCGGCGACGACGATGCCGCGCCGCACCGCAATCCGCCGCAATTGCCCGAGGAGCGCGACACGCCGCCGGACCTGCTTCCCACCGCGGATGCCGCCGAGTGAGCGCGCTTGCCTTCCTGGCGACGCGGTGACAAGGAACGGATGGCCCATAGGCCGTACTCGCCGCAGGACCCATATTCGTCGCAGGACTCATGTCCGTTATCGATTCAATCCGCGGGCAACTAACGCCGGTCCACCCGGAAGGCTATCGCTTCGTCGGCGGCCTTGCGGTTGCGGCGCTTATCCTATTCTGGTTGTGGACGCCGCTTGGCTGGCTTGCCGCAATCGCGACATTGTGGTGCGCCTATTTTTTTCGCGATCCGCCGCGCGTGACCCCGATATGCGACGGTCTCGTCGTAGCGCCGGCGGATGGCCGCATCAGCCAAGTCGTCAACGCCGTGCCGCCGATGGAGCTTGATCTCGGCCAGAGTCCGCTGCCGCGCATCTCGATCTTCATGAGCGTGTTCGATTGCCACATCAACCGCAGTCCGGTCGCGGGACGCATCGAACGCATCGTCTACCGCCCCGGGCAATTCATCAGCGCCGATCTGGACAAAGCAAGCGAGGTCAATGAGCGCAACGCATTCGTCATATCCACCGCGACCGGCCAGCGCGTCGCGGTCGTTCAGATCGCCGGCCTCGTCGCCAGACGAATTGTCGCTTTCGCGCGCGAGCGGGAAAATCTCAGAGCGGGCCAGCGCATCGGCATGATCCGCTTCGGCTCGCGTGTCGATGTTTATCTTCCCCCAGGAACGCGCGCCTTGGCCGGCGAAGGCCAGACCGCCATCGCCGGCGAGACGGTGCTTGCCGATCTTGCCGCCGAGGGCGCGGAGGGGATGTTCAGGCGAGATTGACCCGGCAGCGCAAGACGAAATCCGCCCGCTCGCCACGCAGCCGCCTAAATAAAGCTTGCGGGAGGCGCCGATCGACGCCACATCTAGAGCGTAATCGTTTCAAAAATGAATCGATTGCGACTCTGGGTATTTGACGAGGCATGATCTTTTCGGAAAACCGATTTCCACTTTTCCGGATCATGCCTTATTGTTCAATGAGAATCGAACCATGAGCGAAATCACCGCGGTCTGCGTTTATTGCGGATCGAGTTCGGGGACCGATTCGGCTTTCGCCGAAGCGGCGTCCAAATTCGGCAAGATCCTCGCCGAGAACGGCGTGCGGCTCGTCTATGGCGGCGGCTCGGTTGGCCTGATGGGCTCGATCGCCGAAGCCGTACTCGCGCACGGCGGCAAGGCGACGGGAATTATTCCTGAGTTTCTTACCACGCGGGAGCGGCCGCGCCGGCTCAGCCAAGAGCTGATCGTCACGCGCGATATGCATGAACGCAAACGCGCGATGTTCGATCGCGCCGACGCCTTCGTCGCCTTGCCGGGCGGGATCGGCACGCTGGAGGAGCTCGTCGAGCAACTCACTTGGGCTCAGCTCGGACGCCACCGTAAGCCGATCCTGGTCGCCAATATCGACGGTTATTGGGACCCGCTGCTGGCGCTTGTCGCCCATATGCGCGAACAGGCCTTCCTGCCGGCATCGCTCACGGTCGATTTTCAGGTCGCGGAGCGCGTCGAGGATATTCTGCCGATGTTGCGCCAAGCGGCACGCGGCGTCGCCGAAGCCGAAAAGGTGATGGCGATCCCCGCCGAGCGGCTGTGACTCCGCGTCCGCGGAGGGCATTCAATCGTTGCGCAGGAAGGCGACCGCCTCGATGCGGTTGCCGTCAGGATCGCGAATGAAGGCGGCGTAATAATTGTCGTGGTATTCCTTGCGCAGCCCCGGCGCGCCGTCGGAGACGCCGCCAGACGTCACTGCCGCCGCATGGAACGCCCCGACAGCCTCCGTGTCCGGCGCGCGCAGGCAGATATGCACGCCGCTATCCGACGCCACGCGATCCATCGCGTCGCGTCGGTTGATCCAGAATTCCGGATATTTTCTGCCGAAGCCGATCGCCGCGCCCGACCATTCGCGTAATTTCGTCATGCCGAGCGGCGCGAGCAACGCCGTGTAGAAGGCTTCCGCTTTGGCGAGATCGCGCACGGCGACGGAGACGTGATCGATCATGCGACGCCCTCTCAGCTTTGAGCGGTTCTGCGCTGCGGCGGAAACTCTTCACGCCGGCGCGCCGGATTTCATGAGCTTATACACGATGGAATCCATCAAGGCCTGGAACGATGCATCGATGATGTTGGCGGAAACCCCGACCGTCCGCCAGTGCTCGCCGGTCTCGTCGGTGCTTTCGATCAAGACCCGCGTGACGGCTTGCGTGCCGCCGTTGAGGATGCGCACGCGATAATCGGTCAATTCGAGGCCGTTGATGAAGCGTTGATACTTGCCGAGGTCCTTGCGCAAGGCGAGGTCGAGCGCATTGACCGGACCTATTCCTTCGGCGATCGAAATGAGTTCCTCGTCGCCGACTTTCAGCTTCACGACCGCCTGGCTCACAGTGACGCGCTCGCCCTTGGCGTTGATGCGCTGCTCGACATTGACGTCGAATTTCTCGACATCGAAATAATGCGGAACTTGTCGCATCATCCGCCGCGCCAAAAGCTCGAAGGACGCGTCAGCCGCTTCATAGGCATAGCCGCTCGCCTCGCGTTCCTTGACCTCGTCAAGGAGCCGCGTGACGCGGGGGTCGTTCTTGTCGAGCGAAAGCCCGATCCGATCGAGCTCCGCGAGCACGTTTGAGCGGCCGGACTGGTCGGACACGAGCAATTTGCGCTTATTGCCGACGCGCTCGGGCGCAACATGCTCATAGGTCTTCGGCTCTTTCACGATCGCCGATGCATGAATGCCGGCTTTGGTGGCGAATGCGCTTTCCCCAACATAGGGAGCGTGACGATCCGGCGCGCGATTGAGCAATTCGTCGAGGCGGTGCGAAATGCGCAGCAGGCGGCCGAGCGCGTCATCGGTCACGCCGATGTCGAATTTATCCGCAAATTCCGGTTTGAGCTTCAGGGTCGGGATGATCGAAACGAGGTTGGCGTTGCCGCAGCGCTCGCCAAGCCCATTGAGCGTGCCCTGAATCTGGCGAGCGCCAGCGCGGACCGCGGCAAAGCTATTGGCCACAGCCTGTTCGGTGTCGTTGTGCGCATGGATGCCGATGCAATCGCCGGGGATCGTTTTGCAAACTTCGCCAACGATGCGCTCGATCTCGTGCGGCAGCGTGCCGCCATTGGTATCGCACAGCACCACCCAGCGCGCGCCGCCCTCATGGGCCGCCTTGGCGCAGGCCAGCGCATAAGCGGGATTGGCTTTGAAGCCATCGAAGAAATGTTCGCAATCGAGCAAGACTTCGCGCCCCTTGGCCTTTGCCGCACGCACGCTGTCGCGAATCGAAGCGAGGTTTTCTTCTTCCGTCGTCTCCAGCGCGACGCGCACATGATAGTCCCAGGATTTAGCGACGAAGCAGATCGCGTCCGCCTTGGCGTCGAGCAGCGCCACTAGGCCGGGATCGTTGGAGGCCGAGCGGCCCGGCCGCCGCGTCATGCCGAAAGCGGTGAGCTTTGCGCGCAGCGGCCGCCGCTCGGAGAAAAAATTCGTATCGGTCGTATTGGCGCCCGGATAACCGGCCTCGACGTAGTCGACGCCGAGCTCATCGAGCATGCGCGCGATTTCGAGCTTGTCGGCAAGCGTGAAATCGACACCGTTGGTCTGCGCGCCATCGCGCAGCGTCGTGTCGAACAAATAGAGCCGTTCCCGCAACGAGTTTTCCGCCATGGTGCTAACCGTTATAGAGCCGATAGACCGCGTAGAGCGAAACGACGACCGCCGCGGCGATCACCGCGTATTTCAAGATCAGGTAATAGAGCCAATGGCGCTGAAACGGTGAATCGCTGCGTTTCATGGTGCCCTTCCCTTCGCGGCAAGCATCTTTTTCATCGTCGTATTGGCGAGCCACTCGCCGCCAAGCGATACGGTATTGCGGCTTTGCGCCGAATAGCCGCGTTTCTCGAAGAAACCGCGCGATGCGTCGCTGGCGTCGACGACGAGCTCCTTGCCGCCGCGCGCGGCGGCGAGCTTTTCCAGCGCGTCGCACAGCATCGCCCCCGCTCCCTGCCCCGCCGCCGCCGGATGCACGTAGAGCATGTCGATGCGGGTATTGTCGGCGAGCGAAGCAAAACCGACTGCGGCGCCGCCGAAGGTCGCGACCAGCGTGAGTTCGCGCGCGAGCTTGGCACCGAACTCTTCCTCGTCGTCGGCCGCCGAGGCCCAGGCTTCCTGCTGCGCCTCGCTATAGTCGTCGGCGGCCAATTGTTCGATCGCCGCGCGAAAAATCTCCGCCAGCAGCGGCACGTCATCCGGCAGCATCGGCCTCATCGCGAGTTGGGGCAGCGCGCGGGCGTTCATCGGGCGATCTCCGCGCCGTTCTTCCCCTCTCCCCCTGCGGGAGGGGGTGGACGCGAGCGAAGCGAGCGGCCGGGTGAGGGGTTCCTCTTCCACGCCCCCTCACCCGCCTCGCTCGCGCTACGCGTTCGCTCGGCACCCTCTCCCGCGAGGGGAGAGGGAATTGCGGTGCGACGGGAAATCATCGGGCGATCTCCCACGTCGTACCGTCCTTGGTGTCTTTGAGAACGACGCCCATTTTGGCGAGCTCGTCGCGAATGCGGTCGGATTCCTGAAAATTCTTCATCCGACGCGCCGCGTTGCGCGCCGCGATGAGCTTGGCCACTTCTAGCTCATCGACGGTGACCGATGCCGGCCGGAATCCGGCCCATTCGGCGGCGGTTTCTCGCAATAGACCGATCAATTGCGCGCTCGCCTTCAGGCAGGCACTGGCCGGCTTGCTGCCCTTGGCCGCTTCGCCGCGCAAATCGTGCAAGGCGCCGATGGCCTTTGGCGTATTCAAATCGTCCGCGAGCGCATCGAGGGCATCCGCGCACAAGAAGCCCGGCGCCACATCGGCGGTCAGCGCGTACCAATGGTCAAGGACCTTCTCGGCTTCGCGCAAGGCTTTCACAGTCCAGTTGAGCGGCTGACGGTAATGCGTCTGAAGCATCGCGAGTCGCACCGCCTCGCCCGGCCAGTCCTTGAGTAAATCGCGGATCGTGACGAAATTACCGAGCGACTTCGACATCTTCTCGCCTTCGACCTGCAGAAAGCCGTTGTGCATCCAGTAATTCGCCATCACCGGCGTATGGAAGGCGCAGCGCGATTGCGCGATTTCGTTTTCGTGATGCGGAAATACGAGATCGATGCCGCCGCCATGGATGTCGAAAATCTCGCCGAGGTATCGCCACGACATCGCCGAGCATTCGATATGCCAGCCGGGGCGTCCGGGCGCGGCGATACCGCACGGCGACGGCCATGCCGGCTCGCCCGGCTTAGACGGTTTCCACAGCACGAAATCCATCGGCGCGCGCTTATAGGGCGCGACCTCGACGCGGGCGCCGGCAATCATCTCGTCAAGCGAACGCCGCGCCAGCTTGCCGTAGTCCGGCATCGACGCGACACTGAACAAGACGTGCTCTTCTTCGACATAGGCATTGCCGGATTTCACCAGCTGCTCGATCATCGTCCGCATCTCGGCGATATGTTCGGTGGCGCGCGGCTCGGCTGTCGGCGGCAGGCAACCGAGCGCGGCGACGTCTTCGTGAAATTGCCGGTCGGTCGTCTCGGTGACTTTGCGGATCGCCTCGTTCAGCGGCAGCGCCGGATATTCCTCCGCGGCGCGCGCGTTGATCTTGTCGTCGACGTCGGTGATGTTACGGACATAGGTGACATGGTCGGCGCCATAGATGTGCCGCAACAGCCGGAACAACACGTCGAAGACGATCACCGGCCGCGCATTGCCGATATGGGCGAAGTCGTAGACCGTTGGCCCGCACACATACATGCGCACATTGGCCGGATCGAGCGGCGTGAACACGCGCTTGTCGCGGTTGAGCGTATCGTAGAGTCTAAGCTCCATCATCCCACCAAAACCGTGCGCACATCAAATTCCGCGCGATTGTACGCAACCGAAGAAGTCACGGAACATGCCCTCGGCCTGCTGGCCGGGCGTGTCTGGGTCTCGATGATGAGAAAAAGACGGCCGCAGCCAGCGTTTGACGCTAGCGAATAATCTCCCGGCAAATGCCGCAGACATGTCGACCGTTCATGGCGCGCACAATGGTCGAGGCGGGACATCGCGTCAAGGTCCCCGTTTTCGGCATATTGCCGATCGGCGCCGGTTAAGGCGTTGCGTCTGCAACTGTTTGGATCGGGTCGTTTAAGAAAGGTTTAACCGTGCCGCCGCTTTGTCGCGCTTGGGGTCCGGCAAAGGGAACCTGCAAGCGAACTAGGGAAGCCTCCCAGGCAAATCACGGCGGCGATACCGTTCGCCTCGCGCTTCTACGCGCGCCTGCACTTTTCTACTCACGATTGTCGTGAGCCGGCGGTCGAATCGAAGATGCCCCGCCTTCGGATTCGTTTCCAATAGCTCAGAAATGTATGAACACCGGAAGTGGCTGTTCTATTCTCTTTGCTTCGGAACTTGCCCATCGAGAATGCGCAAGCATGCCGTTGCGTGAACACCCAAGTTCGTTCATGTTCGCGCGATGACCGGACAGAGCGCCATAGCAGGCCGCATCCGCATCAAGACGAATCCGGCGATGGGCGTCGAACGCGCGCCGTTGAAGCTCGAACAATTTCTGCCTTACCAGCTCACCGTGGTGGCCGCGCTGGTTTCCCAGGCGCTGGCGCAGGTTTACACGACCCGCTACCGCATCGGCGTACCGGAATGGCGCGTATTGGTTACGCTCGGCCAGTTCGGCGTCATGACCGGCAAAGCCATCGGTACCCACACCCATATGCACAAGACCAAAGTGTCGCGGGCGGTCGCGCTCCTCGAGAAACGCAAGCTCTTGGCCCGGCGCGCCAATCCGGCGGACATGCGCGAGTCGTTCATTTCGCTCACCCTCGCTGGGCGGACGATCTACGAGGAACTGGCGCCGCGCGCGCTCGATTTTGCTCGTCGTCTCACGGACATCCTGACGCCCGACGACCGCGACGCATTCAATCGCGCCCTGCAACAGATCGCCGATCGCTCCGCCGACCTCGTCGCCGAAACGACCAAACCGAACGGCTGCATAGGCGCGATGTGAAGTGGGGGCGATGTGAAGCTTTATTCTTTTTTCCGCTCGTCAGCCGCATACCGCGTGCGCATCGCGCTTAATCTCAAAGGCATCGATTACGAGACTGCCTCCGTTCATCTGGTCAAGGACGGCGGGCGCAACAAGCTGCCGGAATTTCGCGCGGTCAACCCGCAGATGCGCGTGCCGGCTTTGGTCACGCCCGCCGGCGATGTGCTGATTCAATCGCTTGCCATCATCGAATATCTGGACGAAACGCATCCGCAGCCGCCGCTTCTGCCCAAGGACCCGATCGCGCGCGCCCGTGTGCGCGCGCTCGCCGAACTCATCGCCTGCGATATACATCCACTCAACAATACCAGCCCGCTGCGCTACCTGAAGAACAATATGGCGCAGGAGCAAAGCGCGATCGACGCGTGGTATCATCACTGGATCATCACCGGCTTCGAAGCGCTCGAACAGCTCGTCACGCCGGGACCGTTCGCCTGCGGCAGCGAGATTACGCTGGCCGACCTGTGCTTGGTGCCGCAGGTCTACAACGCAAGGCGGCTGAAAGTGCCATTGGAGCGTTTTCCGAACATCGTCGCGATCGACCGCGCTTGCCTCGCCGTCGCGGCATTTGACCGCGCACGGCCGGAAAACCAGCCCGACGCGGAGTGATCGGCGGGGAGCATTCACACTTTGGACACCATTGCGCGGCTTGATCCGTTGCGCCGCAGACGGGCTGGGACGATGAACGAAAAAACGGTCGCCGGGGTCGAGGCCGCCCTAAGGGGCGGACGGCGTGCGATTTTGCTCGCGGCCCTCGCCGCGACCATTGCCTCTACGGCATGGACGCAGACCATTTCGGCGCCGGCGGCAAGTCCGCCGGCTGGGTCAAACCCGGTTTGCGTGCGGCTCGAAAGCCAGCTTGCTGCGTTGGATCAAGGCGTCGCCGATCCCGCCCGCGCCGATCAGATCAAACGCTCCGAGGACGCCATCGCCAAGCAGCAGGCCGACCTCGACCGCGTAGTCGGACAAGCGCACAAAGCGGGCTGCGCCGGCGAAGGTTTTTTCTCATTTTTCTCGGCATTGTCGCCGCAATGCGGACCGATCACCTCGCAGATCCAGCAGATGCGCGGCAACCTCGATCGCATGATCAGCGATCTCGAACGGCTCAAAACCGGCGATTCCGGCCAGCAAGGGCAGCGCCGCGCGCTGATAGGACAGCTGGCGCAAAACAATTGCGGCGCGCAATACACCGCCGCCGCCAATTCGATGAGCGGACCGCAAAGCTTTTTCGATGCGCTGTTCGGCGGCGGCACAATCCTCAATCCGAGCGGCGACGGCGCGCCGGCAGGCACCTACCACACCGTCTGCGTGCGCACCTGTGACGGCTATTACTTCCCGATCTCGTATTCGACGGTGCCGAGCCGATTTGCCGACGACGAGCGGACCTGCCAGCGCCAATGCCCGGCCGCCCAGGCGGAACTTTATTCGTTCCGCAATCCTGGAGAAGATATGGATCAGGCGGTGTCAATCACCGGTCAGACCTATACGGCGCTGCCGAATGCATTTCACTATCGCAAGGAACTCGTGGCCGGCTGTTCATGCCGCCGGCCCGGCCAGAGCTGGGCGGATGCGCTTAAGAACGCCGATGATCCGAGCACGCTAGAAAGCGGCGACATTGTCGTCACCGACCAGAACGCCAAAACGCTGTCGCAGCCGCAGCCGCCGAAGCAATCGGGCAAGCCGATCGCCGCAACCGCGGCGCCGCAACCAGCTGCGGCGACGAACGCGAATGCGCCCGCGGCATCCTCCGGGGCAACCAAGCCGGTGGTACGCACTGTCGGGCCGTCGTTCCTGCCGCAGCAGGCTTCGCCGCAGCCTTCAACGCAGTCACATTGATCGACCCATCCGGCGTCAACGCGCTCAAAAGTCCGAAGCGCCGGCTTTCGCCATGGCCGCGCGCTTGCCCGGCGTCTCGTCGGATTGCGGCAGCGCGGTGCCGGGATCTTTGAACCGATTGACGATCGGATAACGCCGGTCGCGGCCGAAATTTTTTAGCGTCACTTTCACGCCCGGAGCCGCTTGCCGACGCTTATATTCGGCAAGGTAAAGCATGCGTTCGACTTTGGTTACCGTGTCGCGGTCGAAACCGGCTGCGACGATCGTCGCGGTCGGCTCCTCGCGCTCGACGAGCCGCTCGAGGATGGGATCGAGGATGTCGTAGGGCGGCAGCGTATCCTGGTCCGTCTGGTTTTCGCGCAGCTCCGCGGTCGGCGCGCGCGTGAGCACGTTTTGCGGGGTGACCTCGCCGTCCGGCCCGCGCGCATCGTCCGGTTTCCAGCCGTTGCGCAGCCGCGCCAAACGATAGACTTCGGTCTTGTAAAGGTCCTTGATCGGATTGAAGCCGCCGTTCATGTCGCCGTAGAGCGTCGCGTAACCGACCGACATTTCCGACTTGTTTCCCGTGGTGACCACCATCAGGCCGAATTTATTCGACACCGCCATCAGGATCGTGCCGCGGGCGCGCGCCTGAAGGTTTTCTTCGGTGACGTCGCGTGGCGCGCCGGTAAAAATCCCGGCGAGCGCCGCCTCAAGCCCGCGGACCGCGCTTTCGATCGGAACGATATCGTAGCGTACGCCAAGCGCTTTCGCGATTGCGGCGGCGTCTTGGAGCGATTCCTGCGACGTATAGCGATACGGCAGCATCAGGCAGCGCACGCGGTCGCTGCCCAACGCATCGACCGCCATTGCCGCGCATAGCGCCGAATCGATTCCGCCGGAAAGCCCGAGCACAACGCCCTTGAAACGGTTTTTGTCGACGTAATCGCGCAACCCGAGCATGCATGCCGCGTAGTCGGCTTTGTCCGGCACTTCGGCGCGCGCGATCGGTCCTTGGGCGCACCGCCACACCCCGCCGGTGCGCAACCAATGCGTCGTCAGGACGGTTTCGCGGAAGGCCGGCAATTGAAATGCGATCGAACAGTCGGCGTTGAGCCCGAACGACGCGCCGTCGAAGACAAGTTCGTCCTGGCCGCCGAGTTGATTGACGTAGACGAGCGGCAGCCCCGATTCCGAAACGCATTGTACGCTGACGTTCAGCCTGACCTCCGCCTTGTCCCGCCAATATGGCGATCCGTTCGGCACGATAAGCAATTCGGCGCCGGTCTCGCTGAGGCACTCCACCACGTCCTCATAGTCGCCCCAGTCGGTCCAGGTATCCTCGCAGACCGGCAGGCCAAGCCGCACGCCGCGATAGCTGACCGGCCCGGGCAACGGACCCGAGGCGAAGACCCGCTTTTCATCGAATACGCCGTAATTCGGCAGATTGACTTTGAATCGGAGCGCTTCGATGCGGCCGTTGGCGAGAAGCGCATAAGCGTTATAGAGCTTGCCGTCTTCTAGCCAGGGCGTTCCGATCAAGACGGCCGGCCCGCCGTCGTCGGTCTCACGCGCCAGCGCCTCGACCGCGGCGCGGCAGGCAGACTGGAATGCGGGCTTGAGGACTAAGTCTTCCGGCGGATAACCGGCGATAAAGAGCTCGGAAAAGGCGATCACGTCGGCGCCGTCGCGCGCGGCCTGCCGGCGCGCCTTGCGGGCGCATTCCAGATTGCCGGAGACGTCTCCCACGATGGGATTGAGCTGCACCACGGCAATGGCAAGACGATCGGCAGGACGCTCGTTCATGGCGGAATCTAAACCGCGATGGCGCCGCTCACAGCGCCGCCACCGCCGGGAATGGCTTGGCCTTTGCTTGGCGCTCCGACTTCAACAGGTCGGCCAAGAGGAAGGCCAGATCGAGCGATTGCTCGGCATTGAGCCGCGGATCGCAAACAGTGTGATAGCGATCGTTCAAGTCTTCTTCGCTGATCGCGCGCGCGCCGCCGGTGCACTCGGTTACGTTTTGTCCGGTCATTTCCAAATGCACGCCGCCGGCGATCGTGCCTTCCGCCGCATGAACTTGGAAAAACGTTCGCACTTCCTTGAGGATTTGATCGAACGGACGGGTCTTGTAACCGGTCACCGAGGTGATGGTGTTGCCGTGCATCGGATCGCATGACCAGACCACGTTGCGGCCTTCGCGCTTCACCGCGCGAACCATCGGCGGCAATAGATCGGCGGCTTTGTCCGCGCTGACGCGGCAGATCAGCGTCAGCCGGCCGGGTTCGTTGCCCGGATCGAGGAGGTCGATCAGCCGCAAGAGCTCGTCCGGCTTCTGCGTCGGGCCGGTCTTCAGGCCGAGCGGATTCTTGATCCCGCGGCAATATTCCACATGGGCGTGATCGAGCTGGCGGGTGCGATCGCCGATCCACACCATGTGACCCGAAGTGCAGTACCAATCGCCGGTCGTGGAATCGACCCGGGTAAAGGCCTGTTCGTATCCCAACAGCAGCGCCTCGTGGCTGGTGAAAAAATCGGTCGTGCGCAACTCGGGATGCAGGCCCGGATCGACCCCGCAGGCACGCATGAATCCAAGCGCCTCGGTAATGTGATTGGCGAGTTCCTGGTAGCGTTTGGATTGCGGACTGTCCTTGACGAAAGACAACATCCATTGATGCGCGTTCGCCAGGTTGGCGTAGCCTCCGGTGGCGAAGGCGCGCAGCAAATTCAGCGTCGCGGCGGATTGCCGATAGGCCTCGAGCTGCCGCCGCGGGTCCGGCATGCGCGCTTCGGGCGTGAAGTCGGTCCCGTTGATAATGTCGCCGCGATAGACCGGAAGCTCGACGCCGCCGCGCTTCTCGGTCGGCGAGGTGCGGGGCTTAGCGAATTGGCCGGCGATGCGGCCGACCTTCACGACCGGCGAAGCGGCCGCATAGGTGAGTACCACCGCCATTTGCAGAAAGAGGCGGAAAAAATCCCTGATATTGTTGGCGCCGTGCTCGGCGAAACTTTCGGCGCAATCGCCGCCCTGCAGCAGGAATGCTTCGCCAGTCGCGACCTGAGCCAAAGCCGCTTTGAGGTTGCGGGCTTCCCCGGCGAAAACCAGCGGCGGGAAACTTGCAAGCTGCGCTTCGACATCGGCGAGCGCTTTGGCATCCGGATAATCCGGCACCTGCACGATAGGCTTCGCGCGCCAGGATTCCGGGCTCCAGCGCGCCGCGTTCGACCGGCCGGGCGTGATCCTCGTCTCCATAACCGCGATGTCTCCATATCCGCGATCCTCAAGGTAACCGCCAAGCGGCCCTCAAAGAATTCGCGGCTTTGCTTCGTCCCCCGCGGCAGGCACGCTTCGCCCGCACGCTAGGGTGACGGCATTGGCGGTCTTATACACGGCCGCCCGGCGCCGCGACAGCCCGCGATTTCGGCCGCCCGTTAACTATTCCGCGGCCGCTCGCGCATAGGTCGCGGTTTTCTTTCGCATCGTAACGAGCTCTTCGGCGGCGGTCGGATGCAGCGCGATCGTGGCGTCAAAGTCGGCCTTTTTGGCGCCCATGTTCACGGCGACAGCGGCGACTTGGGCGATTTCGGCCGCGCCCTCTCCGACCACGTGGCAGCCGACGACGCGGTCGGACAGGCCGTCGACTACAAGCTTCATCAAGACGCAGGTGTCGCGGCCCGATAGCGTCGCCTTGAGCGGCTTAAACATCGCCTTGTAGATGTCGGTCTGAACGAGCCCCGCGCGGGCCTGCGCCTCGGTGAGGCCGACCGTGCCGACTTCGGGTTCGGAGAACACCGCCGTCGGCACGTTGGTGTGATCGACGACGGTCGGCTTGCCGCCGAACACCGTGTCGGCGAAAGCGTGGCCCTCGCGGATCGCCACGGGAGTCAAATTGATCCGGTTGGTGACGTCGCCGACGGCGTAAATGTTGTGCCGCGTCGTGCGCGAATATTCGTCGACGGCGATACCGCCGCTCCCGGCAATCTCGATCCCGGCCTTTTCGAGCCCCATTTTTGCGATGTTGGGCTGGCGCCCGACCGCGAACATCACACGATCGGCCGGGATTTGATTGCCGCTGGACAAATGCACCAAAAGGTGCCCGCTCGTCTTTTCGACGGCGACGACTTTGCACCCGGTGAGCACCCTGATGCCGCGCGCTTCCATTTCCACGCGAAGGTGCGCGCGCACGTCGTCGTCGAAGCCGCGCAAGATGTTTTCGCCGCGATAGACGAGCGTCACATGCGCGCCGAGACCGGCGAAGATTCCGGCAAACTCGACGGCAATGTAGCCGCCGCCCTGGATCAAGATGCGGCGCGGAAACTCGGTTAGATGGAACGCCTCGTTCGAGGAAATAACGTGTTCGATTCCCGGGATCGGATCGCCATAGCTCGGCGTCGCGCCGGTCGCGATGAGAACATAACCGGCGCGCACGCGCTGCCCGTTCGCCAATTGCACGGTGTGGGCATCGGCAAGCACGGCTCGATCTTTCACGACCCGGACGCGCGCTTTTTCGAGAGTCGCGCCATAGGCCGCTTCGAGCCGGCCGATCTCGCGGTCTTTGTTGGCGACGAGCGTAGTCCAATCGAACGAGGCGTGCGGCACCGTCCAGCCGAAGCCGGCGGCATCTTGGAATTCGCCGTGAAACCGCGACGCGTAGACGAAGAGCTTCTTCGGCACGCAGCCGCGGATGACGCAGGTGCCGCCGAGCCGATACTCCTCCGCGACCATCACCTTGGCGCCGTACTCGGCGGCAATTCGGGCGGCGCGCACGCCGCCCGATCCGCCTCCGATAACGAAAAGATCGACGTCGATTTCGGCCATGCTACATATCGTGTCCGCGTTTTTTCATTTCCGCGCGCATGCTCTCGATCACATCGTGGGAAAAAAGGTCCGCCCAGGCGCCAGCCGCAGCCATGCTCTCCTCGGCCGCTTTGGGCTCCTCGTTGATGATCTTCTGGCCGAGAGGCGACTGATAGAGGGTCAAGAGCTGCTTGAGCTCCTGCTCGGAGAAATGGCTGGCGTAAATGCGCGCGGCCTCGTCGACGAGTTCGTTCACGCGCGAGGCGTATTGCTTGTCCAAATCGACCGCGACGTCATTTAGATCCTTGCTCCACATGAAATTCGTCTGCAGGAACGAGTCCCTGGCCTTGATGATGACGCCGCGGATGAGTGGCTGGAAGATGTCCTCCGCGTGCTTGAGATCGAGAATTTGCTTCGCCAGCAAGATTTCCGCCGGAGATGGTTCATGGAGCTTGCTCGGCGTTGCGCTCGGAGCGGCACCCTGCGCGCTGGCGGAGCGGGCCAGACCGGCCACACCGAGGGCGATGATCGCGGCCAAGGCATACCGCGCGGCGGCGCGGCGCATGGAAAGACGGACCAACATAAACGCGCTTCCTTTCGTGTTTGGGATCAGGGCCGCTCGATAACACGCACCCCATCCGGGCCGGCGACAATAGCAGCCCGCGCGAGGCCGATGAACAAGCCGTGTTCCATGACCCCGGGAATGGCAGAAAGCTTGCTTGCCAAGGCGCGCGGATCGGCGATGCGCTGCAATTGAGCGTCGAGCAGCCAGTGCCCGCCATCCGTGACGAAAGCATGGCCGTCCCGGTTAAGCCGCAACGGGGCCCGTCCGGCACCGCCGGCTTCCGCCGCGGCGGCCTCGACGGCACGCCGGGTTACCGTAGCGCCGAACGGCACGATTTCGATCGGCAGCGGAAAACGCCCAAGGACCGGCACCCATTTGGTCTCGTCCGCGATCACGATCATCTCCGACGACGCGGCTGCGACGATTTTCTCGCGCAACAGAGCGCCGCCGCCGCCTTTGATCAGAGTGAGATCGGGGCCGATCTCGTCGGCGCCGTCGACGGTAAGGTCGAGTTCCGGAGCGTCGTCGAGCGTCGTCAGGGCAATACCCAGACGCGTGGCCAGCGCGCGCGTCGCCTCCGAAGTCGGGACGGCGATAACGTCGAGGCCCGCCCGCACGCGTTCGGCCAGTAGTTCGACGAAATGCGCCGCCGTCGAACCGGTGCCGAGGCCCAGACGCATGCCGGAACGCACGAACTCGACCGCCCGGGCGGCGGCGGCCCGCTTATAGGAATCGGCGCTCATTGCGAGGCTCTTGCTCCTTGCGCCGGAAAAGCACAGGGTCGGTTCGGGCATCCATTGACGGGCGCATTCTCGCATACTGTTATCAAGAACGAATCATGCTCACCATCGTTTTCGATCTCGACGGCACGCTGATCGATACCGCGCCCGATCTTATCTCGACGCTCAATCTTATCCTGGCGGGCGAAGGCTTGCCGCCGGTGGCTTACGACGATGCGCGCCGGATGATCGGAGGCGGCGCGCGGGGCATGATCGAACGGGCGCTGAACGCCCAAGGCCGTCATCCGCCGAAGCCGGAGATCGAGCGGATGTTTCGCGCTTTCATCGATCATTACGGCGCACATATCGCCGAGCGCTCGCGCCCCTTCCCGCACGTCGATTCGGTTCTGGAGCGCCTTGGCGCCGAAGGCTGCCGCCTCGCGGTCTGCACCAACAAGTTCGAATTTCTCTCGGTACGGCTACTCGACGCGCTCAAGCTCAGCCATCACTTCCTCGCCATTTGCGGCCAGGATACTTTCGGCGTGCCAAAGCCCGATCCCGAAATGTTGCACCAGACCATATTGCGCGCCGGCGGCGCGCCAGAGCGCGCGATCATGGTCGGCGATTCCGGAACGGACGTGCGCACCTCGCGGGCGGCGGCCATTCCCGTCGTCGCCGTGGATTTCGGCTACAGCGAGGTGCCGATTGCCGCCTTGAACCCCGACCGCCTCATCGGCTCGTTCGCCGAACTGCCAGCCGCCATCGCGGAAATCGAGGCGCGCAAAGGTTCTTAACGGCGGTTCTTAAAGGCGGACCAGCGCCAATGCCCCGCGGGGCGCAAACCTGGCCAAAATTTACCGCCACCGTATTTCGCCAATATCCTGGACGATCAGGGCTTTATCCGGCACATTGCGGCGACTATCTCAACGGCGATGGACAAGGTGCAGGCTTTGGCATTCGACGGCACAACCGCCCGGGGGGGACTGATCGATCCTTTCGGCCGCGCCATCTCCTATGTGCGCGTCTCGGTGACCGACCGGTGCGACTTCCGCTGCGTCTATTGCATGGCGGAGAACATGTCGTTTCTGCCAAAGGCCGAAATTTTGACGCTCGAAGAGCTCGACCGGCTGTGTTCGGCCTTTGTCGCGCGCGGCGTGCGCAAGCTGCGTCTGACTGGCGGCGAGCCGCTGGTGCGGCGCGGCATCATGACGCTAGTCAACTCGCTGTCGCGACACCTGCGCTCCGGCCAGCTCGACGAACTGACCTTGACGACCAACGGCTCGCAGCTTGAGAAGTATGCGCGCGATCTCGCCGCTTCCGGCATTCGCCGCGTCAATGTTTCGCTCGATACGCTCGATGCCGAGAAATTCCGCGCCATTACGCGCTGGGGTTCGCTTGAGCGCGTGCTCGCCGGTATCGATGCGGCGCAAGCCGCCGGCCTCAAAATCAAGATCAACGCGGTTGCGCTCAAGGACGTCAATGACGACGAATTTCCGCGCCTGATCGAATGGGCGCATGGGCGCGGCATGGATCTGACGCTGATCGAGGTGATGCCGCTCGGCGAGATCGGCGAAGGCCGCCTCGACCAATATCTGCCGCTCTCGCTCGTGCGCGCGCGACTCGCCGAGCGCTATCGGCTGACCGACACCGACGATCGCACCGGCGGCCCGGCGCGCTATGTGCGCGTTGAGAAAACCGGCGGGAGGCTCGGCTTCATCACGCCGCTCACCCACAACTTCTGCGAATCCTGCAACCGCGTGCGCGTCACCTGCACCGGCACGCTTTACATGTGCCTCGGGCAGGAGGACGCCGCCGACCTGCGCAAGCCGCTACGCGCCTCGGAAGTCAACGATCTTCTCTACGCCGCGATCGACGAGGCGATCGGCCGCAAGCCCAAGGGCCACGACTTCGTCATCGACCGCCGCCATCGCCGGCCGGCCGTCGCGCGGCATATGAGCGTCACCGGTGGATAAGCGTTGCGGCTGCGCGGCCAGTCACTGACCCGCCGCGGCTAACACTATCGCGGCTGCCTTGAATTCGGCGAAGCGAAGCGCGCGCTGTGCGAGCGCGATCTCGTCTCTGCCCCATTGCTCCATGTTCCAATCCTCGTCGACATGGGCCGCTTGCCACGCCGCGTCGGCGGATAGGCGTCCGCGCAGGAGCGCGAGCGCGATCAGAGCCGAACCGGTGAGCGTCGTCGCCACATGCAGCGCGCCGAGCCGCCATGCATCCGCAGGCATGGCGGCGGCCGCCGCTTCGATCGTCGCGCTCGGCTGCGCGACGTGGACGACGCCCTCGCCGATTTTGAATTCGGCGCCGAGCGCCTGGCGCGCCCACGCCAGGACCGGATCCCAATGCTGCGCCTGCCGCGCGCGAAGCTGTGCTGGAGCGCCGGCGCGATAAACCACAAGATCGGTGCCGAGATATTTCCTGATATCAGCCGCGACCGGACCGGGCATAGCCGCCACCCGGTCGATGATTGCATTGGCAAGCCGCGTCAGCGGCATTTGCGCCGGATCGATGAATTCCCGCTGCGCTTGCCATTCTTTAGCGAGTTCCGCGGCGAGCTCCGGCGTCGGCGCCGCGAGCGTGCCGCGCGCGGGCGTGCGCACCGGCTTGCCGTCGAGGCGAATGCAAAATCCCTCCCCGCCCGGCGCGACGCTCACCGTCCGATAGAAGCGCCGGCGCAACGGAGCGCGCACCCCGCGCCGCGCCGCCTCCACCGGATCGACGAGCCGATCGTCGAGCGGCCCTTTGACTGGATCGCGAGTTCCGTTGGACTGGTCGGCATTCTGCATGGCGCGCTTACAACACAATTTATCCCAAATTAACAATAACTTACGCGACCCGCCCCATTTCGCAGCCTAATAGGCCATTGACCGTGCCGGAAATGCCGCAAATCGCGTTTTTGTTAAGAACCATGAGCGACAAAACGTTGTTATAACCACAAACCATGGAAATCCGCATCCCCCTCGACTAGTATCCGCCGCCGGATTCGGCGACCTCCGGGGGATGAGGAATTCCACGCAGCGACCTGGCGCACCGCCAAAGTTAAAGCGCGGATGCTGCGTGCACGAGGAATCGATGAAGCCCACCGATATCTCGGTCCCGGATTATTTCCACAAAGTGGTGGACTGCCAGTGGGCTTGCCCGGCGCACACGCCGGTCCCGGAATATATCCGTTTGATCGCCGCCGGGCGTTACGGCGACGCCTATATGATCAACTGGGAATCGAATGTGTTTCCCGGAATTCTCGGGCGCACCTGCGATCGCCCCTGCGAACCGGCCTGCCGGCGCGGGCGGGTGGAGAAAGAGCCGGTCGCGATCTGCCGGCTAAAGCGCGTCGCCGCCGATTTCAAGGACGACATTCGTGACCGCCTGCCGAAAGCGCCGGCCAGAAAGAACGGCAAGCACATCGCGCTCATCGGCGGGGGACCTGCCTCGCTGACGGTGGCGCGCGACCTCGCGCCGCTGGGATACCACTGCACCGTGTTCGACCAGGACCCGCGGTCCGGCGGCATGATGCGCACTCAAATCCCGAAATTTCGCCTGCCGGAAAGCGTGCTCGAGGAGGAATGCCAATACATCCTCGATCTCGGCATCGAATTTGTCGGCGGCAGGCGCATCGACAGCATGAGGGCGCTGCTAGCGGAAAATTTCGACGCCATCTTCGTCGGCTGCGGCGCGCCGCGCGGTCGCGACCTGGATATTCCCGGCCGCAAGGAAGCCGCCAAGAACATCCATATCGGCATCGATTGGCTGTCCAGCATTTCGTTCGGTCACATCAACCGCATCGGCAAGCGCGTCATGGTGCTGGGTGGCGGTAACACTGCGATGGACTGCTGCCGCTCATCGCGCCGGCTCGGCGGCGAGGATGTCAAAGTCGTCGTCCGCTCCGGTTTCGAGGAAATGAAAGCGTCCCCCTGGGAAAAGGAGGACGCGATGCACGAAGATATTCCAATTTTCAATTATCTGGTGCCGAAGGCATTCACTCACGATAACGGCAAGCTCACGGGCGTGACGTTCGAGAAGGTCAAGGCGGTGCGCGACGCCAATGGCCGCCGCGATCTCGTTCCGACCGGCGAGCCGGACCAGCATTTTCCTTGCGACGACGTTTTGGTGGCGGTGGGACAGGAGAACGCCTTTCCTTGGATCGAGCGCGATTGCGGCATCGCATTCGACAAGTGGGACATGCCGAAGGTCGATCCCAAGACCATGGCTTCCACCCACCCCAAGGTGTTTTTCGGCGGCGACGCCGCCTTTGGTCCGAAGAATATCATCTGGGCCGTGGCGCACGGCCACGACGCCGCGATCTCGATCGACCGGCTGTGCCGCGGCGAGGACATCGCCGCGCGGCCAGCACCGCAGGTCGCGATCGCGAGCCAAAAGATGGGCATCCACGAGTGGAGCTACGACAACGAAGTCACCCTCGACAAGCGTTATCGCGTCCCCCATCGCGAGAAGGTGGTGTCGCTGCGCGACATCAAGGCCGAGGTCGAACTCGGCTATGACGTCGAGCTCGCGATCAAGGAAGCGGACCGCTGCCTCAATTGCGATGTGCAGACCGTGTTCACCGGCCAGCTTTGCATCGAATGCGACGCCTGCGTCGACATCTGTCCGATGGATTGCATTACGTTTACCGAGAACGGCGAGGAGACAGAGCTGCGGCAGCGGCTGCAGGCGCCGGCGAAGAATCTCGGCCAGGACCTCTATATCGGCAACAGCCTCAAGACCGGCCGCATCATGGTCAAGGACGAGGATGTTTGCCTGCATTGCGGGCTGTGCGCCGAACGCTGTCCCACCGGCGCGTGGGACATGCAGAAATATCTGATCGACATGACTCACGCGGAAAAAGCATGCCAATCCAGAACGTAAACGACTTCGTCGTGCGGTTCGCCAACGTCAACGGCTCGGGCTCTGCGAGCGCCAACGAACTTTTTGCCCGCGCGGTGTTACGCATGGGCGTTCCGGTCGCGCCGCGCAACATCTTTCCGTCCAACATCCAAGGCCTGCCGACCTGGTACGAGGTTCGCATTTCGCAGGCCGGGCATCTTGGTGCGCGCGGCGGTACCGATCTCATGGTGGCGATGAATCCGCAGACCTGGGACAAGGACTTGGCCGGCATCGAGCCGGGCGGCTATCTCCTTTACGACTCCACCAAGCCGATGCCGAAGACGAAATTCCGCGAGGACATTACCGTCATCGGCGTGCCGCTCACCGCGATCTGCAATCGCGAATACAGCGATCCGCGCCAGCGCCAATTGTTCAAGAACATCATCTATGTCGGCGCGCTGTCGGCTTTGCTCGATATGGATGTCGCCGAAATCGAAAAACTCATCGCCGAGCAGTACAGGGGGAAGGAAAAGCTGTTCGACGCGAATAAGCATGCGCTTCACCTCGGCCGCGACTGGGTGATGATGAATACGGAGCACCCGATCGGGCTTCGGCTCAAGCGCGCCGACGCCGTCGGCGACCGTATTTTCATCGAAGGCAACTCGGCGGCCGCTTTGGGCGCCGTCTATGGCGGCGCCACGATCTGTGCCTGGTATCCGATCACGCCGTCCTCTTCGCTCGCCGAAGCGTTCACCCGCCATTGCAACCGCCTGCGCGTCGACGTCGCCAAGCACAACAAGTTCGCCATCGTGCAGGCGGAAGATGAGCTTGCCTCGATCGGCATCGTCATCGGCGCCGGCTGGAACGGCGCGCGCGCCTTCACCGCGACGTCAGGTCCCGGAATTTCGCTAATGCAGGAATTTCTCGGACTTGCTTATTTCGCCGAAATTCCCGCCGTGGTCTTCGACGTTCAGCGCGCCGGCCCGTCCACCGGCATGCCAACCCGCACGCAACAGACCGATATCATCTCCTGCGCCTATGCCTCCCACGGCGACACCAAGCACGTTCTACTGTTTCCCGAAGATCCGGCCGAGACCTTCGACTTCGGCGCGACAGCGTTCGATCTCGCCGACCGGCTGCAGACGCCGGTTTTCGTGATGATGGATCTCGACATCGGCATGAACCACCGGCTGTGCCGGCCGCTCGCCTGGGACGACAGCCGCAAATACGACCGCGGCAAGGTGATGACGGCCGCCGCACTCGAATCCGGAGCCGATTTCGGCCGCTATCTCGACGTTGACGGCGACGGCATTCCCTATCGCACCTATCCCGGCACCCATCCGACCAAGGGCTCGTTCTTCACCCGCGGCACTTCGCGCGACCGCTACGCGCGCTATACCGAAGAAGGCCCGGCCTATGCCGACAACATGCAGCGGCTTCTGCGCAAGTTCGAGACCGCAAAGGATCTCGTGCCGCGGCCCTTGCAAGCCAATGCGCACAAGCCGACCAAATACGGCGTGATCTATTTCGGCTCGACCTCGCCCGCAATGGACGAGGCGATTCAAGTGCTGGAGGCGCGCGGACAATATCTCGACCGGCTGCGCGTGCGCGCCTTCCCGTTCCATTCCAGCGTGACGAGTTTCATCGCCGACCACGATTTCGTCTTCGTCGTCGAACAGAACCGCGACGGACAGCTCCGCTCGCTGATCGTCAACGAATGCGGCATCGATCCGGTAAGGCTCGTTCCAATACTGCATTACGACGGCACGCCGATCACCGCGCGCTTTATCGCCCGCGCCATCGGCGAGCACATCGATGCGTTCAAAGTGACGCCGCTGCGGAAAGTCGTGTCATGACCTACATCGTCAAGCCGAAATTCCACCACCCCGAACTGCCGAAGAACGCGCTCGGCTATACGCATCGCGACTACGAGGGCAAGATCTCGACGCTCTGCGCCGGCTGCGGTCACGACTCGATCACCGCCGCGATCATCGAGGCGTGCTTCGAACTGTCGATCGAGCCGCACCGGGTGGCGAAGATTTCCGGCATCGGCTGTTCGTCCAAGACGCCGGATTATTTCCTCGGCAACTCGCACGGCTTCAATTCGGTGCATGGCCGCATGCCTTCGGTGCTCACCGGCGCGAACTTGGCCAATCGCGATTTGATCTATCTTGGCGTGTCCGGCGACGGCGACTCCGCCTCGATCGGGCTCGGGCAATTCGCCCACTGCATGCGTCGCGGTGTCAACATGGTCTATATCGTTGAAAATAATGGCGTTTACGGCCTCACCAAGGGCCAATTCTCGGCCACCGCGGACCGCGGCTCGAAATCCAAGCGCGGCGTCACCAATACCGATAATGCAATCGACATGGTCGGCATCGCCTTGCAGCTCGGCGCGAGTTTCGTCGCGCGCTCGTTTTCCGGCGACAAGAAGCAGCTCGTTCCCATCGTCAAGGCCGCGATCGAGCACCAGGGCGCGGCCTTCATCGATGTCATCTCGCCCTGCGTCGCCTTCAACAACCACGCCGGCTCGACCAAGAGTTTCGATTACGTCCGCGAGCACAATGAAGCGGTCAATTTCCTCGACGTCATGACCGGCCGCGCGCCGATCCATGTCGATTATGCTCCGGGCACGGTCGAACTGGTCGAGCAGCACGACGGAACGACGCTCGCTCTGCGCAAGCTCAACGCCGAATATGACGTTCACGATCGTCTGTCGGCGATGAGCTTTATCGCCCATCACGCCGCGAAAGGCCAAATCGTCACCGGGCTCCTTTACGTCGAGCAGGACGCGTCCGACCTGCACGGCCATTTGAACACTGTGGCGGCGCCGCTCAATACGCTCGGCGAAAAGGAGCTTTGTCCGGGCTCGACGGCGCTGAGCGCGATCAACGCCAGCCTACGGTAGCCGGCTCCCTCTCGATCAGTTTTCCGGCGCGTCCTCGATCGGATCGTAGCGTTTGGCGTCGAGGCCGAGCAAATTCCATGACTGCTGCATATGCGGCGGCAGCGGCGCGGTGACGTCGATGATTCCGCCGCGCGGATGCGGCACCGCGATGCGGCGCGCCAGAAGATGCAGCCGGTTCTGCATACCGCCGGGCAGCTCCCAGTTTTCGCGCGCGAAATATTTGGCGTCGCCGACGATCGGATGGCCGATATGCGCCATGTGGGCGCGGAGCTGATGCGTGCGGCCGGTCACCGGTTTGAGCGAAATCCAGGCGAGCGAGGGTCCTGCGGTTTCCACGACCGCGTAATAGGTCACGGCGTGACTTGCGCCCTCTTCCCCGTGGCGGGCAATGCGCATGAAGGAGTCCTCTTCGCGCTCCTCCTTGGCGAGAAAGGTGGAAATGCGGCCCTGCCGCGGCTTGGGGACGCCGGCAACCAGCGCCCAATAAATTTTCCGCGCCGAACGCGAGCGAAACGATTTGGCCAAAGCCGCCGCCGCGAACCGCGTCTTGGCCACCAACAGGCAGCCGGTGGTATCTTTGTCGAGGCGATGCACGAGCCGCGGGCGCTGGCCGTGCGCGTCGCGCATCGCTTCGAGCATGCCGTCGACGTGACGCGTGGTGCCGGAACCGCCCTGTACGGCAAGCCCCATCGGCTTGTTCAGCACGAGCACGTCGGCGTCTTCGTAAAGCGTGATCGATTTGAGAAATTCACGTGTCTTGGCGTCGGCGGGATCGCCGGGCGGGCGCGGCGCCGCCCGGTCGAGGCGCAGCGGCGGAACGCGCATGGTCTGCCCCGCCTGCAACCGGTTTTTCGGCTGCGTCCGCTTGCCGTCGACCCGCACCTCGCCTTTTCGGATCACGCGCTGGATATGCGAGAAGCTCAAGCCGGGAAACTTCGCCTCGAGAAAACGGTCGACGCGCATGCCGGACTCGTCGGCCGATACCGCGATCTTTTGCACGACGGTTGCTGTCGCCCTCTCCCCTTGCGGGAGAGGGCGGTCGCTCCGAGCGGCGCGAGTAGCGACCGGGTTAGGGGGTGCTTTGCCACCATACCCCTCACCCGGCCCGCGGGAATGGCGCTCGCCACCCTCTCCAGCAAGGGGAGAGTGTGATCTGCGCCTCTGCCATGGCTGCTGCCGAGATCCGGCTATCTGTTTGCCGCCGCCCGGCTGGCGCGGTCCGCGCTGGCGACTTTTCACTGCCCACTCCGCTCGCGCCGTCGCTTCGCCCAATATTCGAGGCGTTTTCTAATCTCGCGCTCGAAGCCGCGCTCGGGCGGATCGTAGAATTGCCGCCGGCCGAGCGCTTCCGGGAAATAATCCTGGCCGGAAAACGCCTCGGGCGATTGATGATCGTATTCGTAGCCCGCGCCGTAGCCTTCGTTCTGCATCGGCTTGGTTGGCGCATTGAGGATGTGCTTGGGCGGCAGCAGCGAACCGGACTCTTTCGCCGTCCGCATCGCTTCGCCAAAGGCGACATAAGCGGCGTTGGATTTCGGCGCGGTCGCGACGTAAATCACGGCCTGCGCGATCGCGAGCTCGCCCTCCGGGCTGCCGAGAAAGTCGTAAGCGTCCTTGGCGGCATTGGCGATGACCAGCGCTTGCGGATCGGCAAGCCCGATATCTTCAACCGCCATGCGCACAATGCGCCGCGCCAGATAAAGCGGATCCTCGCCGGCGTCGAGCATGCGGCAAAGATAATAGAGCGCTGCGTCGGGGTCAGAGCCGCGGACGGATTTGTGCAGAGCGCTGATGAGGTTGTAATGGCCGTCCTGCGATTTGTCGTAAATCGGCGCCCGCCGCTGCACGACCTCTTGCAAAGCCACGGCGTCGAAGGTCTCGCCCTTGCGCGCGGCGCGCCATACTTCCTCGGCAAGCGTCAGCGCGGCGCGGCCGTCGCCATCGGCCATGCGAATGAGCGAGGCGCGCGCATCATCGTCGAGCGGCAATTTCTTACCCTCGATCGCCTCGGCGCGGGCGAGCAATTTCTCGATCGCCGCGGCATCGAGCGGCTTGAAGACCAGAACCCGGGCGCGCGATAGCAGCGGGGCGATCAGTTCGAAGGAGGGATTTTCCGTCGTCGCGCCGACCAGCACGATGGTGCCGTCCTCCATGACCGGCAGGAAGGAGTCCTGCTGCGCGCGATTGAAGCGATGAATCTCGTCGACGAACAACAGCGTGCCCTGCCCGGTCTCGCGCCGCAACCGCGCCGCATCGAAAACCTTCTTCAAGTCCGCCACGCCGGAAAAGATCGCTGAGATTTGCTCGAATTGAAGCGCGGTGGCGTGCGCAAGCAAGCGCGCCACCGTGGTCTTACCGGTGCCGGGCGGGCCCCAGAAGATGAGCGAGCCGAGCGAGCGGGTATCGAGCATGCGCGTAAGCGCGCCGTCCGCCCCGAGCAGATGATCCTGCCCGACCACGTCCGCAAGCATTTCCGGCCGAAGCTTGTCCGCGAGCGGCCGCGGCGCATCGCGTTCGAGGCCGGCGGCGGCGAAGAGATTGGGCGCTTTGGTCTTAGGACGCGAGGTCATCGATCGGTCTCTTTCCCGTCTCCCGCCAAGGGAAAGGTAAGAGGCCGAACTCTCCCGCGCCACGGCTCATCCACTGAATATCACCGATATCTGCTGACCGCCGCGCAGGATGGTGATGCGCCATTGCCGCCCGCCCGTGCTGGTGATGCGCTCCAAATCGGCGGGTTTGGCGATCTTCTCATTGTTGACGGAGACGACGATGTCGCCTTTCTGGAAGCCAATGGACTGCGCCGTCGATCCGTCGGCGACGGCGGTAATGACAACGCCTTCCGTTTGCGGATCGAGCCGAAGGTCGTCGGCCAAAGCCGGCGAGAGGTTCGCCACGGTGGCCCCGAGGAACGGCGACCGCGCCTTGATCTCGACCTCCTCGCGCGGCGAGTCGGGCAGGCTTTGCAATGCGATCGGCAACACGATGTTATGGCCCTGCCGGACGATGCCGATCTGCGCCGTGCCGCCGAGCTGCTTGGTGGCAAAACGATAGCCGAACGCGTTTGGGTCTTCGACCGCAGCACCGTCGATGCTGACGATGAGATCGCCGGCCTTGAGTCCGGCCCGCGCGGCGGGCCCGCCGGCCAAAACGTTCGCCACCAAGGCCCCGCTGGGCCGCTGCAGACCGAGACTATCGGCGATATCCGGCGTCACGTCCTGGAGCTTGGCGCCGAGCCACGGCCGCTTCACCGCTCCGCTGCCGCCCTCCGCCGAGGCCACCACGACGCGAACCATATTCGCCGGGATGGCAAAGCCGATGCCCTGCGAACCGCCGGAACGCGAATAGATCGCAGAATTGACGCCGACCAACCGGCCGTTGATATCGACCAGCGCGCCGCCGGAATTGCCGGGATTGATGGCTGCATCGGTTTGAATGAAGAACTGATAGTCGCTGATGCCGACTTGCGTGCGCGCCACCGCCGAAACGATGCCGTGGGTCACCGTCTGTCCGACGCCGAACGGATCGCCGATCGCCAGCACCACATCGCCGACTTCAAGCTGGTCGGAATCGGCGAATTCCAGCGTCGGAAAGTGCTCCTTCGCGCCTTTAATACGCAACACCGCGAGGTCGCTGCGCTGGTCTTTGAGCACAATATCGGCGTCGAACTCCCGTTTGTCCGAAAGCGCGACCTTCACCTGGCTGGCGCCGCTGATCACATGAAAATTGGTTACCACGAGCCCGGCCGGATCAACGATGACGCCGGAGCCGAGGGAGCGCTCGACCTGCTCGCGCGGTACCGCGCCGAAAAACTGGCGGAAAAACGGATCGGTTAGAAACGGATTGTTGTTCTCGACGATGCGGGCGGCATAGACGTTGACGACCGCTGGCGCCACGCGCTTGACGACCGGCGCGAAGGACAACTGAAGCTGACGAGCCGAATTGGGAACTTGACGCTCTTGCGCGCCGGCGCCCGGCGCGAATAGCGGCGGCAGCGAAATTGCGGCGACCAGAATAAACAGAATGCGCGGGTGCGGCATGAAAACCTCGAAACGATACGCCTCATTAGAGCGGCGTGCGACCGAGGCCGTAGCAGGGCGGCGACGCCGCTCACGGTTGACCGACTAAGCCGGCGCGGCCGCCTCCGTCTCAATGCGCTCCTGGACGGGCCCGGAATCCAAGCCCTTGGCATCGACGTCGCGGTCGACGAACTCAATCACGGCCACCGGCGCGGAATCGCCATACCGGAAGCCAGCTTTCAGGACCCGGGTATAGCCGCCGTTACGGTCCTTGTAGCGTGGCCCGATGACGTCGAAGAGCTTCTTCACCATGGCGATGTCACGCATCTGCGCGATCGCCTGGCGGCGCGCGTGCAGTCCGCCGCGCTTGCCGAGCGTGACGAGCTTTTCCACTACCGGCCGCAAGTCCTTCGCCTTGGGCAGCGTGGTGACGATCTGCTCGTGCTTGATCAGCGAGGCGGCAAGGTTCGCCAGCATCGAGCGGCGATGATCCGAGCGCCGGTTGAATTTCCTGTGAGTCTTAGCGTGACGCATTCAGATATCAGTGTTTAGGGATCGGTAATCAGGAATTTTTCTGATCACTAACCCCTAATGGCTGCCCCCTGATCAGTAGTGATCCTCGAAGCGCTTGGCCAGTTCCTCGATATTCTCGGGAGGCCAACCCGGCACCTCCATGCCGAGATGCAACCCCATCTGCACCAGCACTTCCTTGATCTCGTTAAGCGACTTTCTGCCGAAATTCGGCGTGCGCAGCATTTCGGCTTCGGTCTTCTGCACGAGATCGCCGATATAGACGATGTTGTCGTTCTTTAGACAATTGGCCGAGCGCACCGACAGTTCGAGTTCGTCGACCTTCTTGAGGAAGGCCGGATTGAAAGCGAGGTCGGGGATGGCCTCGTGCGCGGTTTCGCGCTTGGGTTCCTCGAAATTCACGAACACGTTAAGCTGATCCTGCAGGATGCGCGCCGCATAGGCGAGCGCGTCTTCGGGGCTCACCGCGCCATTGGTTTCGATCGACAGCGTCAGCTTGTCGTAATCTAGGATCTGGCCTTCGCGCGTATTTTCCACCTTGTACGACACCTTGCGCACCGGCGAATACAGGCTGTCGACCGGAATGAGGCCGATCGGCGCGTCTTCAGGGCGATTGCGTTCGGCGGGCACGTAACCCTTTCCGGTATCGACCGTGAACTCCATGCGGATTTCGGCGCCCTCGTCCAGCGTGCACAGGACGAGATCGGGATTGAGCACGACAATGTCGCCGACGGTCTGGATGTCGGCGGCCGTCACGGTGCCGGGACCCTGCTTCTTGACCACCATGCGCTTGGGGCCGTCGCCCTGCATTTTGATGGCGATATCCTTGATGTTGAGCACGATGTCGGTTACGTCCTCGCGCACGCCGGCGATCGAGGAGAACTCGTGCAGCACCCCGTCGATATGCACCGACTGGACGGCGGCGCCTTGTAGCGACGACAACAAAATGCGCCGTAGCGCGTTGCCGAGCGTTACGCCGAAACCGCGCTCGAGCGGCTCGGCGACCACGGTTGCCGAACGCCGGGTATCGGCACCAGCGCTGACCTGCAGTTTATTGGGCCTGATCAGTTCCTGCCAATTCTTCTGGATCGTCACGTTTTCACCCATCGCGTTGCGCGGCTCGATCGCCTCGCGCACCCCACTCCGCTCCGTGGGGTCTAAATTGGGGCCAAGTTCGAGCGGCGGCAGATGATCGACTTGTTGCATCGGCCGGATGTCCTATACACGCCGCCGCTTGCGCGGGCGGCAACCGTTGTGCGGAATCGGCGTCACGTCGCGGATCGAAGTGATGGTGAAGCCGGCCGCTTGCAAGGAGCGCAGCGCCGATTCCCGTCCCGATCCCGGACCCGCGACCTCGACTTCGAGCGTTCGCATGCCGTGCTCTTGCGCTTTCTTCGCCGCATCCTCGGCGGCGACCTGCGCGGCGTAGGGCGTCGACTTGCGCGAACCCTTAAAACCCATCGTGCCCGCCGACGACCAGGCAATCGTATTGCCCTGCACGTCGGTGATCGTAATCATCGTGTTATTGAACGTCGCGTTCACATGCGCGACGCCCGAGGCGATGTTCTTTCGTTCGCGTCGGCGGACGCGCGTGGCTTCCTTACCCATTTTGAACCCTTCCGCAGACCGGCGCCGGCTCGCCGGCCGCCGTCATATTTTGCTGTCCCACGCGCTATTTCTTCTTGCCGGCAATAGGTTTGGAGGGACCCTTGCGAGTCCGCGCATTGGTGTGCGTGCGCTGACCGCGCACGGGCAGACTGCGCCGGTGACGCAAGCCTCGGTAGCAGCCGAGATCCATCAGGCGCTTGATGTTCATCGCTACCTCGCGCCGAAGATCGCCCTCGACGACATAGTCGCGATCGATTACTTCGCGCAATTGCAACACTTCCTGATCGGTGAGCTGCGATACGCGGCGCGATTCGGGAATCGAAACCTTTTGCAGGATTTCATGCGCCTTGGCGCCGCCAATGCCGTAAATGTATTGCAGCGCAATCACGATGCGCTTGTTAGTGGGAAGGTTGACGCCCGCGATACGAGCCACGTCATCTACTCCTTACGGCGCAAAGACCACGGCAGACCCGTGGCGCCCGACCGATCTTCATGGGTTTCGATGTCACCTGAGAAGGCCACAAACGCGTAAAAAGCCACGCCTGCCTGCCGCTGCGGCCCGGCATCGCTGCTCGATCTCCGACTGGATATTTGAGGCTTATTAAGGGATTCACTGCGCTTTCGTCAACCTCGGCCTGCGATTTCGTGTTCAAATTCCACTGGGCGGGACTTCCCCGCTTGCCCCACCATCAAAGGCTCAGCCCGAACAGGTCCAAACCGGCCGTTTCCGGACTTTTTTCCTATGATAGAGCGCCTCTGAGCGAAAGCCTTTTGCCGGCCCTTCGTCCACAGGCCTTTTAATGGCATCAGGGGCTCCCGGCTCTTGCCGGAACCTCCAGCGCCCCGTCGATTTCGGCCGCTACGTCCGCAATAGAGGCCATGCCGTTGACCGTTCGCAGCACGCCCCGCTGTCGATAATAGTCGATCAGCGGCGCGGTCTGCTCCCGATAGGTTTTGAGCCTGTTGTGCAGCACTTGGGGACTATCGTCCTCCCGTAACGGCTCGCCGCGCGCCTTCATCTCGGCAATACGGCCCTCGATCCGCTTGAGCAGCGCCACCTCGTCGACGCGAAGTTCGATGACGGAATCGAGCGCCAGCCCCTTTGCTTGCAGCATGCGGTCGAGCTCCACCGCCTGCGGAACGGTGCGCGGGAAGCCGTCCAGAACGAAACCTTTGCGTGCATCCGGTTGCGCGATCCGCTGCTCGACGATGCCCACGACCATTTCGTCGGGAACCAGATTGCCGCCGGCGATGATTTCCTGCGCTTGCCGGCCGATCGCGGTGCCGGCTTGGACGGCAGCACGAAGCGCCTCCCCGGTCGAGAGCTCGACAATTCCGTATTTTGCGACGAGACGGCGGGCTTGTGTTCCTTTGCCAGCCCCCGGCGGGCCGAGCAGGATCAATCTCATCGACGGCGTCCCCTCAGTTTCGATCTTTTTATCAGGCCTTCGTACTGATGCGCCAGCAGGTAGCCTTGGACTTGCGCCACCGTATCCATGGTGACGCTGACGACGATCAGAAGCGAGGTGCCGCCGAAATAGAACGGCACCGCCGCATAGCTAATCAGGATTTCCGGAAACAGACAAACGACCGCCAGATAGGCCGCGCCGATGACCGTTATTCGCGACAAAACGTAATCGATATATTCGGCCGTACGCTCGCCCGGCCGGATGCCCGGAATGAAGCCGCCGTGCTTCTTCAGATTGTCGGCGGTTTCGGTCGGGTTGAACACGATCGCCGTATAGAAGAACGCGAAAAAGACGATAAGTCCGACATAGAGAATAAGAAATAGCGGCCGTCCGTGCGCGAGTTGCGTGGTCACCGCCGTGAGCCAGCTCGGACCTTGACCGGAGGTGAAATTGGCGATCGTGGTCGGCAGCAACAGCAGCGACGAGGCGAAGATCGGCGGAATGACGCCCGAAGTATTAAGCTTGAGTGGCAAATGGGACGACTGCCCTTCGAACATACGGTTGCCGACTTGGCGCTTCGGATATTGAATCAACAAGCGTCGCTGCGCCCGCTCCATGAACACGATGAAAGTGATGACCACGACCACCATCACCAGCACGATCAAAATGAGCCCGGTGGACAGCGCGCCTTGCCTGCCGAGTTCGAGGGTGCCCGCGATCGCCGACGGCAATTGCGCGACGATGCCCGACATGATGATGAGCGAAGTGCCGTTGCCGATCCCGCGTTGCGTGATCTGCTCGCCGAGCCACATCAGAAAGATCGTACCCCCGGTCAGCGTGATGACGGTCGAGATGCGGAAAAACAGGCCGGGGTCGCTGACCACGCGTCCGGCGCCTTCGAGCCCAACCGCAATGCCGTAAGCTTGGAACGCCGCGAGCACCACCGTCAGGTAACGCGTATATTGATTGATCATTTTTCGGCCAGCCTCGCCCTCCTTCTTGAGCTGTTCGAGGGTCGGCGACACCGTCGTCATCAACTGAATGATGATCGAGGCCGAAATATACGGCATGATGTTGAGCGCGAAGATCGCCATGCGGTGGATGCCGCCGCCGGCGAACATATTGAACATTCCCAAAATGCCGCCGGACTGGGATTGGAAAATCTGATCCCAAGCGTTTGGATCGATGCCGGGCAACGGGATGTAGGTGCCGAGCCGATAGACCAGGAGCGCGCCGAGCGTGAACCAGATGCGCTTTTTGAGCTCTTCGGCTTTGGCGAGCGCCGAAAAATTGAGGTTGGCTGCCAGTTGTTCCGCTGCTGAGACCATCGGCCAGTGCTCCGTCTATCGCCGTCGCGGCCTATATAGGCATCAGGCCGCCTGCTCGCCCGCTTGTGGCTTCGGGCCAAGTAATTCCACGCTGCCGCCGGCTTTCTCCACCGCCGCGACCGCCGCCTTGGAGGCGCCATAGACCGAAAGCTTGACCTTGGCCTTGATCTCGCCGGCGCCGAGGAGTCGTACCCCGTCCTTGGCGCGGCGGATCAAGCCCGCTTTGACGAGCGCCGCGGCGTCGATATTCGCCGCCGCATCGAGCGTGCCCGCATCGATGGCAGCTTGGATCCGGCCGAGATTCACCTCGTTGAGCTTACGCGCGAACATGGTGTTCCTGAAGCCGCGCTTCGGCAGCCGGCGATGCAGCGGCATCTGGCCGCCCTCGAAACCCTTGATCCGCACGCCCGAGCGCGCGGTCTGGCCCTTGCCGCCGCGGCCGCCGGTTTTGCCGGTTCCCGAACCAATCCCGCGCCCGATGCGCTTTCGCGTCTTGCGGGCGCCGGGCGGGCCGGCGAGTTCGTGAAGCTTCATGGCGATTATTCCTTCTCCACCACCTCGACGAGATGGGCGACCTTGGCGATCATGCCGCGCGTCTGCGGCGTGTCGGCAAGCTCGGCAACCCGGCCGATCTTGTTGAGCTTAAGACCGACCAGCGTCAGCCGTTGGCTGAAGTGACGCCGCATCGGACTGCCGGTCTGGCGGACCTTGACTGTCTTGCCGCTGTTCTTTTCGGCATTCATGACTCGCTCCGGGCTCTAATCGGCCGCCGCTTCGGCATCGACGTCGCGGCGGCGGGCCTGCAAGGTCGAAACTTTGACGTTGCGGCGCGCGGCGACCGAACGTGGCGAATCCTGGCGCTTGAGCGCGTCGAACGTGGCGCGCACGACGTTATAAGGATTCGACGTGCCAATCGATTTCGCGACCACGTCCTGCATGCCGAGCGTTTCGAATACGGCGCGCATCGGACCGCCGGCAATGATTCCAGTGCCGGGCGGAGCGGCGCGCAGATAGACGCGTCCGGCGCCGTGCCGGCCGAACACGTCGTGATGCAGCGTGCGGCCTTCGCGCAGCGGCACACGCGTGAGGCCGCGCTTGGCGGCGTCGGTGGCCTTGCGGATCGCTTCGGGCACTTCGCGCGCCTTGCCGTGGCCGAAGCCGACCCGGCCTTTCTGATCGCCGACGACGACCAGCGCGGCGAAGCCGAAGCGTCGGCCGCCCTTGACGACCTTGGCGACGCGATTGATGTGCACGAGCTTGTCGACGAATTCGCTCTCGCGCTCTTCGTTTCTGCGCTCACGGGGTTCACGGGCCATGATGCTCCACCATTCTGTTCAAACCTTTGCTCACAGATGCGAGGACGGATGACGGACGACGCGCGACGGATGAGTTTCGCACCTGACCGCTTGCAAACAACCCGTCCTGCGTCGCCTGTCCTCCGTCGTCAGAAATTCAGCCCGCCCTCGCGGGCAGCCTCGGCCAAGGCCTTGACCCGGCCGTGATAGAGATAACCGCCGCGGTCGAACACCACATCCTTGATCCCCTTCTCCTTGGCGCGTTCGGCGATCAGCTTGCCGACGGTTTTCGCCGCGTCGATGCCGGCTCCGGTTTTCAGGGTTTCGCGCGTGGCTTTTTCGATCGAAGAGGCCGATGCGAGCGTGACGCCCTCGTCATCGTCGATGACCTGGGCGTAGATATGCTTTGACGAGCGGAACACGGAGAGCCGCTTGCGGTCGCCCGCCGCGCGGCGCAACTGCCCGCGCACGCGGCCTTGCCGTCGTAGAATCCTGTCGCTGAGCTTGGTCATAGCGGCCCCGTCATTTCTTTTTGCCTTCCTTACGGAAGATCCGCTCGTTGGCGTATTTGATCCCCTTGCCCTTGTAGGGCTCCGGCGGACGGTATTCGCGAATTTCGGCCGCGACTTGGCCGACCTTTTGGCGATCGCTGCCGGAAATGACGATCTCCACCGGCCGCGGCGTGGCGATGCTGATGCCCTCCGGGATCGGGAAAATGATGTCGTGGCTAAAGCCGAGCGCGAGTTGCAAATTCCGTCCCTGAACCGCGGCGCGATAGCCGACGCCGTTGATTTCGAGGCGCTGCTCGAATCCCTTGGTGACGCCGGAAATGAGATTGGCCACGAGCGTTCGCGAAGTGCCCCATTGGGCGCGCGCGCGCTTGGTTTCGGCGCGCGGGTCGAGCTTGATCTGCCCGCCCTCGAGCTTGACCGCCACATCGTCGTGCAGCGCCACCTGCAACGCGCCCTTGGGCCCTTTGACCTTCACGGTCTGGCCCTCGACCGCGGCGGTCACGCCGGACGGCACCGCAATGGCTTTTTTGCCGATACGCGACATCAGAACACCGTGCAGAGAATTTCGCCGCCGACATTGGCGTCGCGCGCATCGTGATCGGCCATGACGCCCTTCGGCGTCGACACGATCGTGACGCCGAGACCGTTGTTGATGCGCGGCATGTTCTTCACCGATGTGTAGACGCGCCGGCCGGGCTTGGATACCCGTTCTATCTCGCGGATTACGGGCTCGCCGTCGAAATATTTCAACTCAATTTCGATTTCCGAACGCCCGTCGCGCTCGACCACGGCATAGCCGCGGATGTAGCCCTCGTTCTTGAGCACATCGAGCACGCTTTCGCGCAAGCGCGAATTCGGGGAGGTCACCTTCGACTTGTTGCGCATCTGCGCATTGCGAATGCGAGCGAGCAAATCGCCAAGCGGATCGTTCAACGACATCGTGCCAGTCTCCCTACCAGCTCGACTTGAGAAGGCCAGGAATGAGGCCTTTGGAGCCGAGCTCCCGCAACGCAATGCGCGAGAGCTTGTGCTTGCGGTAAAAACCGCGCGGCCGTCCGGTCAGTTCGCAGCGATTGCGAATCCTGGTCGCGGACGAATTGCGCGGCAACTCGGCGAGCTTGAGCGTGGCGGCGAAGCGCTCCTCCACCGGCTTGGACTTGTCGCGGGCGATCGCCTTGAGCCGCGCGCGCCGGCCGGAATATTGCTTCGTCATCCGGCGCCGCCGTTTGTTCTTCTCGATCGAACTCTTCTTCGCCATTTCGTTCTCCTAAAGTCCCGCGTATGAGGGCTCGAGCCTCACTGCCGGAACGGGAAATTGAACGCCGTCAACAAAGCGCGCGCCTCGTCGTCGTTGCGCGCCGTGGTGCAGACCGTGATGTCCATGCCCCAGACATCGGCTGCCTTGTCGTAATCGATCTCCGGGAACACGATGTGCTCCTTGATGCCGAGCGTATAGTTGCCGCGGCCGTCGAAACTCTTTGGATTTAATCCGCGGAAGTCGCGCACCCGCGGCAGCGCGATGTTGATAAGCCGGTCGAGAAACTCGTACATGCGCGCCTTGCGCAGCGTGACCTTGCAGCCGATGGCCTGGCCGTCGCGCAGCTTGTAGGTCGCGATCGACTTGCGCGCCTTGGTCACCACCGCCTTCTGTCCGGCAATCAACGCCAGATCCGCCGCGGCGCTGTCGACCTTCTTGCGATCGGCGACGCCCTCGCCAATTCCCATATTGATGACGATCTTGTCGAGCTCCGGGATTTGGTAACGGTTCTTGTAACCGAGCTGATCGGCGAGCTTGCCGCGGATCGTCTCGTCGAACTGCACTTTAAGGCGCGCCGGCACGCGCGGCTCGGGCTCGCGCGGCGCTTTCTTTTCCGCCTTTTCCGGCTTCGCGCCTTTCCCGCCCTTGTCGCCTTTTTCGCTTCTGTCGCCCTTGGCGCTCTTGTCCGGTCCCTTGTTGTCAGGCCGCTCGGCCTTTTCCGCCTTGACGGCTTTCTCGGCGTCGGCGGGACGGCCTTGCCGCGCCGCCTGCTCGGCCGCTTTCCCGGAACTCTTGGCCTGCTTCTCGTCGCTATCAGCCATCGATCTCGACTCCCGAACGCTTGGCAAAGCGCACCTTCTTCCGGTCGTCGCTCTTGCCGACGAATTTGAATCCGACGCGCGTCGCCTTGCCGTCTTTCGGATCGGCCAGCGCGACATTCGACTGATGGATTGACGCCTCCTTGGAAATGATGCCGCCCTCCTGGGAGGCGGTCTGACGCTGGTGGCGCTTGACCATGTTGACGCCGCGGATGAGCACGCGTCCCTCATCGCGGCGCATTTCGATTACCTCGCCGGTGCGGCCCTTGTCGCGGCCCGCAATCACGACGACGGTGTCGCCTTTTCTGATTCTTGCCGCCATCACAGCACCTCGGGGGCCAGCGAAATGATCTTCATATGATTCTTGGCCCGCAGTTCGCGCGGCACCGGGCCGAAAATGCGCGTCCCGACCGGTTCCATTTGCGGATTGATCAGCACCGCGGCATTGCGGTCGAAGCGGATGATCGAGCCGTCGGGACGCTTGATGTCCTTGGCGACACGCACGATGACCGCCTTCATCACGTCACCCTTCTTCACTCGGCCGCGCGGAATAGCCTCCTTCACCGAGACCACGATCACATCGCCGATCGTGGCGTATTTCCGCTTCGAGCCGCCGAGCACCTTGATGCACATGACACGGCGCGCGCCGGAATTGTCCGCCACGTCGAGGTTGGTCTGCATCTGGATCATGGCGCGCTCCGCCTCGCTCCGCTGGTCGCCTTCCCCGCTTGCGGAGAAGAAAAGATAATAATGGTCACGCTCACGATGCCTGCTTCTTCTCGCCGCGCACCACCGCCCAGCGCTTGAGCTTGGAAATCGGACGGTGCTCTTCGATCCACACGATATCGCCGACCTTGAACTCGTTCTTTTCGTCGTGCGCGTAGTACTTCTTTGAATGCCGCACGGTCTTCTTGAACAAGGGATGCGCGTAGCGGCGCTCGACGCGCACCACCAGCGTCTTGTTCTGCTTGTCGCTCACCACGACGCCTTGGAGCGTTCGTTTCGGCATATCGATCCTCTCAACCCTTCGCCGCGGCCGGTTTCGCCGGGCCGCGTTTTGAGCGCGCGATCGTCTTCAATCGCGCAATGTCCCGCCGCACTTCGCGCACGCGCGCGGTGTTTTCCAATTGTCCGCTAGCGCGCTGGAAACGCAAATTGAAATGCTCCTTCTTAAGCTTGAGCACTTCGTCGTCGATCTGATCGATCGTCATCGCTCTGATGTCGGCGGGTTTCATGGCGCGGTTACTCGCTGATGCGTTCGACGAAACGGGTCTTGATCGGCAATTTGGCCGCGGCCAGCGCCAGCGCCTCCTTGGCGACATCGATCGGAACGCCGTCGATCTCGAACAGAATGCGGCCGGGCTTGACCCGCGCCACCCACAATTCCGGCGCGCCCTTGCCCGAACCCATACGCACTTCGAGCGGCTTCTTCGACACCGGCACGTCCGGAAAAAGCCTGATCCAGACCCGCCCCGACCGCTTCATGTGCCGGGTGAGCGCGCGCCGCGCCGCCTCGATTTGCCGCGCGGTGACGCGCTCGGGCTCGGTCGCCTTCAGCCCATACTGACCGAATGCAAGATTAACGGCGCTAGTGGCAACGCCGTGAATGCGCCCTTTGTGCGCCTTGCGGAATTTCGTTCGCATCGGTTGCAGCATGACTGACGCCCTTTTTCACATCCGACCCGGTTACGCAGCGTCCCGCCGCGGCCGGCCGGCTTCGCCTTCGGCCATCCGCTTGTCCTGCGCCATCGGATCGTGCTCCATGATCTCGCCTTTGAAGATCCACACCTTGACGCCGCAGGTGCCGTAGGTGGTGAAAGCGGTGGCGACGCCGTAATCGACGTCGGCGCGCAGCGTGTGCAACGGCACGCGGCCTTCGCGATACCATTCCATCCGCGCGATTTCGGCGCCGCCCAGGCGGCCCGAACAATTGATGCGAATGCCGCCGGCGCCGAGGCGTATCGCCGATTGCACGGCGCGTTTCATGGCGCGCCGGAAGGCGACGCGGCGCTCGAGCTGTTGCGCGATCGATTCGGCGACCAGCTGCGCGTCGAGTTCGGGTTTGCGGATTTCCACGATATTGATGACGACGTCGCTGTCGGTGAGCGCGGCGACCTTTTTGCGCAGCTTCTCGATGTCGGCGCCCTTCTTGCCGATCACCACGCCGGGACGCGCGGAGTGAATGGTGACGCGGCACTTTTTGTGCGGCCGTTCGATGACGATCTTGGATACCGCGGCCTGCTTCAATTCAGCCATCAGCACCTTGCGGATTTCCATATCCTCGTGCAGCAGCGAGCCATAGCTCGTCTTGCCGGCATACCAGCGCGAATCCCAGGTGCGGTTGATGCCGAGACGAAGCCCGACCGGATTGACCTTTTGACCCATGATGTTCTCCTCGCCGCCCGCTCTACGCCTGCGCCTCGACTTCGCGCACCACGATGGTGAGGTTCGCGAACGGCTTGAAAATCGCTCCGACTCGGCCGCGTGCGCGCACCGAATGCCGCTTGATGACCAACGCTTTGCCGACATGCGCCTCGGCGACGACGAGATCGTCGACATCGAGATCGTGATTGTTCTCCGCATTGGCGATCGCGGATTCCAGGCACTTGCGCACGTCGCGCGCAATGCGCTTGCGCGAGAATTCAAGATCGGCCAGCGCCGCGGCAACCTTCTTGCCGCGGATGAGCTGGGCGAGAAGATTGAGCTTCTGCGGGCTGATCCGCAGCATGCGCGCGACCGCCTTGGCCTCGTTGTCGGAGAGCGCGCGCTCGCGCTTTTTCTTGCTCATCGAACCTCTCCTCGCCTCACGACGCGCCCGGCGCCGCCGGCGCGGCCACGGCCGGCGCGGCGCCCTCACCCGCTCCGCCGGTGCGTTTGGCCTTGCGATCCGATGAATGCCCGTAGAACGAGCGCGTCGGGGCGAACTCGCCGAATTTGTGACCGACCATTTCCTCGGTGACGATCACCGGAATATGCTTCTGTCCGTTATAGACGCCAAACGTCAGGCCAACGAATTGCGGCAGGATGGTCGAGCGCCGCGACCAGATGCGGATCATCTCGTGCCGCCCGGACGAGCGCGCGGCATCCGCCTTTTTCAGCAGATAACCGTCGACAAACGGACCCTTCCAGACCGAACGCGTCATGGTCGCTCCTACTTCTGCTTGCGCGCGTGGCGGCTCGCCATAATGAACTTCGCCGTTCGCTTGTTCTTGCGCGTCTTCATGCCTTTGGTCGGCTTGCCCCACGGCGTGACCGGATGGCGGCCGCCGCGCGTGCGCCCGCCGAGCGGATGATCGACCGGATTCATCGTCTCGCCGCGCACATGGCCGCGCCGCCCCATCCAGCGGGTGCGCCCGGCTTTGCCGATCGAAACGTTCATATTGTCGGGGTTCGACACCGCACCGATCGTCGCGATGCAGCGGCCGTGCACGAGCCGCTGCTCGCCGGAATTGAGCCGCAAAATGACGTATTCGCCGTCGCGGCCGACGATTTGGGCATAGGCGCCGGCTGAGCGGGCGATCTGGCCGCCCTTGCCGATCTTGAGCTCGATATTGTGGACGACGGTGCCAACCGGAATATTGGCCGTCGGCATCGCGTTGCCGGGCTTCACGTCGACATGCTCTCCCGCCACGATCGTATCCCCGACGGCAAGCCGCTGCGGCGCCAGGATATAGGCGAGTTCGCCGTCCTCGTATTTGATGAGCGCAATGAAGCCGGTGCGGTTTGGATCGTATTCGATGCGCTCGACCTTGGCCGGCACGTCGAACTTGCGGCGCTTGAAGTCGATTTTGCGATAAGCCTGCTTATGGCCGCCGCCGCGATAGCGCGAGGTGATGTGACCGTTATTGTTTCTGCCGCCGGTCGAAATCTTTCCTTCCGTGAGCGCCTTCACCGGCTTGCCGGCATGAAGTCCGCTGCGGTCCACCAGAACGAGCTGGCGTTGCGCCGATGTGACCGGATTATAGGTCTTCAGTGCCATCGCCCGCTCCTTACAGCCCGGTGGTGACGTCGATCTTTTGACCCTCTTCGAGGGTCACGACCGCGCGCTTGGTGTCGGAGGTACGGCCATAACGGCCGCGAAACGGTTTCCATTTGCCGCGGCGACGCAGCGTGTTGACGCTTTTCACCTTGACGTCGAACAGCTTTTCGACCGCTTGCTTGATCTCCGGCTTGGTCGCGGTCATGGCGACCTTGAACACGACCTTGTTGAACTCGGACGCGTTGGTCGCCTTTTCGGTGATAAGCGGCGCGATAATGACGTCGTAATGGCGCGGATCAGTCGTGGTCATTTGAAGCGCGCCTCCAACGCATCGACGGCGGCGCGCGTGAGCACGAGCTTCTGCCGGCGCATGATGTCGTAGACGTTGATGCCGGCGACCGGCAGCACGTCGATATTCGGGATGTTGCGTGCCGCGGTGCGCACATCGGCGGCCAACTCGGCGCCGTCGACGAACAGGGCATTGGAAACGCCGAGCTTGTCGAAATGCCCGCGCAGCGCCTTGGTCTTGGCTTCCTTCACGGTCAGCGCATCGATCACCAGGATGCCGCCGTCCTTGGCCTTGGCCGACAGCGCATGTTTGAGCGCAAGCGCGCGCACCTTCTTCGGCAGACCGATGGCGTGGCTACGGGTATGCGGGCCGAACGAACGGCCGCCGCCGCGGAACAGATTGACGCGCGCCGAACCGTGACGCGCGGAGCCGGTGCCCTTCTGCCGGTACATTTTCTTGCCGGTGCGCTCGATATCCGCCCGGTTCTTCACCTCATGCGTGCCGCGCTGGCGCTTCGCCAATTGCCACACGACGCAGCGGTGAATGATGTCGGTGCGCGGTTCGAGGCCGAAAATGGCGTCGGACAGCGTGACGGAGCCCGCTTTTTTGCCGTCGAGCGTGGTGACCTGGAGTTCCATATCACTCACCCTTCTTCGGTTTCTTGCCGGCCGCCGGTTTGGCAGCCTCGCTCTTCGCCGTTGCCGGCTTGGCGGCGGCCTTTTTGTGAGCCGCGGGCTCTGCCGCGGGAGCGGCCGTGGGCGCGGCTTGGGGCGCTTCGACTTTGGCGGCCTGTTGCGTCGCCTCGGCGACGCTTTCCTTGGCGCTTTCCTTGACGTCTCCCTTGGCCTCCGGCGCAGCCTCGGCGAGCCTGAACTTGCCGGGCTTCGGCACACTGTCGGGAAGCTTTTTCTTCACCGCGTCGCGCACCATGATCCAGCCGCCCTTGACGCCGGGCACGGCACCTTCGACCAGAATGAGCCCGCGTTCGACGTCGGTCTGCCGGACTTTCAAGTTGAGCGTCGTCACCCTGTCGACGCCGAGATGGCCGGCCATCTTTTTGTTCTTGAAGGTCTTGCCCGGGTCCTGCCGTCCGCCGGTCGAGCCATGCGAACGGTGCGAGATGGAAACGCCGTGGCTTGCCCGCAAGCCGGCGAAATTCCAGCGCTTCATCGGACCGGCCCAGCCCTTGCCGGTCGAGGTACCGGTGACATCGACATATTGGCCGACGACAAAATGGTCTGCCGTGATCTCGGCCCCGATCGGGATCAGCGAAGCATCGTCAACGCGGAATTCCGCAAGCCTGCGCTTCGGCTCGACCTTGGCGACCGCGAAGTGACCGCGGTCCGCCTTGGTGGTGCTCTGCACCTTGCGCGCGCCGGAGCCGAGCTGCAGCGCAACGTAGCCGTTCTTTTCCTTGGTGCGGTGACCGACGACTTGGCAATTGCCGAGCCGCAATACGGTCACCGGCACATGCTCGCCGGTCTCGGTGAAGAGACGCGTCATGCCGACCTTCTGTGCGAGCACCCCGGAGCGCATCGTTCTTCCCCACGCCTTAGAGCTTGATCTCGACGTCGACGCCGGCGGCAAGGTCGAGCTTCATCAAAGCATCGACGGTTTGCGGCGTCGGATCGACGATATCGAGCAATCGCTTGTGCGTACGCATCTCGAATTGCTCGCGGCTTTTCTTATCGATATGCGGCGAGCGGTTAACCGTGAATTTTTCGATCTTGGTCGGCAGTGGAATCGGCCCGCGGACCTGGGCACCCGTGCGCTTTGCGGTATTGACGATCTCGCGCGTCGACGCATCGAGGATGCGATGGTCGAACGCCTTGAGCCGGATTCTGATGTTCTGGCCGTTCATCGTAATTCGGATGACGGACGACAGATGACTAACGATAGTTTCGCATCGTCACCGGAGTCGTCGCGATTTAATCCCTCCCTGTCCTCTATCGTCCGTTGTCCGTCTGACGTCCGTTACTCGATGATGTTCGCCACCACGCCGGCGCCAACCGTCTTGCCGCCCTCGCGAATGGCGAAACGCAGCTTCTCCTCCATGGCGATCGGCACGATCAACGTGACTTCCATGGCGATATTGTCGCCCGGCATCACCATCTCGGTGCCTTGCGGCAAGGTGACGACGCCGGTCACGTCCGTGGTGCGGAAATAAAACTGCGGCCGGTAATTGGTGAAGAACGGAGTGTGGCGTCCGCCTTCTTCCTTGGTGAGGATGTAGGCCTCGGCCTTGAATTTGGTGTGCGGCTTCACCGAGCCCGGCTTACAGAGCACCTGGCCGCGCTCGACTTCCTCGCGCTTGGTGCCGCGTAACAGGCAGCCGACATTGTCGCCGGCCTCGCCCTGATCGAGCAGCTTGCGGAACATTTCGACGCCGGTGACCACGGTCTTCTGTGTCGGCCTGATGCCGACGATTTCGACTTCCTCGCCCACTTTGATGACGCCGCGCTCGATACGGCCGGTGCAGACCGTGCCGCGGCCGGAGATCGAGAACACGTCTTCGACCGGCATCAGGAACGGCTGATCCTTCGGCCGCTCGGGCTGCGGAATGTATTCGTCCACCGCCTTCATCAGCTCGAAAATCGAGTTCTTGCCGAGTTCCGGACTCTTGTCTTCCAGCGCCATCAGCGCCGAACCCTTGATCACCGGAATCTTGTCGCCGGGGAAATTGTATTTGGACAAGAGTTCGCGGACTTCGAGCTCAACGAGCTCCAAGAGCTCGGGATCGTCGACCATGTCGACTTTGTTGAGATAAACGACCAGCGCCGGCACGCCGACCTGGCGCGCCAACAGAATGTGCTCGCGCGTTTGCGGCATCGGTCCGTCGGCGGCGCTCACCACCAGGATCGCGCCGTCCATCTGCGCGGCGCCGGTAATCATGTTCTTCACGTAGTCGGCATGGCCGGGGCAATCGACGTGCGCATAGTGACGCTTGTCCGTTTCGTATTCGACATGCGCGGTCGCGATCGTGATGCCGCGCGCTTTCTCCTCGGGCGCCTTGTCGATCTGGTCGTAGGCGGTGTAGGTCGCCTGACCTTTTTCGGCCAATACTTTGGTGATCGCGGCCGTCAACGACGTCTTACCGTGATCGACGTGCCCGATCGTGCCGATATTGCAATGCGGTTTCGTGCGCTGGAATTTTTCTTTAGCCATGGGACTCTCTCCGTTCCGGCTCCTGCTCTAACCCTAGTGAATGTTCCGTCAGGCGAATTTCGCCTGAACCTCTTCGGCGATGGCTTTCGGCACTTCCGCGTAGTGATCGAATTGCATCGTGAACGTGGCGCGCCCCTGACTCATGGAGCGCAGATTGTTGACGTACGAGAACATGTTCGCGAGCGGCACCATCGCGGAGATGACATTGGCGTTGCCGCGCATGTCCTGACCTTGAATCTGGCCGCGGCGTGAATTCAGATCGCCGATGACCGATCCGGTATAGTCCTCCGGCGTCACTACCTCGACCTTCATGATCGGCTCGAGCAGCGCCGGAGCGCCCTTCTGCAGGGCTTCGCGCAGCGCCGCGCGGGCGCAAATCTCGAACGCCATGGCCGAGGAATCGACGTCGTGGGAAGCGCCGTCCACCAGGCTTACCTTCAGATCGACCACCGGAAATCCGGCGAGAACGCCCGAGCCCAACATGGCTTCGAGGCCTTTCTCCACGGCCGGAACGAACTCCTTCGGCACCGCGCCGCCGACGACTTCGTTCTCAAACGCGAAGCCCGTTCCGGGCACGGCCGGCTCGGCGACGATTTTGATGCGCGCGAATTGGCCGTGGCCGCCGGTCTGTTTCTTGTGGGTATAGTCGACGGTGGCCGGCCGCGTGATCTTCTCGCGATACGCCACCTGCGGCGCGCCGATATTGGCATCGACTTTGTAAGTGCGTTTGAGGATGTCGACCTTGATGTCGAGATGCAGTTCGCCCATCCCTTTGATGATGGTCTGGCCGGATTCGACGTCCGTGGTGACGCGGAACGAGGGATCTTCGGCCACGAGCTTAGCGAGCGCCACGCCAAGTTTTTCCTGGTCGGCCTTCGATTTCGGCTCGATCGCGATCTCGATGACGGGATCGGGAAATTCCATTTTCTCCAGGATGACCGCCTTCTGCGGATCGCACAGCGTGTCGCCGGTGCGCACTTCTTTCAGGCCGGCCAGCGCGACGATGTCGCCGGCGAAGGCCTCCTTGATGTCTTCGCGGTTGTTGGCATGCATCAACAGCATGCGGCCGACGCGCTCTTTGCGGTCCTTGGTCGAGTTCAATACGCCGGTGCCGCTTTCGAGCCTGCCCGAATAGATGCGGCAGAAGGTAATCGTGCCGACGAACGGATCGTCCATGATCTTGAAGGCAAGGATCGCCAGCGGTTCGGAATCGGAGGATTTGCGTTCGACCTCGTTGCCCTTGAGATCGACGCCCTTCACCGGCGGAACGTCGAGCGGGGACGGCAAATAATCGACCACCGCGTCGAGCAGCGGCTGCACGCCTTTGTTCTTGAACGCGGAGCCGCACAACACCGGAAAGAAGGTGCCGGCGATCGTGGCTTTGCGGATCAGCCGCTTGAGCGTCGCGACGTCGGGCTCTTTGCCTTCGAGGTAAGCGGTCATCGCATCGTCGTCGAGCTCGACTGCGGCCTCGACCAGCTTCTCGCGATATTGCTGGGCCTGCTCCTTGAGCTCGGCTGGAATCTCGATGTCGTGATATTTGGCCCCGAGCGTTTCTTCGTCCCAAACGACACCGACCATGCGGACGAGATCGATGATGCCTTTGAACTGCGCTTCCGCTCCGATCGGAAGCTGAATGGCGACCGGTTTCGCACCGAGCCGATCGAAGATGTCTTTCAGGCATTGGAAGAAATCGGCCCCTACCTTGTCCATCTTGTTGCAGAAGACGATGCGAGGGACTTTGTACCTATCGCCTTGGCGCCATACCGTCTCGGTTTGCGGCTCGACGCCCTGGTTGGAATCGAGCACGCAGATGGCGCCGTCGAGCACGCGCAGCGAGCGCTCCACCTCGATGGTGAAATCGACGTGGCCGGGAGTGTCGATAATGTTGAGGCGCTTGCCGTTCCAGAGGGCGGTGGTGGCGGCCGAGGTAATGGTGATGCCGCGCTCCTGCTCCTGCTCCATCCAGTCCATGGTCGCGGCGCCTTCGTGCACCTCGCCCATTTTGTGGCTTTTGCCGGTGTAATAGAGGACGCGCTCCGTCGTCGTGGTCTTGCCGGCATCGATGTGAGCCATGATGCCGAAGTTGCGATAGTCCTCGATGGGGTGGCTGCGGGGCATGGGGATAATTCCTTCGCTGTCGCCGGTTTCACCAGCGATAGTGCGAGAACGCCCGATTGGCTTCCGCCATGCGGTGCGTGTCCTCGCGCTTCTTAACGGCGTTTCCCCTATTGTTGGACGCATCGAGCAGTTCGGCCGAGAGCCGCTCCGTCATCGTCTTTTCGTTGCGTTCGCGCGCCGCGGCGATAATCCAGCGGATGCCGAGCGCCTGGCGGCGTGACGTGCGCACCTCGACCGGCACCTGGTAGGTGGCGCCGCCGACGCGCCGCGAGCGGACTTCGATCGACGGCATGACATTGTCGAGCGCCTGCTCGAAGACGGTGACCGGATTCTGCCGCGTCTTGCCTTCGATCATTTCGAGCGCGCCATAGACGATATTCTCCGCCACCGACTTCTTGCCGGCATGCATCACCGAGTTCATGAACTTCGTGACCACGACGTTCCCGAATTTCGGGTCCGGCAGGATCTCGCGCTTATCTGCCCTGTGACGGCGGGACATTGCCTGTTCTCGCTTCTCTTTCCTTGGTCACCGGGCCGTCCCGGTCATCCAAGTCTTCTCCTTGCATCCGTTCCAGCTGACGCCGGCCTTCAATTCCTTCTCGGGTTCCCCGGGTCTCGTTGCGCTCGCACCGGGATCTACGCAAAGAGGCCGATTACTTCGGCCTCTTCGCTCCGTATTTCGATCGCCGCTGTTTGCGGTTTTTCACGCCTTGCGTGTCGAGGACGCCGCGCAGGATATGGTAACGCACGCCCGGCAAATCCTTCACACGGCCGCCGCGGATCATCACCACCGAGTGTTCTTGCAGGTTATGACCCTCGCCGGGGATGTAGCCGATCACTTCAAAGCCGTTGGTCAAACGGACCTTGGCGACTTTGCGCAGCGCCGAATTCGGCTTCTTCGGCGTCGTGGTGTAGACGCGCGTGCAAACCCCGCGTTTTTGCGGGCTCTGCTGCAAAGCCGGCACCTTCTTTTTCGCGTGCTGCGTGACCCGCGGCTTGCGAATGAGCTGGTTGATGGTCGGCATCCGTTTCGCCTTCACTCCAAATTCTGTCTTCACGTCCAATTCGTCGTCATAGCCGCACGAAGCTCGCGCCCCTCTCGCTCGGCCCGGTCGCAGCCGAACCGTTCGCCGGCGATCCATCCGCGCAAAACCAAACCGCGCCATCCGCCTCCCAGGCGGAGGGGCGCTTGGCCTTCGCAGAGGACCGCACTGCAAGCGCGGTCATGCACCGATAGTCTGACCTTCCGAAGTCAGAGGCAGCGTTTGAGCTTCCTTCGTCGAGGCGTCACGCCGTGTCCGACGAGCTAAGAAAGTAGTACACTTTCAAAAGCTTATACGGGACCCGGCAGGCCGTTCCGACTGGCGAAACTCACCGCCTGCCGAAAAGTGGGCGGTATGTATCGGCGCTACCGCTCCAAGTCAAGCCGATATGGGCACAAAAGCGCGATGGCGCAAGCATTTTCGCCAATTTTGCGCGAAAGCATGCTGCCGCGGTTCTCACGCCCTGGTCTACGCCGGCTCCAAGCCGTTGGCGCGAATGAGGCGCTTCGCCTCGTCGGCGGCCATAAATGCGATGAAGGCGCGCGCCAGGACGACGTCGCGAGCGCGCGACGCTACGCCGGCCGCATAGACGATGACATTTTGCAGTTCGCTCGGCAGCGGTCCGGCCAATTCGGCGCCCTTGACGGGCAGAATGGCGACGATCTGCTGCACGCCGATTTCGGCTTCGCCGCTGGCGACGAGTTCCGCGACGGGACCGCTGGTCAGTTTGGTTTTCGGCCGCATCCGTTCGGCGATGCCAAGTTTTTCCAGAAGCGCCGCGGTATAGGCGCCGCTCGGCCCATCGCTATAGGCGAATGATCGGGCCTGCAGCAGTGCGCGCGTCAGCGCGGCAACGCTGCCGATATCGGGCTTGGGCGCACCGGCGCGGACCGCAAGCCCAATGGTCGAACGCGCCACGTCGACCGCGCTGCCGGAGGCAATTGCGCCGTGTTTGACCAAATCGTCGAGCTCCGGACGCGGCAGGACGGCGACGTCAAATGGGGCACCGTCCTCGATCGCCTTTTTCAAGACCGCGGTCAGGCGATACTCGATCGCGACCGTCGCGCCATTCGCCCGCTCGAATAGCGGTATCGCTTCGGTCATCAGCGGCCGCATCGCCCCACCGCTGAGGATTTTGATCGTCGGCATGATCGCCTCGTTACCTGAGTCCGCGACGCAAGAAAAAAGGGCCGCCCAGGGGCGGCCCTTGCCTTGGCGTTCGTCGCGCCCGCTATTCCGCCGCCGGCAACGCCGCCGGCTCGGCGGCCGCTTCGGCTTTGACGGCCGCTTCCTTCTCTCGCTCGGCCAGGATGAGCTGATCGCGCTTGATCGCGATCTCCCGGATCTTGTTCATCATGGCGCCGGTTCCCGCCGGAATCAGGCGGCCGACAATGACGTTTTCCTTCAAGCCGTCGAGCGTGTCGGCCTTGCCGTTGACTGCGGCTTCGGTGAGCACGCGAGTCGTCTCCTGGAACGACGCCGCCGAGATGAACGAGCGCGTCTGCAGCGAGGCTTTGGTGATGCCAAGGAGCACCGGATGCGCGGTCGCGGGTTTCTTGCCCTCGGCGACTACCCGCGCATTGACCTCGTCGAACTCGATCTTGTCGACCTGTTCGCCCTGGATCAGATCGGTCTCGCCGGAATCGTCGATCTCGACCTTCTGCAGCATCTGCCGCACGATCACTTCGATGTGTTTGTCGTTGATGCTCACGCCTTGCAGCCGATAAACGTCCTGGATCTCGTTGACGAGGTAGCCGGCAAGCTCCTCGACCCCTTTGATCGCCAGAATGTCGTGCGGCGCCGGATTGCCTTCGACGATGAAGTCACCCTTCTCGATCACGTCGCCATCCTGCAAGTGAATGTGCTTGCCCTTCGGCACGAGATATTCCTTGGGGTCCTCATCCTTGCTGGTCGGCTCGATGGTGATGCGCCGCTTGTTCTTGTAGTCGCGGCCAAACCGGACCGTGCCCGAGATTTCCGCGATGACGGCGGACTCCTTGGGACGGCGCGCCTCGAACAACTCGGCGACCCGCGGCAGACCGCCGGTGATGTCGCGCGTCTTGGCGCTCTCGGTCGGGATGCGGGCGATGACGTCGGCCGCCTTCACATGCGAGCCGGGATCGACCGAAATGATCGCCTCCACCGCCAGCATGTAACGGGCGTCGCCGCCGCGGCTGAGCTTCAAGATCTTGCCGTCCTTGCCCTTGATCACCAATGCCGGACGCAAGTCCTGCTGGCCGCGGGCGGAGCCGGAACGCCAATCGATAACGACGCGCTTGGCGATGCCTGTGGACTCGTCGAGCGTTTCGGTCATCGATTGCCCTTCGACGAGATCCTCGAAGCCGACCGTGCCCTCGACCTCTGTGAGGATCGGGCGGGTATAAGGATCCCATTCGGCAATGCGTTGACCGCGCTTGATGTGTTCGCCGTCGGAGACTTTCAGCCGGGCGCCGTATTGGATGCGGTGCACGGCGCGCTCCGTCCCGTCCGGATCGAGCACGGCGACAATCAGGTTGCGGCTCATCGCGATCAGATCACCGTCCGAATTGCGGGCGACGTTCATGTTCTTGATCTTGACCGTGCCCTCGAAGTTCGACTCGACGAACGACTGCTCGGAAATCTGCGCCGCGCCGCCGATGTGGAACGTGCGCATGGTGAGCTGTGTGCCCGGCTCGCCGATCGATTGCGCGGCGATGACGCCGACGGCCTCGCCCAGATTGACCGGAGTGCCGCGGGCAAGATCGCGCCCGTAGCACTTGGCGCAGACGCCGCTGACCGTTTCGCAAGTGAGCACCGAACGGATGCGCACCTCCTGGACGCCTGCGGCTTTGAGCCGCTCGACTTGCGGCTCCTCGAGCAGCGTGCCCCCCTCGACTAGGACTTCGTTGCTTGACGGGTCGCGCACGTCTTCGGCCGTGGTCCGGCCCAGGATGCGGCTTTCGAGCGAAGCCACCACCTGGCCGGCATCGATGATGGCGCGCACCTTGATGCCGCGCGTGGTGCCGCAGTCCTCATCGGTGATGATGCAGTCCTGCGCCACGTCGACGAGCCGGCGCGTCAGGTAACCGGAATTCGCGGTCTTGAGCGCCGTATCGGCCAGACCTTTGCGCGCGCCGTGCGTCGAGTTGAAGTATTCGAGCACCGACAACCCTTCCTTGAAGTTCGAGATGATCGGGCTCTCGATGATTTCACCCGACGGCTTGGCCATCAGGCCGCGCATGCCGGCGAGCTGACGCATTTGCGCCGGCGAACCGCGCGCCCCGGAATGCGCCATCATGAAGATCGAATTGACCTGCGCTTCCGCGCCCTTCTCCGCCGCGGGCTTAGCGGCGGAGATTTCCTTCATCATCGCTTCGGCGATTTCCTCGGTGCATTTCGACCAGGCGTCGACCACCTTGTTGTATTTCTCGCCCTGCGTGATCAGGCCGTCGTTGTATTGCTGCTCGAATTCCTTGACCGATTCGCGGGTCTTTTCGACGATGCCGCGCTTGGAGCCGGGCACCACCATGTCGTCCTTGCCGAACGAAATGCCGGCCTTAAACGCGTGGTGGAAGCCGAGCGCCATGACGCGGTCGCAGAAAATCACGGTCTCCTTCTGGCCGCAGTGGCGATAGACGGTGTCGATCATGCTCGAGATTTCGCGCTTGGTCATGAGCTTGTTGACCAAGTCGAACGACACTTTGGAATGCTTGGGCAGGACTTCGCCAAGGAGCGCGCGGCCGGGCGTCGTCTCGAAAGTCTTGCGCACGGCCTTGCCGTTCTCGCCGACGCCTTCCCAGATGTATTTGATCTTGCTGTGCAGCCCGACCGTCCTCTCCTGCAGCGCGTGCTCGACCTCGCTGATGTTGCGATAAAAGCCCTGCACGATGTTCATCTTCTTCGGATCGCGCTTGATCTGCTCGGGCGAATACAGTTCGAGCTTGTACTGACCCGGCCCGTTGTCGATCATGATCGAGAGGTAATAGAGACCGAGCACGATATCCTGCGACGGCACGATGATCGGCGAGCCGTTGGCCGGATGCAGGATGTTGTTGGTCGACATCATCAGAACGCGCGCTTCGAGTTGCGCTTCAAGCGACAACGGCACGTGAACGGCCATCTGGTCGCCGTCGAAGTCGGCGTTGAACGCAGCGCAAACCAGCGGATGGAGCTGGATCGCCTTGCCCTCGATCAGCACGGGCTCGAACGCCTGGATGCCGAGGCGGTGCAGCGTCGGCGCGCGATTGAGCAGCACCGGATGCTCGCGAATGACCTCGTCGAGGATGTCCCAGACTTCCGGCTTTTCCTTTTCGACGAGCTTCTTAGCCTGCTTCACGGTTGTCGACAGGCCCTTAGCATCAAGCCGCGAATAGATGAACGGCTTGAACAGTTCGAGCGCCATTTTCTTCGGCAACCCGCACTGATGCAGCTTGAGCTCCGGGCCGACGACGATGACCGAGCGGCCGGAATAGTCGACGCGCTTGCCGAGCAAGTTCTGCCGGAACCGGCCCTGCTTGCCCTTGAGCATATCGGCGAGCGATTTCAACGGCCGCTTGTTGGCGCCGGTGATGACGCGGCCGCGACGGCCGTTGTCGAACAGCGCGTCGACCGCCTCCTGCAGCATTCGCTTTTCGTTGCGGATGATGATGTCGGGCGCGCGAAGCTCGATCAGCCGCTTCAAGCGATTGTTGCGGTTGATGACGCGGCGATAGAGATCGTTGAGATCGGACGTGGCGAAGCGCCCGCCGTCGAGCGGCACCAGCGGCCGCAGGTCGGGCGGGATGACCGGCACGTGGGTGAGCACCATCCATTCCGGCTTGTTGTGAGATTGGATGAACGCCTCGATCAGCTTCAGCCGCTTCGCCAGCTTCTTCGGCTTGAGATCGGACGTCGATTCCGCAATCTCCTGGCGCAGTTCGGCCGCCATCTTCTCGAGATCGAGCGCCTTGAGCATCTCGCGGATCGCTTCCGCGCCGATCATGGCGGTGAAACTATCGGCGCCGTATTGATCCTGCGCCTTGACGTATTCGTCTTCGGAGAGAAGCTGACGATCCTTAAGCGGCGTGAGGCCGGGCTCAAGCACCACGTAGTACTCGAAGTAAAGAATACGCTCGAGATCTTTCAGCGTCATATCGAGCAACAGCCCGATCCGGCTCGGCAGCGATTTTAAGAACCAGATATGCGCGACCGGCGCGGCGAGCTCGATATGGCCCATCCGCTCGCGCCGCACGCGCGACAGCGTCACCTCGACCGAACACTTCTCGCAGATGATGCCTTTGTACTTCATGCGCTTGTACTTGCCGCACAAGCACTCGTAATCCTTGATCGGTCCGAAAATGCGCGCGCAGAACAAGCCGTCGCGCTCGGGCTTGAAAGTGCGGTAATTGATGGTTTCTGGCTTTTTGATCTCGCCATAGGACCAGGACAGAATCTTTTCCGGGCTCGCGATCGAAATGCGGATCTGGTCGAAAACCTGAGCCGGCACCTGCGGGCTGAAAAGATTCATAAGTTCTTGGTTCATTATTCGCTCCATTCGGACGACCGACGACGGATGACCCGCGGCACATCACCGCTCCATTTTTTCCGTCTTCCGTCCTCCGTGTCCGTTCTCTGTCTCTCTCTTTATTTACTCCGCAGCCTCGGCAACCTCGCCTCCGCCGCCGCGCTGCTGCTTGGAATTGTGCAGATCGACGTTGAGGCCGAGCGAGCGCATCTCCTTCACCAACACGTTGAACGATTCCGGAATGCCGGACTCGAACGCGTCGTCGCCGCGCACTATCGATTCGTAGACCTTGGTGCGTCCGGCCACGTCGTCTGATTTCACCGTCAGCATTTCCTGCAGCGTGTAAGCCGCGCCGTAAGCTTCGAGCGCCCACACCTCCATTTCGCCGAAACGCTGACCGCCGAACTGCGCCTTACCGCCCAGCGGCTGCTGGGTGACCAGGCTGTAGGGGCCGATCGAACGCGCGTGGATCTTGTCGTCCACGAGATGGTGCAGCTTCATCATGTAGATGAAGCCGACCGTGACCTTGCGGTCGAACGCATCTCCGGTGCGGCCGTCATAGAGCGTCACCTGCCCGGAATGATCGAGGCCGGCGAGATCGAGCATGTGCTCGATATCGGCTTCCTTGGCTCCGTCGAAGACCGGCGTTGCGATCGGAACGCCATGGCGTAGATTGGTGCCAAGCTCCATCAGGCCCTTGTCGTCGAGCGACTTGATCGTCTCGTCCTCGCCGTAGATTTTCTTCAACAGTTCCTTGAGCGGCTTGGAATCCCGCTTGCCGTTGTGAAGATCGACCGCGTGCCCGATCTTCAGTCCGAGCCCGGCGCAAGCCCAGCCCAGGTGAGTCTCGAGGATCTGGCCGACATTCATGCGGCTCGGCACGCCAAGCGGATTGAGCACAATATCCACCGAAGTGCCGTCGGCGAGGAAAGGCATGTCCTCGACCGAGACGATCTTGGACACCACGCCCTTGTTGCCGTGGCGGCCAGCCATCTTGTCGCCGGGCTGAATCTTCCGCTTCACGGCGACGAAGACCTTGACCATCTTCATGACGCCGGGCGGCAATTCATCGCCGCGCTGCAGCTTCTCGACCTTGTCGAGGAAGCGCTGTTCGAGCCGCCTTTTCGACTCGTCGTATTGCTTGCGGATGGCTTCGATTTCCGCCATCACCTTGTCGTTCGGCGAAGCGAACATCCACCATTGCGAGCGCGGATATTCCTCGAGCACCGCTCGCGTAATCTTGGTGTCTTTCTTGAAGCCCTTCGGCCCGGCAATGCCCTGGCGCCCTTCGAGGAGTTCGGCGAGGCGGCCATAGACGTTGCGGTCGAGGATCGCCTGCTCGTCGTCGCGGTCCTTGGCGAGCCGCTCGATCTCTTCGCGCTCGATGGCGAGCGCGCGCTCGTCCTTCTCGACGCCGTGCCGGTTGAAGACGCGTACCTCGACGACCGTGCCCTGGACGCCGGGCGGGACCCGCAGCGAGGTGTCGCGCACGTCGGAGGCCTTCTCGCCGAAAATGGCGCGCAGGAGCTTTTCCTCCGGCGTCATCGGGCTTTCGCCCTTCGGCGTGATCTTGCCGACCAGGATGTCGCCGGCGCGTACCTCTGCGCCGATATAGACGATACCGGCCTCGTCGAGATTCTTCAGCGTCTCTTCCGAGACGTTCGGGATGTCGCGGGTGATTTCCTCAGGTCCAAGCTTCGTGTCGCGCGCCATCACTTCGAATTCTTCGATGTGAACCGAAGTGAAGACGTCGTCCTTGACGATGCGCTCGGACAACAGGATCGAGTCTTCGAAGTTGTAGCCGTTCCACGGCATGAACGCGACCAAGACGTTGCGGCCGAGCGCGAGTTCGCCGAGGTCGGTGGACGGACCGTCGGCGATGATGTCGCCCCTTTGGACCTGATCGCCCACCTTCACCAGCGGCCGCTGGTTGATGCAGGTGTTCTGGTTCGAGCGCTGGAATTTCTGCAGGCGATAGATGTCGACGCCGGGCTTGGTTGGGTCCGGCTCGTCGGTCGCGCGAATGACGATACGGGTCGCATCGACCTGATCCACCACGCCGGTGCGGCGAGCGGCGATCGAGGCGCCGGAATCGCGCGCGACCACGCCTTCCATGCCGGTGCCAACGAATGGCGCCTCGGCGCGAACAAGCGGCACCGCCTGGCGCTGCATGTTGGAGCCCATCAGAGCGCGGTTGGCGTCGTCGTTTTCCAAAAACGGAATGAGCGCCGCCGCGACCGAAACGAGCTGCTTCGGCGAGACGTCCATAAAGTCGACCTTGTCCGGCGGAATGAGCTGCACATCGCCGGCATGCCGCACCACGACGAGGTCGTCGGTGAAGCGGCCCTTGGCGTCAATGGCGGAATTGGCCTGCGCCACGGTGTAGCGCCCCTCCTCCATCGCCGACAGATAGATGACCTCGTCGGTGACGCGTCCATCCTTGACCTTGCGATACGGCGTCTCGACGAAGCCGTATTTGTTGACGCGCGCATAAGTCGCGAGCGAGTTGATGAGGCCGATATTCGGCCCCTCCGGTGTCTCGATCGGACAGATGCGGCCGTAATGGGTCGGATGCACGTCGCGAACCTCGAAGCCGGCGCGCTCGCGGGTGAGCCCGCCAGGCCCCAGCGCCGATAGCCGCCGCTTGTGCGTGATTTCCGACAGCGGATTGGTCTGGTCCATGAACTGCGAGAGCTGCGAGGAACCGAAGAACTCGCGTACCGCGGCGGCCGCCGGTTTGGCGTTGATCAAGTCTTGCGGCATCACCGTGTCGATATCGACCGACGACATGCGCTCCTTGATGGCGCGCTCCATGCGCAAGAGACCGATGCGGTATTGGTTTTCCATCAGCTCGCCGACCGAGCGGACGCGGCGGTTGCCGAGGTGATCGATGTCGTCGATTTCACCCTTGCCGTCGCGCAGATCAACGAGGGTGCGGATCACCGCAAGGATGTCCTCCTTGCGCAAAATACGCACGGTGTCCTCGGCGGTGAGGTCGAGCCGCATGTTCATCTTGACGCGGCCAACCGCGGATAGATCGTAGCGCTCCGAATCGAAGAACAGCGACTGGAACATCGCTTGCGCAGTGTCGATCGTCGGCGGCTCGCCCGGACGCATGACGCGATAGATGTCGAACAGCGCGTCTTCACGCGTCATGTTCTTGTCGATCGCCAGCGTGTTGCGGATATAAGCGCCGACATTGACGTGGTCGATATTGAGAAGCGGCAGCTCCTTGTAACCGGCCTCGTTGAGCGCCTTGAGCGTCTTTTCGGTGATCTCCTCGCCGGCTTCGGCGTAGATCTCGCCGGTCTTCGGATTGACGAGATCCTCGGCGATGTAATGGCCGATCAGCTCCTCGTCGGAAAGCCGCAGTGCTTTCAGCCCCTTCTCGGCGAGCTGACGGGCCTGACGCACCGTCAGTTTCTTGCCGGCTTCCAGGACCACCTTGCCGGTGTCGGCGTCGACGAGATCGTTGATCGCCTTGTAGCCGCGCAGCCGGTTGGCGTCGAACGGCACGCGCCAGCCGTCCTTAGCGCGTTTGTAGGGCACCTGCTTGTAGAAGGTGTTGAGGATTTCCTCGCCGGTCATGCCGAGCGCATAGAGGAGCGAGGTGACGGGGATTTTCCGCCTCCGATCGATGCGCGCATAGACGATGTCCTTCGCGTCGAATTCAATGTCGAGCCACGAGCCGCGATAGGGAATGATGCGGGCGGCAAACAACAGCTTGCCCGACGAGTGGGTCTTGCCCTTGTCGTGATCGAAGAACACGCCGGGCGAACGATGCATCTGCGAAACGATGACCCGCTCGGTGCCATTGACGACGAAGGTGCCGTTATTGGTCATGAGCGGGATATCGCCCATGTAGACATCCTGCTCCTTGATGTCCTTGACCGATTTGGCGCCGGTCTCCTCGTCGGTATCGAACACGATGAGGCGCAGCGTCACCTTCAGCGGCGCAGCGTAGGTCATGCCGCGCTGGCGGCACTCATCCACGTCGTATTTCGGCGGCTCGAATTCATATTTGACGAATTCGAGTATCGACGTATTGGAAAAATCGGAAATCGGGAACACCGACTTGAAGACGGCCTGCAGTCCCTCGTTCGGGCGGCCGCCTTGCGGCTCCTGCACCAACAGGAACTGATCGTAGGACGCCTTCTGAACCTCAATGAGGTTCGGCATCTCCGCGACTTCCTCGATTTTTCCGAAAAACTTTCTTACGCGCTTGCGACCAATAAATGTCTGCGCCATCATATCCTCTCGCTCAATCGAACCATCGGATTCGAGCCGCCGGCCGCAACGCCAACCCTCGAACCGTGACACTCGGCGCGGCGCCCGCAGATACCTAAAAAAGGTCCTTGCGCCTTCCGTTCCGAGTTACCGGGGCGATCAAGACGACTCTCCAGATGGCCGCAATCCATCGCGACCGTCGGGACAGGCGTCATTCGCCCGATCGTTCCGCCCTGTTTTCGGGTGATTCGGTTAGCAGTCCGAATCGCCTCGCCGCACTCTTTAACTTGGAACGCCGGCGGCGATTGATGCGCCACTTTCGCCTCGTCGTTCCCGGCCGTCCAACAGTTCCGAACTCTTGCGCTTTCGAACCCTTGCGCTTTCGAACTCTCGGAATTGCCGGGCCTTGCTCCGATCGGCCGGCAATTCCGTTTAAGTAAGCATTGCTTACTTAAGCTCAACCTTCGCGCCGACCTTTTCCAAGGTCGCCTTGATCTTGGCGGCATCTTCCTTGTTGACGCCCTCCTTGACGTTCTTCGGCGCGCCTTCGACCAGGTCCTTGGCTTCCTTGAGGCCAAGCCCGGTGATGGCGCGAACTTCCTTGATGACTTCGATCTTTTTCTCGCCGGCGGAGGCAAGAACGACCGTGAATTCGGTCTTTTCCTCGGCGGGAGCCGCGCCCGCGGCACTGGCGGCAGCGGGACCGGCGGCTACCGCGACCGCGGCGGCGGCGGAAACGCCCCATTTCTCTTCAAGAAGCTTTGCGAGTTCCGCAGCCTCAAGCACGGTGAGGCTGGAAAGATCGTTCACGATTTTCTGCAGATCAGCCATGAATTTTGTCCTTCGGTTCTGACTTTGAATGCGTTAGGCGGCCGCGTTTTCGGTCTTGCTGGCGTAGGCCTGCACCACGCGGGCGAGCTGTGCCGCGGGTGCGTTGACCACTTGCGCGATTTTGGTCGCCGGCGCCTGAAGCAGTCCGACGATCTTCGCTCGCAACTCGTCCAGCGACGGCAGCGCCGCCAACGCCTTGACCCCATTGGGGTCGAGCGCGGTCGTTCCCATCGCGCCGCCAAGGATGACGAAACGCTCGTTCGTCTTGGCGAACTCGACGGCAACCTTCGGCGCCGCGACCGGATCGCCGGAGAAGGCGATCAGGGCCGGTCCCTTCAGGAGCGGCGCGATCGAGGCGACGTCGCTGCCTTCAAGAGCGATCTTCGCCAGGCGGTTCTTTGCGACCTTCACATTGGCGCCCGCCTGCTTCATCTGCCTGCGCAGTGTCTGCATTTGAGCGACCGTGAGGCCGGAATAATGAGCAACGACGACGACCTTGGTGGTTTTGAACACCTCGCCAAGAGCCGCCACGAGCTCGCTTTTTGCCGCGCGATCCAAAATCTCTCTCCGGTTGGCGGTCCGTCTCGCGGGCCGCCGGCTCGATGCCAGCCTTCCCGCCAAACCCTCCTTGCGGAAGGAGACCAGGCAGGACGATTTTCACCCTGCCCCCCGGCGTCCTTTCGGCGCACCGGGCCATCGAGGTCAGAACCGAAGGGCAATCGGCTTCGTGAGAAGCCTGCCCTCGTTCTTCACCCGTCTATGCAGGCCTTGTGGATTAAGCCGTTGCCGGCGCCTGCAGTCTCGGACAGGAACGCCTCCGAAAGCCAACTAAGCTTCTGATCTTCTTAGACTATCCGAACCGGAATTCTAAGAAGCCGATCTCGCCTTGGTGGATATCGAAAAGCGCGCAAAGGCGCGCCGACAGAGTGGGCCGGCACGCCCATGCGCTTTATTTAGCGCGCTCAAGCCGTTTTGCCAAGCGCTTAATGCGCCTGCGACGCGGCCGCAAACAGGCTCGCCGGTTCGACCTTCACGCCGGGACCCATCGTCGAGGAAATGGCCACGCGATTGATGAAATGACCCTTGGCGCCTGCCGGCCGCGATTTCTGCACGGCGTCGGCAAAGGCGCGGATATTCTCGATAAGCTTCTCCTCGCTGAACGAGGCCTTACCGACGCCCGCCTGGATGATGCCGGCTTTCTCGGCGCGAAATTCCACCGAACCGCCCTTGGCGCCGCGAACCGCATTGGCAATATCCATCGTGACAGTGCCGACCTTGGGATTGGGCATCAACCCGCGCGGCCCGAGCACCTTGCCGAGCCGACCGACCAAAGGCATCAGATCGGGTGTAGCGACGACGCGATCGAAATCGATCGTGCCGCCTTGCACCTTCTCAACCAGATCCTCGGCGCCGACCACGTCGGCGCCCGCGGCTTTGGCTTCGTCGGCCTTGGTGCCGCGCGCGAATACGGCGACCCGCACCGAGCGCCCGGAACCGTTCGGCAAGTTGACGACGCCACGCACCATCTGGTCCGCATGGCGCGGGTCGATACCGAGATTCATCGCCACTTCGACGGTCTCGTCGAACTTGGCCTTGGCGCGCTCCTTGACCATCTTCACCGCTTCGGCGAGCGGATAGAGCTTTTCGCGGTCGACGCCCTCGCGCGCCTTTTTCATGCGTTTGCCGATATTGCTCATGGCTTCACCTCATAGCCCATCGAGCGCGCCGAACCTTCGATCATGCGCATGGCAGCCTCGATCGTGTCGCAGTTGAGGTCCTTCATTTTCTGCTGCGCGATCTCGCGGACTTGCGCCTTCGTCACCGAACCGGCGATGTCGCGGCCGGGCGTCTTTGAACCGCTTTCGAGCTTGGCCGCCTTCTTGAGGAAGTGCGAGACCGGCGGCGTGCGCAGTTCGAAGGTAAAGGAGCGATCGGCATAGACCGTGATGGTGACCGGGATCGGCGCGCCCTTCTCCAACTTCTGCGTCTGCGCGTTGAACGCCTTGCAGAATTCCATGATGTTGAGCCCGCGCTGGCCGAGCGCCGGACCGATCGGCGGGGACGGATTGGCCGCTCCCGCCGGCACCTGCAGCTTTACATAGCCGGTAATTTTCTTCGCCATTTGCTACTCCGTTGGTGGTGCGGTTCTCGACGGCTGGCGGCCGCCTCACCTCCCACGACTTCCAGACCTACAGCTTCTCCACCTGCCCGAATTCCAACTCGACCGGCGTGGCGCGGCCGAAGATCGACACCGCCACTTTCAGCCGCGACCGGCCCTCATCGACCTCCTCCACCGTTCCGTTGAAGGAGGCGAACGGTCCATCCGACACGCGCACCTGCTCGCCCACTTCGAACGAGACCGAAGGCTTCGGCCGCTCGATGCCTTCCTGCACCTGATGAATGATGCGGTCGGCTTCGGCGTCCGACAACGGCATGGGTTTGTTGTCGGAACCGAGAAAGCCGGTCACTTTCGGCGTATTCTTGATTAAGTGATAGGCTTCGTCGGTCAACTCCATCTTCACGAGCACGTAACCCGGGAAGAACTTGCGCTCGGCGTCGACTTTGCGGCCGCGCCGCACCTCGACGACCTTTTCCTTAGGAACGAGAATTTCTTCGAACAGATTCGACAGCCCGCGCTGCTTGGCCTGCTCGCGGATCGAATCCGCCACCTTGTTCTCGAAATTCGAGTAGGCGTGAACTGCGTACCACCGGCTCGTCATGTCATGAATTCCGGATCGTTAATCCTGGTCGTCAAAACTCAAGTGCCGATACCGAGGACGAAACTGACTGCGATGCGCATGAGCTGATCCGCGGCCAGAAAGAAAATGCAGGCGATGAAGACCATGACGAACACCATGATGGTGGTGACGGTGGTCTCCTTGCGCGTCGGCCATGTGACCTTCTGCGCTTCGGCGCGCACTTCCTGCATGAACTTGAACGGACTGACTTTCGCCATCGCGCTTATCCAATGGCCGTTCCGCGCCCAATTTTAAGGACGAGACCGGCAGGCGGTTCCTTTTGGGGAATAGGTTCGTCGCGGAAGTCCGTCACCGGGCCGCTGACGATGACCGTTACCTACTGCCGGCTTGACCAATCGTCAAGCGAGAGTTGTTTGGACTCCGGGACTTCGTCAGGCCGGCGAAGCACTTAAGCCCGCTCATTCGGCTTTGGATATTGGCAGGAGTGGAGGGACTCGAACCCCCAACCCCCGGTTTTGGAGACCGGTGCTCTAGCCATTGAGCTACACTCCTAGGGCCGGCCCGATGATGTGCCTCTTGGCGTCGGCGGGCGCAAGCCCTCGCCGCTCCGGCACGCGTCAAATCCCTTCGATAGCCGGTCGGCGCCGGCCCGGGCGCGGCTCGAACGCGCTGTCTTAACGACTTGTATCGCCGACTTCACCGCCCGTCCGGAAGGCATTTCATCGGCGGCAATGCGCTGTGTGCTATCTTAGGCTGCGAACAATTCGAAACGGGGGACCCGATGACCAAATTACGGCCCGCTCTCGCCGCCGTCATTGCGCTGTCGTTGTCGTCCGCCCCTGCGCGCCCCCAGGCCGTCCCCCGTTACTTCAGCGCCGATTTTTATCTGGCGGGCTGCAAGGATTTTCTTGCCGGCAAGTCCAATTTCTTCGGTGGGCGCTGCGTCGGGGCCGTCGAAGTCCTCGACGCGCTGAATTCCGACACCAAGATGTTTTGTCCGCCGGACAACGCGACCAATTTGCAGCGCGTGCAAGTCATTGTCGGTTATATCGAAGCGCGGCCGGAGCGCAAAAACGCCGACTTTAGACTCGTCGCCAACGAGGCCATGGCCAAAGCCTGGCCTTGCAAAAAATAGCCCGCGGGTCGCCAAAAGGCCGTGTCCGCCGGCGACGCGCGTCTTCCAAGATTTGACTTGTATCAAAGCGGGGTCGTCCGCTCTCTCGGTACGGTTTATAAGTAGCCGGAGCAACTGCCATGTCCAACATCGCCGGAAGTCGAATATCCATGGACGCCGCGCCTGGACTCGCGCCTTTGCGCGCCAAATCGGGCTGGATCATCGCCCTGGGCGTCGTCTACGTGCTGGCCGGATTGATCGCGCTCAGCAGCGTCGTCTTCGCCACCGTCGTGACGGTTTTTGTCGTCGGCGTCATGATGCTGATTGCCGGCGTGGCCGAGGTCATCAATGCGTTCCAGATCAAAACCTGGGGTAAATTTTTGCTTTGGCTTCTCCTCGGCGCGCTCTACATCGTCGCCGGCTTCGTCACGTTCGAAAATCCGCTTCTGGCCGCGGCGCTGCTCACGCTCGTGCTCGGCTTCGCGCTGATCGCCTCGGGCATCATGCGGATCGTTCTGGCCTTCAACATGAAACAAGAGTCGCCCTGGGTCTGGGTCGTGCTCTCAGGCGTCATCACTCTCCTACTCGGCCTGATCATCGTCGCGCATTGGCCGGTCTCCGGCCTCTACATCCTGGGCCTGTTTCTCGGCATCGATCTTGTCATAGCGGGAGTAAGCTGGATCGGAATCGGCTCCGGCCTGCGACGGCACGCTTGAGGCATGATTTTCTTGCGATCCGTGCCCTCTTTGCGCGCCGCAGGAGAACCATCATTTTGACAACCGGCCTGCCCAATTTCGTCACCGCATCGGGCTTAGCTGTGCGCGGGAAATGGGGATATTCCAATGAGCAACCGCGCACGCAAATTCCTGGAGCAGTGGAAATCCGAGCACGTTGAGCCTATTGCCGACTCACACAGGCTGCGCGAGGCCGTGCGGCTTGTGACCAAGTGCCGTGAAGATGCAATGAGCGCCGGCGTACCGCCGCAGGAACTTCGAATTGCGGCGGGCGACGATCTGATCAGAAATATGCTGGCGGCCTTGGATGCGGCTTCAAGCGATAGGGCCAAGGAAGAGCCCAAGTCCCTCTTCCATCGCCTCCTCGCCCATATTCCATCGGCGCATCGGCGCGCCTTTGAGAATGAACTGACCGGATCGTGACGCGGCTGTCAGCGGCGCGGCCCAAGGCGGTCGGCTTGCGGACCGATGAAGGTCGGCGCTATGAGCTGCGTTGAAACATTGAATGGCTTGGAGCGGGTGAAGGGAATCGAACCCTCGTCATAAGCTTGGAAGGCTTCTGCTCTACCATTGAGCTACACCCGCGCCGGCGCA
>DASPTX010000007.1:0-6413 GCA_035623195.1 Xanthobacteraceae bacterium | reverse complement strand
CGTCAAGTTCGCGGCGCGAGCGCGCCCGCCGCTGCCATTCCGCGACCCGAAGCTTGAGCTGATCCCAACGAGACAGGTCAGTGGCCCGGAAGGTCGTCATTGTAATGGTGCTCATGACTGGCTCCGTACCCGGCTATTCATGGTGCGAAACTATGCGAACGAGGGGAAGCAAGATGTGACTCTCAACACAGTTTGTGCGTTTTTAATTAAATTACTGATTCTACATTACAATCTTGGAAATCTTGGGAACAGAACAGCACACCGTCGGCAAACGGCGGCCAGCAAGCGCCAACGACACGACCTTAGGCTGCCCACGATTCCGGCGTCAGCGCAATTTCGCAAGTCGCCGTGACGGGCTCTGGCAACGGACCGCCGGCGCGGTCGTAGCCAACGGCCCGAAGGATCGCGGCCGCCGGACACATCACGACGGCCAGCCGCGTATAAGGATTGAGCACCGGCTCCTGGACCCAATCGAACCGCGCTGTGGCGCAGGGTCCATCCCAGCGGTCGAGCGCTTCGCGGCGCGCGCGGCTATAACCCGCCGCTTGCGCGTAGGAGTTGGTAAAAAAGCGGCGCGTCCCGATGCGGCCTTCCCAACCCGGGCGGCACGGCACCCAATCGTTGGCCGCGCTGGTGTCGTCTTCGCGCGTCACGAAGGCGGTTTCCGTCCGCTCGATGACACAGCGTTCCCGCGGCGCGCATCCGGTCAAGACAAAAATCGCCGGACGCGCGACCGGTGTGGTCTCCAGCATGTGACGCGCGGCGGCAAAATCCTGGCAAAGCTCGAACACTCGCCGTAACAGCTGGTCCGGCGGCATGAGATCCTCGGATCGCCACACGTTGCGAACATTGGCGGCGAAATCGTAGGCACGCAGCCAGCGATGCGTCGTGCGGCGGCGCATCGGCGCCTGGTTGACCGCAGCCGCGAAGCGAAACGGCGCCATCGCGGTCAGCGCCCCGACATAGCCGGGCCAGGTTACGCTGAAAAAATCGCCACAAGCGCCGCCCATTCGCGCGACTTCGACATGCCGGCCGAGCCCGTGGAACGGCCAATCGAGCGTTCGGATCAGCCAAGGCACGCCGTCCTGCTCGCAAGCACGCGACGTGCAACCCCATTGATAGGAGGCGTTGAGGAGCCATACGCCGGAAAAGTCGAGCAGGTTTGCGATCTGCGCAATCTCCGGCAGATAGGGCGAGCGCGAACGCGCGAGCCAGCGCCGCGACGCCCAATCGAGCGCGGGCACGAGCGGCATGGCGGCGGGCGGGAAAAAGCCGAGACAGGCGTCGCGTAGTGCGCGGGCCCGAGCGGAATTCAATTCGGCATGACGCGGCGGGCCGCCGTCGCGCAGATCGATCACCGGAATCGGTGGTAATCGAATCATGGCATCCGCTCTTTGTGCTTGGCAACGATAAGCATAATCGTCTAATGCGCGGCGCGATAGCAAGCAAGATGGGGGAACCAGCGATGGAGCTCAAATCGACGCGCCGAATCGTGACCGGTCATGATTCGCAAGGCAAAGCGGTCGTGCTGTTCGACGGCGCGCTGCAGGCAAAGCAGCGCAGCGCGGGCGCCAACGGCACGACGCTATTATGGGTGACAGGCGAATTTCCCGTCGACGCCGCGGTCGCCGCCGACCGTTCGCAAACTCAAATCGGCGTTCCCCCGCCGGCCGGTGGCACCGTGTTCCGTATCGTCGATTTTGCGCCGATTTCGCCGCAGGCGGGGGCGGTCGATCACGACCAGGTCCTTCGCTCGATGGGCATCGACCCGGCGACACAGGGCTATGCGCGCCACGCCAATACCCACCGCACCAGGACGATCGACTACGCCATCGTGCTTGACGGCGAAATCGACATGCTGCTCGACGACAGCGCAATTCATGTGAGAGCCGGCGATGTCTTGGTGCAGCAGGCAACTAATCATGCCTGGGTGAATAGCGGCACCAAGCCGTGCCGCATCGCCTTCATCCTCATCGACGCGAAGACGCCGCCGGCGTGGCAAAAAAACTGGCAACCCTGAGAACGAAGCTATTCCGCCGCCTGCCGCGCGCCGTCGAATAGCGGCGCGATGCGGGTGCGCTCGCCGGCTTTGGCGACGAGGACATGGTCTTCGGGGACCGCCAGCCAGTCGTCGTCGTGATCGAACGGCTCCGAAACGACGACGATGGCGCTCTCGGACTCCCGGTAATAAAGCGTATTGGCGCGATCGTTCACCGCATAGCGGAATGCATAGAGATCGCATCCGTCGGTGAGCGCGGCGGTGAAGCGCAGCCGATCCCCCGGTTCGCCCGCGGTGACGAAGTCGGTCAGTGTGGCGAGCGTCCGCTTTGCCGCCGCAACCGGCTCGTCGAGGCCGGCGCCGAGAATCGCCAGAAAAATCGCCTCCGAATCGGTCGTGCCGATGCGGGAAGGATAAAGTTCGTCGGGAATGAGCGTTTCGACTTGGCGGCGCCAGCGGCTCCAATTGCCGAGAAAGCCGTTATGCATAAATAGCCATTTGCTACAGGCAAACGGATGGCAATTCGCGCGCGTAATGGCCGTGCCAGTCGCGGCGCGGACATGGGCGAAGAACAAATGCGACTGCAAGTGCCTGCACAGGTAGCGCAAATTTTCGTCCGACCATGCCGGCCGGATTTCGCGATACAGACCCGGCTCTGGATGCTGACCGTACCAGCCGAGCCCAAACCCGTCGCCGTTGATGCTGGCGGTGGATTCCAGCGCATGGATGCTCTGCGCGATGAGAGAATGGTCGGGCTCGGTGACATAATGCTCGAGCGCCGTGGTCTCACCGCGATATGCGATCCAACGGCACATAGCGAGCCTCTGCGCGCGATTCAAACGTCACGCCACCAGTGTGGCATCTCTAATCCATCGAGTCACCCTTCGTAACGCGATTTCGCCTCCGTAGCATCGATTCTCCGCAAAAATTCCCAATTGAGCGTCCGCCGAGGTTCCCTCCATGAGAATCGCACGGCAATGCTGCATCTGTTCCCCGCAACAAAGCGCATCGGCATCGTCCGCGGTGAGTTCCAGAATGCGGTCGAGCAGCTCGCCCACGCCAACCGCGCCGGAGCGGGTGACGAACGTGCCCTGCGCGCCGAACCGCTGGGCGCGCCACTTATTTTCAACCGCAATCGCTCGATCGACCGAATCGAGACCGGCATTGTGCTCGGGATGCTGGTAGAGGAAGCGCGTCAGCACGCGGTAGAGCGTTGCGATTGCGATCGCGTCGTCGAGCCGCGTGCAGCAATCGGGCGCGCGCAGTTCCAAAGTGGGGTAGTTGAGCGACGGCCGGATCGCCCACCACAGATGACTGGCGTCCTGGATCGCCCCGGATAGCACCATCGCATCGACATAGGCATCGTAGTCGGCGCCGGTTCGGAACTGCTCGGGCAGGCCGGTGCGGGGCAGCTCGTCATATGCCGCGAGACGATAACCCTTCAGTCCCGTCGCGCGGCCTTGCCAGAACGGCGAAGAGGCGGAAAGCGCGATAAACAAAGCGACGTAAGGCAGCATGCGGCTCATCACATCGACGCGTCGCGATGGCTCGGGAATCTCGACGTGCACGTGCATGCCGCACAGCATGTTGCGTTGCCCGATCATCTGCAGATCGTCCATGACCCGCGCGTAGCGGTCCTTCGGGCTCTGGACCGACTCTCGCCATCGCGCCAGCGGATGCGTTCCACACGCCAATATCGACAATCCGTGCTCGGCGGCGGCGGTGGCGGCGCTGTGCCGCAAATGCCGAAGCTCGTGCCGCGCAGTGTCGGCGAAACAGTGCGGCTTGGTGGCGACTTCGATCTGCGCCTGCAGGAATTCGCGGCCGACACGGCCGGTGGTGCGGCCGTTGGCCGCTTGGAAGAGCGCGTCAGGCGTCTCGGCCGCGACCTCGAATGTTTCGCTGTCGGAAAGGAAATATTCTTCCTCGATGCCGAACTGATACAAATCGTCGGGCGCGAAAATATGCGGCTCTCGCTCCGCGGGAATGAGAGTGCGGATGTGAAGTCGCCGTTCGAGGGGATCGAATCGAAATTCCATGCCCATGCCCCTTGCTGGTCTCCTCGAATCCATGACGAGTGCCGCGCATCGATGATCGGTCCCGGACTAACAAGTCCTACTGGCCCGCGATAACGCGCCGCGCTACGTCAAGTTCCTCAGCCGGTTCCACTCTTGCAGGCAAACGCGGCCGCCTGTGGCCGGTAACAAGCCGTTTTTCAGGCCAACAGGCGGCGAACCGCCGCCGTCCAGGCGGCCATTTTTCGCGCGCGCAGCGCAGCGTCCATGTGCGGTTCGAATCGCCGCTCCAATCGCCAATGATCGGCAAAGCGATCGGGCTCGGGGAAAAATCCCACCTGCAATCCCGCGAGATAAGCCGTGCCGAGCGCGGTAGTCTCCTTGATCTGCGGCCGATCGACCGTGCTGCCGAGAAAGTCGGCGAGCCGCTGCATCGTCCAGTCGGAATTGGCCATGCCGCCGTCAACGCGCAGCGTTTTCAACTCGCTCGCTGCTTCGCGCCAATCGGCTTTCATCGCGGCGAGAAGGTCCGCCGTCTGAAAACACACGCTCTCGAGCGCGGCTTGCGCGAGCTCGCGCGGCCCGGTGGCGCGAGTCAATCCGAACAACGCACCGCGCGCCTGCGGCCGCCAGTGCGGCGCCCCCAATCCGACGAAGGCGGGAACCAGGACGACCTCCTGCGTCGGGTCCGCCGCTTGTGCGAGCGCGCCGGTCTCCTCGGCGGTTTTCACGATCTTCAGATTATCGCGCAGCCATTGCACGGCGGCTCCGGCGACGAAGATCGAACCCTCAAGCGCGTAGCTTCGCCTCCCGCCGAGCTGATAGGCGACGGTTGCGACGAGTCTGTTGTTGGACACCGCCGGCTTGCCGCCGGTGTTGAGAAGCACGAAGCACCCGGTGCCATAAGTCGCCTTCACCATTCCCGGCGTGAAACAAGCCTGTCCGATCAAGGCGGCCTGCTGATCGCCGGCGATGCCGCAGATCGCAATCGCCCCGCCGAAGAGTTCGGGATCGGTGGTCCCGAACGCCGCGGAGGAATCGCGCACATCCGGCAGGACGGAGCGGGGAACGCCAAGAATCGCGAGGAGCTGGTCGTCCCAACGCCCGGTATGGATATCGTAGAGCAGCGTGCGGGAAGCGTTGGTGGCGTCGGTGGCGTGAACCTTGCCGCCGGTAAAGCGCCACAGCAGATAACTATCCACCGTGCCGAAGGCGAGTTCGCCGCGTGCGGCGCGCTCTTTCGCATCCCGAACGTGGTCGAGGAGCCACGCAAGCTTGGTTCCGGAAAAATAGGGATCGAGCAACAGTCCGGTCTTGGCCGTAAAGATCGCTTCGTGTCCGGCCGATCGAAGCCGCGCGCAGGCATCGGCGGTGCGCCGATCCTGCCAGACGATGGCGCGATGCACGGGCCGTCCACTGGCGCGATCCCACAACAGCGTCGTCTCGCGCTGGTTGGTGATCCCGATCGCGGCGACATCCCGTGTGGCGGCGCCTGCCTTGCCGAGCGCGTCGCGGCAGGTCGCCACCGTCGACGACCAGAGATCTTCGGGGTCGTGCTCGACCTCGCCATCAGCTGGAAAGTGCTGGGGAAACTCCCGCTGCGCGACGGCGGCGATAGAAGTATCGGCGCGAAACAGGATGGCGCGCGTCGATGTCGTCCCCTGATCGACCGCCAGGACGTAGGAAGCCACGCTCTCCCCCGTAAGGATTGCATTTGCACGCGGCGACGCTCGCCGTCATGCCGCGATAGGGCTTCACAATACAATGATTAACGGCAATTCGCGCAAAGCTTTGTGCGTTGAGGATTCCGCTAAGAGGAATCCGTCATCCCCATCCGCTGCCGCTCGATCACCAGCGCGGGCGAAGGGCGCGGGTTTCGGAACACAATTGGCGCCGACCAGCCGAAATGCAGCAATGCTTCCGCAGATCGCAACCTTCGCAAACAAAGCCTGACAGCGACCGCTGGGCGCCCACCGCACGGAAGAGTTTTTCAAAAAACTCACGAAGTAAGCGCATGCTTCACCCTCTTCGATCAGTTAAACGAATAAAATGGATCGCAAAGGTGAATTCTGATTTGAGTCAAAACTGCCGTGAACGGCTGGATCCTCGTTGAGCTCGGTAATTTTTCCGATAACAGCGTCCTGCTTCACATCGGCAGGATAGTCGTAGCGGAACGATTGGATGCCCGCGTCCGCGCAGGCGCGGATTTTATTTCTGACATAGACGCGCGAAGCCGGATCGTTTCCGACAACGATGACGGCCAGCCCCGGAGGCGAGCCCGATTGCGACACGATGCGCTGCACGCGCTCGCGGTATTCCGCCCGGATCTTCCGGGCCACTGCGTTGCCGTCGATGATCTTTGCGCTCATGTCTTGCGCACCCCCCTCCAGCGCGTAGTC
>DASPTX010000006.1:0-53184 GCA_035623195.1 Xanthobacteraceae bacterium | reverse complement strand
GTGCCATAGGCGGCGATCCGCAGATCGAATTTCTTGCGCCGTTCGCCGGTACCGAGCGCGGTCGTGCCGTCGTCGCCGGTGCGCGTGTAGATCTTGTTGAGAACGACCATCGGCGGGCGCGCTCTTCCTCTCTCCGCTATTTCGCCATGACCCAGAGCGTGAACATAATAACGATGATGGCGATGAATTGCAGCAGCACGCGAAGCCGCATGAGCTTTTGCGACGTGTTGCCCGAGCCGCCGCGCATCATGTTGATGAGCCCGAGCAGCAGCACGACGGCGACGGCGCCGATGGCGATCGGAACGGCGACGTGGGACATGAAATCGGCCATGGCCCCCTTGTAGCCTTCCTTGAGGGCGGGCGAAACCCGGCCGTGGCAACCGCGGTCTCCGTTCCACGCTGGGCCAGCGTCGTGATATGAGAGCGGCCCCACCGCAAAAGGCCAACCCGCATGATCGTCGATTTCCAGCACCATTTTACGCCACGCGAACTCATCAAGGACGATCCGGGCGATCGGCTTGTCCTCAATTACGATGCGCTGGGCGCGCCGAGCTATACCGTGCATTCGCTGCTTTACGATCTCGACGAGCACGTACGCATGATGGATCTGGCCGGCATCGACGCGGCGTGGCTCACCAGCGCCGCCGGCATGTGCGCCGATCTCGATACTTCGCGTTTGGTCAACGACAAAGCCAAGCAGGCCGAACGCGACTATCCCGGCCGCTTCATCGGCGCCGCGCACGCCCATCCGCTCGGCGGTGCTGCGGCGCTCAAGGAGCTGGCCCGCTGCCGTCACGAGCACGGTTTCCAGGGCGTCACCATCACGTCCGAATTCGACGGCAAGTTCATCGACGACCCGGCGCTCGAACCGTTCTGGAACGAGGTGGTCAGGCTCGGCATGTTCGTCTTCGTTCATCCCGCGCTGAAGCTCAATCACGCGCAGCAATTCGACGCTTACGACACCGCGCGCGCGGTGGGGCGTGAATTTTCCCTGATCATGGCGGCCATCCGCCTCGTCAATTCCGGCGTGTTCGACCGTTATCCCGAACTGACCGTGCATATGGCGCACCTTGCCGGCGGCATCGCCTCGATGCTCGCGCGCATCCGCAGCTTTCAGGACAAGGAATTCTGGGGCACGGCGGGCAACAATCGCCACGGCGTCAAAGGTAAAAAGGATTTCGATCACTACATCCGGCACAATCTCGTTTTCGACACTGCGGGCTTTGCCGGCGGCATCGGCGCGGTGAAAGCCGGTTTGTGCGAAATTCCCGCCTCGCGCATCGTGTTCGCCACGGACTATCCGCAGGAAATCAGAAAGCGCGAAGTGGTGCGCGATTTCGTCCGCGATATCCGCGCGCTCGGCACGGACGGCGAGCGCATTCTATCCGGCAATGTGGGTCTGTTGCTCAAAGAGCCGCCCTCTCCGGAGCAAACCAGGATCGAAGAGCGAATGCTTTAAGCACGCAGGCGCGCGAGCGTGCTTTTTTCACTCAATGACCTGATCGGCACGCAACTGGATCGACAGCGGTATCTCGACTCCGATCGCCTTGGCGGTTTTCAGATTGACCGTGAATTCGAATTTGCTGGGCTGTTCGACCGGAATGTCCGTAGGCTTCGCGCCTTCCAGAATTTTCTCGACATAACCGGCAATGCGGCGGTTCATGGCGACGTAATCGACACCGTAGGACATCAGCCCGCCGGCTTCGACGTAGGATTTGAAGATAAACATGGCGGGCAGCCGCTGCTCAATCGCAAGGCTGGCGATAAGCCGCTGACTGCTGGTGAAATAAGGGCTGGACAGCACAAGCAGCATCTGTGGCGAGCCCTGCGCCAGGGCATGGAACGCCTCGTTGAAATCGTAGGGTGGATTTTCGAGCTTCACGCCACGCAATTGCAAATTCATCTGCGCCGCCGTCCGCGCGGAAGCCTCGAATTGATCGGCGGAAAGTACATCGTATAAGGCGCCGATTTTTTTCCTTTCGGGAAACGCCTGCGTCAGCAGTTCAACCTGTTTCTGCGAGCGATTACAGCAGAGATTTGCGACTTGCAAATGCGGCGGAAGTCAAGCCGCGTCAGGCGCTTGCCAGGTGCTTCTCGATCTGATCGACCGGATGTTTGGTGAGGTCCTTGTCGATCTCGGCGATGATTTTCCTCTTCACGTCGGGATGAAACGCCTTGCGCAGATCAGCGAGCGCGCGCGGCGGCGCCACCACGACCAAAGCCTCGACCCGGCGCTCGCGCACGATTTTCTCAAGCGCGGAAGCGGCCTCATGGGCGAACTTGTGCTCTTCGAGCGCGTGCCAGTCGGTCTGCGTGACGCTGGAACGGCCGGCCCCTACCGACGAGTAGGCCCGGCCCGGGCGATCCGTGCCCTGCTCGTGAGTCGGCGGATTTTGATCGGTGAAGACCCGCTCGGCCTTCAGATTGAGGAATTGCGCGTCGCCGTCGTTGCGCAGAACCAGAGCCTTGCGGCCGTCGCCGACGAAGACAAACGCATTATGTGGAATTGCGACCATTGCACCCATCCAAAGTTATTCGAGGTGTAATTATCACGTGTATGCCTACTTCGCCTTGACTTTTTGTCAATTCGAGCCGTCGAGCAGCCGCCGCGCGATAACCTGCGCCTGGATTTCCGCGGCGCCTTCGAAAATATTGAGAATGCGGGCGTCGCACAGAATGCGGGATACCGGAAATTCAAGGGCAAAGCCGTTGCCGCCATGGATCTGGACGGCGTTGTCCGCCGCGGCCCAGGCGACCCGCGCGGCGAGAAGCTTCGCCATGCCGGCTTCGAGATCGCAGCGCCGCCCGGAATCCTTTTGCCGCGCGGCGTAGTAAGTGAGCTGCCGCGCGATCATGATTTCGGCCGCCATCATCGCGATCTTGTCGGCCACCCGCGGGAAGCCGGCAATCGGTTCGCCGAATTGCACGCGCGTGGTGGCATAGCCGAGCGCCTGTTCCATGGCGGCCTGCGCCACGCCGATGGCGCGCGCGGCGGTCTGGACGCGCGCCGCCTCAAAGGTCGCCATCAACTGCTTGAAGCCGAGACCCTCGACGCCGCCGAGCAGATTTTCCGCCTTGACGACGAAGCCATCGAAGGCGATCTCGTATTCCTTCATGCCGCGATAACCCAGCACCTCGATCTCCGTCCCGCTCATGCCGGGCGCCGGGAACGGATTGTCGTCGCTGCCGCGCGGCTTTTCGGCGAGCAGCATCGACAGTCCGCGATAGCCGCTTTCGGATGGATTGGTGCGCACCAAAAGCGTCATCAGATCGGCGCGGACCGGATGCGTGATCCAGGTCTTGTTGCCGTAGACTTTGTAAACGTCGCCCTGGCGCACCGCGCGCGTCTTCAGCGACGCCAGGTCGGACCCGGTATTTGGCTCGGTGAACACCGCGGTGGGCAGCACCTCGCCGGAGGCGATCTTCGGCAGCCATTTGCGCTTCTGTTCCTCGGTGCCCGAGCCGAGAATGAGTTCGGCGGCGATCTCGGAACGCGTGCCAAGACTGCCGACCCCGATATAGCCGCGCGACAATTCCTCGGAGACGACGCACATCGATTCCTTGCCGAGCCCCATGCCCTCGTAGTCCTCGGGGATGGTCAGCCGGAAAACGCCAAGCTCAGCCATTTGCGAAATGACGTCGAGTGGAATGTATTCGTTGCGCAAATGCCATTCTTGGGCATAGGGCGTGACGCGATCCTCGGCGAATTTGCGCATCTCCTCACGGATCGAATCGAGCGTTTCCTCCAATCCGCAGGCGCCGACCGTCGCTTCGTGGCGCTGCTGGCGCATCAGCTCGACAAGGCGCGCGCGGCGCTGCGCGGTATTGCCGGTCGAGATGAGATGCTCGACCGCGGGATTGACGCGCGCGGCGATCGCCGCCGCGTTCAGGCCGAGATCCGACAGGCGCACGATCTCGCCTTGGCTAATCGGAATGCCGCCAAGCACCTGGGCGAGATACTCGCCGGCGCCGATCCGCAGCAGGAGTTCTTCGGTCTCGCCGAAACTGCCGCTATCGGCAAGCCGCTGCGCGGTGTCGGCGAGCTGGCGAAGCGCTTCGACATAGGTCGCAAGCCAGGCAAGGCCGTGGGTGGCCCGCTGCTCGCTGTCCAAGAGACGCGCGACCGCGCGCCCATCGACCGTCACCCGGTCGGCAACGGTGCGGCGGGCATCGTCAAAAAGCGTCTCCACGGACGCTACGGCATCGCCAAGCATAGCGATCACTTCGAGGCGCGGCGTTTTCTGCGTGGCGGCAAGGGGCATGACTCACTCCGATGATCCCGTTAGCGACCCGGCCTGTTGAATGAACTTATGCGTGCAGTGCACAAAAGCAATGCTATGAATATCCCGCTCGGAGCGGAGGTGTCTGCCGGTGAAAACGTTCCGCCTGTGCTACCGCGTGGCGTTGGACGCGTTCTATAGGTTCAATGCCGACGACGGCTGGGCGATAGCAAGCCATATCGCGCTGTCGGTTCTGATGTCGATGTTTCCGTTTTTGATTTTGGTGACGGCGATTGCCGGTTTTATCGGCTCGCAGGGTCTCGCAAACGAGGTGGCGGGACTGATCGTGGCGGCTTGGCCGCGGCAAGTATCCGGCGGCATTGCCGGCGAAATCCACAAAGTGCTCACCACCGCGCGGGGCGACATCCTGACGATCGGTGCCGTGTTCGCGCTTTACTTCTCTTCGAGCGGTATCGAGAGCCTGCGCATCGGACTCAATCGCGCCTATGGCCTGACCGAGCGACGGCCGTGGTGGCTGCTGCGCTTGGAGTCGATCGGCTATGTGCTGGTGGCGGCGATTGGGCTGCTTGCGCTCGCCTTTCTCGTGGTGCTCGGTCCGCTGGTGTTTCGCGCCGCGCTCTCCTATGTCGATTGGCTCGAGCCGCTTGAGAGACATTACAACATCGCCCGTTTCAGCGTGGCGACCTTCGTGCTGACGCTCGCGCTCTTGATCTTGCACATGTGGCTGCCGGCCGGCCGCCGGCAGATCGAAGAGGTCTGGCCGGGCATCGTCGCCACGCTCGCGCTGTGGCTTGCCTGCGGTTTCGTATTTGGGCGCTATCTCGCGGATTTCTCCTACACTTACGTGACCTATTACGCCGGCCTCGCGTCGGCGATGACGGCGCTGGTCTTCCTTTATTTCACGGCGTGGATTTTCATCTATGGCGGCGAGCTCAACGCTGCGATCGCGCGCAGGCGCAGCATCACGCCGGATCGCGTAGTGAAAAGCTAGCGAAAACGAGCGGCTGGCAAAGCGCGACGATCACGCGCCTTGTGCCGCCCCTTCGACCGTACCTTGCGTCTCGATCACGTCGTCGAAATTGCGCAGGCCCGGGCGCGGCGTGTTGACCAAGACCGCCATATTGCCCGGCTTGTGGCGATTGGTGCGCATCAATTCATGGGCATAGGGAATCTTGTCCCAGGGGAATACATCGCTCATGCAGGGATCGATGCGACGATCGATGACGAACTGATTGGCGGCGCTCGCCTGTTTGAGATGGGCGAAATGCGAGCCCTGCACGCGCTTTTGCCGCATCCAGACATAGCGTGCGTCGAAGGTGATGTTGTAGCCGGAGGTGCCGGCGCAGAACACCACCATGCCGCCGCGCTTGACGACCAAACACGACACCGGGAAGGTCGCCTCGCCGGGATGCTCAAACACGATATCGACGTCGCGTTTGCCGGTGATGTCCCAAATGGCCTTGCCGAAACGCCGCGCTTCCTTCACCCAGCCGTCGTATTCGGACGTGCCGACCTTGGGCATCTGGCCCCAGCACTTGAAATCGCTGCGGTTGATGACGCCTTTGGCGCCGAGATCTAGCACGTACTGAACTTTCGCCTGATCGGACACGATGCCGATGGCGTTGGCGCCGGAAGCGGCGACAAGCTGCACGCCGAACACGCCGAGGCCGCCGGAGGCGCCCCAAACCAGAACGTTGTCGCTCGGCTTGAGCGTGTGCGGAGGATGGCCGAACAGCATGCGATAGGCGGTCGCCAGCGTCAGCGTGTAACAAGCGGACTCTTCCCAGGACAGATGCGCCGGCTTGTGCATCAGCTGGCGCGACTGGACGCGGCAGAATTGCGCGAAGGAGCCGTCCGGCGTCTCGTAGCCCCAGATGCGCTGCGACGGCGACAGCAGCGGATCGCCGCCATTGCATTCCTCGTCATCGCCGTCGTCCTGATTGCAATGGACGATGACTTCGTCGCCGACCTTCCAGCGCTTGACCTTCGAGCCGACCGCCCAGACGATACCCGACGCGTCCGACCCGGCGATATGATAGGGATGCTTGTGCCCATCCAACGGCGAGACCGGCACGCCGAGGCCGGCCCAAACACCGTTATAGTTGACGCCGCCGGCCATCACGTAGACCAGCACTTCCTCCTCGGCGATCGGCCATGTCGGAACGATTTCGCATTGCATCGCCTTTTCCGGCGGCCCGTGGCGCTCCTTGCGGATCGCCCAGGCGTACATTTTTTCCGGCACATGGCCGAGCGGCGGAACCTCGCCAATCTCGTAGAGGTCCTTGAGCGGCGCGGCGGAAGGCTTCTTTTGCGGAACGGCCATAGCGGGCTCCCTGTTGCGCCGGCATTCGCGGCTCAGGGTGGCGATGTTGACGTCAGTTTGCCGCAGCTAATGTTGCATTGCAACAAAAACGGCGTCACACTGCGCGTCTTCGGCAACAGCGAAACGACGGCGCGACGAGCCGATGCGCGATGAGCAGCAACGTGACGGTCCGGCCCTGGCCCAAGCGATAAGAGCCTCAGGCATGCGCGATAAGCCTTGGATCTTCCGCACTTACGCGGGGCATTCCACCGCGACGGCGTCCAACGCGCTTTATCGCAAAAACCTGGGCAAGGGGCAGACCGGTCTTTCGGTCGCCTTCGATCTGCCGACGCAAACCGGTTACGACAGCGATCATCCGCTCGCCAAAGGCGAGGTCGGCAAGGTCGGCGTGCCGATCTCGCATCTCGGCGACATGCGCGCGCTCTTTGACGGCATCCCGCTTGGCGAGATGAACACGTCGATGACGATCAACGCGACCGCGGCCTGGCTGCTTTCGCTCTACATTGCCCTTGCCGACGAACAAAACGCACCGCGCGGCAAGCTCCAAGGCACGACGCAGAACGACATCATCAAGGAATATCTGTCGCGCGGCACTTACGTGTTTCCGCCGGCGCCGTCGATGCGGCTGATCAAGGACGTGATCCTGTTCACGACCAAGGAAATGCCGAAATGGAATCCGATCAATGTTTGCTCCTACCATCTGCAGGAGGCCGGCGCGACGCCGGTGCAGGAATTGGCCTTCGCGCTCGCCACCGCCACTGGCGTGCTCGACGCGGTGAAGGCTTCGGGACAATGCGCGCAGGACGAGTTCGGCGAAGTGGTCGGACGCATCTCGTTCTTCGTCAATGCCGGGCTTCGTTTCATAACCGAGCTCTGCAAAATGCGGGCGTTCACTGAATTATGGGACGAGATCACCGGCGAGCGCTATGGCGTGCGCGACGCAAAGCAGCGGCTGTTTCGCTACGGCGTGCAGGTCAACTCGCTCGGACTCACCGAACAGCAGCCGGAAAATAACGTCGCCCGCATCCTGATCGAAATGCTGGCGGTGACGCTGTCGAAGGACGCCCGCGCGCGCGCCGTGCAATTGCCGGCTTGGAACGAAGCGCTCGGCTTGCCGCGGCCCTGGGATCAGCAATGGTCGCTGCGCATGCAGCAGATCCTCGCCTACGAGACCGACATTCTGGAATACGGCGACGTCTTTGACGGCTCGCCGGTCATCGCCGCCAAGGTCGCCGCGCTCAAGTCGGCCGCGCGCGAAGAGTTGCGGCATATCGAGGCGATGGGCGGCACGGTGGCGGCAGTCGAGTCGGGCTATCTCAAGCAGCAGTTGGTCGAGTCGAACTCAAGGCGGGTCGAGGCGATCGAGCGCGGCGCCCAGACCGTCGTCGGCGTCAATCGCTTCGTCGAGACCGAGGCTTCGCCGCTGGCCGGCGCGGCGGGGGCGGTAGTCACGGTGTCGGACGAGGCGGAGGCCGATCAGGTCGCCCGCTTGAACGCTTGGCGCGCCTCGCGCGACGGCCGCGCGGTCGCCGCCGCGCTCGAGGAATTGCGGCGGGCGGCGACGAGCGGCGGCAATATCATGCCGGCCTCGATCGCCTGCGCCAAAGCCGGCGTCACGACCGGCGAATGGGGCTTGGCGCTGCGCGCGGCGTTCGGCGAATATCGAGCACCGACCGGCGTCGGCACCGCGATGCGTAACGACGCCGAGGGCCTCGACGAAATCCGCGCCGAAGTGGATCGCGTCTCGAAAAAGCTCGGCCGCCGGCTGAAAATCCTGGTCGGCAAGCCGGGCCTCGACGGCCATTCGAACGGCGCCGAGCAAATCGCCGCCCGTGCCCGCGACGCCGGCATGGATGTAGTCTATGACGGCATTCGGCTCACCGCCGACGCCATAGCAGGCGCGGCGGCGGAAAAGAAAGTGCACGTCGTCGGCCTCTCGATCCTGTCCGGTTCGCACCTCCCGCTCGTCAAAGATGTCATCGCTCGCCTGAAGGAGGCGGGCCTAGCCGACGTGCCGGTCGTGGTGGGCGGCATCATCCCGGTGCGGGATGCGAGCGCATTGAAGAACGCCGGGGTCGCCGAAGTCTACACACCGAAGAATTTCGAGCTAAACAGGATCATGGCCGATCTGGTGCGCATCGTGGAAGGCGCCGCGGATCGCGGCAAATAAACCGCGGCCAGCGATTCGCCGGGGGGACGCCGAATAATCAAGTCAGCTTTCTGCGGACGAAATCGCCAGCACAGCTTCGATCGCTTCGCCAAGCATTTGCCGGCTGATCGGCTTGCGCAGATAAAAATTCATGCCTGCGGTTCGCGCCGCATCGCGGTCGCCGGGGTCGTTCAAGTTGGAAATGCCGACGATAGGCGTCAAACGCGCGGGCTCGGCGAGCGCGCGAATGCGCCGCGCCGCTTCCAGTCCGCCAATCCCTGTCAGCGTAATATCCATGAAGATAATGTCATAACCGCGCGCCGCGGCGGCGACGGCTTCCTCTGCGGAGCCGACGAAATCCGCACGATGGCCGAGCTCGGTGAGCATCGTGTTGAGGACGACGCGCCGGTAGGGATTGTCCTCGGTGCAGAGAACGGCGAGGCGGCGTGGCGGCGGTGCGGCAGGGGTCGCGCGCGCGGCGCTCGCGGCGTCGGCATTCGCGACCGCAAGCACGGCCGAAAAGCAAAAGCGCGAGCCGCGCCCGGCGGTGCTGGTGACGGTCAAGTCGCCGCCCATGAGCTTGGCCAAGGTCCTGGCGACGGCCAGTCCGAGCCCAGCGCCGCCGTAGCGCATGGCGATTTCGGCGCTTGCCTGCGCGAAGGGACGGAACAGCCGCTTTATCTCGGAAGGTTTGAGCCCAATGCCGCTGTCGCTGACGATAAACTCAAGCTTCACGCGTCCGGGCCCGGCGCGTCTTGCCCGCACTTCCAATCGGACCGTCCCTCGTTCGGTGAATTTCACCGCATTGTCGATCAGGTTTTCCAGCGCTGCGCGCAACCGCACCGGATCGCCGAACAACGGCTCGGACAGATCGTCCGCAATCTTAAACTCCGCACGCAGGCCCTTGGTCTGCGCCCGCGCCGCCAATGTTTCGCCCAGCGCTTCGATCAACCGGCGCGGCGTGAACACGTCCCGCCGCAGCGTCAAGGACCCGGCATCGGCCTTGGCGGCGTCGACCACCAAGGTTGTCAGCGAGGCAAGATGCTCCGCGCCGGCCTTGATGCCGGCGGCCCAGCGCCGTTCGCGCTCGCCTAGGCTGGAACTTGCCAGTAAATCGCCAAGCGCGAGGACGCCGGTCAATGCGGTACGGATGTCGTGGGCGAATACCGCAAGCGCGCTATTGTCCGAGCGCGCCGGAGACTTTCGCCCGCGCGGACGCCCGCGCCCGGTTTTGCGCTTTTGTTTGGACTTTGCTCGCGCCATGGCGTTCCTCGCGCGCCAAGCCCAACATGCCACGCAAAACGGCGCAACAAAACATGCGCTCGGCGCAAATCTTTACCGCCCTCGCGTCAACGGCCGAGGCCGACCATTCGCCTGATATCGAACGGTTTGTGCCCGGCGGCGCGCAATTCGCGCAAACCCGTCGCACTGGTCGACTTCGAAAGCTTGCGGCCGGCCTCATCGAGAATAAGCTTATGATGATGATAAGTGGGCTCCGGCAGGCCGAGGAGCGTTTGCAACAGCCGGTGGATGCCGGTCGACCAGAACAGGTCCTGGCCGCGTACGATATCGGTCACACCTTGCAGGGCGTCGTCCAAAACGACAGCGAGGTGATAGCTCGCGGGCGAATCCTTGCGCGCCAGGACGATATCGCCCCACATCTGCGGCGTGGCGGTGACGACGCCGGTCTGATCCTGAGGTCCGGCGCCGGTCTCAGTCCAGGCGAGCACTCCGGCGCGCGCGACGGCTTTATCCATGGCGAGCCGGAGCGCGAACGGCTCTCCCGCCTCGCGGCGTCGCCGGCACTCGGCGGCGGACAATTTGCGGGCCCGCCCCTGATAGATCGGCACGCCGTCCGGGTCGCGCGGCCACCTGCCCCGGCGGTCGAGCTCGGCGGCGAGGGCGGCGAGCTCGCGGCGAGTTTCGAAGCTCGGATAAAGCAGCCCCTGCGCCTCCAGCTGCGCGATCGCCATGCGGTAGTCGGCAAGATGCTCGCTTTGGCGGCGCACCGGTTCCTGCCATGACAGGCCCAGCCAGCGCAAATCTTGGTAGATCGCTTCTTCGTATTCGGGCCGGCAGCGCTCGGTATCGATGTCTTCGATCCGCAACAGCAGGCGTCCGCCGAGTTGGCGCGCCATGTCTGAATTGAGCAATGCGGAATAGGCATGGCCCAGGTGCAAATAGCCGTTCGGACTTGGCGCAAAACGCAAAACGCGGCTGTACATCGACGCGGCGCTTCCCGACACTGACCCCAAAGTCGCCATGCACTCTAACACGCTCACCCATATTCATTGCGAGAGCGATCTCGAAGCGGCGCTCGCGGCGCTGGTCGCGGCCGATCCGCGTTTCGCCACGCTCGTCGCGCGCGCCGGACGGCCGCCGTTGCGACGCCGGCCCGATGGATTTGGCGGGCTGGCGGCGACCGTGGTGTCGCAGCAGCTTTCGACCGCGAGCGCCAGCGCCATCTGGGCGCGGCTTGCGGCCGCTTTCGATCCGTTCGAGCCGCAAGCCATCCTGCGCGCGCGTTCGGCGCGTCTTGCGCGTTTGGGATTGTCACAGCCGAAGATTCGCGCGCTCAAGGAAATCGCACGCGCCGTCGCGGACGGCCGGCTTGCGCTTGCCTCGCTGGCCGAGGCTTCCGCGGAAGAGGCCCATGCGGCGCTGACCGCCGTCCACGGTATCGGCCCATGGACCGCCGACATTTATCTCTTATCGTGCCTCGGCCATGCCGACGCCTGGCCTGCCGGCGATCTCGCGCTTCAAGAGGCGGCGCGGCTTGCTTTCGGCTTGCCGGCCCGGCCGAGCGCCAAGGACATGATGCCGCTGGCGGAGCCCTGGCGGCCGTTGCGCGCGGTGGCGGCGCGCGTGTTATGGACCTACTATCGCGCCGTGAAAAGGCGCGAGGGGATGCTCAACCTGCCGAAATCCGAGCCGCAAGCCGGGCCGAAAACCAAGGCGCAATCCAAGTTGCGATCCAAGCCGAGACACAAGTCGCGAGGCCGCTCGCGAGTTTTGCCAAAACGAGGGCGCCATGGCCGTCGAACTTGACGGTCCGCGGCTGGCGGCGCGTTCCGGCACCGCCCAGCAGCTCGTCGTTTTCCTGCACGGTTATGGCGCCGACGGTAACGACCTGATCGAAATCGGGCGCGCTTGGCAGCAATACCTGCCGCACACCGCGTTCGTTTCGCCGCATGCGCCGGAGCCCTGCGGACAGGCGCCGGTCGGGCGGCAATGGTTCGCGCTGACCTTTCGCGATCCGAACGAACGCTGGGTCGGCGTCAACAAAGCCGCGCCGCTGCTACAGCGTTTTCTCGACGCCGAACTCGCGCGGCACAAGCTGCCGCCGTCCGCGCTGGCGCTGGTCGGCTTCAGCCAGGGCACCATGATGGCGCTGCATGTGGGGCTGCGGCGCGCCGTGGCGCCGGCGGCGATCGTTGGCTATTCCGGATTGCTGGTTTTGCCGCCCGACGGCGACGCCGAAGCCTTCGCCGCCGCGATCAAATCGCGTCCCCCGATCCTGCTCGTTCACGGCGACCGCGACGACTTGATCCCCGCACAGGCTTTGTTCCAGGCGACGCAGGGTCTCGCCGCGCTGGAAATACCCGTCGAATGGCACCTGTCCGCCGGCGTCGGACACGGCATCGACAACGAAGGCCTGCGCCACGGCGGCGAATTTCTGGCGCGGCGGTTCGGCGGCAGGCGGTAAAAATTGGACCCCACCGGGCCCAGAGCCGCAATCGATTCAACTTGAGCCGATCGCGCTCTGGTGGCGGCCCAATCTCAAAACTCCGAAAATTCGATTGGTTTGCGGCGGTCGAGCGTGCGGTGGATCGGCGGCAGCGGATATTTCAGACCGGTCGCGCAGTTGAACAAGAGCACCTGTTCGCTCGGCTTGACGCGACCATCGGCGAGGCTTTGCTTGTAGGCCGCATAGGTTGCCGCGCCCTCCGGACACATCAAGAAGCCCTCCTCGCGCGCGACCTCTTCAAGCCCCTCGCCGATCGCTTCGTCTGAAACGGCGATGGCGAAGCCGCCGCTCTCGCGCACCGCGCGCAAAATCAAAAAGTCGCCGACCGCCTGCGGCACGCGAATGCCCGAGGCGATCGTGTGCGCATTCTCCCAGCGCGCCGCGTGTTCGGCGCCCGCCTCGTAAGCGCGCACCATGGGCGCACAGCCAGCCGCCTGCACGGCGACCATGCGCGGGCGTTTCGTGCCGATAAAGCCGATCGCCTCCAGTTCGGCGAATGCCTTCCACATGCCGATCAGGCCGGTGCCGCCGCCGGTCGGATAAAAGATAACGTCGGGGACAGACCAGGCGAACTGTTCGGCAAGCTCCAGCCCCATCGTCTTCTTGCCCTCTATCCGGTACGGCTCTTTGAGCGTCGAGACGTCGAACCAGCCGACCTTGGCCTTGCCTTCGCCGACGATCTTGCCACAGTCGTCGATCAATCCGTTGACGCGATAGACCTTCGCGCCTTGCAGCCCGATCTCGCTGACATTCACTTCCGGCGTGTCCTCAGGACAGAAGATCGTGGTTTTGATGCCGGCGTGGCTGGCATAGGCGGCAAGCGCCGCGCCGGCATTGCCGTTGGTCGGCATCGCCATGTGTTTGATGCCGAGCGCTTTCGCCATCGAGACCGCCATGACCAGACCGCGCGCCTTGAATGAGCCGGTCGGCAAACGTCCTTCGTCCTTCACCAGAAGTTCGCCGCCGCCCATTTTCGCAGCGACCTTCGGCAAAGGCAGGATCGGCGTCATCGCCTCGCCGAGACTGACGATGTCCTGCACGCGCCGCACCGGCAGGAGTTCGCGATAGCGCCAGAGATCCGGCGGCCGGTGCGCCAGCGCGTCCTTGCTCAGCGTGGTCTTGACCCCGTCGAGGTCGTAACGGACCAAGAGCGGTTTGCCAGCGCGAGAGAGATTGTGAACCTGATCGGCGGCATGGCGTTCGCCCGTCGCGGAGCATTCGAGATGAGTGACGAAAGTCTTTCGTTCGGTCGTGAGGTTATCGTCGTAGCGCACGCGCGGTCTCCGGCATTGGCGGGAGCCGCACCGTAGACAGCGCCTCACGCATGGTCCAGCACCCGCGCGCTTGTCACCTGATTCGCGAGCCGCGAGCCGCTCGAACCGGCGCAGCGCCGAAATCGCGGCGCACGGGCGACTGCGGCGGCCCGAGGCTATGCATCTCCCGCCCCGCGCATCTCTGAGGTTTTTCGCCTATACCGCGCGGTTCCGGGGGCCATGGCCGCAATGGGCCTAAGCGCCCCAGGTGCCTTCACAATCCTGTCACGCCTGCCTATAAACTAGCACCCAACGCCGCGCTGCGGCATTGAGTCGAGGTGGGTGCGTCGTCTTGAACGCTCATGTTCCGCAATCGGGCTTTCCGGCTCTGGTGTTGAACGCGGATTTTCGCCCGCTCAGCTATTACCCGCTGTCGCTGTGGTCGTGGCAGGACGCGATCAAGGCGGTGTTCCTCGAGCGTGTGAATATCGTCGCCAATTACGACCGCGCGGTGCGCAGCCCGAGCCTGGAGATGAAGCTGCCGAGCGTCGTCTCGCTCAAAACCTTCGTGAAACCCTCGACGCATCCGGCCTTCACGCGGTTTAACGTTTTCTTGCGCGACCGTTTTTCCTGCCAGTATTGCGGAGCGCGCGACGATCTCACGTTCGATCATCTGTTGCCGCGCTCGCGCGGCGGACATACGACCTGGGACAATGTCGTGGCCGCATGCTCGCCGTGCAATCTGCGCAAGGGCAATTCGACGCCGGACGAATCGAAGATGTGGCCGTCGCAGCGGCCGTTCCAGCCCACGGTGCAGCACCTGCACCGCAACGGTCGGCTCTTCCCGCCGAACTACCTGCACGAAAGCTGGCTCGACTATCTCTACTGGGATACCGAACTCGATCCGTGAGTGCTCGCCGAGCGTGCGCTGCGAACCAATACCAAGATTCAACGTCGATTTGGGATTGTCAGGCTTTCCGCTTGGGCCTAGAGCGCAATCGTTTCAAACTAAATCGATTGCGGCTCCAGATGTTTGATGGGGCGTGATCTTTTCGAACTGACCAACAGCGGCCCGTGCTCGTCTCTCTGTTCTGAACGCGCTACTGCGAGCGACACTCCCCCGGCCCGAACTGGACTCGATAGTCGCGCAATTTCGACCATTCCACAAGCTTGCGGACGCACTCTATGCACTCTTCCTAGAGGCATCATGACACGATGGTCTATGATTATAATCATACGTTTTGTTGGAACCCCCGGCGGCGCGCCGGCGATGCCCGCCGGATATCAATGAATTTCGTTCAGGCTGCCGCGGTGGCGCGGCTCGACGCAAATGCGGGGGCGACCTCGGTCATGAAGCGCGCCATTTCATCCTTGACTTGATTGTGCGGTTTGAGCCCGACATTGACGTAGAGGATTACCTCGGCAAAGCCCGCCGCTTCGACCTTCTTCAAGGTCTCGGTTATGCGCGCAGAGGAGCCGAGCAGGACGGAATTTTCCGTCAGATCCTCCGGCTTGACCTTGTGCAGCCGGTCGACGATGTCGATGAAATAGCGATAGCTCGGCGGGGCGGATTTCGGATCGCCGGGAAACGCCGGAATCACGCATTCCTTGTAGTAGCGAATTTGCCTGGCGCGCGCGGCGTCCTCCTGCGCCTTGTCGTCGGCAAAATGAGTAAAGTAGCTGCACATCAGGCGGCCCGGCGCCTTGCCGTGCTTGGCGGAAGTCTCGTGGTAGAGGTCGGCAACCTGTTTCAATCCGCCGAAGCTCATCGCCGCGGCGAACGGCGCCACGATCAGCCCGCAGCCCAAGCGCGCCGCTAGTTCGATCGACGGCTTGGAAAAGGAGCCGACGTAAGTCGGCAGCGGCCGCTGGATCGGTTTCGGCGTGATCCGCACATCGTCGAACCGATAGTGTTTGCCGTGATGCGAGATGCGCCCCTCGGTCTGCCAAAGCTTGCGGACCAATTCGAGACCTTCTTCGAAAATGCCCTGATTGTCCTCGAACGAAACGTGGAACGGCAGGTATTCGCGCTTGTCGTAGCCGCGGCCGCAGGCGAAATCGACGCGGCCGCCGGACAAAAGATCGAGCGTCGCCCACTGCTCGGCGACGCGGATCGGGTGATGCAGCGGCAAGACGTTCACCGCCGGCGCCAAGCGCAGCCGCGTCGTATTGGCGGCGACATAGGCCAGCACGAGGTCCGGGCAGGACAATACTCCGAGCGAGTTGAAGTGGTGTTCGCCAATCCAGGCCGAGTGCATGCCGACCTTTTCGGCGTAGAGCGCCTCGGCGGTGATGTCGGCGACAAACTGGTTGGATGAGCGCGTGTTGTCGTCGTAGTGATTGTCGCTCAGCGTGAAATAGCCGAATTCCATTTTTCGTCCTCCCTGCGCCGAGCCTAGAGCGCATCGTTTCAAGTTGAATCGATTACGGCTCTAGGCATTTGATGAGGCATGATCTTTTTCGGAAAACCGGTTTCCACTTTTCCGGATCATGCTCTAGCGCCATGCGGTGGAAGAGCCTAACCGATCGCCTAATCGCGTCAATTGAGGGACGTTCGTGCGAAAATGGGAGTGCGCGCGTATGCCCGCTTTCCTTTAAACGGCGGGTGACATAGTTTGCGGCTGTGGCGCCGCGGTGCGCCGCGACAAGAAACAGAGACGCCAAGAAACAGAGGCGCTAAATCAGAGACGGATTGTGGGGGGAACGATGGACGGTCAGGCGGAAGTCCAGGTTTCGCATTTTTTGGATGAGCACGGGGTTGGTGCGTTTCAAATCAAGCTGATCTTCTGGTCGATCCTGCTGGCGCTGATCGACGGTTATGATATCGGCGCCATCGCCTTTGCCGCGCCGCACTTGATCGCGGACTGGCACGTGCCGCCCAAGGCGCTGGGCCTCGTTCTGAGCGCCAGCAATATCGGCGTCTTGTTCGGCTCCCAGATATTCGGCTGGATCGGCGACACTTACGGCCGCAAGACCGCGCTGATCGCGGCGAACCTGTTGTTCGGCATATTCACCTTCGCCGCCGCCTACGCGACCGATCTGACCCAACTCTCCTGGCTCCGCTTCATCGCCGGACTCGGCATCGGCGGCGTCATCCCGAACATTGTGGCGATCAACGCCGAGTCGGCGCCGCGCAACCTGCGCGCCACGCTCGCAATCATCGCGGTAGGCATGGTGCCGATGGGCGGGGCACTGGCGGGCTTCGCCAGCGCGGCCTTTGTGCCGTCCTACGGCTGGCCGATCCTGTTCAAGATCGGCGGCGTCGTTCCGGTCGTCATCGGGCTCGCCGCGATCGCCGGTCTTTCCGAATCGATCAAATACATGACGATTCATGAAAGCCAGCGCGGCAAGATGGAAGCGCTGCTCGCGGCCATCCGTCCCGGTTTCAAGGTGCCGCCGAATGCCCGTTTCGTCATCGAAGACGAAAAACAATTTCCGAGCTCAAATCCCGCTTACCTGTTCGGCCAGGGTTTAGCCGTCATCACGCCACTTACCTGGCTGATGTTCGCGTTCAATCTAATGGGATACTTCTTCCTGATCAGCTGGACGCCGACATTGATGACGGCGGCCCATGCGACGCCGACGGTCGCGGCTTTGTCCGGCGCGGCGCTGCAAGTCGGCGGCACTGTCGGCGCGCTAACGCTATGCTGGTGGCTGCAACGGCATCGCTTCTTCGCCATCGCCGTCATGTTCGTGATTGCCGTGCCCATCGTCGCGTCGATCGGCTTCGCCGGCTTGACCTCGACGACCGCGCTTTTGATCGCGACGTTCCTCGCCGGCGCACTCGTGCTCGGCATCCAATCCGGCATCAATGTCGTCGGCGCGATGATCTATCCGACCTCGCTGCGCGCCAACGGCTCCGGCTGGCAGCTCGGCATTGGGCGGCTTGGGGCGATTATCGGCCCGTTCATGGGTGCGCTGTTCGTCGGCCTGCCGGTCGAACAGCTCTATATCTGGTCGGCCCTGCCCTTCGCCGCGGGTGCGGTCGTGGCCTTCCTCATCCACGTGCTCAACACGGCGCGGCTACGGGCGCATCCGGAATTGCAGAAAGCGCAATAGGGGACCGCTTTCTTTCCTCACTCGCTTCGCGACGAAGCGTAATTCTCTAGGCGCGTCAGAGCCTTGGCCTGCGAAACGCGCTCTCTTTTACAACCACTGATTGGCATTCCCATTGTGTCCTTCGCGCGACTGCGCGCTGATTCTGCATCGCGTCCTCCGGTTGGCCCCAATTCGCCGCAGAGCGTCCCGGATAAGCTGACATGATTGACACAACTGGCGGCTCGCCCGACCGCTTCGGCTACGAGTGGGATAGATACGCGACCGTTACGCCCGCGGTACAACAGCAGTTTCGCCGTTGGCTGCCGTTCTTTTCGTCCGGCGATTGGCGAGGAAAACGTTTTCTCGACGTCGGTTAAATAGTTTTTGGCCCATGAGCTATGGGGCCGCAAGCGGCGTCGCCGTCGACATTGACGAGCGTAGCTTGGCGGCGGCGCGGCGGACATTGGCGCCCTACCCGGCAATGGAGGTGATGAAGTGCAGCGCTTACGAGCTGCCCTGGACCGATGAGTTCGACGTTACATTCTCGATCGGCGTCATTCATCATCTCGAGTTTCCGGTCGAAGCGCTCAAGGCAATGCTGAAAGCCACGAAGCCCGCAGGAGATGTGGCGATTTGGGGCCGGGAGAACAACGGCTGGCTGCTGTGGGGACTGAATCCGGCCAGGAAGATTCTGTTCAGCCGGATGCCGATCGCGTGGGTGCATGCCATTGCGTTGCTTCCGACCGCCCTGCTGTGGCTTCTCTTACGCTGCGGCCTCGACCAGATCGAGTATTTCCGCCTGTTGCGAACGTTTTCATTCGCGCATCTGCGATCGATCGTATTCGATCAGATGCTGCCGCGCATCGCGAACTATTGGCGCAAAGACGAAGTCGAGGCGCTGATGCACGAGGCCGGACTGCAGGATGTGGAACTGGCGTGGGTCAACGAGATGTCGTGGGCGGCGCGCGGACGCAAACTTTAGGATCGAGTCCTTCGTGAGGTCTTCCTATTCGTGCGTCCCGTTTGCGCCAAAAGATATCACGGATTGTCGCAATAGGCTGTCACTCTACCTGACCTGCAGAATCCACTGCAGCAATCGGAATTGTGCGTGCATTCGCCACCCACAGGATAACAAGCCATTCTGATTTTTTTTGTTTTTGCCATCGGGCCTGATGGCGAAGATATCGCATCAATCGGCGAATAAGAAACAGCCTGAGGCGCGATTGCACTCTGCGTCGATATCGGGTGCGTACTTTGACCCAACAAGGCGAAGACACATGAACTAACCGAAATAGCGAGCAGTAGTTTTGATATTTTCATGGCTTACGCTCCCAAGTTGATCACCGAGAAAATACAGTCGAATCAAAGACAAATTTCGGCGGTGGTGCCCGTGGAGGGAATCGAACCCCCACTCCTTGCGGAACACGATTTTGAGTCGTGCGCGTCTACCAGTTCCGCCACACGGGCATGACCCGCTTCTATATCGTCGGCTGCGGCCCGCGTCCATTGGACCCGCTTGCGTTCGGGCCTAATCCTTGCGAATTACCTTGCTCATTAACGCGCGAATGAAGCTGCAATTCGCCGCGTCACCGATTCGGGACTTGGGCCCGCAGACAGGCCGCGATGAAGCAAAATTGGATCGACCGGATTTCCGCCGAGCCTCCCGCTGCCGCGGCTTTCGCGGTGTTTGCGCTCAGCCTGGCGACGCTTGCCGGCGCCTGGTTCTTCGAATTTGTGCTGAAGCTGCCGCCCTGCCCGCTCTGCCTCACGCAGCGCATCCCTTACCACATTATGATTCCGCTTTCGTTGCTGCTGGGGATTGCGGCGCTGGCCCACGCTCCGCAAAAGCTCATCACCGTCGGCTTCGCCGCCGTCATTATCGCGGCTCTGTGCAATGTCGTGCTCGGCGCCTATCACGCCGGCGTGGAATGGCACTGGTGGCCCGGCCCGGCCGAATGCAGCGGACCCTTGACCAACCTCAATGCGGGCGGATCGCTGCTCGACCAATTACACGCGGTCCATGTGGTGCGCTGCGACGAGGCGGCGTGGCGTTTTCTCGGCATTTCGCTTGCCGGCTACAACGTTCTGATTTCGCTCGCGCTGGCGGCGATTGCGGCCTACGGCTTGTTGGCGCGAAAGCCGGCGGCGTAATGCACCCATTTCGTTGCAAGCTCCGGCCCCGCGATCGCTGCGCGCCGCGATGGAGGAGTCTGGCGCGGGATTTGTTCGATTAGGCTGTCGGCGACATTCCGCGCGGCCTAGCATCGATTTTAGGTAAGGAGGGCACCAATGGGCTTGTTGGATGGACTCAATCTCGGCGATGCGCTCAAGGGGGTGTTGGGCTAAGTGGAAGCGGCGGCGCTCCCTGCCGCCATCAATGCGGTGCTGGCCAACACGCAGTATCATGATCTCAACGGTCTCGTCGCCGCGCTACAGAAAGGCGGACTGAACAACCAGGTGCAATCCTGGCTCGGCCCCGGCGCCAATCTGCCGATCACCGAAGACCAACTGAAAGCGGTCCTCGGCAACGCGCAGGTGCAGGAATTCGCCCGGCACCTCGGCCTGCCCGTCGACGCGACGCTCAAGCTGCTCGCGCAATATCTGCCCGATATTGTCGACAAAGCGAGCCCGAACGGCGTCATTCAGTCGAAATAGCCGCGCCGAAGCCGTGCGCCGTGTCTGCTTCGGCTCCCGACACCGACGCAATGTCGTCGCCCCTCCTTATTTGCGGAGACGAATCGCTCAAGACCTCAGGGCCGCGATGAATCCGGCCGGGTCATCGGTGCCGATTCGACGGATTTCGCCAGTCTTCAGACGCAGCTCGATTGCACCGAGTCCGGAGACATTATAGAGCCGAAATCCCGGCCGCATGCGGATACCAAAGCCGTTAAGGACACTGTTGCGCACGATCCGAGCGGCTTCGATATCGGCAAGCGCCAGCCGGTACTGCCAAGCGCCCGGCCCAAAATACCAGCGCAGTTCATCCTCGCTTACGATGACGGTGAGCGACGAAAAAAGCCACGCCAGGACTAAAAGACCAAGCGCAACGGCTCCCGCAAGCCATCGAGCCATTCCCGGGCACACATAACCCGCTGACGCGGAAACGATAGCGCCGACGACCAGCGCGACAAGCATCAAGGTTCCGCATTGGGTGTGTTGGTATCGGTTTGGCATGCTGATCTCCAAAGCACCGTGCCGATGCGGCAAATGCGGCGCCGCCGCTGCGCCAGAGCGGACATTGAGCCTTCGATTTCGACGCCGCTTAGATCAACTTTTCATAAATTATAAGCGGGCGACGACAGCTTTCTTATAAGGAATGGACTCTACGTTTAGCGTCCCTGAAACAGAGGACGTCAATCATGCTGATGTTCGATTATTGGCACGACACGCACATCGCCTCGCTCGGTTCCGGCCACGGCGGTGTCTCGCTCGGCAACGAATACCTCATGAATGACGCCGGCAATATATCGCCTGCTTTCGGCGCGTCGATGCATTCGGGAAGCACCAACAACGCCGCGACTTTGGCCAAATCGGCAACGCCCGCGCCAACCATAGTCGGCTCTTCCAACGGGCTCCAAATCGATCTCGTCTGGGATTCTTCGGTGGCAAAGGCGCCGAGTGGATTCATGCAAGCCGTTATCGATGCCGCGCAATATTACACCGCGCTATTTTCGAACAAAGAGGTGATCACTATCGATGTCGGCTACGGCGAAATTGCCGGCGCCACGATGGCGCCGAATGCGCTTGGCGAGAGCGAGAGCTACGGCTATTTGACCAATTACGCGACGATCACGGCCGCGCTGGCGCACGACGGTTTTGTATTTTCAGCCGTAAACGAGCCGACCAGCAGCCAGTTCTTCCTGACCAGCGCGGAGGCAAAGGCGCTCGGTTTTGTCAACCCGGCATCAGGGCTCGACGGATATATAGGCTTTAGCACTTTGAGCGGCACCGGTTATTCTTGGAACACCGCCGCCGGCGCCAATGGTTCGAATAGCGGGACTGGAGCAAATCAATTCGATCTGCAGTCGGTAGCGCTGCACGAGATCAGCGAAGTCATGGGCCGTATCGGCATGGAAGGCGCGACCGTAAACGGCAAGCCGACAGATACGCCGCTCGATCTCTTCAATTATCAGAGCCAAGGCGTGCTGGAGAATTCCTCGAACGGCGGCTACTTCTCAAACAACGACGGCGCGACGCATCTCGGCGCCTACAACGACGCCGCTGCGAATGGCGGGGACGTCGCCGATTGGGCGTCGCAGTCGAACACGCTAGGACTGCCGATCGGCATTCATATTAATGACGCCTACGATGCTTTTGCTTTCCCGGGCTATAATGGCGATGTCTCGAAGAGCGATGTCCTCGAACTCGCCGCGCTTGGTTACAAATTGACGCAAGCTGGGGTGGCCGCCGCTTAACTTGAGGCCGGCCAACTTCGCCCGCAATGCCCATTCAGCGACGAAGCAGGCTTTCGTCGTACCGACGTAATCCCAAAACTCTCGCCGGATTTGCCGTCTTGCTCGCTGCATGGGCCGCAATCCGGCAGATTGCGGCCTTGACCCGGCCGCCTCGGCGACGGTAAATCCGTTGCGGGCAAAGTCGGGATAAGCGCATCGCCGCTTTCCGTAGGACTATGCTTCGTCCAAGCCTACCGGGCGGTTAGCTCAGCGGAAGAGCACTTCCTTGACATGGAAGGGGTCAGTGGTTCGATCCCACTACCGCCCACCATGAAAATCAACAGCTTAGCTGTCTCATCCACTCCGACTAAAATGCCGTGTCCGCACTGTGTCCGCATTAACGCTGCGGACTGGGGCCATTTCAGCGCGTCGCGAAGTCACGGTACACGAGATAGGTGCTGCCAAAAGAACCGGTCGGCAAACCGTCTGGCAAGCAGGCCCGGCGATGCCTCCACCGAAACCAACCAGCGTCGCGTCCGCCGAACGATTGAGCAAGCACGCGATCGGCGCACAACACTTCGACGTTGGCACCTGTACGCGGGTCCGTATCGTAGAGCGGTTCATAGGCTACGCGTCGCCAAAGACGCGAAATGATCGCTCGTGGCATAGAGGCTGCCTCGACATTTCCGTCAAAGCCGCCCCGTCGTGCGGACCCTCCCCCTATGCTGGACAGGCCGGGGGCTTTCGCGTGCGCAAACGTGTGCCGGAAATATCTAGGACCTAAAAATGGTTCTTAACCTTTTATTCATTGTTGTAACAGCGTGGTCTACCGACTAGGCGCGAAACCTTGGCGAGTTGCAAGGTGACAAGGTGAAACCGCCCCACGCTCTACTGACATGCATCCTGCCGACAAGCCGAGTTAGCGGTGAAACGGGACAGACGGTGTTGTGGGTCAGATTGAAGTCTTGTCACCGTGTTACCTTGTTACCCCTAGCGTGGACGGACAGGGTGACAGACAAAGACCGCCGAACTGTCGGCGCCCTTACGGCTTCGGTCTTGGCCGCTTTGTTATTTGGTGTGGTGACGATCTGAGATCGCCGAACTGCCTTACCGGTCGCAAGTTGATCGAGGTCGAGGCATCTGACGCTGTCTTGTTGATGGGCGCTTGGTACGCCAACGAGAGCCTTACATGTTGCTATCGCTGTTAGGAGTAATCGACCATTCTCGAAACCCAGGAAGAGTGTCCTTGCCACTGCATGATGGTCGAGTTAATCGACGATTCTTTTTGATGAATGATGTGATACGGTGGAGGAGCCGTCCGCAGCATCAAAAGCGGCATTCGCTGAGTTACGCCAGCCAACCTATAACGAGGCCGCCGACAGGGTATTGCAGTCGGAAATTTTGCCCGAGTTGAAGCCGTTCAAAAACCAACGCTTGCGCTGCGCCGAAGTGCCGTGGGTGAATGCGTCCGGGACTACATAGCCCTGCGTTTCCCTTTGCAGCCGATCATCGCCAATGGCTGAGGCGGTTTGTAGGGCCTGATCGACATCGCCCGGGTCAAGGAAGCTATACCTTTGCTGGGCGTGATTTGCCCATATGCCAGCAAAGCAATCGGCTTGCAACTCGACGCGGACTTGGAGCGCGTTCGCATCCGCCTGGCTCGATGCAGCCTGCTGGGCTTGCGTCACGCGCGGCAGGATACCGAGCTCATCTTGCACGTGATGGCCGACCTCATGCGCTATGACGTAGGCTTCTGAGAATTGGCAGGCCTTGCTGTTCGAGCAGCCGCCAAACTTATTCTGCAGATCGTTGAAGAACGAAGTGTCGAGATAAACGCGCTGATCCCGCGGGCAATAAAACGGCCCCATGGCCGACCTTGCAAAAGCGCACGGGGTCGGTTCCGAGCCGGAAAAGAGCCGCAGCTTCGGCGGGTGATAGGTACGCCCATTGGAGGCGAAGATCTCGGTCCAAACATCCTCCGTGCTGCCCAACACCGCGGCTACGAATTGACCGGTCGGGTCGTTTGGCGTGCCGGTCTCGACCTCGGGAGCTGGGCCACTCTGCTGCGTGGCCTGTCCACCGCCGGTGAGGATCTGTGCGCCGCCGATGAGGACGCTCGGATCGATACCTAGTGCCCAGCCGATCAAGCCGAGAATGATGATCATACCGATACCAAGTCCACCACCGCCGCCAGGTATGCCCAAGCCGCCACCGCGCGACGCGCTCGCCTCGCGGTCGTCTTCGATGTTGCTACTGCGGCGAAAATCATCCCAGCGCATATTTCTCTCCGTTCAGAATTTCAGTCGATCGCGTGGGCCAACCTCTCAGTCCAATCGCGGCGGCTCACCCGCGCGTTCTCTGAGTTCACGCATTTTGGCATCGTACCAAAGACGAAGAAGGTAGGTGAACCGCGAATTTCCGGTAACGATCGGACCGCAGAAAAGAAGAAAGATGATATTTAAGCCCAGTCCTAGCCCAAACAGCCAAGCTATCGACCGTTCCGTACCTGGGATAGTTCCGATATCAAGGGCATGAAAAATGTAGACCGCCCCGACGACAGATGCGACAAGCAAGAAAAAACGCAAAATCCGCATCGGACTTACCCATTGTGCTCAAGACGTACTCGCGATGGCTAGTTCAGCATTGGCGGTTCATCATCGAATGACATGGCTGGCAGCAGGACGTGTTCCAGATGGGCAGCAAGGCTCAAGCCCTCAAGCCATAAATGATCAACGTCGGTAGCCGCCACGCTGCAATGAAAAACAACGCCCATGAAACAACCAGCAAAAGATACGTTGTCCAGGATTCAAGTAATCTAACCTTGGCATTAGACCGGTCAAATTCAGCAGCAGCGATTTCCCAGGCGGCTAGCGGAAGTCCAACTCCGAGGACAAACATTCGAATCGAGGATTGGATCGCACGGGTGAAATGTATTGCCACGTCGGGCGTCTGGTTGCCGTTCGCCGCAATTAGGATCACGCACGCGAAGAAACCCATGGCATTGAGGAAGATTAGTGCAGTGGTCAGTCTGTGTCCCATGCCTTTGCTCCTCCGGCAGAACTGTAGTCGAGCGCGCAAGGGATTACGCAGCAATGCTTTGAGCCTATACGCATGAGGTGCCTCACTATCCGGTGCGCCAACGGGTAGGATGACCACCGTTTTTGTCGCGAAAAGTCAGCCCACGCGATCATCTTCAGATGATCATCAGAACTTCACCACAGGCGGCTTTTCCGAACCCTCACTCGCAGCGAACTCCGCCATTGGCTGGTTACCGGAAAAAGCCGTCTTCGCCCAGAGCACCGTCGGGAATGTGCGCAGTGACAGATTGTAATCCCGTACTGAAGCGATGTAGTTGCGCCGCGCCATTGAGATCTGGTTCTCAGTGCTTTCGAGTTGCGACTGCAATGCCAGGAAGTTGGAGTTGGATTTGAGATCCGGGTAATTCTCGGTTACTGCCAACAACCGGCCGAGCGCACCAGTCAACTGGTTCTGCGCGTCCTGAAAGGCTTTTACCTTGCTCGGATCGGTGAGATCAGAGGCATCTAGCTTGATCTGTGTGGCCTTTGCTCGCGCCTCTACGACAGCGGTGAGAACGTTCTTTTCCTGCGCGGCATAACCTTGCACAGTTGATACCAAATTGGGGATGAGATCCGCGCGGCGCTGATATTGGTTTTGAACGTCTGACCACCGCGCTTTGGCCTGCTCCTCGAGTGTCGGGATCGTGTTGTAGCCGCACGCCGACAGTGCGAGGCTGAGACCGATTACGGCCAGTGCAAGATAACTTCGAGGAATAGTTGGCATTTTCCTTGCTCGGACGACTCTGCACTAGTTGACAGCGGCATCATTTGTGACGATGCCAATATTTACTGGAGCCCGCCGAGCAAATATCGCGCATCACAATCGAGCGCGCCAATTATTCGGCTCGCCGGTATTGGCCCAAAAAGCCATCGCATCGGCCCATGCTTTTTGCCACTGTTCTGCGACTTGCATGTAGGCCCCGAAGGGGTTGCACGCCGCCATCTGCGATGCGGTAGCGGCACCTGGCCAAATGCCGGCCGTGCCAAGGTTGGGCAAGGATTTTAGCTTCGATAGGATCGCCGATGGCGAGCTCGGCGACTTGATCTCTTCCTCCCAAGCATCCATCATGCTGTCGATCACTCGGATCTGCATTTTGGCGATACTTTGCATTTGCGCACGGGCGGTATCGACGATTTGACCGGGCCATCCCAGCGCTCGCGCAGCTGCGGCCATCTTATCGATGACTCGTTCAAAACCTTTCTCACTGTGATTGAGAGCTTCCGTTCGCCACACCGACATCGCGTCGAATGCGGCGTTCACCGCCTTGCGCGCCTCATCGGAAAGCTCGGGGGCCAACGTCGGATTGAAGTTGCGGGAGGTCATTTCTGCAAACTTACTCGGCATGACTGCGTTTTCCTCTTACTAACCGCACGAGTTTGATCAGATACTATCAGCGCGCCGAGGCGTCGGCTGTCACATCATCTGCGACAGTTCTGCAATTGTCGGCAGTCGACCGTTGGGGGTTAGCTTATCGACCACGCCCGGCAGGGCCTGCGACAGCTGCTTGGTAATCTCGTCCTCGGACAGACCCGACCGCTGAGCAAGTGTCTTGATGATGTCCGGACCGAGAGCCGAACCAAGTTGACTATGCGAAACCGGTTGATTTTGACCAGAGCCAACCCAGGAATTAGTCGCATTGCCAAGCCCGCCCTGCTGCAGCTTGCTCAATAACCCGCCCAATCCTCCGAGCAGTCCACCGGCTCCCTGGTCCGATGTCGGCTGCGATCCCGTGCTCGCTGTACTCGCCGCGCCACCTCCTTTAAACAGAGCACCCGATGCCAGTAAGGCCAGCAGAGCCAGCATCAGCGGCTTGCCGATGTTGCCACCTGGAACGGACGAACGGATCACATCTTCAACTCCAGCCATTGTTCTTCTCCCTTTGGCTTGCAGTTGTCAGTTTTAATTGGGTATCAAGCGCGGCGGCGGCGGCCTGTCAGCGCATTGTAGATCAGCAGTACCACGATCGATCCCACGATTGCGACAATCATACTGTAGATATTCAGGCCGGTAACGCCGGAAGCGCCAAACAGGTCGAACAGAAACCCGCCGACAAGAGCGCCGACAATTCCCAGGGCAATGTTGAGCCAAAAACCTTGGCCCTCACTCTCAACAATCTTGCTGCCAATGAATCCGGCAATGAGACCAAGAATAATCCAGCTGATGATACCCATGTGTGTACCTCCCAAGGGCCCCGGCGCCCGCGCCAAGGACTTCACGCTGCCAATTTCAGCGCGCCGGAAATGTCCTGAAGCGTGGCTTTTTCCTTCTCGCTTACAGGCGAGCCGGAGCTAAAAAGGCCACCCTCGTTGGACGCTTCGGCAACGTGCTGGCTGATCTGACGCAGCCAGGCCTTAAACGCCCCGGCATCGTCTGGTGCTTTTTCATCAACCAGCGCGCCGGCCTGTCCCAACGTCTCGATGCACTTCGCCGTGATCTCAGCCGGCTTTAGGCCGCTGAGCTTCTCTTTCAGGCCGTCGCGCGCGATGCTTCGGCCTTGGGCGGTCTCGAAATCCGCCACCACAGCCTTGATAAGTGGTTTCGCCGTGGGGTCCGTTTTGACCGCAACCAGTTCCTTGCCTTCGGCAAAACTCTCCTTTAGAAGACCCCACAGACCACTTGGATCTGCTGCCGACACCGCTATTCCCGCCATCGTCACGCTTTCAAGAAGAAGCTTCCATTCGTCCGGTGTGAAGTTCGACTTATCCGTCATCGACGTTACTCCTCCACTTAAGACTCATCCGTTCATCTTGCGCGTGAGAATCACGCAACAAACGTCGTGAGCTTAGCCTTCACGGCATCAATACTTGGCTTCAACACCTCGGCAACGCCCGGAACGGCAAGCACCTTGTCGCAAAGTTGATTGAAAGCCGGCATCAGTGGGTTGATCAACCCAGCAACAAGCTTACGCTGATCCGCCGACAACTGCCCAACTTCGCCGCCAGTTTTTTCAATCTGCGCCGCGACCTCCTGCACTTTCGGGAGCGCTGCTTTCGCTGAGGCGACGTCGCTGACGCCGTCGAGCGTTGTACGCAAGTTGGCAATGCTGTTGGTGATCTGCTTGCCAATATCGACTCCTTGGCCTGCCACGTTCTGCGCCTGGTTCATGCCCTGCTGAACAACCTCTTGCGTTGGCCTGACGGCAAAGTAGATGAGCAAAGCCGCTGCCGCCGCAAGTGGAAGGAGCCAGTAAAGCCAGTTGGACGAAGTATCCGCGCCACGCTGGCGCGCAGCGCCAACCAGTCGGGTCGCCGACGCCTCTCTCATTGCCTCGCTGCCTGCCGCTGTTGCCGTTCGCGCGGCGTCACCGAGCGAGTTCAATAGACCTGTGCCACTGAGCAAATTGCTCATACTGGAGGGTAATGCCGCTGCAATATTGTCCTTTTGGCTCGCGAAAAGCTTAGCGATGCTATTCGCGTCGAGGCCGTGCGTTGTCCCTTGGTGCTGGGCTATGGTGCCCATGACAACCGGAGCTAGCATTCCCAGCAGCGAACCGCTCGCGCTTTGGCCCAGTCCGGTAAATTTGGCGACTGCATCAGTCAGAGCATTTTGGTTTTGGCCGCCCACCAACGACGAGAGCATCTGCGTTCCCTTCTCAAGGAGCGAGGACTGCCCTCCAGTGGCAAGCACGCTGGCGAAATTTTCAAGCGACCCAGCTTGCTGCTTTGCGGCGTCGGCAAGCTTTTGTGCGCCACCAGGTTGAGCGGCGACGCCACTGAATGCCGCAAGCAATGCCGGTACGCCGCCGCTGACGGCGGATTGAACCTTGTTGCGATCAAGGCCGAGCGCAGTAGCAATGCGCCCGATCATGTCAGGGGTAAGAAATTGGCTGACAAGGGAGACGAGGTTGGTGGCCATGGGAATTACTCACAGCTTACGCTGCCCACTCACCATGCCCTCCTACCAAACATAAAATGTTTAATTATCGCGCCTCCATCATACGTTGGTACAACTCTGCTATCCGAAAGGAGTGAACTTCGTCCAAATGAGACCAAGGTTCGTCTAGCTTATTATATTGGCCTAAAGCTTACCAACAGTGTCATGGATATGTTTCTGAAAGTCTTCCTCGTCGTGCTGCTTGTTCTTGCGTTCATCGGCTGGCTGGCTGACCGCCGCGCAGCTGCCAACAGGCCCAACGTCACTCCCGGACTGTCGTTTCTGCCAGGTGATATTAAATACGAGAGTCCAAACGGAAATGTCCGTATCTATTTCCCCATCGTGACATCGATCGTCCTCTCTGTTTTGCTTACTCTGATCCTTCGTTTCTTGAGCTAAGTCTAGCACGGGTCCGTAGATCCGCTTGATTTAGCTGGAGAGACAGCCCCTATCCCCGAATAAAGCCGACATCCCTTCATCATCATGAAAGGCCTGATTTGCATCACCTATTTTGGGCTGTCCGATGAGTTCGCTCCTCGGAACAGCTGCCGGGATAGACGTATTGCCAGCCATAGGAACAGGACGACCAACGCGATTGCAGCAGCTGGTGCAGCCAGCGCCAAAAGGGACAACAACAGGGCACCACCGAGCTCTGCGGTTGCGATCACCGGGTTGCCGAGCCCACCCGTCAAAACCGTCGAGTGCCCCCTGATCATTGCGGTCAGGCCTTGCGTGAGGCCGGCAATGCCACCGCCCGCTATAACGGCCGCTGTCCATTTCACCATTGGCGGCACGTCGGTCATAACCGCTGCTGATACGACCGTCCCAGCCACGAATGCAGCTGGTGTAGCCAAGGAGTCGAGTAGATTGTCTACAACTGGAATGTAATAAGCTGAGATTTCCACGAGTGCCGCCACACTCAGCATGATTAGCGCAGGTGACGTGCCGAGCCATGCAAAGTTATTATCTAAGGAGAGATGGCCAGTATAAGCCGCAACGCTCACAATGAGCATTGGCAAAAATACGCGAAACCCAGTCGCGGCAGCGAGCGCGATGCCAAGAACAATTGATAGTGCGAAGTCCGGCATGCGACCACCCTGGAGCTAACTGTATAACTAATCTGAATTCTTGTTCTAGACCTCTACAGTCTGTACAGCCCGGGAAAATGATTGTTGTTCCGGAATCACCAGCCCAACAAAGATACCTGAATCGGCATGCCGTCAGTGCGACGACACGCCGCTTCAGCCACTTACTTTGAGCGCTGGGCCGCTGGTGCTCGCATTGCATTCACCATCGCCACACGCCGTTTCCGCTGCCCCAGTTGAGATACAGACCGCCGTAACCCTGGTTGTTGCCCCAGTAGTAGCCCTGGTTGGTGGTATCGGCTCCTGGAGTGGGGGACGGCCTGCGCAAAGCCATTCGAGGATGGTTAGCTCTGGCGCTGCGAACGCTCGAATTGGGGGGCGATTCGCGCGAAACTAATTGATATTGAGTGTCGTCGACCTTGCCGTCGGGCTGGCGCCGGAAATGCTCGATGAAGCCGTGACCAGCCTTCACGCGATCGCCGGATTCGTAGTCGATCGGCAGATCGATGAGATTGTTTTGCGCCTCGGCCGAGGGTCCGTTCAGCACCGTCTTCGGAGCAATCTGCTCCGCCCAAATGGCCTCGATGATTGGCTCGAAGATCGGCAGCGCGACATTCGCCCCAGTCTCGCTGGAGCCGAGCGAGCGGCGTTTGCCGTCGCTGTTGTCGTAACCTACCCAGACCGCGACTGTGACGTCGTTGGTAAAGCCGACAAACCAGCCGTCAACGGCATCCTCAGTCGTGCCGGTTTTGCCGGCGACGTATGGTGAAAGAGAGCTGATTGCACGTGCGGTGCCGCGCGCCACCACGCCCTGAAGAATGGTCTTCAGCTGATAGAAGCTGGCACGATCGACCATGGCGATCTGGGGAAACAGCGGCGTCTTGGGATAGGCATAGATCGTGCGGCCGTTCCATTCAATCGAATCGATGGCGTGCGGCTCTGGCCGCGCCCCCTCGTTGGCAACGGCGGCGTAGAAGGCGGCGAGATCGATCAATCGTACCGGCTGCGCTCCCAGCACGAAGGGATAGTAGCGAATGCAGTTGCTGTAGATTTTTGCCGCCACCGCGGTGGCGCAAACCTTGTCGAGACTCTTTTCGGGATCCGCATCGATCCCACCATCAAGCAAATGCGCGGTGACGAGGTTGCGTGACCGTTCAAGACCGCGCCGCAGGGTCGTGGGGCCGCCCGACTTGGAGTCGGCGTTGCGCGGCGTCCAGAAGTCCTTGTCGTGGCCGCGACTACCGATGGGCCGTAGGGTAATCGGCTCGTCGGGCACTAGCGTATTGGGCTGCAGTCCGTTTTGTAGCGCCGTCAGGTATGTGATCGGCTTGATGGCTGAGCCAGGCTGGCGTTGCGTCTGCCAAGTGCGGTTGAGCTGGCTTAGAGGGTAGGAAAAACTCCCGGCCATGGCGAGGATGCGCCCGGTTCTATTCTCCAACACAAGTCCCGCCCCCTGCACCGTCGGCCGCACGCGCAGTTGCGCGGCGGCGTCAATCTTGCCCGCATTCTCCTTAGCCTCGATCACCTTGACGTAAACCACATCATAGAGTGCAAGCTTGCGCCGGATCTCGCCGGCCAAGCCCGTCAAGGGCACAATACGGCCGTCGGGAAGGCCGACCCGGATCGCGCTTTCGCCCTTCTGCACGATTACTGCCGGCATCCAATGCACGTCGTAGAGCGGCAGGTGCACTGCTTGCAGCGCCCGCTGCCAAGGCGGCGTGCCCGCTTGTGGGCCGGGGATCAACTTCTGGATGGCGTTAGCGAGGCTCGCTTCCGCTCCATGAAACTGGACACGGCCAGCAGAAAGCTCGTATCGCGCCAGCCCTTCCTGCAACGCCGCTTCAGTGTCGCGTTGCAGCTGTGCGTCGATGGTTGAATGTACCGTGTAGGATTCGGTCGCCAGGCTCTCGATCCCGTCCGTCTTCGCCTCGCGACCGACAAAGTCGACGAACTGGAAGCCCGAGTCACGGTGCGGCCGGTGAAACGGGATGGGCGTGGGGACGGCGGCAAGCGCCGCTTCCTTCTGCTCTGCGGTGATGATGCCATCCTCCTGCATGCGGCCGAGCACATAGTCGAGGCGTTCCTTGGCGCGATCGGGATGCCGGTCGGGATTGAAATAGCTTGCACCCTTGACCAAGCCTGCCAGCATCGCACCTTCGGCTGGCGTAAGGTCCTTGGCCGATTTACCGAAATAGTCCCGCGCGGCCCTCTCAACACCCCACGAGCCGCGGCCGAGATACACCGAATTCAGGTAAAGTTCGAGAATCTCTTCCTTGCTCAATGTGTCTTCAAGTCGTGACGCCACCATCATTTCGCGGATCTTGCGCTCATAGGTCACGTCAGCGCCGACCAGCAGATTCTTCACGACCTGCTGGGTGATGGTCGAGCCGCCCTGTGGCCGTCCTGGATCGCCGAGATTGCCGATGAAGGCGCGGATAATGCCCCGCTCATCGACGCCATGATGCTGAAAGAAGCGCCGATCCTCGGCGGCGATGAACGCCTTCTGTACATGATCAGGAATATCGTCGAGCGGAACCCAGATGCGGCGGTTGCCAGGCTCGAACACCTCAGCATAGGTTTGACCCTTGCTGTCGAGTACCGTGCTCATGCCAGGGAGCATCTTGTCTTTTAGCTGCGTGGAATCAGGCAGTTCGCTGGCGGCGGTATTGAAGAACTCGATGACTTGGCCAAGGTCGACGACCGGATTGGCGACGATCTTGTCGTCGCTTTTGCAGAATTGCTGGTAGGCGGTGTTCAGATCTGTGAAATTGAGGCCGTGAAAAGCCTTGATGTCGGCGTCTGCCCCCTTGGGATCGTCGAGTGCGGTCGCGATCAGGTCATCGAGATTGATGGATTCGATGTCAAACACTTGCCTCATATGCGTGCAGCCGGCGCGCAGAATCTGCACGACCTCATCTTGATCCTTGACTGGATCGAAATTCGTCTTCACGGCCTGCGGCTGAGTTACGACCTCGCTGAGCGCGAGCGCAGTTGCAAAGAGCTTTACGAGGATCGTGCCCATAGGGACGGACCCTTTGGTCAAGAGCTGCCAAGTGCGATCAGCCGAAGTGCGCCCGGACCGTCATGCCGCGTCTGCGGGCCACTGGCCTTTTGGTTTAAGGCTCGACCAAGCACGCAGCCCAAAATTTAAATGAGGGTCGCTGCCGCTCAGTCGAGCATTGATCGTGCGCAGCTACTGGCCAGACCTGGGGGTCTTTGCCATGCTATAAAGCTTCAGCTTGCCGTTGCTGGCGATCTGACTTGTTCGCGTTCCGGCCATGACGGTCCGCGATCCCGCATACGCTGTGCGGGTCGGCAGAATTCTGGTTTCTGAGACGTATTGGTTGTGATGCAGAACCACGGTCCGAGTATGGACCCGCGGAATCACCGCGACATGGACGCGGGGGATCACACGAGTGTGCACACGCGCGATAACTTGGTGGTGAACGAGCGTCACTGTGTGAACGCGTACCACTGGCTGCACCCGCGTGACCGTCACGATGCGGTTGATATGCCGCACATAGTGCGTCCGCGTGATGTCCCGGTATCTGACTTGGTGTACGTCACGATATTTCGTTCTCGTGATGTCATGGTAACTCGTGCGAGTTACATTGCGATATCGGTTGACGTTGCTGACCCTCTGCACGGTGTTGTATCGATAGACCGTGTTCACTTGCGTGCCGGCGACCGATTGCTTGCAGTTCATACCGTTCGCGCATCGCGCCTGTGCCGACAGCGGGATTGTGACGATCATCGCGCCCACCAGAGCTGCGATACCTCGGAGCCATACTGTTGAACTTGGCATTGCTCAGCTCTCCTGATGTTTGGGGATGTCCTCCGCAGTGAGGCGGCTTCGAATCGGAACGGCGGGGGTGGGGGTGAGCGTAACCGTCCAATCAAGCGCCTGACCTCGAAAGGCTAGATCGCACGTGGATCGCGATGCCACTGTATATTGGAGCTAACTGCTATACGTCGGTATTGGCCCGGAACTTTTACTCGACGAGGCGACTTGCATTTGTGATGTAGTGTATGTAGGCGGCGAGCTAGCGAGTTTCCGCCTCGTGAGTTCCCGTTCTCCTCGGGACTTGTTCCTGTTCTCAAGGGTGCCAGCGCGTAGCGCCCCGTTAGCCGCAAGGGCGGAGTTGGAACTCCGTCCCAACTAGCCCAGAAGGGAACTCTCTCGAAATTTCTTCAGAGGGTGTGTTGGCCGCCAAAAGCGCACACTGGTTGATTCGGTCTCTGCGAGACCGGGGTTGATTGACCAGCGAGCCTGTCTCTTTTACGCCTGGCGAACGCGGCCAAAAGTTGCGGAACGTCACCACGCGATCGCGAGTCAAGGAATCCGATCGCCGGCATCGCCGCCTGCTGCGCTCGCGTGGTCGGCGGCCATGCATCTTGTTTGTTTTCCCTTTCCTGCTTGCTAAGCAATTGCTCGCACGGTTATCGCCAGATTGTCAGAAAGTTCTTGCCAAGGCGCGATGACAGAGTTCCTTTTTTGACTTGAATCAAATTCAAAGCCCTCGCCTACAAGTATCGTTTGTGATGTTCTACGAAGCAGGCGTCATGGTCGCCAATCCTGGATTTCAGAAAGGACGATCAGTGGCTTTCACGTTCGTGTTGTTTCCGCTTTCATCGATGGCTTAACGTCGAATGCCCGCTCGGAAACTCGTCGCCGATAAACTTCTTTGGGAAACGCTTGACCGATGGAAGCGTTCAAGTCCTGAATTAGATCGCATTAAATTCCTGAAGACGGTGCCTTTCTTTAACGAACTATCAGATCGGCAGCTCAAAACCGTTTCCGGTATTCTGTTCGAACGCAGATATGAAACCGACGAATTTATTTTCGAAGAGGGCCAGCCAGGCGCAGCGCTGTTTTTGATTTTAGACGGTAAGGTTGCAATTGAAATGCATCGCGAAAATCACGTGACGACCTTGGCCATTCTCGAGAGAGGTGCGTTCTTTGGAGAGATGGCTTTACTGGATGAAACGCCACGATCGGCGAATGCCCGTTCTCTCGAGCGGACCCATACTCTGGCACTTTATCGGAACGACCTCAGCCAATTGATTCAGAACGATCCGCAAACTGCCTGTCAGATATATCGTGCTCTGGCTCGCATGGTCGGCGATCGGCTGCGCTCAACCAATGAGTTGATGCAGACGGCGATTCCCACAGATAAGGGTTCAGTAGAATGAGTCCCGATCAGGACTTCGAAGAGGAAGAACAGGCACGCAAAGTTCGCCGCCGGGTCTTTCACCTCATCTTTGCAATTCTTGTCCTGATCTCAGGAGGATTTTTGATCTGGAAGTTGAGCGGTCTTGTCGCGCCAGTCATTGTTGGCGGATTGTTAGCCTTTTTATTCCGCCCCGTTAAAGAACGATTTAAGATCCCGTGGTTGCCCCATGAGCTTCAAGTTTTGTGTTCCTTTGCTGCAATTGGTCTCGTTCTGTTCTTCGCCTTCGATACTGCTCGCAAGTATATTCCTGACGACAAACAGCAGCTCGAGTACAAGGTGCGCCTGAAATACAAATTGAACGAGGAGTACCAGCAACTGGTGATGAAATCGCCTGAGGGAAAACCGAGCATGCTAATGAGCTTTATCCAGAAACAGACTGGCCCGCTCATGGATAAGGTCAATCAGTTACTCGAACTGGACCCGAAGGAACGCGAGCAGTTTCTGCGCTACAGCACCGGTTACTTCGTAGAGAATAAAGTCCTCAGATATTTTCAAGCGAATCAAAACACGGGCAAATATACAGCGTCCGAAGAGGCTCCTGACGCTGCGCCGGTCACGACCGGGACGGTTGCTCCTCCAGTCGAGCCTCCTGCGGCTCGCGAAGGCTCCAGCTGGGAGCCGTGGATTTTGGCTCCGTTGATTTTTATCTTTCTCGGCTTCGATAATGGGCAGATAAGGCGCTATTTTATCAGCCTCGTCCCCAATCGCTATTTTGAACTGTCGCTCACGCTCCTAGACCAACTGGATAGCGCCATCGGCAAATATTTGCGGGGGACGTTGATGGAATGCACTCTAGTCGGCCTTACTTTGTTTTTCGGGTTGATTTTGCTAGGGGCTCCAGTCGGGATCGCGACAGCGATTGGCTTAATTTGCGGCCTGGTTAATGCCATTCCGATGCTGGGAACGGTCATCGCGTTGGTGATCTGTCTCAGCTATGCCTTAATCGCGGAAAACGTAGTGCCGCTGATTCCCGGACTCAACCCGAACAATCTGCCGCTGTACGTGATAATTCTGGTTGGGATCACTCACGTATTGGACGACGTAATATTTCAGCCTTTTGTTCTCGGTAGTGCTGTAAGCATTCATCCGCTCGTGGTCGTCGTCGCGATTATCGGCGGCTCTCTAGTCATGGGCTTGTGGGGCATGTTATTTGCCATTCCAACGGTCGTGGTAGTGAAGACGGCCGTGGAAACTTTGTTCAAGGAATTGAAGGATTACCGCATTGTTTAAGCGCGGACTTTATCATCCTCGCTAAGTGGTCCACCCGGAATATCAAACGGAAAACCTTATTCTTCCGGACGCCGGTTAGTTTGGGCCCCTTCTGGGACCGCTCTCGCGATGATCACGCGTCAAACTCTTGAGCGTAAGGAACTCACGATCGCTCTTGCGACGTCTTCAACGGTGCCGTATCGCACCCAGCATAAATCCGAGAACGGCGAAAAGTGCGAGTGTCGTGTAAGGCCGGTTCTCGATCGATTTGTCGATCGCATCGACGAAATTATCAGTGACCTCGCGCACCGCATCGACTGCCTCGCGGCCCTTTTCCTGGGCATCGGAAACCACGCCCTCTATGCTGGGGCGTGCACGCCGCCAAGCCGCGCTGCCTTTGTCGGAGATGATGTTGCCGACTTGCTCGGCGAACAGTCTGAATTCATCTCGCAGCGTCTGCAATTCGCTTTGGATGTCACCGGAGGTATCCAAAGCCGTCTTGCGGGCCTCGCGTGTCTCCTTGCCTGATTCCCGAACGTTATTCGGGACTGATGACGTCGCCATCATAGCTGATCTCCCTGCATCCGATGTGCCAGCGCGGGCAGCTACCGACTTTTTGGACAATGCAATAACTCGGTAAATCTGGTCTCTTCCATCACGCTTCTTGCGGAAGTCCACAAAATGGCATCCTCCTGCATTGATTTCGATCAAATGGCATATGGCTCGGCGGTTTTTCCAGGAGGAGCTGGGGTTCCAGGGAGTGCCCCGAAGACCGCTAATTGCGGCGTTCGCGATAAACTTCGAACATTTCTAGCGACTGTTGCCCAGGCAACACAATGTCCAAGAATTTGCCAGTGACATTTTCCGAGTGCGAATTGTGAGGACATCGGGGACAACTGACTTAATTCGGCATGACGTTGTTGCATCCGTAATCTTAGTCTCCGAGTCACCATTTTGCGCGAGTTCAGTTGGACGGGGGACATGGGGTTCGGCACCAAGCAGCGCAATAGCACCAGCAGATACCATCATCGACGTTTGCCACCGAACGTGCTCCGGCAAAGGGCATTTGGCGGCGCGCTACTCGTATCCGTCTCGGCGCTGTGCGCTTGGACCATTTGCGGCAATCTTGCCGGACAAATCGATATTGCCCGCACCCGAGGTGATAAAGTCGTGATACCGAAGCCAAGCTCGTCTGCTTCGAACGTCCATGCCTTCCTTTTTGATCCACGCTCCTTTCTGCCCAAAACCTTTGCAAGCAGCGCGCCGCTGCAACGCGACGGCAGCCCGCTGGCACCGGTGGCGTCGCACTCACCTTCCCTGGCCGCAGCCCAGAACATGCCAATGGCATCGCACGACGAGCGAGTGGCGCAGAGAGCGGTCTTGCCCGCGCCACGGCCAGCGTCGGCGCCATCCCGGAATGCCTCGTTTACAAATAGCGAGCATGGAACCCAGACAGCGTCGGATACGCCGGCGGCTGGAACGTCGATTTTTGCGATGATTTTTGAGAAGGTTTTCGGCAAGCCCACCTCAGTCAAGCTCGCTTACGCTGCTACCGATGACGGTGGTCTGGGCGTCGGCCAAATCACAGTAGGCCGTTACGATCGATGGACTGCTGTTTATGATATTTCCGCGCATACCGTTTACATGCCGGATGGCACCCAGCTCGAAGCACATTCAGGCCTTGGCAGCGTGCTCGATGACCCGCGCCACGCCGATGAAAAAATGCGCGGCGTCACTCCGCCCAATGTTTACGACCTTGAATTGCGAGAAGAACCTTTCCATGGGGTGCGTGCGCTGAAAATGATTCCCGAGGACGAGGGCAAAACCTTCGGCCGAACTGGTTTCCTCGCACACACCTTTATGCTGGGGCCTAATGGCGATTCCAACGGCTGCGTATCTTTCAGAAACTATGACGCCTTCCTGCAAGCCTACCTGGACCACAAAATCAAGCGGCTGGCGGTCGTGACAAGCTTGTAACGACCAAAACCGTCGTGTGACCCTCCCGTATCGTTGCTGAGGACCCCGACAAAAGATCTCCCTCCCAGTGGCCCGGCACGGCGCGGTCCTCAGCCGCTCTTGGCCGTTTGCGGATGGAGACCGTATCAATGATCTGTTCCAGCCCGCTCTTGCGGGTGCCGCCCCTGGCTTGGTGCATCTGCCGCGCGGTACGCAAGTGCACCATCAGCTGCTTCTTCAGCACGCCGCATGTCTGAATAAAGAGGCTGCGATAGATCGTACGCGAGATCTCTTCACGCTCCTCAAGCCTCGGCGACAGCGGAGCTCTCCGGCACGGCAGTGAAGCGATCCCTCCATGGAGAGCCAAGACCCGAGACACGCCGCTCTTGTTCCTCCTCTCAAGCGCTCGGGCGATATCCGCCACACATTGACCACGCTTCCAGCGCTCCCAAAGCTCAGCCCTCTGCTTCGGCGTAAACGATGTCCGTGTATTCCCTTCCATCGCACACCTCCCCATCTCGCAAGATTAGAAGGTGTTGCGTCGATCAGTTGAACCCGCCGCACACAAGGCGGACATTCGAAACCTACTTCACCAGGAATAGCAGACGGCGGCCTTTGAATGTTTTCCCCTGGGTCAGCGGTATAACTCTGGGTTTGTCCACAAAATTTCTGCAAAAAATTCGAGTGGAACCTTGATTTGTTGCCATAAACGCTCGCGACTCGCTAAGCTTAGTTCTGGGCATCCAGGGGGTTCACAATGGTCGCAACACGTGGGTATGCGCTGCTTCTTCTTGGCGCGTTGCTGGGTTTTGGGACATGTGCACACGCGGATGCCGTTGTGGGAACTGAGGCCGTTGTGGGAGGAGTCGGCATACGGACATGTGCGCAATTTGCAAAAGATTATCAAAGTAATCCTTCGTACGAAGAGACAATCTACGCCAATTGGGCTTTAGGTTTCATGAGTGGAATGAATGCTATTTTGGACGCGACTGACAAACCCAAGCGGGATTTAGCGGCCATATCTTTCGAAGACAAAAAGCATTTCCTGCGGGAGTACTGTGACGGTCATCCGCTGCAAATTTACATGGAGGGGGTCGTTCAATTGATGCGGTCTCTTCCGGTGATGCATCAAGCCCAATAGACTCCGAAGCGTTCGGCGCAATTGAGTCGTCGCAACCGTTCACGCAGCCACAAATTGATGCGATCGCCTGCGCGTTGGCGGCCCAACGGTGCAGCTACCTGCACCGGTCGCGTGGGCTGCTTTGATCTTAAATCAATGGTTTGCTGCCTAGAGGATGCATCCTGTTTAATGGGTATGGCGCGTGGGCATTGCATCTTGGGAGAGTCCCATGGCCGCCAACCTTGTTTCACTTATCAGCCAATTTCTAACCCCTGACATGATCGGCGTTGCGTGCGGCGAGTTTTGCTTTTGCTCCTGCAACATGCCCAGAAAATGCATAACCGTTTCCTCCGTCGGATTTCCAAAGCTCGCCGTCGATGACGCACGAGCCTTCGATCTTTTCAAGTGTTGGCAGAAGCAACGCGTGCCTCGTGGTGACGTCAATGCCATTGCGCGACCACAGCGTTGCAGTATGACTTTGCTTCGGAGACCAAGCGGGTTATTGCAGGCATTGATCTAAATCAATGCTACCCATCACGATTGCCGCCGAGCCAACACGCATGGATATTTTTGCAAGTTGAGAGCAGTATTGTGCTGAATGCACCACCTCCTTCACGAGTACGGGTTAGTTGCGGTCGCCGTGATTGTCGGGCTGGAATGTCTCGGCCTTCCAGTGCCCGGCGAGACCGCGCTTCTAGGCGCGGCAATTTATGCCGGGACCAAGCATGATCTCAACATCAATGGCGTAATCTTCACGGCGGCAGGTGCTGCGGTGGTCGGGCGGATGATCGGCTACGTCATCGGCCATGAATTCGGCTACTGGCTGCTGTTACGATATGGTCGTTATGTGGAACTAACCGAAGGTAGGGTCAAACTTGGGCAGTATCTATTCGTGCGATACGGCGGAAAAATCATTTTTATCGCCCAATTCGTGCCAGTGCTGCGAACCCTGGCCGGGCCGTTCGCCGGTGCCAATTTAATGCCGTGGCGCAGTTTTATGTTTGCCAATATCGCTAGCTCAGGTGTCTGGGCGGCTGTCTATGGCTATGCTGCATATTGGGCGGGCAGTGCGTTCGAACGATTGCAGGGGCGCATTGTAGTCCCTCTCGTGCTCATTGCCGTGATATCTCTCATTGTCGGAGGGCTTTTTGTGCGTCAGCGTGAGGCGCAACTGATGACCGAAGCAGAGCGTGCGATACCCGGGCCGCTCGAACTGCGTTGACGCCGCTGCTCACTGTAAAGATAACCACGAGGACGTTTTATCACCTTGGCAGCGGCCGCGGCGCAGTATGCGAAGGAAGATCTTGTTAGTAATTGTCACAGTTACGAAGTGGCACGGTACGAGGCCAGTCGGTAAGCGTTTCACTTTGTTTAGCGCCCGTGACGATGACCAGAAAAACCGTCTCAGGCGTTTCACGTTCACAGTCTAATCAATGTCCGCTATTCGCTCGAAAACGGACATCGCGAAACACTCTTGGGATGTCTGCTTTGTGCCCTATTCGCGTTGCCGCGTGCGCTTACACTTCATTCGCCCTGAGTGTCTTGCCTTGGCCGTACCTACTGGCTGCTGATGGCGCGCTCGAAGGCCGCTTTCTTTTCCTCTTCAGCGGTGCCGTGCGGATACCCCGAAACATCTACCGTGATGTTGTAGATTTTACCGGTGAACGCAAACGGCGGCGTAGCCGCGCTGGCGTTCCGCCTTGAGAAAGCGAAGCGTCGCGAAAACGGGCGATGCCCGCCACAGATCAATTAGACCAATTGAGCCTGGCCCAGACGTGTGACGTGCGTTACGGCGTTGCTCCCACATTTGCATCTTCTTACCGATCAAGAGGTGACAAGGTGGGAGCAACACAAGTGCGCCAGCGTGGAACCGTCTTATTCTATCACCCGTTATTTGGCACGGCGCACGCTACGCTACGCAACAGCACGCTGCGCACGAGTTCGTGCCGTGTCTAAAGATGACTTGAAGGTGACACGGTAGCAAGCTTGTGCGCTGTCGCGGCGGACAATGTGCGTTCACAGAAACGAGCGCAGGCCATAAACCACCAAGTTAGAAAACAGCCACACCAATGGCGCCGCACAACAAAATACGAGTATGACCGAAGCCGAAACGCGCAACATCGGCCGTTCATTTACAACGTTCGATAAATGACTCATGGCATCCAACGATCCAACGATCGCTTTCTGGTTTTGCAATCGTAATTTCTCTTTGCACCGCCCAGCTTGATGGTAAGTCGCGTGCGCCTAGTCAGCGTCCAATTACGGCAGCTTGGCGGCGCCAGTGCCTATACATACGTATAATTTGAAGGGCTGCCGCAGAGGATCGCGGCCAACAAGTGATAGAAGAAGCTTGCTTGATGACCGGCCATGACGGCTCGGGTGATTTCGATACAGGCTCACAGTACGAGCAGCCAACCAATGAAACAGCGTTGAGACACCGCCGCCATTCGCACTCGCAATCGGCCGCATTTCCTAGAACACTCGAAAGGTCAGAACCGGCGCGCTGCCTAGGCAGCACGATTAAGTTGACTTTCCTTAGCTACGCGCTCGTAAGGCTCGGAGGCGCTCCTTATTCGATACTGAAACTCGTCATCTTCGGCCGGCAATAGATGTGTGATTTTGAAAACGGCATCCGCATTGACGCTCCCAATAAATCCGGGTGTGTAGTTTACCGTCTGGCCAACCTTGAATCTGTGATTGCTCATGGGCGTTCCCCATCAACGCGAACGCCCCCCATGCCGTAAGTCCAATGATACGCGGCAAATTGGCAGGAATTAGACCCAGGCGGTAAGGAAAGCATGTCGATTTGAAGCTGGAATTGGAAAGGTGCTAAAACGAATTGCCGTTCTGATCTAAATTACAGCATGATACCTATGGGCACTCGATCGTCGACACCTGACTTGTTTTTGTCTGTATCGGCTCGCGAGCCTTGTTCCTCGTCGAAAAACGTGCCTTCACCGTTGCCTGAGGTTACCCACTCTTCGTCGCGGCATATCTTGCCGGCTGACCTATCGAACGCGATCAAGCAGCTTGATAATCAAGAACACGATCGATTGCTAGCAGCCGTGCTTGCTGAGCAAAAGCGACGTGGCAGAAAGATTCCGAGCTCAGGCAGAAATTCACGTCAACGGCAGGTCGAAGTACCTTCTTCCCTAACGCGGGACAGTTGAACGCGGTCCGCGCCGCTTTCAAAGCGGGTATCGCACCATCGCGAATTGCGCGCCAGTTTGGAATTCGTCAATCGGATGTGCGAAAAGCATTGGCGGGTGGTGGATGAAACGCAAGCAATGCAAAGACTCAGCCAAGCCAAAAATTTCCAAGAAGTGGTCAAAATTCAAACCGAGTTTATGGAGATGCAAATGAATTCGTTTAATGAACAAGCAAAAATCCTCGGCGAGATGTATAGCAAAGCAGCGCAAGATGCGATGATGACTCCGTTCGGTGTGCCTAGATGACTCGCTTTTATGAACCTGATCTAACCGTTGACCCCAATAGCCCATTTGTTCGAGATGCCTCGAATAGGCTTGTTCGTCGAGGATATTGGATGGACATGACTGACGGCGCGCTCGTGATGGTCATGACGAAGGGAATCGGCGCAAATCTGACTAACGATGAAAAAAGGGCGCATCTTATCGACCTAAAACAAGAATACCTGATCGATCAGGTATGCGTTCAGGAAATTTTGCCGCCTGAGAAATAGCCAACCGGTTTTCATACTTTTGGTCGATAACTCTAGCGATTTCCCTCAGATAGTTTGCCGACAAGTCCAGCATGTGAAGGTAACAAGGTGGCCACTTAGCAGGCGCCGCAATTGCGCAACCATCTTACCTTATCGCCTTGCTATTTGGCACGGCGCCAGGTCATATAACGATAAGCGGAAACCTCTCGCGCTTCACAGTCCGATCATTGTCTGCTGTTCCTTCAAAAGCAGACGTTCGCCAGCATGATCATGATGACCTTTGTGCCGATCGGTTCGGTTGATCGTCCCGCTAACACCGGTGGCCGGCGCTTGAAGCGGCAAAGAACCATCACTTTAAACCCATTGCCTCCTCGAACGCTCAAACCGAGAGGTCCGGGACCGGGACCAGGAGCGATGATAATGGCGGTCGACATTGTGCTTGCAATCGGGACCTCCCATAGTCCGTCGCTGAACAGCCCAGCGGAAGATTATCCGAAGCATGCGGCGATTGACGCATCGGGCCGCAAGCTGCTCGACAAGCAGGGCCGCCCGACGACCTACGGCGCGCTGTTGGAGAAGTCCGATCCCTCGATCAAGGACCAGATCGCCCCCGAGGTATTGGAAGAACGCTCAGCGCGTTATATGGATGCCACCAACGCAGCAGGTGAAGCGTTCCTGCCTTGCAGGCGTCATCGCTTCGTTGATTTCACGCAACTTGTCCTTCAAATGCCAAAGTTGCAGTGAAATGCCCACATCTTTCTCGTTCCAATAGTGGGCATTCGCGTCATCGTATTCTTGAAACCGCCATACGTTCCAACGCGCGCCCAGGAATGCAGATGAGCCGACGATTTCTTTTGCCGCGACATCGCAGCTTCGATAGCCGCGCGTTGGCAAACCGATGGGAATGTCAATCATCGCGCGCTTGTAGGGAACATCTAGCAGGCGGTCCACGGTTGCCGCGTAGTGGAAGCGATGGCCGCTCTTTTCAAGATAGACCGCAACCCAGCCGCCGGGATAGCCATCGAGGCCAATGAAAGTCGACATTCCTATCCTTCGGGGCAATGCGTTCGGATCGTGGCGCATGCTCGTCTTGAGTTTCGTATGAGCGTACCATGCGGATCGGATCTCCGCTTGACCGCAAGGCAATAGAGGCGAAATCCGAATGTTGTTGTTTGATCCGCGCCAGGGCGACGTCGAGGACGATTCGTCGAGCCCTAAAAGCAGATCGTTGCTGGCGATCGCCGGCAGCCTGTTCGCGGAAATCAGCTTGCCAAAACTGGCGCTGGCCTGGACCGTTTCGATCCTGCTGCCGGCGGTATTGCTCGGATCGGCGCCTCTGATCGCCACGGCCTGGTTCGCGAAAGTATCGCGCATGTCCGCGGAATTGACTGGACTCGGCGCAGCGCTGCTGCTCCTTGCCGTCATTGCATTCGGGTGGATCGGATGGCGGCCGTTGGTGCGGACGATCGAGGCCAATTTTTGGTCGCTCAACGCGCTCGCGATACAGCCGGGCTATGTGTTCTGCCGGGAGGCGCTGCGCTATCTGATCGAGTACGCGTTCGGAAAGGACAGCCGGATTGTCCCGCGAGCGCGACTGCAGCAAGTGAGCTCCGCCGGGGCCGCCATTATCCTATGCGCCTTCGGCGCGCTGATCGCCGCGCTTGTTTGGCCCGCTTCGCGCTGGGTGGGAACCGTACCGGATCTGCTATTTTTGCACCGGCTCATTGTCCCGATACTCGCGAATGCCATCGTGGTGATGTCGGCGTATCTCGCGATCGCTTCGCTCATCTGGGGCTTCGCGGACGCGACGATGGATCGGTCGACCGACCTGCGGAGGTTCGATACCGCATCCCAGGGTCCGACTTGGCGCATCGCGCATCTTTCGGACATTCATTTTGTCGGAGAGCAATATGGATTTCGTATCGAGTGCGGGCGCAACGGGCCGCGCGGCAATGTCCGTTTCACGGACATCATGGCGCGCCTCGAGGCGATCGATGGCACCCGCCCACTCGACATTATCCTCATCAGCGGCGATATGACCGACGCCGGCCGCGCGACCGAATGGGCGGAATTTCTCGATGCGATGGCGCGGCATCCCAGGCTCGCCGGCCGGACGATCATCCTTCCCGGCAATCACGACCTCAATATCGTCGACCGCCTCAATCCGGCACGGCTTGATTTGCCGTTTAGCCCGGGGAAGCGGTTGCGACAAATGCGGGCGCTATCGGCGATAACGGCCGTGCAGGGCGAGCGGGTGCGCGTCGTCGATCCGCACTCGGGGAAGCTTGGGCGCACGCTTGCCGAAGCGGTGGCGCCGTATCGGCAGCGGATTGCCGCCTTCACAGACTCAGGCGGCCTTCGGCTCTCCTTTGGTCTCGGCCAGGTTTGGGACGACCAATTCCCGATGATCTTGCCGCCCAATTCAGAGGATGGCCTCGGCGTCGCGATCCTAAACTCAAATGCCGAAGCGCATTTCTCCTTCACCAATGCGCTCGGAATGATCTCATCCGGTCAGATGCACCGGCTTTCCGCGGCAATTCGCCAATTCCCGAGCGCGCGGTGGATCGTCGCGCTCCATCACCATTTGATGGAATATCCGAGATCGATGGCGGCGCTCTCGGAGCGTGTCGGAACCGCGCTGATCAACGGCAGCTGGTTCGTTCGCAGCCTGAAGTCTTTCGCCGCAGGCGCGGTCGTGATGCATGGTCATCGCCACATCGATTGGATCGGCGTATGCGGCAAGCTCAAGATTATCTCGGCTCCATCGCCGGTCATGAATGCCAAGAATGAAGGCGCGACATACTTTCTTATCCATACTTTGGCGCCCGGCCCGGACGGACAAATTTATTTGCTTGCGCCGGAACGCATTGAAATTGCCGGCGTGAATTAGAGCCGGATCATGCCTTTGCGGCCGGTTTTTGCTCGCGTCCGCCGAGCAGGTCGGCGACCCACTGGCTCGACGGATGCTGGTTGCAGAAGGTGAGAGTGGCGAGAGTGATTGGAACGCCGATGAAGGTGCCGATCAGGCCCCACAGGAACGTCCAAAAGAAGATCGCGAACAGCACGACAAACGGCGAGATGGACAAAACGCCTCCAGAGACGAGCGGCTCGATATAGCTGCCTACCGTGAACTGAATGACGTTGAGGCCGACAAAGACGGCGAGAATCGCTTGCCAACTGCCGAAATGAGTCATCGCTAGCAGCGTCGGAAACAGCGTTGCAACGAACGGACCGATGAAGGGAATATAGTTGAGCACAAATGCGATCACGCCCCACTCGGCGGCGAATTGCAGTCCCGCGACCCAGGCGAACAGTCCAACGAAGAGGCCGGTCAGCGCGCTCATCTGCGTTCTGACCAACAGGTACTTTCTGAACTTGACCGCCGTTGCCGCGCTGCCGTCCAGGAGGACGCGGGTCACTTCGCGATTGCCGAGAGCCTCAATCTTGCGGCGAATTTCGCCGACTTCCAGGAGACCGAGGATCACGTACACAAGTGCGATGAGCCAGAACCTCAGCGTAACGTTGATGCGGCCGGCGACCCGCTGTGTCGCATGCAACAGCCATCCGACGTTGAAATGTTCGGCCCACACACCGGCAACCGAGACGCCGTGATCGTCGAGCCACCTCACCATATTTTCATAGAGCGCTTGGTATCGCGGCGCGTCCGCGACGAGCGAGCGCGCGACCCGGCCGAACCCCCATACCGCCAGCGACGCGAAAGCAAGGCACACCACGATGGTGACGATGAGCGTTATTGCCAGCGCAGCGAGCTTCGGCATGCGTGTCTGCAGCCGGTCTTGCAGCGGCCAAACTATGCCAATGGTAAAGAGCGCGATAGCGAGTGGCGCAAAGACGCTCGCCGCTTCGTAGGCGGCGAATGCGACAGCCACCGCAGCCACGATGGCGGCAGAAACCTTCACTTCGACAGTGGCCGCCATTCAAAGAGCGTCCTTTCGCGGCACCCGCGAGGCAGGCCATCAGGATCTTGCAACGCAGCCAAACGAGTCACGCCGGCCGTTATAGCTATACCGCGACGACATCATATAAGATCATACGAGCGCTGCCTTCCAGCTTGTTTCGATCAACGAAGAGAAGGACATGCCATGTCGGAAAGCGTTGAGCGGAGCGGATCGTTTTCCGCGCCTGGTTTGGCCGGCACTGGCTTAAGGTAGTGAATACGAAACAGACCGAAAGAGGCTATTTCGTTGCGGATTTTACTGAGCCACGGAAGCGAGCCTTGAAGGCTATGCGCGACTACATCGATACGGCACGACATGCAATAGGTGGTTCTCTCGCGCGAGCCATATTTTTCTTCATTTTTTGGGTGATCCTCTACGGCGTCAAACCAGCAGATCTGCTGGTTGGAGTACTGGCGGCAATTGTAGCAACATGGGCGAGCCTACGTCTGTTGCCGCCGGGACGTGTGCGCTTGCGGCCGATCGCGCTCGTACAGCTTGTTCTGCGTTTTCCGCTTCAATCGATCGTCGCCGGCATCGATGTCGCGCGGCGAGCGCTTGATCCGCGGATGTCGTTGCGGCCGGGCTTCGTACTTTATCGCCCTCGTCTACCATCGGGCCCAATCCGAAATGCGTTCTGCACGATGGTGGGCTTGCTACCTGGAACATTGCCCTCCGGCTCGGATGAAAAGGGCGATCTTGTTATCCATTGTCTCGATGTAAGCCAGCCGGTGGCCGAGCAATTGGCGACAGAGGAAGCTCTACTGCGTCAGGTTCTGGAAGGTGCGCCCGATGGCTAGTTTTCTGACCGCAGCGGCATGCCTTGTGTTGGGGGCAACGGCAGTGGGACTGCTTCGGATCCTGCGCGGCCCGGCCGATGCCGACCGCATGATGGCGGCGCAGTTGCTCGGTACGGGAGGAGTTGCCACCCTGCTTCTCCTCGCCGCGGCCGTTCAATCGCCGGCCATTGTCGATGTTGCTTTGATGCTTGCGCTTCTCGCAGCCTTTGCCTCCGTGGCCTTCGTTAGGAGTGCATCCCATTCGCAAAGCAAGCCACCGCCGGCGATGAATCCCCGATGACGCTCGCGCTCGATATTTTCACCGCGCTCGCAGTCTCTGCCGGCACTTTCTTCTTTCTGGCCGGGACGCTGGGGCTGCTGCGCTTCCCCGACACCCTTACGCGATTGCACGCGCTGACCAAGGCGGACAATCTGGGTCTTGGCCTTGTTGTTCTCGGCTTGTTGCCGCTGGTCGAATGGCCGTTCGGCGCATTCAAGCTGATCAGCGTGTGGCTGCTCGTCCAATTGTCCGGCTCAATCGTCGCACAGCTTATCGCGGACTTCGTACAGCGAGAGGAGCCCCGCGCATGAGCACAGTCTTTATCTTCGATGTCGCCCTTGTGGCGTTACTTATCGCGGTTGCGACCTGGATTATTGCCGCGCGCGGTACTTTCTTGGCCGTTGTCGCTTTCGTCGCCTATGGATTGCTGCTGGCGGTTGTTTGGGTGCAACTATCGGCGATCGATGTTGCTCTGACGGAAGCGGCAATCGGCAGTGGCGTGACCGGGATGCTGCTGCTTGGAGCAGCAAGCCGCCTCCGCAAGACTGAGGTCGCGGCCGTATCCGCCGGCGCAGCGTTGACTTGGACGGCAGCGGCGCTTTGCGCACTGATAGCGGCGGGCCTTGCGGCTGTCGTTCTCTTTCCACCGAGTACGATCTTTACGCTGGCGCCACAGGCCATGGCGCACTTGCCGGAGAGCGGTCTCGGTAATCCCGTTGCGGGCGTCTTGTTCGTCTATCGTGCATTCGACACGCTCCTTGAGAAAGTGGTCCTGGTGCTCGCGTTGGTAGGCGTCTGGTCGCTCGCGCCCGATCGCTTTTGGGGCGGCGTACCGGGATTGCCCGCTTATGAGCAACCGAACTCCGTACTGACTTTGCTTGCTCAGCTCCTGCCTCCGCTCGGTATCGTGGTGGGCATCTACATGTTCTGGACGGGAGCAAATAATCCTGGCGGCGCGTTCCAGGGCGGAACGATTCTTGCCGCGATGTGGATCCTGGTCATGATTGCCGGCCTACAGGAGGTGCCTTCGACCAATCGGCGCTCGTTGCGCTTCTTGGTCGTGGTCGGACCGGCGATCTTCCTTGCCATTGGGCTTGTGGGCTTCGTGCTGGCTGATGGCTTTCTCGCCTATCCCGCGGGCTATGCCAAGCCGCTGATTATTGTCGCCGAGGCTGCACTCACTCTTTCGATCGGCGTGTCGCTTGGTTTGCTGGCGGCAGGCCCTCCGGAACGGATTGCGCAACGATGAACGCGGTTACGTTGTTCGGGCTTTGCGGTCCAGTCTTGGTCGGACTTGGCTTGTTCGGACTCATAACAAATCCGCAGCCGCTCCGTAAAATTCTTGCCTTCAATCTTCTCGGAAGCGGGACGTTCCTGCTCTTCGGAGTCATCGCCCGCAGGGGTGCGGCGGCCGGGCTTGGCGGCGATCCAGTGCCTCAGGCGCTGGTGATCACCGGTATCGTCGTCGCGTTCGCCGCCACCGCAATGGCCATCGCGCTTTTGCTGAGGCTTTTCCAGGAAACCGGCCAAGCAACGTTGGACGCCGGTGATCCAAGCGCCACTAGTGTCGCTACAGACGCATGATGCCAAGTCCGGCCCTTTTGACCGATGCGACAACGGCAGAGGGGTTTCTGCTGGTGCTTGCCATCGTTCTGCCCGTGATCGGCATTCTTCTCTTATTCGCATTCGGTGGACGTCACGTCGAGTGCATCATTGTCTTTCTCGTCCCGGTCGGTCTTGGCGTCGCGGCCGCAATCTTTGCCGCGGTCTGGCGCGGCGGCCGCGCGCTCGTTTACATCGTGGGGGGCTGGGAGCCGCCGCTCGGCATTGCGCTCCGCGCCGATGGGCTTTCCGCGGCAATGATGATTACGGTCGCCATTGTGATCGGCGCCACCGCACTCTTCGCGCGCGAAGAATTCAGTCAACCGCGCCAAAGCCCGGAAGCCCGTGCTCCGCTCGTGTTCTGGATCCTTTTGCTGTCGATCTGGGCGGCGCTGAATATCATCGTCGTCGGCGACGATCTTTTTAATCTCTATGTCGCGCTGGAATTGTTGACTTTCGCGGCGGTGCCGCTTGTGTGCTTGAAGGGCTCTGAGGACACGCTCAAGGCGGCTCTGCGCTACATGCTCTTCGCCCTGTTCGGCTCTGTGCTTTATCTGTTCGGCGCGGTGATTGTCTATGGCGCCTACGGCACGCTCGACATTGCACTTCTTGCCGACCGGGTCCGCCCCGAGCCGTTCGCTTGGATCGCCGCCGCCCTGATGACGATGGGGTTATTGGCGAAGACGGCGCTGTTTCCATTTCACCTTTGGCTGCCGCCGGCCCATGCTGGTGCGCCTGCCCCAGGCAGCGCCGTGTTGTCGGCGCTGGTCGTCAAGGGTTCCTTCTTTTTGATTGTGCGGCTCTGGTTCGACGCAATGCCCGGCTTGATGGACTTTGCCGCAGCCCAGGTGCTCGCTACGCTCGGCGCGGGAGCAATTTTGTTTGGAAGCGTTTTGGCGCTGCGCCAAAAGCGTCTGAAGCTCTTGATCGCCTATTCCACCATCGCGCAGATCGGCTATTTGTTTTTTATATTTCCTCTTGCGGCGCTCGCCACGGCGGATAATCCCTGGAGCGGCGTCGCGTGGACAGGCGGGTGGATGCAACTTTTCTCACACGCCTTCGCGAAAGCCGCCATGTTCATGGCGGCGGGACTGATTGCCGAAGCGCTTGGCCATGACCGTATTGCCGAGTTCGGCGGCATTGCGCGTGCCCTTCCGGTCACCACTTTTGCCTTCGGAATTGCCGGCCTCTCACTGATGGGAGTGCCGCCGAGCGGCGGATTCGTCGCCAAATGGCTACTCCTGCAAGCCACGGTCATGGAGGGTCAATGGTGGTGGGCCGCGGTCATGCTCGTCGGCGGGCTGCTGGCGGGCGGTTACATTTTTATGGTGCTCGGGAAAGCGCTTTCCGGCACGGACGTGCCGTTCAGGGCGCATGGCTCGGTGGCGCGCAGCCGCGAGTTTGTGGCGCTAGCGCTTGCACTGTGCGCGGTCTTGCTCAGTCTCGTGCCGTTGCGACCGTCCGAATTTTTGCAGATCGGCCGTCCGGCCGTGTCCACGGTTGCGCCGCGATGAAATCCGTGCCGTTCCTCACGATGCGATCGAACCTCTTGCGGGAGCGAGGATTGTGACGAATTCGGGAATGTTGCTCGCCGCTACACTCGCGTTGCCGCTTGCCATGCTGGCGGCGTGTTTGTCAGGGCGTTTGCGCGATCGCATGCCGGTACTCCTGGCATTCGCGCCCTTGCCCGCCCTGGCGGCGGCGCTGAACGAGTTTCGCGGCACGACGCTGGTTTTGCCCCGCGCCCTGCTCGGCTTGACGTTCGTGCTCGATCGATCCGGAGCGATGCTGCTGGGAGCCTCGGCATTATTGTGGATCGCGGCAGGCGCCTATGCCGCCGTTTATCTGCGAAGCGAACGCGATAGCGGCCGCTTCACGATTTGGTGGCTGATGACGCTCACGGGCAGCCTCGGCATTTTCATCGCTGCCGACCTGATGAGCTTCTATTTGTTCTTCACGCTGGTCAGCCTCGCGGCCTACGGACTGGTCGTGTTCGACGGCACTGCAGACGCCAAGCATGCAGGCGCGGTGTATGTCTCGTTGGCAGTCCTTGGCGAGGCGCTCTTACTGATGGGCTTCGTGCTGTTGGCCGCCGCTAGTCCCAATGGCAGCCTGCTGATCAGCGACGCCGCTGCGGCGTTTGCCACATCGACATGGCGCAACGCGACTTTGGCATTTCTCATCCTCGGCTTTGGGCTAAAAATTGGGCTTGTGCCGATGCACGTTTGGATGCCGCTGACATACTCTGCGGCACCGATTCCGGCTGCGGCGGTCCTCAGCGGGGCTGCCGTAAAGGCCGGCATCGTCTTCATCCGCTTCCTGCCCTTTGAACGCGCAGGGCCCGATTGGGGCATGGCGCTCGCCGCTGCCGGTTTCTTCTCCGCATTCTATGGTGTCGCGATCGGAATAACACAGTCGAACCCCAAGACCGTGCTGGGCTATTCGAGCGTAAGTCAGATGGGGCTGCTGGCCGCGGTCATTGGCGTCGGTCTAGCGGTGGGCGATACCAATGTGGCGACGCCGGCGATCTTCTATGCCGTGCACCACACGTTGGTCAAAGGCGGCCTGTTCCTTGCCGTCGGTGTAGGTGCGCTGACACGGGCGCGCAGCCTGTGGCTGGTGCTGTTACCGGCCGCTGTGCTCGCGCTTGGACTTGGCGGTCTGCCGCTGACTGGGGGGGCGCTGGCAAAGCTCGCCATCAAGGGATCCCTAGGAGATGGGGTCGCAGCTACACTCGCCACCCTCTCGTCGATCGCCAGCACTGTTCTGATGTTTCATTTCCTGCAGCGCCTGAAGTCAATTGCTCCAACAGATCCGCGCGCCTCGGCGACGATGGGACTGATGTCGCCCTGGCTGGTGGTCGCATTCGCCGCCGTCGCCCTGCCCTGGGCGCTCTATCCGCGAATTGTGGGTGGATCGTTCCACGACGCGCTTGCCGCGAAGCAACTTTGGGCGGCGCTCTGGCCGGTCCTTATCGGCGGGCTATTGAGTATCGTGCTGCGGCAGTACCGGCAGTGGCTGCCGCAGGTTCCGGCGGGCGACATGCTGGTATACGCAGAAAGGGCAACGCCTGCGGCGCGAGATGTGGGCGCAGCCATGGAAGGATTCGACGGGTACTTGCGAGAGTGGCCGGTAGCCGGCGTGCTGTTCCTGGCGGTGACGATCGCTCTAGTCGGAGCGATGTTCG
>DASPTX010000005.1:0-19260 GCA_035623195.1 Xanthobacteraceae bacterium | reverse complement strand
CAGTCGAAACGACGGCACGGCGATCACCGCCAGAATGATGACCGGGACGACCGTCCAAAGAATCTCGATCGGCGTGTTATGGGTGGTTCGCGAAGGCGTCGGATTGGCGCGGGCGTTAAATCGCACAATGACGATGAGAAGGAGCACAAGAACGAAGGCGGAAATCGCCGCAATCACCCACAGCAGGAAAAAATGGAACCCGGCAATCTGGTCCATCACCGGCGTGGCTGATTCCTGCAAGTCCATTTGCCAAGGCGACGGCTGACCCAGACCTGCCCATGCGGCGCCGGCGCCTGCCGTGACCCCGCCCGCGCTCGCCGCAAAAGCGGCCAAACGTGAGAACGCTTTCATGCCTCGTTCTGCTCCCTGTTTCTGATCTTAGTCACGACTGCCGGCGACAGCGCTGACCCTGACTTTCTGCCGGCCGCCACGCTATGACGCCGCCTGCTGTGACCGGGTTTGGTCCCGCGCGTGAAGTCCCTGGCAGGCCTCGTCGGGATTGGGGAATTCCGGTTCCTCCAAACCACAAATCGGCGACTGCTGCAATGCACTCCTCGATAGCTCGCACAATGGCGTCGGCTGTGCCCTCGTCGTACCCGCCGGCGTGGCGGCAAGCGCAACCCATCGACCTTGGGCCGGCCACAATGGCTTGATTTTGATGTCCTTGACACGCTGGGCTCACCATGTAGGCAGGCTCGCGCGGCGACGGCCGGCGCAAGTGATTCGTGGCGGTTATGCCTTCCGGGGGCGGCTTGGCGGGCTGGTCAGGGGAACCGTGATGGCAATATTTGACTGCAGATTGCGGATGCGGCCTTTGGCCACCGCGCTGCTCGGTTCTGCCGTTTTCATGACGCTCGCCATAGCATCCGTCCACCCGGCCTTGGCCCAAGGCGCGGTCAAATCCGTCCACGGCGATTGGCAGATCCGCTGCGATACGCCGCCCGGAGCGCAGGGCGAGCAATGCGCGCTCATGCAAAGCGTAACGGCGGAGGATCGGCCCAATATCGGCCTCACCGTGATCGTCCTCAAGACATCCGACCAGAAGAGCCGCCTGATGCGCGTTGTCGCACCGCTCGGGGTATTGCTGCCGTCGGGCCTTGGGCTGAAGATCGACAATCAGGATGTCGGCCGCGCCGGTTTCGTGCGCTGTCTGCCGAATGGGTGCGTCGCCGAGGTGGTGATGGACGACAACCTGATCAAGCAATTGCGGAACGGTCAGACCTCCACCTTTATCATTTTTCAGACCCCGGAAGAGGGCATCGGCTTTCCCATGAGCCTCAAAGGCTTTGGCGAAGGCTACGATCAGTTGCCGTAAGCTATAAGCCGAAACCGCCGGATTGCACCCGCCCGCCGAGCTTTGCCAAACTGCACGGACTGGCGGAAAGGGGATCGAAATTATGCGAGCGGATCGCATCAGCGCGGCCATTTCTGCGGCCTTGCTGACCGCCGGCGTGGTGGCGGCGGCGACGAGTAGTGCGGCGGCACAAAGTGCGAAAGCGCAGGGCGACTATCCGGACCATCCGGTTACTTTGATCGTCCCTTACGCCCCCGGCGGGGTCGCCGATGTGGGCATGCGGCTCTTGGGCGAGAAGCTCTCGGCCGGGCTTCATCAGCAATTCGTCGTCGAAAACCGGCCCGGCGCCGGCGGCATCGCGGCCGCTCAGACTGCCGCGGCAGCCGCGCCGGACGGCTATACGCTCTTGATGACCGGCAACAACACCGCCATCGCCGAAGCGTTGTTCAAGTCGCTGCCCTACAATGTCCTGACCGACTTTGCGTCCGTTTCGACCGCGGCCTTCTTCGACATCTTGCTGGTGACGCGGGCCGGCTCGCCGCTGCGGTCGGTCCAGGACGTGATCGCTGCGGCGCGCGCCAGTCCTGGGAAGCTGAACATCGGCACAATCAATCCCGGCAGCACGCAGAATCTCGCCGCTGAGCTCTTTACCAATAGCGCAAACATCGAAGCCACGATCGTGCCGTTCCGCACCTCGCCCGACATGGCCGGCGCCGTCATCCGCGGCGATATCGACCTCGCCTTCGAATTTTATGCGGCGGTTCACGGCCTTCTTGCCGACGGGAAATTGGTGGCGATTGCATCCGCCGGGCTGACGCGACCCAGCTATCTGCCCAACGTGCCGACCGTCATGGAAAGCGGCCTTAAGAACTATGAGGTAACGAGCTGGAACGGGCTTTCCGTACCCGCCGGCACGCCAGTGGCGATCGTCGCAACGCTCAACCGAGCCGTGGACGATGTCATTCCCAGCCCGGATATTCAGAGCAAGGCAGCGGAAACGGGTATGACGATGCGCGCGAGCACGCCGGAGGAAATGACCGCACGGCTCAAGGCGGACATCGCCAAATGGGGAGCGGTGATCGAAAAGGCCGGCATCGCCAAGCGCGATTAACACGCCCCTCCCCGGACCGAGCCTAAGTCTTTATGTAAGGGACGGTCATCGAACCACAAATCGCCGAGCCCATCGTCAGGACCTGCCATGAACAGCGCTGCTGCAACCAATACCCTCACTTCGCTCGTCGACCGCGCCGGTCTCGACCGGCAACGTTTGGCAAAGATCATCGCACGCGGCCTTGACGGGGCCGACGACGGCGAACTTTTCCTCGAGTATCGACAGGCCGAGGCGCTGACCTTCGACAACGGGCGACTAAAGCAGGCAACCTACGATACCTCGCAGGGTTTCGGCTTGCGCGCGGTGAAGGACGAAGCCGTCGGCTACGCGCATGCCTCCGACGTTTCGGAAGGGGCGATCGAACGCGCCGCGGATGCAGTGCAGGCGGTGAAGGGCGGCTATTCGGGGCACTATGCCGCGCCACCACCCCGCAGCAATGTCAAACTCTATGGCGAGGAGAGCCCGCTCAATAGCCTCTCCTTCGAGGCTAAAGCGCGGCTTCTACAAACCATCGACGCCTATGCGCGCGCCAAAGACCCGCGCGTGCGTCAGGTCACGGCCAGTATCGCCGCCACTTGGCAGGCGGTGGAAATCCTGCGCGGCGACGGAGAGACCTACCGCGACATCCGGCCCATGGTCCGCGTCAACGTCTCCGTCGTCGTCGGCGACGGCAGCCGGCAAGAAATCGGCAGCGACGGCTATGGCGGCCGCGAGACCTACGAGCGGTTCGTCGCAACCGAGGCCTGGCAAGGCTCGGTCGACAACGCAGTGCGCCAGGCGCTCATCAATCTCGAAGCGGTGCCGGCGCCCGCAGGCGAAATGGACGTCGTACTCGGACCCGGTTGGCCGGGCGTCATGCTTCATGAAGCCGTCGGCCATGGACTGGAAGGCGATTTCAACCGGAAGAAGACGTCGGCCTTCGCCGGGCTCATGGGGCAGCGCGTCGCCACCAAAGGCGTCACCGTGGTCGACGATGGGACCATGGCGCGCCGCCGCGGCTCGCTGTCGATCGACGACGAGGGCACGCCGACCAATCGCACCGTGCTGATCGAAGACGGCATCCTCGTCGGCTACATGCAGGATCGTCAGAACGCGCGGCTGATGGGCATGAAGCCGACCGGCAACGGCAGGCGCGAAAGCTTCGCCCATGTGCCGATGCCGCGCATGACCAACACTTATATGCTCGGGGGAACAACCGATCCCGCCGAGATCATCGCCTCGGTCAAGGACGGTATTTACGCCACCTATTTCGGCGGCGGCCAGGTCGACATCACCTCGGGCAAATATGTGTTCCAGTGTACCGAGGCTTACCGCATCGAGAACGGCAAAATCGGCGCGCCGATCAAGGGCGCGATGCTGATCGGCAACGGGCCCACCGACCTGCACCGCGTCTCGATGGTCGGCAACGATCTCAAGCTCGACAAGGGTATCGGCACTTGCGGCAAGAACGGCCAGGGCGTGCCGGTCGGCGTCGGCCAGCCGACGCTGCGGATCGACCGCATTACGGTCGGCGGCACCGGCTAGCGTGCAATCGCTTCAAACTGAATCGATTGCGGCTCTAGATTTTTGATGGGGCATGATCTTTCGGAAAACCGGTCTCCACCCCGGATCGAGTCCGGGGCAGGCTTTTTCCGAATCATGCCCTAGCGGACCACGCCAGAAATGCAGCACGGCCGGCGGCGTGGCGGCTTGATTGCATCCTTAAGGTAACAGCGCGCGGATGCCGAACCATAGCCGGGACGGCGATAGGTCCAGGCGCGGCAGCGCTGGTCGCTCTGGCAGGCTTCGGCGCAGGCCTTGCCCTTGGCTTCCGGCGGCGTTTCAAACGAGTGATAGTCGCCGCCGACGCGGTCGATCGAATATTCAATGGCGCCCGCCTGCGGCTCGATCACGCCGGCGCCACGGACGCCGGAAACGCAACAGCTCGATTCCTTGGCCGGCACCACCTCGCGCTTGAGCCAGCACATCGCCGGCGCGCCGGCGCTTGACGGATAAGAAAAACTCCAGGCGCGGCAATTTTTTTCATGCTCGCACCGGTTCGCGCAGACCGCGGGATCGCCGTTCGCGACCGGCGCGCTGGTATAGTCCCCGCCCGGCCGGTCGTAGCCCGTTTGCGCCAAGCCTGGCGTGATGCCGGCAAGCACAAGCGCAATCGACACGGCAAGGCCAATTGTGACTGCCAGCTTCATCCGCCGCCTTGCGTTTTAGACCCTGCCGTCGCGCCCCGCAGACAGAAGAACCCGCTTCCTCAAGAAATACCACAAGAATTTTGTGTCGGACGGCGGTACGGCACTGGGATTTACGCCCGTGCCGAGCCGCGCCTTGGATGTTTGACGGGGCATGATCTTTACGGAGAACCGGTTTCCACTTTTCCCGGATCATGCCCTAGCGGAAATGCTTCGACAATTTCAGCCCCTGGGCTTGGTAATTGGAGCCGATGCCGCTGCCATAGAGCCGGTCGGGACGCGCCAGCATTTTTTCGTAGACCAGCCGGCCGACGACCTGTCCGTGCTCGAGGATAAACGGCACTTCGCGCGAACGAACTTCCAGCACCGCGCGAGAACCCAGCCCTCCAGCCCCGGCATAGCCGAAGCCCGGATCGAAAAAGCCGGCATAGTGGACGCGGAATTCGCCGACCAAGGGATCGAACGGCACCATCTCGGCGGCGAAGTCCGGCGGCACCTGGACGGCCTCGGTGGAGGCCAAAATGTAGAATTCGTCGGGATCGAGAATAAGGCTGCGATCGGCGCGCGCGACGATCGGCTCCCAGAAATCGGCGACATCATAGGCGGCGCGGCGTTCGACTTCGATGACGGCGGTATGCCGCTTGGCGCGATAGCCGACAATGCCGTCGCCGCGAATGCCGGGATCGGGACCGCCGGCCAAATCGATACTCACCGCGACGCCGTCACCCATGACGGCCTCGCTGCGGTCGACCAGCCGTTCGCGCGCATGGAGCGCAGCCAAAGCCTCGGGCGACAAAGCCGCGTCGCCACGACGCAGGCGTAATTGGGAAAGCCGAGAGCCTTCACGCACCAGGACCGGAAAGGTCTTGGGGCTGATCTCGGCATAAAGCGGTCCGTGGTAGCCCGCAGCAACGCGATCGAAGCCGCGCGTCTCGTCGGCGATCACGCGCGTGAATACATCGAGCCGCCCAGTCGAGCTTTTCGGGTTGGTTGCTGCCGCGATATCTGGGGGCAGCGCGAGGCTTTCGATCAGCGGCACGATATAGACACAGCCGGTCTCGAGCACGGCGCCAGAGGTCAGCGAAAACTCGTGAAGCATCAGTTCCGCGATGCGCTGCGCGACGGTGGTGCCGGGACCCGGCAAAAAGCTTGCCCGCACCCGATAGGCCACCGCGCCAAGGCGAAGGTCGAGACTGGCCGGCTGGATTTGGTCCGGCGCGAATGGATAGGCGGCGCGAATGCCGGCCATTTCCGCCAGTGCCGCGATCATACGGTCAGGCAGAATTCCGCGATCCGATGGAGCAAAGGTCAAAGGCATTGCACGACCGCCAGCGATCTAATCCGATGCCCGGTTTGACGCAAAGATCGGCGCGTCGTATACACCACTTTATTCCGTGGTCATTTGAGCCGGCCGGCTTGCAGCCACGTAAAACAAATTGCTAAAAGGCCGGGGACGCATGAGCCCGGCCTTGAGGATTTTCCTCCCGGCCGGGTTTGTTTTTGGCCGATTCCTGCCTCGGCCAAAACGCTTGTCGGCTAGGAGGGCCACATGTCGGCGTCCGCGAAAAGAGGCTACCGCCCGGAAACGTGCCTCGTTCATTCCGGCACGTTGCGTTCGCAGTTCGGCGAGACCTCGGAAGCGCTGTTTCTCACTCAAGGCTACGTCTACGACAATGCCGCTCAGGCCGAAGCCCGCTTCAAGGGCGAGGATCCCGGCTATCAATATTCACGCTTCGCCAATCCGACCGTCGACATGTTCGAGCGGCGCATGGCGGCGTTGGAAGGCGCCGAGGCGGCGCGCGCCACCGCGACGGGAATGGCCGCCGTGACCTTGTCGCTGGTCGGCCAGCTCAAGGCCGGCGACCATGTCGTGGCGTCGAAGGCGATGTTCGGTTCGTGCCGCTATGTCGTGGAAGACTATTTGCCGCGTTTCGGCGTTGCTTCGACCCTCGTCGATGGCTGCAATCTCGCCGCCTGGCGCGATGCGGTGCGGCCGAACACCAAGACTTTCTTCCTGGAAAGTCCGACCAATCCGGCGCTTGACGTCATCGATATTGCGGCGGTGGCGAAAATCGCGCATGAGGCCGGCGCGACGCTCGTCGTTGACAATGTGTTCGCCACGCCCTTGTTTCAGAGCCCGCTCGCGCTTGGCGCCGATTGCGTCGTGTACTCGGCCACCAAACACATCGACGGCCAGGGACGCTGTCTCGGCGGGGTCGTTCTCGGCTCGCAGAAATTCATCATGGACAAGATTCATGTTCTTATTCGCCAAACCGGCCCGTCGATGTCGCCGTTCAACGCCTGGGTCTTGCTCAAGGGCCTTGAGACGCTGGCCGTGCGCGTGCGACGGCAGACCGACAGCGCGGCTACGCTTGCGGTCGCGCTCGCCGAGCACCCGAAGATTTCGCGCTTGATCTATCCCGGCCGGCCCGATCATCCGCAGGCAGCGATCGTGCAGAAGCAGATGCGCGGCGGTTCGACGCTTGTCGCTTTCGAAGTCAAGGGCGGCAAGCGAGGCGCTTTCCGGTTCCAGGACGCGCTCAAGCTCATCCGTATCAGCAATAATCTCGGCGACGCCAAAAGCCTAATTACGCATCCGGCAACGACGACGCACCAGCGTCTTTCGCCGGCGCAACGCGCCGAACTCGGCATCAGTGATGGATTGGTGCGCGTCTCCGTTGGGCTGGAACATCCCGACGATATCGTCGAGGACGTACTCGCGGCGCTGGAGGCGGTCTGATTGAAGACGAGACGTGCGCCGGGGCATGATTCGCAAAAGGCCATCCATTTTCCGAAAAAGATCATGCCTCATCAAATGCCTAGAGGCGCAATCGATTCACCTTGAAACGACTGCGCTCTAGGGAACGACCGGTTTCCCTGACGCGCCGTTCTGACGAACTGCGGCGGCGGTGAGCGGCCGCGTGGCGGCTTCCGCGATGGCCATGCCTAGAAGCTTGGCGACGCATGCGTAGCTCCAGTCGTTCATGTGCAGGTGATCCGGCGACACGAACGTATCGAAGGACAGATGCTGCACCTCATGCCAATCGCGCATTACGGCGAAGCGGCGGAATAAGTCGACGTTCTCTTCCTTCGCGGCGAGCGCAATTTGTTCCAGCATGCCCGGCATTTCCGGCTTGGCGAGCACCGCCGGCGCGAATTGCGGGTCGATCAGGACGACGTCGGCTCCGGAGTTTTTTAGTTCTTCGATGCCCTGGCGCAGTCGAACGCCATGCGGGTTAAGCGGATGATCGCGCAGCACCGAATTGGTGCCGATCTGCCACAACACCAGCTGCGGATGCGCCGCCGTCACGTCGGAGGCGAAGCGCGCCATCATGTTGTCGGTCTCTTCGCCGTTGACGCCGCGATTGAGCACGGTGATCTCGCGGCCAGGAAATCTTATCCGCAGCTCGACGGCAAGCCGGCTCGGATAGCTCGCCTCCAGCGAACTCGCGCCCGCGCCGGCGGTCGAGGAGGAACCGATCGCGACGATCGTGAGCGGCTGGCCGCTGTCCAGACGCCGCATCGTGTGAAGCAGAGGCCGCTCGAAGCGGACGAATTCCGCCGGCGCGGTGCAAGCGAGCGTCGATGCCGCGGCCGATGGTGTTCCGCCAGTTGCTGCTGCCTGTGCCGCGGCCGGTCCGGTCTGCGAGACCAGATGCGGCGCGAGCGTTGCAATCTGGGCCGTCGCGCTGTGCGCCGCAGCAAATTGCAGTGCGACAAAAATCGCCGAAGCCGCCGCGGCCCGCCCCTGGCAGGCGATGCTTGTTTGTTTGTCGGGGTTCATCAGCGCGTTGTTTGCATTCTCACGGGGTCGAGATGTGCAGCATTGATAATTTGCGACGCCAGGGCCCGCCCGATGCAGTCATGAACTCGCCGCGCCATATCATACTTCTTGGTGGCGGCATAGAGGTCGAATGTGCCGACGTCATTCCAGTATTTCATCATACCCAGCCGATCAAACAACATCGCGTTGCGCTGCTGGGCGACCAGGCGCATCACGTCGGCATACGTGGAAACGTCGAGCATCGATGCGGTGCGCGGGCTGTATTGCATATTCATCAAAATGACGTCGGCGCCGGCTGTTTGTATTTTTTCCACGCCGCTGTCGAGGCTCGCATGAAAATCGTCGGGCTCGACGCCGCTGATCGCATCCGCCGTGCCGGTCTGCCATACTACGAGGCTGGGCTTGTCCGCCGAGAGGATTTTATCTAAATCATTCAACATGTTAGCCGTTGTTTGTTTCGACTGAACATGGGCAGTAACCTTAACATCGATACCGGGCAATTGCGCTCTGAGCATATCTTCCAGTCGCGCCGGATAAGCGAAATGCGGCCCGTCCGGCCCCGGCAAAGCCGAGGATCCGGTGCCCACCACGCTGATGTCGAGGCGATGTTTGTCTTTCATTTCATCGGTCGCGCGCGTGAGATCGATTTCGCTTTCGATGAGCGATGCCGGAACGTCGCACTCATCCGGTTGCGGCGCAGCGAGAGCCGCGCCTTGCGGCAGACAGCTAAGTGCAATTGTCGCAACGAAAGCTATGATCGATTTCATGCCTCGCCTCCCGCGAGGTCGGCGTCTGGCGGCTTTACGCGCGCGGCCGGATTTCGCCCTTCAACCTCTTTGTACCACGATAAGAGACTGGCTGTCGCGATCATGATCAGGATGCCGACAAGGCTGATAAGTGCCTGTATCAGCGGGCCTCCCGACCATTCGCTAATGATGAATTGACCGGCGAAGGCCAGAAAGACGCCGAGACAGAAAATCTCCAACGAATGCTGGCCGCAAAGTATCGCCGGGCGCAGATAGCGCGACTTCAGCCACGGCCAGTCGCGCGGCACGAAGCGCACCGTGACCGCGGCGAGCGCAAGGAAATGAGCGAACCGCAACACGTCGAGATTGGTCTTGTCGATGGGATACATCCAATCGCTCAGCCAGACCGGAACAAAGCGGCCGAGTGGCTCGACATACCAGGTCAGCGTAATTACGAATGCGAATACGAGATATGCAATCGCGATCGCCAGCACGACCGGCGAACGTAAGACGCCGGACAGCCGCTGCGCGCCGCCGAGCGCGCACCATGCGCCGAACACGAACAAAAGCTGCCACGCAAACGGGTTGAAGAACCAAACGCCGTTTGGATAGGCCGGCAAATTCCAATCGAAATTCCACGCCAGTACATAAACCAGTGCCGAACCGGCCAGCGCGAATGCCGGCTGGTACAGCAAAAGCCAAAGCATCGGCGGGAAAAACAGCAGCAGCATAATGTAGAGCGGCAGCACATCCATGTTGACCGGTTTGAACTTCAAGATCAGCGCCTGGAATATCGTGATGTCCGGCTGCTTAAGAAAATCGAGGATATTCATTTCTTCGGCGTAGAGCGGATTGTCGAAGGTCGCCGCAACGTAAGCAATCTCGGCCATGAAGATAGTGAACAGAAAAATGTGGGCGACGTAGATCTGCCACGCACGCCGGAGCACGCGTGCGCTGGCGATGACGATGCCGCGCTCGCGCATGGCGCGCCCATAGACGAAAGCCGCCGTGTAGCCTGAAATGAAGATGAAGATCTCGGTCGCGTCGCTAAAACCGTAATTGCGGATCGTGAACCAGTTGGCGATGTTCTGCGGAATGTGATCGAGGAAAATCAGCCAAAGCGCGATCCCGCGGAACAGATCAAGCCGTAGATCGCGGTCGGCTGTTGCCGCTGTCGGCAGCACAGCCGCTCCCGCCGGCTCGACGAGTCGCGGTCTCACGAACTGCTTCGCGATAGGCTTCACGATGGGCTTCACGATCGTCTTTCGGACTTCGCACGCTGCCGAAGCGGCCCATTGAGCCGAATCCAGGCGGCGGCCTTTCCAATCTAGGGCATGATCCGGAAAAGTGGAAACCGGTCTTCCGAAAAGATTATGCCCCATCAAACATCTAGAGCCGCAATCGATTCGGTTTGAAACGACCGCGCCCTACTCCGGCAGGGACGGCTTGAGAAAGCTTGTCCTGACGGTTATGGATTCGGTCAAGTTTGACGCCGCTCATGTCATTGCGCCAGCCTGGCGCAAGCACGATCGGGAGGGCGGCGTCGATGTCAACAAGAAGGCCGCAGCATAGCTTGCCATGTATCGCGCCCTGACCCGCAACATCGAGGTTGTGGTGACCCCGCGCTTTGTCGCCGATCGCTCGTCACCGGAGAACAATTATTTTTTCTGGGCTTACACGATCTCGATCACCAATAAGGGAACTGAGACGGTCCAACTGAAAACCCGCCATTGGCGAATCACCGACGCTCACGGTCGGCGCCAAGAAGTGCGCGGCGCGGGCGTGGTCGGCGAGGAGCCCGTGCTCAAAGCGGGTGAGGTCTTCGAATATACCAGCGGCGTTCCGCTTCAGACCCCTTCGGGTTTCATGGTCGGCACCTATGGAATGGTGAGCGCGAGCGGGGAGCACTTCGATATCGACGTCCCCGCTTTTTCGCTCGACAGCGTCGACGGCGGTAAACGCACCATCAATTAGGGCTGATCCGGAGTGGGAACCGGTTTTCCAAAAGGATCATACCTCATTAAGGGTCTAGAGCCGCAATCGATTCGATTTGAATCGACTGCGCTCTAACGTCTGCGGCTGCCGCGCAGCATGGCAACAAACATGAATAAATTCAATAGGTTATGAATAGGGCCGGGTCAGGCCGACGGCGCGTTCTGCGTTGCAATCTCGCCGGGAGCAAACACATAGGTCGAGCTGCAAAACTCGCAGGTGACGGTGATGCGGCCATCCTCGACCATGTCGTCGCGATCTTGTTGCGAGAAGCTCTGCAGCATGTTCGTGACGCCGTGCCGCGAACATGAGCACTGTGCGGCGACGCGGCCGGCGCGGAATACGCGAACGCCCCGCTCGTGAAATAATCGATAGGCCAGCCGCTCGCTCGAAAGCGCCGGATCGAGCAATTCGATATCGTCGACGGTCGCGACCAGCGAACGGCCCTCGACCCACGCCTCGTCCTCCGGCAGCACGTGAGGCGCGGTGCCGGGTGGCGCGTCGCCAGGATCGAGATCGGCGCGGCGTGCGCGTTCGGCCGAATTGGGCAAAAACTGAAGCAAAATGCCGCCGGCGCGCCAGTGACGGCGCGCACCGCCTTCGACCGAACGAAACTCTTCTCCGACGGCCAGCCGCACCCTGGTCGGAATCTGCTCTGAACGGGTGAAATATTCGTGCGCGGCTTGTTCGAGGTCGCCGCCTTCCAGCGGCACCATTCCCTGATAACGGCTCATTTCCGGGCCTTGGTCGATTGTCATGGCCAAGTGACCGCGCCCAAGCAGCCGACCGGGCGTCGCCTCGCCGGCAGCGATGGCGGCGGATACGCGCGCGGCATCGAAACGCGCGCAGGCGCGCACATTGCTCGGCGACGTGAAATCGACCACGAGCATGCGAACCGGGCCGTCGCTCTGGGTTTGCAGGATGAAACGGCCCTCGAATTTGAGGGCTGAGCCGAGCATCACGGTGAGTACGATTGCTTCGCCGAGGAGCTTCGCCACAGGCGTCGGGTAATCGTGGCTGTTGAGAATGGTGTCGACCGCCGCCCCCAGCCGGACGATTCGGCCGCGCAGATCGAGTGCCTTGACCGCAAAGGGCAGGATCGTGTCGTCCAGGCCGGTTTCGGCGGCCTGCCGGACCGGGGTGGCGAAGTTGGGATTACTCATTGCTCCGGAATATAGGTCCTATCGGCGCTTTTGTGAGACCCGTGTCAAGACGCGTCTTGGGAAGTCCCCGCCAGAAAATGTTGCCAAGAATCGTTACCTAGAATCATTGCCAAGAATTGTCGGCAATTTTCGGCCGGCCTCATCCGACATTCGCGTCGAGGCACCACGTCAAAATGCCCTTCTGGGCGTGCAACCGATTTTCGGCCTCGTCGAAGACCACCGAATGCGGCCCGTCGATGACCTCATCGGTGACTTCTTCGCCGCGATGGGCCGGCAGGCAATGCATAAAAATGGCGTCAGGCTTAGCGCGAGCCATCAGCCGGGCATTGACCTGATAGCGTTTGAGCAGGTTGTGACGCCGCGCGCCGTTGCGGTCGCCCATGGAAACCCAGGTGTCGGTGACGACACAATCGGCGCCCTTGACCGCTTCGTCCGGATCGGTGCCGATCGCAATCGCCGCGCCCGAGGATTTAATCCACTGTAAAAGCGGTTTCTTCGGCGCCAATTCCGACGGCGTCGCCACGCGCAACCGAAATTCGAAGCGTTCCGCGGCGTGCATCCAGGACGTGAGCACGTTATTGGCGTCGCCGGTCCACGCCACGGTGCGGCCGCGGATCGGACCCCGATACTCCTCGAAAGTCATGACGTCGGCCAGCACCTGGCAAGGATGCGACCGGCGCGTGAGACCGTTGATTACGGGAATAGTGGCGTGGCGCGCGAGCTCGGCGACGGCGGCCGGGTCCAGCGTGCGGATCATGATGACGTCGATATAGCGCGACAACACGCGCGCGGTGTCCGCCAGCGTCTCGCCGCGGCCGAGCTGCATCTCTTCCGCGGTCAGGAGGATGGCATCGCCGCCAAGCTGGCGCATGGCGACTTCAAAGGACACCCGGGTGCGGGTCGAAGGTCGCTCGAAGATCATTGCCAGCGTCTTGCCGGCGAGCGGGCGAGCCGTGCGGTCGCGCTTGGCCTTCATGGCGCGCGCGGCCTCGATCATTCTACGCAGCTCGGCCGCCGGAACGTCTATGAGATCGAGGAAGTGACGGACGCCGTTCACCCCGCGGCCTCCTCGTTTTTGGCTTGCTTTTCTCCACCGCAGGCGGCGGAAGGCGCGTTCGCGGCGGCGCGGCTGAGCCGCGCGCAAGCGCGGTCGAGCCGCGTGACACCTTCGGCGATTTCCTGTTCGCTTATGATAAGCGGCGGCAACAATCGCACGACATTGTCGCCTGCCGCCACCGTCAACATCTTCTCCCCACGGATCGCATTGACCAGTTCGCCGGCGGGAACGACCGCGCGCAAGCCGATCAGGAGGCCCTCGCCTCGCACTTCGGCGATCAGCGACGGGTAGCGGTCCTTGATCTCGGCGAGCCGCTGTTTGAACAGGATGCTGATCCGTTTGACATGGTCGAAGAAGCCCGGCGCCAGCATGACGTCCAAGGTCGCATTGGCCGCGCTCATCGCCAGCGGATTGCCGCCGAACGTGGAGCCGTGGGTGCCGGCGGTCATGCCCTTGGCCGCCTCGCTGGTCGCAAGAACGGCGCCTACGGGAAAACCGCCGCCCAACGCCTTGGCGAGCGCCATAATATCGGGGTTGACGCCGGTGCGCTGGTAGGCGAACAGCTCGCCGGTCCGCCCCATGCCGGTTTGTACCTCGTCGAAGATAAGCGCGAGACCGTTTTGGTCGCAAAGCTCGCGCAGCGCCTTGAGGAACGAAGGCGCTACGGTCCGCACGCCGCCTTCGCCCATCAGCGGTTCGATCATGATCGCCGCAGTTTGCTCGCCGATCGCAGCTTTAACCGCCGCCAGATCGTCGAGGACGACCTGATCGAAACCTTCAACCGGAGGCCCGAAACCGTCGAGATATTTTTTCTGTCCGCCGGCGGCGAGCGTCGCCAGCGTGCGGCCGTGAAAGGCGCCCTCGAACGTGACGATCCGATAGCGCTCGGGCCGCCCGCTCACCGCCTGGTATTTGCGGGCGGTCTTTATTGCGCCTTCCACCGCCTCGGCGCCGGAATTGCAGAAGAATACGACATCCGCGAAGCTCGCATCGCACAGGCGCCTCGCCACGCGCTCGGCCTCCGGAATTTCATAAAGATTGGAAACGTGCCACAGCTTTTGCGCCTGTTCGGTGAGCGCGCCGACGAGGTGCGGATGGGCGTGACCCAGCGCATTGACGGCAACGCCCGAGGTAAAATCGAGATAGCGCTCGCCGTCCTTGGTCACGAGCCATACGCCTTCGCCTCGCTCGAAGGCGAGGTCGACACGCGCAAAGGTCGCCATCAGGTGCGATGTCACGGCTATGCCTACGAACGCTGGGCAACAACGGCGCAGCTCAAACGAAATGTGCCGCCTCTACGGGCGGCACGCCCAAGCATTCTATTTCCACGCGCCTCACTGTCAACACAGCATAATTGCGCGATACGAACCCGATTTGTACCCAGTTCATCCACACGCGCGCAGGAATATGTGGACTTGCACGGCGCGAGTCTTGCGTCAGACTCCCGGCATATTGTAGCCTTTTCACCGTCTAGTACGACATCTCGTGCGGCGGACAGTCTTCTAAAGCGTTGGTGTCGAGTGCGTGTTGGGCGGCGATGCGCCGCCTGACGTGGCGGGGGATTCCCTGCAAGACCTTGTCGGCGCGTTCATGGAGATATTGAGCATGTCGTGGACTGATGAACGGGTGGAGCTTCTCAAGAAGCTTTGGTCGGACGGCCTTTCGGCGAGCCAGATCGCGGCCGAGCTCGGCGGCATCACGCGTAATGCCGTGATCGGCAAAGTGCATCGGCTCGGTTTGTCCGGCCGCGCCAAGAGCACATCGAGCGCATCGCCTCGGCCGCGCAAGGCGCGATCGCCGTCGCATATGCTGCGGATCGGCCGCGCGTCGATCCGCGGCAACACCGCGCTCGCTCATGCTTACGACTTCGAGGTGGAGACCGAGCCGGAACTAATCGATAATATCATTCCGATCGGCCAGCGCCGCACCATTCTGGAATTGAGCGAGCAAACCTGCCGCTGGCCGGTTGGCGATCCCGGCAGCAGCGACTTCTTTTTCTGCGGCGGCAATACCGTGGCCGGCCTGCCCTATTGCGCCTATCATTCGCGGGTGGCCTATCAGCCGCCGTCGGATCGGCGGCGCGACAAGCGGCCGACACGTTAGAGGCGGCTTATCAAAACGCCGGGCTTACTTCAGCCCGTCTTGCCGAAGCGATCGTCCAGCGAATAGCCGGCGCCGCGTACCGTGCGAATAGGATCGGTGTCGTGGCCGCGATTGAGCGCCTTGCGCAAGCGGCCGACATGCACATCCACCGTGCGCTCGTCGATATAGACGTCGCTGCCCCACACGCCGTTGAGCAGCTGCTCGCGCGAAAATACGCGCCCCGGCCGTTCCATCAGGAACTCGAGCAGGCGGAACTCGGTCGGACCCAAATCGACCGGACGGCCCGCGCGTGAAACGCGCTTTTTTTCGCGATCGAGTTCGAGATCGCCGATCATGAGCACCAGGGCGACGCGCTCGGGGCTGGCGCGCCGCAGCAAGGCGCGCACCCGCGCCAGCAATTCCGGCACCGAGAACGGCTTGACGATGTAATCGTCGGCGCCAGTGGCAAGGCCGCGCACGCGTTCGCTCTCCTCGCCGCGCGCCGTGAGCATGATGATCGGCAAAGACTGAGTTTGCGGCCGCGCGCGCAACCGCCGGCACAATTCTATTCCGGAAAGGCCGGGCAGCATCCAATCAAGCACGACGAGATCGGGCGCCGCTTCTTTCAGCCGGGTATCCGCATCGTCGCCTCTGGCAACTGCATCCACCTCGTATCCTTCGGCTTCCAGGTTGTAGCGCAATAGCGTTGTCAGCGGTTCCTCGTCTTCCACGATCAGGATGTTAGCTCCCATCCCGGTCTCCTATTTTTGCAAGACGCCTGCTGGAAAACTCGTGGTGTCACCCTTCGGACGCTGATCGGTAATCGGACGGCCCTCGATCATGTAGTAAACGGTTTCGGCAATATTGGTGGCATGGTCGCCCATGCGTTCGATGTCCTTGGCGCAGAACATCAAATGCATGCAGAACGTGATATTGCGCGGATCCTCTATCATATAGGTGAAGAGTTCGCGGAACAGCGAAATGCACATCGAGTCGATTTCTTCGTCGCCGTTCCAGACCGCCAATGCCGACTGCAGATCGCGGCTGGCATAGGCATCGAGCACCTGCTTGAGCTGCGCCAAGACCAGCGCCGACATGTGCTCGACCCCACGGATCAGCTTCTGCGGATAAAAATCGTCGTCGAGCGCGACGACGCGTTTGCCGATATGTTTGGCGTGATCGCCGATGCGCTCGAGATCGTTGCACACGCGCATGGCGCTTACGCATTCGCGGAGGTCGATCGCCATCGGCTGTCGGCGCGCAATGGTGAGGATCGCCTTTTCCTCGATTTCGCGCTGCAGCGTGTCGATCGCCGGATCGGTGGTGATGACGCGCTCGCCCAACTCGATATCGCGGTCGACCAATGCCTGCACCGAGTCGGCAATCTGCCGCTCGACAAGCCCGCCCATCTCGGCGACCTTGCGGGTGATTTCTTGCAGGTCGGCGTCGAACGCCCTGGTGGTATGGTCGATCCGCGTCGTGGTGATATCGGTCATTGGCTATTTACCTGCGAATTGCCGATTATCCGAACCGGCCGGTGATGTAGTCTTGGGTGCGCTGATCCTGCGGCGCGGTAAACATTTGACTTGTGGCATCGAACTCGATCAACTCCCCGAGATACATGAAGGCGGTAAATTCAGAAACGCGGGCCGCCTGTTGCATGTTGTGGGTAACAATCACGATCGTATAGTCGTCCGTCAACTCGTCGATCAGCTCCTCGATCTTGGCGGTCGAGATCGGATCGAGCGCCGAACATGGCTCGTCGAACAGGATCACCTCGGGACGCACCGCGACGGTGCGCGCGATGCACAAACGCTGCTGCTGACCTCCCGAGAGGCTCTGTCCGTTGGCGTTGAGCTTGTCCTTCACTTCGTCCCACAGGGCCGCGCGCCGCAGCGAGGTCTCCACCCGGCCGTCGAGTTCCGATTTCGGCAGACGCTCGTACAGCCTGATGCCGAACGCGATGTTTTCGTAGATCGTCATCGGAAACGGCGTGGGCTTCTGGAACACCATGCCGATGCGCGCGCGCAACAGGTTAAGATCCTGTTTGGGCGAGAGGATATTTTCGCCGTCGAACATGACTTCGCCGGTCGCCCGCTGGTGCGGATAAAGGTCGTACATGCGGTTGAGCACGCGCAACAAGGTCGACTTGCCGCAACCCGACGGGCCGATGAAGGCGGTTACCTTGTTTTGGTAGAGCGGAAGGCTGATCGATTTTAGCGCCTTTGACTCACCATAGAAGAAATTGAGATCGCGGATCGTGACCTTCTCGGCGAGGCCGGTCCGGTCGGTTGGCGCGTGGCTTACCGGGGGAACAGAGACGGAGGAGGAGGCAACGCTCATGCTCATGACTGTTTTCCCGATGGTACGAGGGCGCGCGCGGTGATGCTCAAGACGAGTACGGTCATTGTGATGATCAGGGCGCCGGTCCAGGCCAGCGACTGCCAGTCCTTGTAGGGACTGAGCGCGAACTGGAAGATGACGACCGGCAGGCTGGAGATCGGCGCGTTGAGGTTATCGCTCCAGAACTGATTGTTAAGCGAGGTAAACAACAGCGGCGCGGTCTCGCCGCTGATGCGGGCGACGGCCAACAACACGCCCGTTACCATGCCGGCGCGGGCCGCGCGATAGCAGATGCGCGTGATCGACAGCGAGCGCGGCAGCCCAATCGAGGTGGCTGCCTCGCGCAACGCATTCGGCACTAGCGTCAGCATGTCCTCGGTGGTGCGCACGACCACCGGGATCACCAGGACCGCTAGCGCGACGCCGCCAGCCCAGCCGGAGAAATGCCCCATCGGCGCGACCATCACCTCGTAGATGAACAGGCCGACGACGATGGACGGCGCGCTGAGCAGGATATCGTTGATGAAGCGCACCACGCTGGTCAATTTATCGTAGCGGCCGTATTCAGCCATATAGGTGCCGGCCAGAATGCCGATTGGCGTACCAATCATAACGGCGAGGATGGTGAGGATCATGCTGCCGACGATGGGATTGAGGAGCCCGCCGCTTGAGCCAGGCGGCGGCGTCATCTGCGTGAATACTGCAAGCGACAAACCACTAAAGCCCTGCCAAAGCAGAGAGCCCAGGATCAGCACCAGCCAACCCAAGCCGAAGGCCGTTGCGGCGAATGCTAACATCGTGGCGACTGCATCGCTGCGGCGGCGGCCGGCATAGCGCGAGGGCGTGTCCGGCATGGCGTTACCCGATCCGGCGTTCGATGCGCATCAGCATGTAACGCGCAATGGCGAGCACGATGAAAGTAATGACGAACAGGATCAGCCCGAGCGTGATCAGGGCCGAAGTATAAAGGTCGCCGACCGCTTCGGTGAATTCGTTAGCGATGGTGGCGGAGATGGTGGTACCGGGCGCCAGAATCGAGGTCGAGATGCGATGCGCGTTGCCAATGACGAAGGTGACCGCCATGGTTTCGCCGAGCGCCCGGCCAAGACCCAGCATCAGTCCGCCTATGACGCCCACCCTCGCGTAGGGCAGGACGACGTAACGCACCACTTCCCAGGTCGTGCAGCCAAGGCCATAGGCCGCCTCCTTGAGCACGCCGGGCACCGCCTCGAACACGTCGCGGGTAATAGAAGTCACGAACGGCAGCACCATGATGGCGAGGATCAGTCCTGCGGTCAGCATGCCGATGCCGTAGGGCGGCCCGGCGAATAGCGATCCCAAGCCCGGCACGTTGCCGAGCGTATTGATCAGGAACGGCTGCAATGTCGCCTGTAAGAACGGCGCGAATACGAATAATCCCCAGATGCCGTAGATGATGCTGGGAATGCCGGCGAGCAACTCGACGGCGATGCCGATTGGCCGCCTCAGCCATTGCGGGCAGA
>DASPTX010000004.1:0-40931 GCA_035623195.1 Xanthobacteraceae bacterium | reverse complement strand
CCCCGTCCTCGCGCAGACGCTTGTCGATCAGTTTCAGCGCCTGGGTGGCGGCGTGCATCGCCGCGGGATGGATGGCGAGATTGTGCCGCTGCGCGAAATGGAACAGCCGGATCAAATTGACCGGATCGCGGGCGAAGACGTTGCGGCGCGCGATGGTGATGCGGTTATTGTCGATGACGAAGTCGTCGGTCCCGGTGAGCTTGGTCGGCCCACGCGACGGCCGCAATCGGGCGATGACGCGGCTCAACACCGGCGCGGGCTTCGCCTGATGCTCCTCGAGATTGGCGCATAAGATGGCGGTGAGGTCGCCGACCTGCTTGGCGGTAAGGAAGTAGTGCTTCATGAAGCGCTCGACGTCGCGCAGGCCGGGATGCTCGGTGTAGCCGAGCCGCACCGCGATATCGCGCTGGATGTCGAACGACAGCCGCTCCTCGGCGCGGCCGGCGAGGAAGTGCATGTTGCAGCGGACCGACCATAGGAAGTCTTCGCAGCGGCGGAACATGTTGTATTCGTCGCGATCGAATACGCCACGCTCGATCAACTCTTCCGGTTCGCGCACGCGATAGACGTATTTGGCGATCCAGAACAAAGTGTGCAGGTCGCGCAGCCCGCCCTTGCCGTCCTTGACGTTGGGTTCCACCAGATAGCGCGACTGGCCGGCGCGGCGCAGCCGCTCCTCGCGCTCGGCAAGTTTGGCGGCGACAAATTCCGCCGCAGTGCCCTGAACCACTTCCTTGTCGAAGCGAGCGGTCAGTTCGTTGTGGAGTTTGGCGTCGCCGAGCACATAGCGCGATTCGAGAAGCGCGGTGCGGATCGTCATGTCGGCCTTGGCCTGCCGGATCGATTCGTCGACCGAGCGCGTCGCATGCCCGACCTTCAGTCCCATGTCCCACAAGCAATAAAGCAGCGCCTCCGCGACCGATTCTCCCCACGCCGTCTGTTTGTACGGCAGCAGAAATAACAGATCGATGTCGGAACCCGGCGCCAACAGGCCGCGACCGTAGCCTCCGGTCGCGATCACCGCCATATGCTCTGCCTCGGACGGCACCCGCGTCGGATAGAGCTCGGTGCCAGTGAAATCGAAGAGAATGCGGATGATGTCATCCTGCATCTGACACAGCCGCTCGGCGCAGCGCCGTCCGTGCCGATCCTTGCGCAGCAAATCTTCGGCGCGGGCCCGCCCTCGCATCAGCGCGGCTTTAAGGCACTGGGCGACGGCCACGCGCAATTCGCGCTCACGCCCGGCATGGCGCTCGGCGAGCCCTTTGAGCTCGGCGATGATCGCCGCCGGATCGATCAAATCGCCGGCGACGCGATGTGATTGCTGAACGTCCAACATGCGATAGGCTTAGCGGAGCGGGCGACAAGTGTCATCGTGATCGCTGGCGGCAAGGTCCCGCCCGGCGGTCGGAAGGCTGAGATGGCGAAAGGGAAAATATTCCTTGCCATGACGGGTGGAGGGTAATTCCTTTCGGTTAACTGGGCCACTGGCCCTCTTCTGGGGAAAAACCTTCCCTTTAGCCGCGCCAGCGAGACTTATCGCGATGGCCGCGATAATCGTCCTGGGATGGTGTCGCCCGCCTTCGCATTCTGGTTGGAACTCGCATTGAAAATGGCGCTCACCGCGAGCGTGGTCGTCGTCACGTCGATTGTGGTCGAGCGCGCGGGGCCGTTCGTCGGCGCGCTGATCGCCGCGCTGCCGACCGCGGCCGGCGCGGCCTACGTCATTCTCGCGATCGAGCATTCGCCCGCTTTCATTGCCGCCAGCGCGGTGGGCAGTCTCGCGACCGGGGCGGCGGTCTCGATCTTCGCCGCCGTCTATGCCGCGCTGGCGCAGCGCCACGGTCTTGTACTCAGCCTCGGCGTGGCGCTTGCCGCCTGGTTCGCAGTCACGGCTTTGTTACGCCTCATAGTCTTAACACCGCTCGGCGCGGTCGCGCTCAATGCCGCCGTCTTCGCCGTCACCATCCCTTTGAGCTGGCGTTATCGAATCGCCGGACCGCCGAAGCATTTCCTGCGAACGGCGTTCGATATTCCGCTACGCGCGCTGGCCGCCGCTATCGTTGTCGCCACGGTGACCACGGCGAGTTACAGTATCGGCTCGTTTGCCTCGGGGATGTTCGCGCTTTTCCCGATTATCTTTTGCAGCTCGATCGTCATTTTGCATCCGCGCGTGGGCGGCAAGGCGACCGCCAGCATGGTGGCCTATGCGCAAGTTGCATTTATCGGTCTCGCGCTGAGCTTTGTGGCCGTGCACTATCTGGCCGAGCCGCTCGGTTCCTGGTGGGCGCTCGCCATCGGGCTATCGATCGCGGTCGGCTGGAGCGGAATGCTGTTTCTCATACGCAGTCAGGTGCTGGCCCGCGCACTGCGGAAACTATAACGGCCTATAATTTCGCCTTCGCGAGCTTCGCTTTGAGCGTATACAGCGCCTCCAGCGCGTCGCGCGGCGACATTTCGTCGGGATTGAGCGCCGCGATCGCGGCGGTCAAATCGCCCAGGGCGGTGTCGCCCTGTTCGGCGGGAGCCGCCGGCCGCGCCGCGGCGAACAGCGGCAGGTCGTCGATCAGGCGCCGCGCCGGCGAGACGCGGTCTTCGGCTTCTATCTGCGCCAGCACGACCTTAGCGCGTTCGATGACGCTTGCCGGTAGCCCAGCGAGCTTGGCCACCTGGATGCCGTAGGAGCGGTCCGCCGCGCCGGCCACCACTTCGTGCAGGAACACCACGTCGCCCTGCCACTCCTTCACGCGCATGGTGGCATTATGCAATCGTGACAGCTTCGCGGCGAGCGCAGTCATTTCGTGAAAATGGGTCGCGAACAGAGCGCGACAGCGATTTGTTTCGTGCAGGTGCTCGATGGTCGCCCAGGCGATGGACAGGCCGTCGAAGGTCGCCGTGCCGCGGCCGATCTCGTCAAGAATGACGAGCGCGCGTTCGCTGGCCTGATTGAGGATCGCCGCCGTCTCGACCATTTCTACCATGAAGGTCGAGTGTCCGCGCGCCAGATCGTCGGCGGCGCCGACGCGCGAGAATAGCCGGTCGACCACACCGATATGGGCAGCGCGAGCCGGAACGAAACTGCCCATCTGCGCCAAGATCGCGATTAGCGCGTTCTGGCGCAAAAACGTCGATTTGCCCGCCATATTCGGACCGGTGATGATCCAGATGCGCCCAGCATGCGCCTGCGCCGGCGGCGACAAATGGCAATCGTTGGCGATGAACGGCCCGCCGTCCGCCGCCAGCATCTGTTCGACGACGGGGTGCCGCCCGCCAACGATCGTGAAGGCGAGACTGTCGTCAACTTCGGGTCGCGTATAGTCGCGCTCGACCGCGAGCGCGGCGAGCGCGCAGGCGACGTCGATCGCGGCGATGGCGTTCGCCGCCTCCTTGATCTCCGCGCTTGCCGCCGCGACGGCTTCGGCCAAGCGGTCGAAGATTTCAAGCTCCAACGCCAGCGCCCGATCGGCGGCGTTGGCGATTTTTGCTTCGAGCTCGCCGAGCTCCGTCGTCGTGAAGCGGACTTGGCCCGCGGTGGTCTGGCGATGGATGAACGTGGCATTGAGCGGCGCACTCATCAATTTATCGCCATGCTGCGCTGGAACGTCGACGAAATAGCCGAGTACGTTGTTGTGCCGGATTTTCAGCGCGCGAATGCCGGCCGCCTCGGCATAGCGCACTTGCAAGCCGGCGATGACGCGCCGGGATTCGTCGCGCAAGGCACGCGCTTCGTCGAGCGGCGGCGCGTAGCTCGCGCGGACGAAACCGCCGTCGCGGCGCGAGACCGGCAATTCATCCGCCAGCGCGTCGCCGAGTTCCGCGGCGAGCGTGGTGTCGGCGCGGCTGAGACCCGCCGCGGCCTGCGCGAGGTCGCGCGGAAGTTCGCCGAGCGCCGCGAACCGCTTGGCGAACTCGCCCGCCGCGACAATGCCGTCGCGAATCGCGGCAAGGTCGCGCGGGCCACCGCGGCCAATGGCGATGCGGGTGAGCGCGCGCGCCAAATCCGGCACGGATTTCAGAAGCGTGCGAAGATCGTTGCGCGCGGCGGAATCGCCGGCGAAGGCGGCGACAGCGTCCAGCCGGTGTGCGATTTCGGCGGGATCGGTCAGCGGCGCGGCGAGCCGCTGCGCCAACAGCCGCGAGCCCGCCGCCGTCACCGTGCGGTCGATCGCGCCAAGGAGCGATCCGCGCCGCTCGCCGGTCAGCGTATACACGAGTTCGAGATTGCCGCGCGTCGCCTGGTCGATCGCCAGCGTCGCCCCGGCTGCCTCGCGGGCTGGCGGCGACAGCGGTGGGCGTTTGCCGATCTGCGTACGCTCGACATAGGTGACCGCGGCCGCGGCGGCCGCGAGTTCGAGCCGCGAGAAGGCGCCGAACGATGCGCTGGTCGCCACGCCGAAGAACGCGGCGAGCCGGCGTTCCGCCGTGGCGCCGTCGAACACGTCGCGCGTGAGCGGCGTTAGCGCAGGCAGCGTGCGCAGAAAGGACGCAAGTTCGGCGTCGGCATAGAGCGCATCGGAAACGATGATCTCGCCGGGTTCGATCCGCTGGATTTCTGCGCCAAGCGAGCCGCGCTCGCATTCGGCGACGCGAAATTCGCCGGTGGAAATATCGATCCAAGCGAGCGCGAAACGGTCGTCGCCCGCCGAGGCGCGGCTTCGCGCCAGCGCGACCAGATAATTGTTGCGCCTGGCCTCGAGCAGCGAATCCTCGGTGAGCGTGCCCGGCGTCACCAGCCGCACCACGTCGCGGCGCACCACGCTCTTGGCGCCGCGTTTTCGCGCCTGCGCCGGGTCTTCAAGCTGTTCGCAAACGGCGACGCGGTGTCCGCCCGCGATCAGCCGATGCAAATATTCTTCGGCGCGCTCGATCGGCACGCCGCACATCGGTATGTCGTTGCCGAGATGCTTGCCTCGCTTGGTCAGCACGATGCCGAGCGTGCGCGAGGCGACCTCGGCATCTTCGAAAAACAGCTCGTAGAAATCGCCCATCCGGTAGAACAACAGACAATCCGGATTGGCGGCTTTGATCTCGATATATTGCTCCATCATTGGCGTGATCCGGCCCGCAATTTTGGACGCGGTCTCCGGTGTTTCAGCCATGACGGTGCGCGCGGCTTCCATAGGCCGACGCTAGCAAAAAACAGGGCGCGATGTCCGCTTTCCCGCCGCGCCGTCCACGGGTTCGTTGGCGGCGCGGCGCATCGTTACCAAGGTTACCGCCGCCAAGGCGGCTTACTTGACAAGCTTGTTGCCGGTGACCGCTGCGAGGTTCTTGTAGAACACCTTTTCGGCGGTCGCTTTGTCGAGCTTGAGCGAATCCAAGATCTTGAGCGTCTCGCGCGGATACATCGTTCCCCCCTCGGGATCGAACGGGCAGTCCGACGCGAACACGATTTTGTCGATGGGGAAGAACTCCATGCCGGCTTTGGTCGCCGGCACCGCCGTGAAGGCCGCCGTGTCGGCCCAGAAGTCCTGCTTGAAATAATCGAGTACCCGCTTCTTGAGGCTTTTGCGTAACGCGACGTAATCCTCATCCGTGGTGCGCGACCCCATTACATCGTTGCCGGGGCCGATGCGGCCTTCCAGCATCGGCACGATGCCGCCGAAATGGTGCGTGATGATTTTCAGATTGGGGTAAGTGTCCATGATCTTCGAATAGACGAGCCGCATCATGGCGCAGGCGGTTTCGTAGGACCAGCCGAAGGTCCACCAGATTTCGTAGAGCGACTTCTTTTCATCGATGTAATCCGGCGTTTCGGCGCCGCGCGCCGGATGCAGCCAGATCGGCGCGCCGAGGTCGTTCATTTTTTTCCAAAACGGCGCGTATTGCGGCCGATCGAGCGGCTTGCCGCCGACATTGGTGTAGATTTGCACGCCGAGCGCGCCGTTCTTGAGCGCGCGTTCCGCCTCGCCGACCCCTGCATCGGAAGCGGCGAGCGAAACCTGCGCGACCCAGCCGGGGAAACGATCCTTCTCCTTGGCGATAAGCTCGGCGAGGCCATCGTTGATGATGCGGCAGAACTCGTCGATGTCCCGCGGCGTCCTGGCGAACTTCTCGATCGGCGGCTGCGGATAGGACAGGATCTGCTGATAATCCTTGTGCCCGTCGACGATTTTCTTGCGTACATCGAGGTCGAACAAAGCCGGCAGCGAGCGCACGCGCTTGCCCATGTCTTTGTAGTCGCCGGCGACCTCGTTGAGCTTGTCGAAGAACTTTTGCGGAAAAAAGTGGGTATACGCGTCAACACGCATCATAGGCAATTCTCTCCCTTTTTGGCCGGGGGCTTGTAGCACATCCGCCTTGCGGCTCGGCAAGCTATGAGGTGCGCCGGCGAAGCAACCGGTTCGTCATTCACGGGCATCCCTCCCTACGAATCAGGTCTCGGATCAATATTCGATCAAGCCTTCGCATGGGTCAGCCGCGCGACCACCTGAGGCGGGATCACTTGCGACTTCATGCGGGTCGGGACGTTGGGATGCCGGACTACCCAGACGCGGGTTTCGAAACCTTCCGCCGCCAGCGCCCCGGCATGGATGAGGCGGTGTTCGAGTTTGAAGCTCGAACGCCCGCAGGCGACCACCGCGGTCTCGACGGTGACTTCGTCGCCGAACCGCGTCGGCAGCAGAAATCGCGCGCGCGTCTCCACCAGCGGATGACCGAGAAAATCGTAAGCCTTGAGATAGTCGATCTTCTTCATGCCGAGCGCGCGCTCGATCAGAACCGTCGTCGAAATATCGAAAATATCGAAATAGCGCGCATAAAAAATGATCCCGGCAGGGTCGCAGTCGCCCCATTCGATGCGTGTTTTGCGGACGTTGGTGAACATCGGAGGACGGGAGACGGAAGGCGAATGATATTTCAGCGATCTATAAACCGATGAAATATCTTTCGGAAGCGCCAACTTTGTTCAATCTGCCCTCCGTCGTCCATCCTCTTTTTCTATCTCGGCGCCATGCGCAGCGCGCCGTCGAGCCGAACCACCTCGCCGTTGAGGTAGCGGTTCTCGATCATGTGGCGCACCAGCGCGGCATATTGCGGCGGCTGTCCGAGCAGCTTCGGAAAAGGGACCGATGCGGCAAGGCTTTGCTGCGCCGCGTCCGGCAGCGCGTGCAGCATCGGCGTGGAAAAGATTCCGGGGGCGATGCCTGTGACGCGGATGCCGACCTGGGCGAATTCGCGCGCCGCCGGCAGGACGAGGCCGACCACGCCGGCCTTCGAGGCGGCATAGGCGGCCTGGCCGACCTGCCCCTCATAGGCCGCGACCGAGGCGGTGCAGACGATGATGCCGCGCTCGCCGTCTTGCAGCGGTTCGAGCGCCTGCATCGCGGCGGCGGTAAGCCGCATTACGTTGAAGGTACCGATCAGGTTGATCTCGATGACGCGGGCAAATTCGGCAAGCGGCATCGGGCCGTCGCGGCCGACAATACGCTTGGCCGGTCCGACGCCGGCGCAATTGACGACGATGCGCGGTGCGCCGTGGTCGGCGGCCGCCTTGGCGAGCGCCTTTTCGGTCGCGGCGGCGTCGGTGACGTCGCACGCGATGGCGATGCCGTTGATGTCGATCGCCACTTCGGCTGCGGCCTTGGCGTTGACGTCGAGAACCGCCACCTTGGCGCCGGCTTCGGCCAGCATTCGCGCCGTCGCCGCGCCAAGGCCCGAAGCGCCGCCAGTGACGACGGCGGCATGTCCGCGAATATCCATGATCAACTAACCCCGACTGTCTGCCTCGTGCCTGATTCCTCGCCGCCTGTTTTCTTGCCACCCGTCGGCTCGGTATCCGCTTGTCTGTCGCCGGCGACAATGACGTGAGGCGGCGGCGCCGCGGCGTAGAGCTCTTCGACCATCGCGGCGCGATGCGCAAGTACGGCGCGCTGATTGATCGAGCCCTTGTCGGTCATTTCGCCGATGTCGAGCGATGGCGGCGCGGCGAGCAGAACAGCGCGCGTCACGCGGCTCGACGTTCCGGTGCTTGCGGCGGCAAAGCTATCGACGCGGCGTGCAAACGCCTCCATCACGCGCCGATCGGCGAGCAATGAGCCGGTGTCGGCCGGGAGCGCAGTGGCGATTTTGCGGCAGGCATCGAGGTCTGGGAAGATTAGCGCGGTGACTTCGTCGCGGTCGGCGCCGGCCAGCACGACGTCACGCACGAGCGGCGCGAAATGCGCGATGAAAGCCCCGCGCAAAGGTCCGACGCTGACCCAGGTGCCGGTGGCGAGCTTGAAATCCTCAGCGAGGCGGCCGTCGAACAGCAGTCCTTTGGCCGGATCGTTCGGGTCGGCGAATTTCAGCGCATCGCCGATCTTGTAGAACCGCTCTTCGTCAAAAGCTTCCGCGGTCAGCGCCGGCGCCCGCCAATAACCGGGCATGATGTTTTCGCCTTTGAGCCGCGCTTCGAGCTTGCCCTCGCGTGGCACGAGCTTAAGCGTGACGCCGGGCAAGGGCAGGCCGATATTGCCGGCGCGCTCGCAGTCCCAATTGCATGACAGCGCCGCGGGGGCGGTTTCGGTCGAGCCAAGGCTCGACATGAACAGGATGCGCTCTCCGGTCGTGCGCACCGCGAGCGCCTCATAGGCGTCGAGCACGTGCTGGGCCAGCGCGGCGCCGGCATAGAACATCACCTTGAGGCGGCTGAAGAAGATCTCGCGCAACGCGCCTTCGGCGGCGAGATAGGGCAGCAGCATTTCGAAGCCCTTCGGCACGTTGAAATAGATGGTCGGTGCGATGTCGCGCAGATTGCGCACCGTTGCCTCAATGGCGCCCGGCAGCGGCTTGCCTTCGTCGATGTAGAGCGAGCCGCCATTGTCGAACACCAGGCCGAAATTGTGATTGCCGCCGAACGTGTGGTTCCACGGCAGCCAATCGACGATGACCGGCGGCTCGTCGGCGAGGAAGGCGAGGGCGGCGCGGATCATCGCCTGGTTGGCGCATAGCATGCGATGCGTGTTCTCGACGCCTTTCGGCCGCCCGGTCGAGCCGGAGGTGAAAAGAATCTTGGCCGGCCAATCTGGCTCGACGCGCGCATGCGCGGTTTCCACGTCGGCCGTCGCCGATGTTTTTGTAAGTTGGGCGAAGGGCGTCGTCGCGCGCCCGGGCGGCGGATTGCCGGCTACGACGACCTCGACGCTCGACGGCAGCGCGGCGGCGATAGCGCGGGAAAACGCGCCGCCGTCGGCGGCAAAGATCAGGCCCGGCGCGAGCACCTCGATAATGGATTTGAGCTTGCCGAAGTCTTGCGAGAGCAAGGAATACGGCACCGAGATCGGCGCATAGGGAATGCCGACATGCATGGCGGCGAGCCCGAGCAAGGCATGCTCGATGTCGTTGCCGGAGAGAATGGCGACTGGCCGATCGGCATTAAGGCCGCGTTGCAGGAGCGCCGCCGCGATCGCGCGCACCGCGGTGTACGTTTCGGTATAATTCATCGTGCGCCAGCCGCCGGTGGCGTCGCGCTGCGCCAAAAACACGCGATCCGGGGCGGCGCTCGCCCAATGCGCCAACCGTTCGGTCAACATGCGCGGATAGCGCGGCAGCGGGTGCGGCGAGCGCATCACAATGGCGCCGTCGCCGCGCCGCTCCACGGCAACATCGGCCGGTCCGAGCCTAACCGGCCGTAGCGGCGGCCGGTCGCGGTCACCGTGAATCATGTGCGTGCCACTTTTGGCGCGCGCTTTTCCAGAAACGCCTTGAGCCGCGCCTTGGCCTCGTCGTCGCCTTGCGCGATCGCCGCGGCGAGTGCCTCGGTGACGAAACCGGCGGCGGGGTCGCTGCGCGCGATACGCGGGAGCAGGTGCATGATCGCGAAATTCGTGAACGGGGCATTGCCGGCGATGCGGTGGGCGAGCTCAAGACCTTTGGCGAGACCTTGGCCTTCGTCGACCAGATATTGGCTCAACCCGATGGCTTGGCCCTCTTCGGCGGAGAGCGTGCGCGCGGTCAGCATCATGTCCATCACCCGCGCCGCGCCGATGAGCGGCGGCAGCCGCACCGAACCGCCGCCACCGATATAGATGCCACGGCTTCCTTCCGGCAGGGCGTAGAACGCGTTACGCTCGGCGACACGCACATGGGCCGCCGCCGCCAATTCAAGCCCGCCGCCGACCGCCGCGCCGTGAAGAACCGCGACCACGGGCACGCTGCCGAACTCGATCCGCTCGAAAGCGCGATGCCAGGAGCGCGAATGCGCGATGCCGGCGACGGTGTTGCGCTCGACGAGCTCGGTGAGATCGAGGCCGGCGCTGAAATGATCGCCTTCGCCGCAGATGACGACGGCGCGGATGTCGTCGGGCACGGCGGAGAAGAAAGACTCGATGCCCGCCACCATCGTGTCGTCGAGCGCGTTGCGCTTGGCCGCGCGATTAAGGCGCAAAACGGCGACCATGCCGTGCCGCTCGGCCCGTAAGGTCGGCGGCAAATCGGCGAATGGCGTTGCTTCGTCGGTCATCGCGCCGCCATTTGACCCTGTCCGCCGCGGCCCGTAAATAGCCTGCGAGGGACGAAAAACGCCCGAAAAAATGGAGCGAGCGATGCGGGAGGTTTTCATCTGCGATGCCGCGCGCACCGCGATCGGCCGCTATGGCGGTGCGCTCGCCAAGGTCCGCACCGACGATCTCGCCGCGGTTCCGATCAAGGCGCTGGTCGCGCGCAATGCCAAGGCCGACTGGTCGCGGCTCGACGAAGTCTATTTCGGTTGCGCCAACCAGGCCGGCGAGGACAATCGCAATGTCGCGCGCATGGCGCTCTTGCTAGCCGGGCTGCCGGATTCCATTCCGGGCATCACCGTTAATCGGCTCTGCGCCTCCGGATTGAATGCGGTCGGCGACGCGGCGCGGGCGATCCGCTGCGGCGAAATCGATTTCGCCATTGCCGGCGGTGTCGAATCGATGACGCGCGCGCCGTTCGTGATGGGCAAAGCCGGCGAGGCGTTTTCGCGTTCGGCGGAAATCTACGACACCACGCTGGGCTGGCGTTTCGTCAATCCCGCGCTCAAGGCGCAATACGGCATCGATTCGATGGCCGAGACCGGCGAGAACGTCGCCGAGGAATTTCAGGTTACGCGCGCGGACCAGGATGCGTTCGCGTTGCGCTCGCAGCAGCGCGCCGGCAAGGCCGCTGCCGCCGGATATTTCGCCGAGGAAATCGTCACCGTCGAAGCGCAAGGGGATAAAGGCGGCAAAGCCGGCCCGATCGCGGTGAACAAGGACGAGCATCCGCGCCCCGACACCACGCTGGAAAATTTGCAAAAGCTCAAACCCATCGTGCGCAATCCCGGCACCATCACCGCCGGCAATGCGTCGGGCATCAACGACGGCGCCGCCGCGATTATTCTCGCCAGCGCCGACGCGGCCAAAGCGCATGGGTTTAACCCCCGCGCGCGCGTTCTCGGCATGGCGTCCGCCGCCGTGCCGCCGCGCATCATGGGCATCGGTCCGGTTCCTTCGACCAGAAAGCTGATGCAGCGGCTCGGGCTGAAGATTTCCGATTTCGATCTGATCGAGATCAATGAGGCCTTCGCCTCGCAAGGCCTCGCCTGCCTGCGTCAGCTCGGCGTTGCCGACGACGCCAATCACGTCAACCCGCATGGCGGCGCGATCGCGCTCGGCCATCCGCTCGGCATGTCGGGTGCGCGGCTGACGCTAACCGCGGTGCACGGATTGGAAAAGCGCGGCGGCAGGCGTGCGCTGGCGACGATGTGCGTCGGCGTCGGCCAAGGCGTCTCGCTGGCGCTGGAAAGGATTTGACCCGGAATCCATATTTCCCTGAATGTTTCCGAGCAATGCTGACTCAAATTGTCTTTGGTTACGGATTCCGGGCTCGTGCCCGTGGCGCGCCCCGGAATGACAAGGAGAATCGCGCGTGCCGATGTCGCCGGGTTACATCCCGTTTCATCCCAATCCGTCGAAACCGAAATTCAAGCCGCCGGCGGGCGCGGTCGATGCTCACTGTCACGTGTTCGGGCCGGAGGCGAAATTTCCCTACGCGCCCGAGCGCAAATACACGCCATGCGATGCACCGAAGGAAACGCTGTTCGCGCTGCGCGATTTTCTCGGCCTCGATAAAAACGTGATCGTCCAAGCCTCGTGTCACTCCAAGGATAACCGCGCCATGGTCGACGCGCTCGACGCCTCGAACGGCCGCGGCAAGGTTGGGCGAGCTAGGGGCGTCGCCTTCGTCGGCGAGGAGGTGACCGACGACGAATTGAAATGGATGGACGAAGCTGGCGTGCGCGGCGTGCGGTTCAATTTCCTCAAGCGGCTCGTCGATTTTACGCCGCGCGACGTGCTGCAACGGATCGCCGCGCGGGTGCAAAAGCTCGGCTGGCACATCGTCGTTTATTTCGAAATGCCGGATTTGCCGGAGCTGGAGGATTTCTTCACCGCTTTGCCGACCACCGTCGTAGTCGATCACATGGGCACGCCCGACGTGAAGAAAGGCGTCGATCACCCCGAAAATCAGCGCTTCCACCGGCTGATGGACAAGCACAAAAACTTTTGGGTCAAGGTGACCTGCCCCGAACGCATGAGCATCGCCGGCCCGCCTTACGACGACGTCGTTCCGTTCGGCCGGGCCCTCGTCGAGCGCTTTCCCGATCGCGTGATCTGGGGCTCCGATTGGCCGCACCCGAACATGAAGAAACAAGCGCCCGACGACGGCGTCCTGGTCGACTACATTCCGAAAGTGGCCCCGAGCGCGACGGCGCAACAGGCCTTGCTGGTCGACAATCCGATGCGGCTTTATTGGGCTTAGGGCATGATCCGCAAAAGTGGAAACCGGTTTTCCGAAAAAGATCATGCCCAAAAGATACCCAGAGCCTCATCCTTCGAATTGACTGCGCTATGAGATAGTAGCGGATCGACAATGGCTTTACGGCTTGCGGGGTTGATGCTGTTTGCGGCGATTTCGGCCGGATTGGCTCAGGCTTTGGCACAGGGTCCGGGCCAAAGCTGGCCGCCGCTGCCGACGACGGGATTTATTTCGGGTCGCGCCGCGACCGACAGGGACGTCGCCGAGGGCAACGCCGTTTTCGCTCTGCGGGCTTACGGTATCCCTTTCGGCAAGCCGCTCGATGTCGTCATCCCCCAATACGCCTATCTGATCAAGAGAGGCGAGCCGTCGCTGCCGGTCATCGTCGTGCAGGCCGAGGAGGGTAAAGGCATCAAGATCTTCGGATATCGCGATTTGAACGGCAAGGCCGCCACCGCCAGGGAATCCGAACTCAAATTGCTCGGCACTCATCCGCCGGATTAGGCCGCGCTCGGCCTGGGCGGTTGATGGCTTATGTTGCCAAGCTTTGCTGCGCTATATATGTCAAAGCCAAAGCACGATCCGAAAAGCTTACTTACCCCGGACGTGGTCCGGAGGGGTAGCAAGGTCATGCTCCGCTTAAAATGAGAGAGACGCCGATGGCCCGCGAACAGCACGATTACGACGACATTCCGGGCACTTTCGTGTTCGACGCCGAACGGTCCCGGCAGGGTTTCGGCATCAACATGTTCTGCATGTCGTTGATGAAGGAGGAGAACCGCAAGGCGTTCAAGGCGAACGAGGCGGAGTACCTCAAGAAATTCAATCTGACCCCGGAACAGACCGACGCCGTGCTTAAGCGCGACTACAACCGCATGCTGGAGCTTGGCGGCAATATCTATTTCACGGCCAAGCTCGGCGCGTCCGACGGGCACTCGTTCCAGCATCTGGCCGCGGTCATGACCGGGGCCTCGCAGCAGGATTACGCGGCGATGATGCTTGCCGGCGGGCGCTCCATTGAAGGTAATCGTTCGCGCTCGGGCAAGAACGCGCCGTCGAAATTCTTAAGCGCCACGGCGGGGAAGAAGGCCGCCGCCGCGAAACACAAAGCTAAATCCAAAACCAAGTCAGCAAAACGGAAGTGAAGCCGTGGCCAGGATCGTCGCAGGTATAGGTTCGTCGCATGTGCCCGCCATCGGCGCGGCGCTCGACAACGGCAAGACCGAGGAGCCCTATTGGAAGCGGGTATTTTCGGGCTTCGAGAAATCGCAAACGTGGATGCGCGAGACCAAGCCGGACGTGGCGATCATCGTCTATAACGACCATGCCTCGGCATTTTCGGTGGAGATGATTCCGACTTTCGCGCTGGGCTGCGCCGCGGAATTTCCGCCAGCCGACGAGGGCTGGGGTCCGCGTCCGGTGCCGGTGGTGAAAGGCCATCCGGCGCTCGCTTCGCATATCGCGCAGTCGGTCATTCTCGACGAATTCGATCTCACCATTTGCAACAAGATGGAGGTCGATCACGGCATGACGGTGCCGATGAACTTGTTGTTCGGCAAAGTCGACAAGAATTCGCATTGGCCCTGTCCGGTCGTTCCGCTCGCAGTCAATGTCGTGATGTATCCACCGCCGACCGGCCACCGCTGCTACATGCTCGGCCGCGCCATCCGCAAGGCGGTGGAATCCTATCCGGAAGACCTCAAGGTCGTGATCTTCGGCACCGGCGGACTGTCGCATCAGATTTCCGGGCCGCGCGCCGGCTTGATCAACAGCAAATGGGACAAGAGCTTCCTCGACAATCTGTCGAAGAACCCGCAGAAGCTCATCAAGATTCCGCACATCGAATACATGCGCGAAGCCGGCGCCGAAGGCATCGAAATGGTGATGTGGCTGATCATGCGCGGCGCGCTCGACGATAAAGTCGACGAGGTCTACCGCTTCTACACCGTGCCGGCCTCCAATACCGCGGTCGGCCATATCATTCTCGCCAACCGGCCCTGCGCCGCGCGCAAATCGGCGGCGAAATCCCGTCGTCCCGCTGGGAAGATCAAGCGCGCCGCCGCGCGCGCGAAAGTAGACCGGATTCGCAGTTAACTTCGAGCCGTCATGGCCGGGCCTATCCCGGCCATTCCGTTTAGGAAGGCACAGACCCACACAATCGGGATGCGCGGAGCATAGGCGAGCGAAGCGACGCCGTTCTTTTAACGGCCATGCTCGCGCATGACGCTAAAAGAATAGCCATCAGATCATTGAACGAGGCATGCGATGAAAATTTGCGTAGCGGGGCAGGGCGCGTTCGGCCAAAAACATCTCGACGCCTTGAAGCGAATTCCGGGAGTAGAAGTCACGTCGCTGGTCGGCGGCAACCAGGATGCGACCGCCCAAGTCGCCAAGAAATACGGCATTGCGCATTTCACCGGCGAACTCTCCGAGGGCATCAAGCGCGCCGATGCGGTCATTCTCACCACGCCGACCAAGATGCATTTCCGCCAAGGCGAACAAGTCATGCGCGCCGGCAAGCACGTGCTGGTCGAAATTCCGATCACTGACAGCGTCGAGGACGCCGAAGCGCTCGTGAAAATCGCCAAGGAGACCGGCGTGGTCGCCATGGGCGGCCATGTGCGGCGGTTCAACCCGAGCCATCAATGGGTGCATAAGCGCATCCAAAAGGGCGAACTGAAAATCCAGCAGATGGATGTGCAGACCTATTTCTTCCGCCGCAAGAACATCAATGCGGCCGGCCAGCCGCGCAGCTGGACCGACCACCTGCTCTGGCATCACGCCGCCCACACTATCGATTTGTTCCAGTATCAGGCCGGCGAAACCATTTCCGACTGCTATGCGGTGCAGGGACCGATCCATCCGGAGCTCAATATCGCGATGGATATGGGGATCGTTGCGAAAACGCCGTCCGGTGCCGTGCTCACTTTGTCTTTGTCGTTCAACAATGACGGTCCGCTCGGGTCGTTCTTCCGCTACATCTGCGACAACGGCACTTATAAGGCCTATTACGACGATCTGTCCGACGGCAAGGATAACAAGATCGATCTGTCGCAGGTCGACGTCTCGATGGACGGCATCGAGCTCGAGGACCGCGAATTCATTGCTGCGATCAAACAAAAGCGCGAGCCGAATGCGAGCCTGGCGCAGCTTCTTCCTTGCATGCACGTGCTGGGCAAGCTCGAAAAAATCGTCGATCCGCAGCGCAAGGCGCACGCTTAAGCGGCGCCCCGTTGCCGACTGTCCGGACCCGAGCGGCGGCGGGCCTGACGCATGGCCTTCTTCGCCGTCGGTTCTTAAGCGTGATCGAAACTGAGACAAATCACTCGCTGGACAAGAGCGGGGCGGGATGTTGGTATGCTGGCCAATCGCGGAAGTGGATCGATGGAGGAAGGCTATGATTCTTAGGTATTTTCTGGCTGCTTGCTGCGCCGCCGCGGCGCTGGCGACGGCCGGCGGCGCGCAAGCCCAAGATGTTAAGATCGGCCTTGTTCTGCCGATGACCGGCCAGCAGCAATCGACCGGCAAGCAAGAGGCCGCCGCCGCCAAGCTCTACATGGCGCAGCATGGCGATACGGTAGCCGGAAAGAAAATCGAGCTGATCATCAAGGACGACGCCGCGGTACCGGACAATACCAAGCGCATCGCGCAAGATCTGATCGTCAACGACAAGGTGACTTTCCTCGCCGGTTTCGGCATTACGCCGGCCGCGCTTGCGGTCGCGCCGCTCGCCAGCGAAGCCAAGACGCCGGAAATCGTCACCGCGGCCGGCACCTCTATCATCACCGAGAAGTCGCCCTATATCGCGCGCACCAGCTTCACGCTGGCGCAATCCACGGTGCCGATGGCCGATTGGGCGGCGGCGAACGGCATCAAGAAAGTGGTGAGCATGGTGTCGGATTACGCACCTGGCGCCGACGCCGAGAAGTCGTTCAAGGACGAATTCACCAAAAAAGGCGGCCAGGTGCTCGACACCATCCGCTTCCCGCTGGCCAATCCCGATTTTGCGCCGTTCCTGCAGCGCGCGGCCGACCAGAAGCCCGACGCGATCTTTGTGTTCGTGCCGTCGGGTCAAGGCGGCATTTTCGTCAAGCAATTCGTTGAGCGCGGCTTGGACAAAGCCGGCATCAAGATCATCGGGCCGGGCGACGTCACCGACGACGATCTGCTCAACGGCATGGGCGATGCGGTGGCAGGCACCATCACGGCGCATTTCTATTCGGCCGATCACGATTCGGCGGCGAACAAGGCCTTTGTCGCCGCGTTCAAGGCGGCCAATGGCGGCATGCGACCGAACTTCATGGCGGTCTCGGCCTATGACGGCATGAACCTGATCTACGAGACGCTAAAGAAGACGGGCGGCAAAACCGACGGCGACTCGCTGATCGCCGCCGCCAAGGGATTGGCCTGGGAGAGTCCGCGCGGCCCGGTTTCCATCGATCCGGATACGCGCGACATCGTCCAGAACGTCTACATCCGCAAAGTCGAGAAAAAGGACGGCGAGCTCTACAACGTCGAGTTCGCGACCTATCCGAGCGTCAAGGATCCGATCAAGGCGGCGGAGGCGAAGTGATTTACCTCTCCCCGCGCCGCGGGGAGAGGTCGGATTGCGGAGCAATCCGGGCGAGGGGGCTTTCCGCGAGCTTAAGCCGAATGGTAACGCCCCCTTATCCCGACCTTCTCCCCGCGAGCGGGGAGAGGAGGAGGTCTAAGCGCGCGGTGCATTGAGCGACCATGCTGACTATTCTCTTCGACGGTGTCGCCTACGGCATGCTGCTGTTCATCCTGGCATGCGGGCTCTCGGTGACGCTCGGGCTGATGAATTTCATCAATCTCGCCCATGGCGCCTTTGCCATGGCGGGCGGCTATTGCACCGTCATCCTGGTCAATCGGCTGGGCGTTCCCTTCGCGCTCGGACTGCCGATCGCTTTTCTGGTCACGGCGCTGCTCGGCGGGCTGTTCGAACGCACGCTCTACGTCCATGTCTATTCGCGAAGCCATCTCGACCAGGTGCTCTTCACCATCGGTCTCGTCTTCATGTCGGTGGCGGCGGTCGATTACACGATGGGTTCGTCGCAACAATTCGTGCAAATTCCGGAAGCGCTGCAGGGGCAGTTCGAGGTCGCCGGCGTCGGCATGGGCAAATATCGCCTCTTGATCATCGTGATCTGCGGTTTGCTGACGGTCGCCTTGCAATTGATGCTCGCCAAGACGCGCTTCGGCAGCCGCTTGCGCGCGGCGGTCGACGATCAGCGCGTCGCTCGCGGGCTCGGCATCAATGTCGGCGCGGTGTTCGGCATCACCTTTGCGTTCGGTTCAGGTCTCGCCGGGTTGGGCGGCGCGCTCGGCGCGGAAATTCTCGGGCTCGATCCGACCTTCCCGCTCAAATACATGATCTATTTTTTGATCGTGGTGACGGTCGGCGGCACGTCCAGCATTACCGGACCGTTCTTCGCGTCTATACTGCTCGGCATCGGCGACGTCGCCGGCAAATACTACGTGCCGAAGCTCGGCGCCTTCGTCATCTACGCCATCATGATCGCGGTTCTGATCTGGCGGCCGCAGGGCCTATTCGCCCGCGGCGCGGCGCGGTGATACGATGCAGAAACGCTCAGGCGAGATCGCTCTTTATCTCAAGCGCCGCGCGCGCTGGTCGCCGTTCGAAATCGCCTTTTGGGTCTTCGCTTTTGCGACTATTTGGCTGTTTCCGTCAAAATATCTGATCCTGAAAGACACCGCGATCCTGGCGCTGTTTGCGCTGTCGCTCGATCTCATCCTCGGCTATGCCGGCATCATCTCGCTTGGCCAAGCGGCCTTTTTCGGCCTAGCCGGATATTTTTCCGGCCTCGTCGCCAAATACGGCATCATCAACGAGCCAGTGATCGCGCTGATCTGCTCGGGCTTGGTCGCGGCGGCGCTCGGTTTCGTCACGAGCTTTTTGGTGCTGCGCGGTTCCGATTTGACGCGATTGATGGTGACGCTCGGCGTCTCGCTGATGCTGGGCGAGGTCGCCAACCGGTATTCGAATATCACCGGCGGCGCGGACGGTCTTCAGGGCGTCGACATCGCGCCGATCTTCGGCCTGTTCCGGTTCGATCTCTACGGGCATAACGGCTATGTCTATTGCCTGGTGGTGCTGTTTATTTGCTTTCTCATCGTGCGACGCATCGCTTATTCGCCGTTCGGCCTGTCACTGCGCTCGATCAAGGGCAATACGCTGCGCGCCGCCGCGATCGGCATTCCGGTCAAGTGGCGGCTCGTCTCGATTTACACGGTCTCGGCGGGATTGGCGGGCATAGCCGGCGCGCTGCTCACCCAAACAACGGCGTTCTGCTCGCTTGACGTGTTCTCGCTGGAACGGTCGGCCGACCTCTTGCTGGTGCTGATCATCGGCGGCACCGGCTATCTCTATGGCGGCTTGATCGGCGCGGTGATCTACAAATTCCTGCAAGACTGGATCGCCAACCTGACGCCGCAATATTGGCAGTTCTGGATCGGGCTTGTGCTCGTCATCATCGTCCTGGTCGGTCGCGAGCGGATGGCCGGCTGGATTCGCGCCGTGCGTGCCGCCGCCGCGCGGTTCGGCGCGCGCGTTGCGCCGCGTTCGGCGGCGCTTGGCGGCGTCGCTTCGGACGGACGCTGACCATGCCGATTCTCGAAACCATCGGGCTTGAAAAGCGCTTCGGCGGCATCCTGGCCTCGCAAAACGTCAATCTCGCGGTGGAGCAGGGCGCGCGTCACGCCTTGATCGGGCCGAACGGCGCCGGCAAGACCACCGTGATCAATCTGTTAAGCGGCGTGCTGCGGCCGAGCGCGGGCCGCATCATGCTGGAGGGCCGCGACATCACCGATGTCTCGCCACACGAGCGGGTGCGGCTCGGCATGGCGCGCACCTTCCAGATCAACCAGCTGTTCCTCGATCTGACGCCGCTGGAATCGATCGGTCTTGTTGTGTCGGAACGGCTCGGCACCGGCGCCGACTGGTGGCGGCTCGTCGGCACCAAGCCGGCGGTGACCGAAGAAATCGTTGAAATCGCGGAACGCTTCCGCCTCGGCGACGTGATGCACGAGCGCGCCGCCATTCTGCCCTATGGCAAGCAGCGGCTTCTGGAGATCGCACTCGCCTTCGCCTGCTGCCCGCGCGTGCTTCTGCTCGACGAGCCGGCCGCCGGCGTGCCCGAGGCCGAACGCCAGGAGCTTCTGACGACGATCGAGAATCTGCCCAAAGACGTTACGGTGCTGTTGATCGAGCACGACATGGACCTCGTATTCTCGTTCGCCGACCGCATTTCGGTGCTGGTCAACGGCGCGTTGTTCGTCGACGGGGCGCCCGAGGACGTGGCGCGCGATCCGCGCGTCAAAGCGGTCTATCTCGGCGAGGAGCTGAGCGCATGATCCCGAAAAGTGGGTACCGGTTTTCGGATAAGTTCATGCGCAATCAAAATATTAGGGGCGTGCATTGATTCAACCTAATCGGATCGCGCTGTAATGCCTGACCTTCTGACCATCGAGCGGTTATCGGCCGGCTACGGCGAGGCCATAGTGCTGTCCAACGTGTCGCTGTCGCTGGTCGAAGGCCAGGCGCTGGCGCTCCTTGGCCGTAACGGCATGGGCAAGACCACGCTGATCAATACGATCGTCGGCGTCACCCGCTATTTCGGCGGCAGCATCGCGCTCGACGGCGCCGACATCACCGCGCTGCGGCCCGACAAGCGCGCGCATGCCGGCATCGGCTGGGTTCCGCAGGAGCGCAACATTTTCAAATCGCTCACCGTGCACGAGAACCTCACCGCGGTGGCGCGGCCGGGCCGCTGGACCACCGAAAAGGTCTATGCGCTGTTCCCGCGGCTCCAGGAGCGGCGGCAAAATCTCGGCAATCAGCTCTCCGGCGGCGAGCAGCAGATGCTCGCGGTCGGCCGCGCGCTCGTGCTCAATCCGCGCGTGATGCTGCTCGACGAGCCGCTGGAAGGTCTCGCGCCGATCATCGTCGAGGAGCTCTTGGCCGCGCTGCGCCGGATCATCCGCGAGGAAGGCATGTCGGCGATCCTGGTCGAACAGAACGCCAAGAAAATCCTCGGCGTCACCGACCACGCCATCATTATCGAGCGGGGCTCGGTGGTGCACGCCGCCGACAGCGCCGCGCTCGCCGCCGATCGCGTCGTGCTCGAGACCCACCTCGGCGTCACCGATCATGGCCCGCGCCGAATCGGGCGGGCGAAAAGCTAAAGCATGATCCCGAAAAGTGGATACCGGTTTTCGGAAAAAGTCATGCGCAAACAACAACCTAAAGCGAAATGACTCAACCTAAAATCATTTCGCTTTAGGGCACGTCTCTGGATTCCCGCTTTCGCGGCAATGAGCGGGAAACTAGTCGCTCACTTCCCGGCCGCGGCCGCCTTGGCCTTCGCCAGGATGTCGGTCGGCGTCGCGTAGACCTCCTTCACGAGCGTCTCGACATCGGCGCCGGAGACGGGATTGATTTCGAGCCCGGCCTTGTCGGCCTCGGCGAGAAAATCTTTGTCCGTCATGGTCGCCACGAAAGCGTCGCGCAAGGCCGCAAGGCGGTCCACCGGCAGGTTGGGCGGCGCCAGATAGGGCCGACCCATCACGTTGCGGGCGAACACCATTTTCAGGATCTGGCGCTGCTCGTCGGTTTTGGCGAAGTCTATCACCAGCGGGACGTCGGGAAGTTCCGGGTGCTTACTGAGCGAGAGCTGGACCAGAACGGTCATGCGTTTGTCGTCGATCCAGGATTTGTGCGTCGATTTCACGCTCGACCACGACCAGCCGCAGCGCCCCTGCACCTCGCCGCGCTCCATCGCCAGCATCACGTCGTTGCCGCCGGGATAGCCCTCGACGATCTTGAAATGCGTGCCGAGCACGCTGTTGAGAACGCGTGGGAATTGATCGGTGTCCGCGCTCGTGCCGGTTCCCCCGACGGTCAGTTCCTTGGTGAAGAGATCCTCGAATTTGGCGATGCCGGAATCGCTCCGCGCCACGCAGACGCTGACTTCGTTATTGGCGCTGCCGATCCAGCCGAATTTCTGCGCGTCGAAGGCGTCGCCCTGGCCGATGAGGAGCGGGTCGAACGCGATGCCGCGGCCGATAGTGCCGATCGCGGAGCCGTCCTGCGGCGCCACGCGATAGAGGAAATTGGCAAGCCGCAGGCTGCCCGCTCCTTCGAAATTCTTCGGCACGAAGGTCGGATCGCCGGCAACGTGCGCGTTCAGATGCCGGCCGATCACTCGTGCATAGAGGTCATAGGCGCCGCCGACGCTATACCCGATATAGAGGTCGACATTGCGTCCCTTGTAGAAGTCGGCCACGCCCTGCGCCGCCGCGATCGCGGCGCTCGCCGCGACAATGACAGCGAGCGCGATCATCGATGCGACCGTCGGCTGAAGGTTGTCGCGAAGCCTGGCCAGGAACTTAGTCCCGAACTTGGTCCAGCCGAATTTATTTTTGCGCTTGTTCATGCTGCTTGAGGGACTCCACTGCCAATTTATGATGACGGGCAGACCAATGCGGCAATACGCCGTTACCGCCGCAGCCTTATAGTGCACGCTAATAATCTATCCTAATAATCCAGCCTAACATGGGCTTGACGGCTTTGCAGGTTTTAAGCGCGATGCCGCGCTTTTCGAGGCAGGATCTTTGCTCGGCAGGAGCAACCATCGATGCAGCCTGACATGATCGCCAGCGCCGTGCATGCGCTGCACCTCCTGCTCGAACCTGCGCGCCTTTTGATCCTGTTTCTCGGCGTGCTGATCGGTCTGGCGATCGGCGTGCTTCCAGGGCTCAACGGCATCGTCGGCATGGCGATGCTCATTCCCTTCACTTACAATCTCGACGAATATACCGCCTTCGCCTTGCTTCTCGGCATGGCGGCGGTAATTACCTCGTCCGATTTCATCACCGCCGTGCTATTCGGGGTGCCGGGCCATGTCGGGGCCGCGGCGACCGTGATCGATGGCCACGCCATGGCGCGCAAGGGCGAGGCGGGACGCGCCTTCGGCGCCGGCTTTGCGTCGTCGCTCGCGGGCGGCATCGTCGGCGCCATTGTGCTGGCCGTCAGTATCCCGGTGCTGCGCCCGATCATGTTGTCGATCGGCTCGCCGGAGCTGCTCGCCTTCACGCTGTTCGGCATGTCGATGGTGGCGACTTTGTCGGGACGCGCGCCGCTCAAGGGCCTCACCGCCGCAGGCCTCGGCCTGATGATCGCAATGATCGGCTCACGCGCGCAGAGCGGCACGCTGCGCTGGACTTTCGGCTGGCTCTATCTTTGGGACGGCATGCCGCTCATTCCGGCGACGCTCGGGATTTTCGCGCTGCCGGAACTTGCCGAGCTTGCGGTCTCGCGCAAGCGCATTGCCGGCGATAATGCGCCGAACATCAATCTCTCCAGCCAATGGGAGGGCGTGCGCGACGTCGCGCGGAACTGGTGGCTCGTTTTGCGCTGCGGCGTGCTCGGCACCGGGCTCGGCGCCATCCCGGGCGTCGGCTCGGCCGTCATCGACTGGATCGCCTACGGTTACGCGCAACGCACGGAGAAGAACGCCGAAACATTCGGCACCGGCGACGTGCGCGGCGTGATCGCCCCGGAAAGCTCGAACAACGCCAAGGAAGGCGGCCATCTCGTTCCCACGATCGCCTTCGGCGTTCCCGCCGGCGCTTCGATGGCCATTCTGCTCGGGGCTTTCCTGATGCACGGGCTCACGCCGGGGCCGGATATGCTGACCAAGCATCTCGATTTGACCTATTTGATCGTCTGGAGCCTGACGCTGGCCCATGTCATCGGCGCGGCGATCTGCCTTGGCTGCAGCCGCTGGCTCGCCCAGGTCTCGCGCATTCGGCCGGAAATCCTGCTGCCGGTCATTATTGCGCTCGTTTTCGTCGCCGCCTTCGAGGGCGAGCACGATTGGGGCGACCTCTACGCGCTTTTGTTCTTCGGCGTTGTCGGCTGGATCATGAAGCGGCTCGGCTGGCCGCGCCCGCCGATGGTGCTCGGTATCGTGGTCGGCGCCATTTTCGAGCGTTACCTCTTTATTTCAACGCAGCTCTACGGCTGGGGCTGGCTGTTGCGCCCGGCGGTCCTGGCGATCCTCGCCTGCGTCGCGTGGGCGCTGTACCGGCCTCTGTCGCAGATCGCGGTGACCTTGGTCCGGCAATTCCGCGAGGTTGGCGGCCGCCGGCCGCGGTTCGGCCCCGCGCCGGCCTTTTCGCTCGCCGTCATCGTGCTGATCGTCGCCGCTATCCTGTCGTCCTCGGATTGGCCGCACGACGCCAAGCTCGTGCCGCTCACCGCCTGCGGCATGGCGCTCGTCGCCGCGGTGCTCAATCTCGTCGACGAGCTGTTCGGCCCCGAGAGGAAGACCGCGCCGCATGCCGATTCCGGAATGAAGGTGGGCGCGCAGGTTCCCGATCTCGGCGTGAGCGACGATGTGGCGCGGCGGCGCGCCGCGATCTTCTTCGTTTGGATGGCCGCATTCATCGCGCTCGTCTTCCTGGTTGGGTTCATTCCGGCGATTGCGCTGTTCGTATTCGCCTATATGCGCTTCGGCTTCGGCGAATCCACCGCGACCGCGCTCGGCTTTGCCGCCGCCACCACGCTCGTCTGCTATGTGGTGTTTCAGTGGGCGCTCGCCGTTGCCTGGCCGCCGTCGCTGCTTGGAGATCTTTTCCCGGCTTTGCGCGCGGCGACGCGGCTGATTTGACTTACTGAACCATCGCCGCGGCCTTGCGCACCACTTCGGGGGGCGTTTGATAGACGTCCTTGACCAGCGCCTCCAATTCTTCGCCATTGACCGGGTTGATCTCGAATTTGTTCTGGTCGGCGTCGTAGAGAAACTGCTTGTCCGTCATCGTGTCCATGAAGGCCGCGCGCAACGCCGCGAGCCGGTCGGCCGGCAGGCCGGGCGGCGCCGCGTAGGGCCGGCCCATGGTCTGGCGCGCAAAAATCATCCTAAAGATCTGCCGCTGTTCGTCGGTCTTCGCCAGGTCCATGATCAACGGCACGCCGGGCAGATCGGGATGCTTGGCCAGCGACATCTGGACCAGGACGGCGATTCTTCCGCGCAGGACCCAATTCAGCCGCGTCGCCTTCAGAGTCGACCACGACCAGCCGCAGCGGCCCTGCACCTCGCCGCGTTCGAGCGCCAGCGTCACGTCGTTGCCACCGGGATAGCCGGTGACGATTTTGAACTTCGTGCCGAGCACGGCATTCACCAGCGCCGGAAATTGATATGTGTCGTCGCCGGTGCCGGTCGAGCCGATCGTCAGTTGCCTGGTGTAGAGTTCGTCGAACTTGGTGATACCGGACGAGGTTAAAGCAACGCAGACGCTCACCTCGTTGTTGGCGCTGCCGATCCAGGAAAATTTCGAGGCGTCGAAATTCGCGCCGGTTTCGCCAAGCAGCGGATCGAACGCGGCGCCACGGCTGATCGCGCCGATCACGGTTCCGTCTTTCGGCGCGGCCGAATAAAGAAAATTCGCCAGCCGCAGGCTGCCGGCCCCTTCGACGTTTTTTGGCACGACGACCGGGTTTCCCGGAATATGCTCGCCGAGGCGTCGCGCGATCAGACGGGCGTAAAGATCGTAGCCGCCGCCGACGCTATAGCCGATATCGAGATCGATCGATTTGCCCCTATAGAATTCGGCGACGCTTTGCGCCCATGCGGCCGGCATTGGCAGGAGCGCGAGCGCGGCGGCCAAAATAGCGAAACTGACAACGGTGCTGGTGACGAGGCCGGTGATGGTGCTGGCGATGGAGCTGGCAATGCAGCGGGCGGCCGACTTCATCCGCAAACCCCCTAAAGTAAGCGCGCGTGAACATCGTAGCGCGCCGAAAGCGCGCAATAAATGCCGTCGGCGGCGTTACCGGCCGCGACATTGCGCACTGGGGCGAAATCCCTTAATGACCAGCCGAAACGCCAAGGACCGCGATATGACCGGAATGCTGGAGCACGAATTGCCCGGGCTTGGACATAACAAGCCGTCGGAAGAAGACGCCGACGAGGTCAAGCACGGCAAATGGGAGCGCTGGGCCAAGAAGCGCACCTTCGTTCGCGCGCTGGAGGGAACCTACAGCCATCTTTACAAGAAGCTGCTCGAAGAGCCGCGCGTCTATTCCTCGAAGGATCATCCTTGGAAGGGTGGCCCGTCGATGTACGGCAAACACGTCATCTCGCCGCAGGCCGTGAACATCGTTCAGTCGATCGAATCGCATATCGAATGCTACGCGCCGCTCAATGCCGGGCAAAAGCACGGCCATCTCAACAGCGCGGTGTTTTACGTGCTCAAGGGACACGGCCACGATATCCACGACGGCCGCTACATGAAATGGAAGGCCGGCGACGTGATGCTGGTCGAGAACGGTTGCGTGCACCAGCACTTCAACGATGACGAAAACGAGGATTGCATTTTGTTGGTGTTCAAGGCGAAGCCGCTGTTCCTGTTCATGCACCTGTTGTTTCAAAAAATGGTGGAATGGCCGACTGACCAGCTGCCGCCCGGCCACGAGGACTTCAAGCCGCCGACGGATATCTGAGCAGAGAAAACGCAATATGCCGTTCGAAGACAAACAAGCCGCGCTGTCCGGCTCCACCACCAGCACCTTTCTCGCCGACGACCTCGTCGCGTCGCAAAAATTCCGCGCCGAATATGCGACACTGCCGAATGTCATCAAGGCCGAGGACATGCCGTGGGAGCGCTCGCCCGACGGGCTGGTCAAACATCTGGTCCACAAGAAGATGCACACCCGCGAATGCTGCATTGAAGCCTATATGCAGTTTCTCAAGGACGGCGAGCGTTCGGGAAAGCATCGCCACATGTGGGAGGAGCTGTTTTTTGTGGTCGAGGGCTCCGGCTACGATCTGCACTGGGATCTGAAATGGGATTGCCTGGAGGCGTTCGAGTGGCAATGGGCGGAGACGCCGAAGAAGTTCGAATGGACGCGCGGTGACTATGTCTATATTCCGCCGTTCACGCTGCATCAGCATTTCGCCAATGCCGGCGAGGAATGCCGCATCATCGTGATGAGCAATCGCATCGTCAAAGACATGGGCTTCGATTGGTACGATCAGGTCGAGCACGCACCGGGGTTTTGACCGGCCTGGGCGCGGCGATCGGCATTTTCGATAAGCATTGCAATGACCTAGTGCGGCGCGGCGGCGGCATCGCCAAGGGCGAGGCCGTCGTCTAAATTAGCGCGGGGGCCGGCGACGGCGCTTGCGCAAGGCAACGAGCCGACGGCGAGGCAGATTATGTCCATGTCACTGATGACGACGCGCCGTTTCGCGCCTCTGTTCTGGTGCCAGTTTTTCGCCGCGTTCGGCGATAACTTTCTCAAGACCGCGCTTGTCTTCGTCATTTTGTACGAAGTCGCCGGCGCCAATTCGGCGGCTCTGATCTCGCTCGCCGGCGCCACGCTGATCGCCCCGTTTTTCCTACTGTCGGGCCTCGGCGGCGAACTCGCCGACCGTTATGACAAAGCCTTCGTCGCGCAGCGCATCAAGCTTGTCGAGATCGGCGCCGCCGTTGTCGCGGTTGCCGGCTTCGCATTTCACTCGCTCATCTTGCTTTTCGCCGCGGTGCTTATGTTCGGAACGCTGGCGTCGCTATTCGGTCCGATCAAATACGGCATCCTGCCCGATCTCCTCGCCAGGCGAGAGCTGCCGTCCGGCAATGCGCTGATCGAGGGCGGCACCTTTCTTGCCATCCTGCTCGGCACGATCGTCGCCGGCATGGCGGCAAACGGCACCAGCAGTCCGATCCATTTCGCCTGGCTGATGATACTGACCGCGCTTGCGAGCTGGCTGTCGAGCCTGTTGATACCGAAAAGCGGCGCGGGCGCGCCGGATTTGGCGATCAACCGCAATGTGCTCGTCTCCACCGCTTCGCTCATCAGGCAAATTCGCGCCGATCCGCGCCTGTGGTGGGGCGCCATCGTCGCAAGCTGGTTCTGGCTCGTCGGCGCACTGGTGCTGGCGCTGTTGCCGCCGCTTGTTTCGTTCACCATCGGCGGCAGCGAGCAAGTCGTCACGCTGTTTCTCACGATCTTCTCCGTTGCCGTTGCCGTCGGCTCCGGTCTTGCCGCATGGCTTGCGGCCGGCCGGATCGTGCTTTTGCCGACGCTCGTCGCCGCCGTTCTGCTCGGCCTATTCTCGCTCGATCTCGCCTGGACCGCCTCCGCCATCGTGCCCGCGGCAGAGCCGTTGTCGATCGGCGCGTTCTTGGCCACGCGCTACGGCATCCACATTGCGATCGACCTCGCCGGGCTCGCAGTTGCGGGCGGCCTGTTCATCGTGCCGGTTTTTACCGCCGTGCAGGTCTGGGCCGGCGCCGATCGCCGCGCCCGCGTGGTGGCGGCGGTCAACGTGCTCAACGCCGCCTTCATGGTCGGCGGCGCGGTCCTCCTCGCCGTGCTGCAAAAGCTCGGCTACGGCATGCCCTTTTTGTTCGCGCTGATCGGCCTCGCCAATCTCGCCGTTGCCGTCCTGATCGGCCTGACCATGCCGGCGAGCTGGGTCCACGATTTTCTTTCCATCGTGTTCCGCGCCTTCTTCCGCCTGGAGGTCAAAGGCATCGAGAACGTCGAGAAGGCCGGCCGTAACGCGATCATCGCGCTCAATCACGTGAGCTTTCTCGACCCGCCGCTGGCGATGTCGATCTTGCCGAAACGGCCGGTCTTTGCGATCGACGTCGGCATGTCGAAAAGGTGGTGGATCCAGCCCTTCCTCCGATTCGCGCGCACCATGGCGCTCGATCCGCTCAAGCCGTTCTCCTTGCGTAGCGTCATCAACGCGGTCCGCGACGGCAATATGCTGGTCATTTTCCCGGAAGGCCGCATTACCGTTACCGGCAGCTTGATGAAGGTCTATGACGGCGCGGCTTTGATCGCCGACAAATCCGACGCGATGGTGGTGCCTGTGCGGATCGAGGGGCCGGAGGCGACGATCTTCAGCCGGCTGACCAACACGCAAGTGCGCCGCCGGTGGTTCCCGAAGATCACCGTCACCATCCTCGAGCCGTTGCAGCTCAAGATCGATCCAGCGCTCAAAGGCCGCAAGCGCCGGCAGGCCGCAGGCGCGGCGCTTTACACGATCATGTCGGATCTGATGTTCCGCACGACGCGGACGGACTCCACGGTCGTCGAAGCGCTTATCGATGCCGCAAAAATCCACGGACCCGGTTGGCTCGCTGTAGAAGATCCGGTCAGGGGCCGGCTGACCTACCGCCGCCTGCTGCAGGCGATCGCGATCCTGGGCCGCAAACTGATGCCGCTTGCGCTCGAAGGTCACGCGCTCGGCGTCATGCTGCCGACCTCGAACGCCGCGGTCGTTACCTTGTTCGCCGTGATGTCGGCGGGGCGCGTTCCGGCCATGATCAATTTCACGGCGGGTGCGGCCAATGTGCTTGCCGCCTGCCGCGCCGCGCAGCTCGACACCATCCTGACCTCGCGTGAGTTTGTCGAGAAGGGCCGGCTGGAGAACCTCATTGCGCAACTGCAGCCGCAAGTGCGCATCATCTATCTGGAGGATATCCGCAGAACCATCGGCGTCGCGGACAAGCTGCGCGGGTTATTCGGCTGGAAGAAGCCGCTCGTCGCGCGCAGCCCCGACGATCGGGCGGTGGTTCTGTTCACCTCGGGATCGGAGGGTTCGCCGAAGGGCGTCGTCCTGTCCCATCGCAATATGCTGGCGAACGTCGCGCAAGCCGCCGCGCGCATCGATTTCGGACGCGAGGACAGGTTGTTCAACGTACTGCCGGTCTTCCACTCCTTCGGCCTTACCGCGGGGACGGTGCTGCCGCTCGTCTCCGGCGTGCCGACCTATCTCTACCCGTCGCCGCTGCATTACCGCACCGTGCCGGAACTCGTTTACGGCATTTGCGCCACGGCTTTGTTCGGCACCGATACTTTCCTCAACGGCTATGCGCGCGTCGCCAATCCTTACGACTTCCGTTCGCTGCGTTACGTCCTCGCCGGCGCCGAACCGGTGAAGGAGGCAACCCGCCAGATTTATCTGGAAAAATTCGGCTTGCGCATTCTCGAAGGTTACGGCGTCACCGAATGCTCGCCGGTGCTGGCGATCAACACGCCGATGTTCAACAAATTCGGCACCGTCGGACGGCTCCTGCCGGCCATGGAGGCGAAGCTGGAAAAGGTCGAAGGCGTCGAGGAAGGCGGCCGGCTTTATGTCAAGGGCCCGAACGTAATGCTCGGCTATCTGCGGGCCGAAAAGCCGGGCGTCTTGGAAGTGCCGCCAGAGGGCTGGCACGACACCGGCGACATCGTCAGCATCGACGACCAAGGCTTCATCGCCATCAAAGGCCGCGCCAAGCGCTTCGCCAAGGTCGGCGGCGAGATGGTCTCGCTCGCGGCGGTCGAAATGCTGGCGGCGGAGCTGTGGCCGAACCACGTTACGGCGGTGTCCGCGATCCCCGATCCGCGTAAGGGCGAGCGGCTGATCATGGTCACCGACAAGCACGGCGCGACGCGCGGCGAGTTCATGGCCTACGCGCGCGGCAAACACGCCTCCGAGCTGATGCTGCCTGGCGAAGTGATCGTGCTCGACAAAATGCCGATGCTCGGCTCGGGCAAGGTCGATCAATTGGCGATCGACAAATTCGTCCGCGAACAGGCGGCAGAAAAGGCGGCGGCGGCGGAGTAGGTTTCCCTCGAAATGAATTGTGCGCGGCGCCGCCTCAAGTCCTAGGGTTTTGGCGTCACGCGGGTGGCGTGGCTTGCCTTGGTGACGCGAATGACGCTCACGGAATCGCGTTCCTGCGGCGTCGTGATCACCAGGCTTTCTGACCAGGCCGTGACTCTGCGCAATTCGCCGACGGTTTTTGCCGACACGCCGATGTCGCGATCCGCCTCGACATGCATCGCATCCGGCAGGCCGCCGAGCGCAATTTGCAGCGCTGCGACGCTTTTTGCCTTGTATCGCATGGGGCTCCCTCCACGTTGCCGGGTGTCCGACTGCCGGCCGCCGCGAACCCTCTTGCCCCAGGCTCCCTTTGGCGACATGCCAAGACTGGTCGGGCAATCCCTAGCGATAGGACGAGAAGGATAGGCCCATCGGATGACATCGCCAAGGCGTGCGCCGCTGCTTTACAACGACAGCGATTTTCGGCCGATGCCGCGCTATTTGCGTCTTATTGAAGTGCCGGCCGCTTGAGCCGCACTATTTTCCCGTCATCGCCAGAACGCGATCGACCATGGCGCCGGCCTCGCCGAGATAGTTTGCCGGGTCGCATAATTTCTCCAGCGCGGCGCGGTCGAGGTGTTTGGTAATCTCGGCGTTCTCGGCAAGCAGTTCGACGAGCGGCCGGCCGGTGGCGACCACTTTACGGCAGATGTCGTAGACGAGATCGTGGGCGTATTGCCGGCCGAGATAAGGCCCAAGCCCCATCATCACCGCCTCCGATACAATGAGGCCCTTGGTGAGATCGAGGTTGGCGCGCATCTTCTTCTCGTCGACCTGCAACCCGGCGAGCACGAACTCGGTCTGCGCCAACGCGCCGGCGGTGAGGCAGAAGATTTCCGGCAGCACGATCCACTCGATCTCCCAAGGTCCGGTCGCCCGCTCGTGATCCTCCACCATCGCGTCGAGGAGCGCCGCGGCCTGCTGGCGCACCACGGACGTAAGCGCGGTGATGTAGACCGAGGAAATCGGGTTGCGCTTCTGCGGCATGGTCGACGACGAACCGCGGCCTTCGTGGAACGGCTCGTAAAGCTCCTCGACCTCGGTCTGCATCATGAGCTTAACGTCGAAAGCGATCTTGCCGCAGGTGCCGGTGACGAGCCCGAGAAAACAGCCGGTTTCGGCAATGGTGTCGCGCACGGTGTGCCAGGCGATCGCCGGGGTTCCGAGCTTGAGCTCCTTCATCAGCTCGGCTTGCGTCGCAAGCCCGCGTCCGCCGAGCGAGGACAGCGTGCCCGCTGCGCCGCCGAATTCGCCGACCAGCACGCGCGCGCGCAGTTCGCCCAAGCGTTGCTTGTGCCGTTCGAATGCGGCGAGCAGGGTCGCCATCTTGTAACCGAAGGTGATCGGCACCGCCTGCTGCAGATTGCTGCGGCCCGCCATTGGCGTGTCGCGATATTCGCGCGCGAGCGCGGCGAGCGCGCCGGCAATGGCATCGAGATGGCGTTCGATCAAGATGAGCGCTTCGCGAATTTGCATCACGGTTGCGCTGTCGGTGATGTCCTGGGTCGTGGCGCCCCAATGACACCACTCGCCCAGCCCGTCGCGGCACAGGCCGACGAGCTGCTGCACCACCGGCAGCACCGGATAGCCGATCCGCTCGGTCTGGGTCTTGAGCTTGGCGAAATCGATTTCGGCCACCTTGCAGTGCCGGCAGATTTCTTCGGCCGCCTCGTCGGGGATGATGCCGAGCCGCGCTTGCGCCCGCGCCAAGGCCGCCTCGAAATCCAGATATTTTTGCACGCGGTTTTCGTCCGAAAAGACCTGCCGCATGGCCGCGGTCGAGAAAATGTCGCGGAATACCGCGGAATCGATCAGTGACGAAGGCATTGACGTCATTCTCCCGTGATCCTGTCGTTGCCGGCTCTTGGCAAGAAAGCGGCGGTCCAAGGGGATGGACGTAACGCAGCCGCGCTCGATAAAACGGTCTAACAAAATGGATTTGCCAAGCCCATCCCCCTCGTTTCTGCCGGTACGAGGATCGCCTTGAATAAAGAATGCGATTTGACCGCGCTCACGCTGCAGCCGCATCTGCAAGCGATCCTCGAGGCGGATTATCCGCGTTTCAGCGACGCCGAAATGGCGGCGCGCCGCGCTGCGATCGAAGAGCTCCTCGACGATTGCGGCCTCGATCACCTGGTCTTTTGCGGCGCGAATCGTTTCGGCTCCGCGGTGCAGTGGTTGACCGGATGGCCGGTGACCGCCGAGGCGGTCGGCGTTTTCACGCCCGGGCTACCGGACGCTTTGTTCATTGAGCACGTCAATCACGTGCCCTTGGCGCGGCGGCTCGCTCCGCAAGCGGACGTCGGCTGGGGCGGCGGCTCCTCGATCGGCGCCGCCATCGCCGCGCTGAAGCGCCGCGCCGCGCAATCCGGCCGCCTCGGGGCGATCGGGCCGATGACCTTCGAGCAGCACGAGAGTTTGACGGCGCGATTTGGCGCGGTCGCCAACCTCAATCGCTGCTATGTGCGGCTGCGTCAGATCAAGTCGGAGGAGGAAATCTCATGGATGCGTATCGGCGCCGCCTTGACCGACCGCGGCATGGCTGCGCTGCGTGACGGGTTGCGTCCGGGTCTTACCGAGCGCGAACTCGCCGACCTGGTCGAGCGCGCTTACGTTGCCCACGGCGGCGTCAACGTCATTCATTATTTCGGCGTGACCGCCATGGCCGATCCGCGCGTCGGCGTGCCTGCGCAATTTCCCGCAAACCGCAAAATCGAACATGGCGACGCAGTTGTCGCCGAGATCAGCGCGGCGTTCTGGGAGCATCCCGGCCAGGTTCTGCGCAGTTTTGCGGTCGGCGCCGAGCCGACCGAACTTTACCGCGATCTGCACGCGGCCGCCGACGCTGCCTTCGACGCCATCGCCGCCGTGCTCAAACCCGGCGCACTGCCGCAACAAGTCGTTGACGCGGCGGGCGTGATCGAAGAGGCGGGCTTCACCGTCATCGACGATGTCTTGCACGGCTACGGCGGCGGCTATCTGCCGCCGGTGCTTGGTACGCGCAGCCGCCCGAGCGCGCATATTCCCGACGAGCCGTTTCGCGCCGGCATGACGGTCGTTATCCAGCCCAACGTCGTTACCCTTGACGGCAAGGCCGGCGTGCAAACCGGAGAGCTGATCCTGATTAGCGAAAACGGCATCGAGTCCCTTCACGCCATTCCTCGCGGCTTCCAGCGCGTCTGATCGCGACGGTTTCGTTCGCCGTCGTCGTTAATGGACCGCTACCGTATTTCTTACAAAAGAGTGCACGACGAGAGCGTATCGCCTGCTGGATCGCAAAGCGCAGGAAAGCTTTGTCATTCGCGCATTTTGCGAAACTAACAATTGCCGCGCGGGCGGCGCCGGCAAAAATTCGTAAACTCTATCTCTTCACTTCGAGCTAAGCAGAATACGCGTCGTAAACAATACCGCTTCAAGCAATCTTCAGCATAGCGGCAGAACGCTGCGCCGTTTCACCAAATTCACACTACCCCGGTCCCAATAATCGCCGCGACAAAACAAGGATTTCACGGCGTCGACAGGGGACGGACTTGCGCAACAGCACCATGGTGATGATCGGCTTTGCGGTCGTGTTCGGACTGCTCGCCGTCTTCCTGGCCCAGACCTGGCTGAACAGTCAGGCCGATGCGCGGCTGAAAAGCCTCGAGGCGCAGCGCAACGCGTCGCCGGAGCGCACGATGGTGGTCGCGAATCGGCCGCTGCGGTTCGGCGATGAGCTGAGCGCAGCGGCGCTGCGCGAAGTGCCCTGGCCGCAAAACGCTCTGCCGGCGGGCGCATTCGGTAAGATCGCCGAGCTCACCTCGGGAAAACGCATCGTGCTGATGCCGATCGACGTCAACGAAGCGATCCTTGCCCCGAAGATTACCGGTCCCGGCCAGCGCGCCACGCTTTCGGCGATGCTCGATCAAGGGATGAAGGCCGTCACCATTCGCGTCAACGACGTCGAAGGCGTCGCCGGCTTCGTCCTGCCGGGCGATCACGTCGACGTCCTGCTGACGCGGCAGAACGACAAGAACAACGCCGCAACCGACGTTGTAATCGAGAACGCGCGGGTTCTCGCGATCGACCAGCTCGCCGACGAGCGGGCCGACAAACCATCGGTCGTCAAGGCGGTCACGCTCGAGGTCGACGTTATCGACGGACAAAAAATCGCGCTTGCTTCGACGCTCGGCACCATGTCGCTGCTGTTGCGTAAAGCGGGCGAACTCGCCGACGGCGATACGCGGCGGGTGACGATCACCGATCTCGGTAAGCCGGCTGCGCCGTCGGCGGAGCGTCGGTTTATCACGATCGGCGTTACGCGTCCGGGCAAGAACGAACTAAGCAAGAGCGAACGAACTGAATATTCCGTACCCACCGAACGCGATGCCCATTCCGCTGCACTGTCGGCGCCGGCGCGGGACTGATGCGGATGGCGAGGCAAGGGTCGGGGCAGACGAAAACCACGCGACATGAAAAATCGACTTTTGGGGAAATACCGAGACCAACGGCGGGGAGGCCGACGTGAATAACCAAGAGAAAGCTTTGAACGAGCGGACCAATATTGGCGTCGCAGGCAAAACGCCTCGGCGTTCGGGCAGGGGCATCATGCGACACGGCTGGATCAGGGCGGCGCTTACCGCGGCGGCTATCGTGGTGGCGGCGCCCGCGGTGCATGCACAGCAGCACATCGCGCTGGCGAGCGCCGTCCACACCTCGACCGTGTCGGTGACGCTGGGAAAGACCGAAGACGTCCGCACCGACCACAACCTCGCCGATATTACGGTCGGCGACCCCGAGGTCGCCGACGTCAACCCGCTCACCGACCATTCGCTGTCGATCCTCGGCAAGAAGATCGGCACCACCCGCGTAACGGTCTATGGCGACGATAAGAAGCCGGTCGGGATCTTCGACGTTGAAGTGTCTTACGATATTTCAAGGCTGAGGGTGGAGCTCGCGCGTTTCACCGGCAGCAGCATCAAAGTCTCGTCGATCAACGGGCGCATCATGCTGAGCGGAACCGCCAGCGATGCCGTGACGCTCGACAAGGCGGTCGAGATTGCGCGGCAGTTCGGTCCGGATCCGATCAATACCGTCCAGGTCATGCAGCCGCAGCAGATCATGCTGGAGGTGCGGTTCATCGAGGCTGATCGTCAAGCGAGCCGCGAACTCGGCGTTCAGTGGAACGCGTTCGGCAATTCGGTTCTCGCCAATGTCGGCAACCAGGTGCCTGCGAACCAGCTGCCGATTACAAATCCAGGTCTTTTCCAACAGCCCGCGCTCGCCAATGCCGGCCTGGGCGGCCCCAACGTGCAGCCCGGTAATTTGCCGATTTCGCCGCTGGTTTCCGCCGGCGTCCTGTCGGGCGCTGCGCCGTTCGGATTTCTCGTCGGCGCGCTGTCGAACCGGCTTCAGATTGCGGTCAACGCGCTCGAGCAGCAAGGTGCGGCGCGCAGCCTGGCGGAGCCTAACCTCGTAGCGCTGTCGGGCGATACGGCGAGCTTTCTCGCCGGCGGCGAATTTCCGATCCCGGTGCCCGGCTCATTGGGCACCGTCACCATCGACTACAAGAAATACGGCGTCGGTCTTGCCTTTACGCCGACCGTGCTCGCCGGCGGCCTGATCAATTTGAAGATCGAGCCTGAGGTGAGCACTCTCGATACCAGCCATCCGGTGCAGATCGCCGGCACTTCGGTGCCGCCGTTGATCGTGCGGCGCGCTTCGACGACGCTCGAGCTGCGAGACGGCCAAAGTTTCATGCTCGGCGGCCTGTTGCAGAATAACGGCACCAACGATCTCGATCAGTTGCCGTGGCTCGGCGACCTGCCGGTGCTGGGAGCGTTGTTCCGCAGCACGCAATACCAGAAGGATGAGACCGATCTCGTCATCTTGGTCACGCCGCACCTCGTTCGCCCGATGGCGCCGACCGACGCGGTCCACACACCGCTCGACGGCACCTTGCCGCCGAATGATGTCGATCTTTTCCTAATGGGCAAAACCGAAGTCAGTCCGGCCTTGGCGCGGCTCGCGCTCGGCGCGGTGAACCGTCCCTATGTCGGCCACATTCTGGATATGCCGCAAAATGGAGGCGCCTATGTATCGGCCAAAGATTGACGCCTCGCGACCGAAGGCCATCGCGTTCGCGGCGCTCGTATTCGGCGTTTGGCTCGGCGGCTGCTCCGATCTCTACTGGGATCGCCGAGAGACGATCGCCCCGAGTGCCGGCGACGCCATCGCTGCCAACACGGCCGTCCAGTCGGTCAACCCCTGGCCGCCGGTAAGCGGCGACAGGAACATCGCATTCAACGGGCAGAAGATGCAAACCGCGGTTCAGCGCTATCGGACGAACCAAGTCATTCCGCCGATCAACGCCACGACTTCCGAGTTCGTGCCGCCGTCTGCGTCGGCCGCGTCGAACAATTCAGGCGCAACGAGCGCGTCGACGACGTCTCCGGCCTATGGCAGCCAGACGACCACTGCGGGCGCGACGACTGCTTCGGGTTCGCCGTGATTATCGTAAGCGCAAAGCGAAGATGAAGTCATGCCGGCAAGCCGATCCACGTCCTTGGCGCAGGCCCGCGTAGCGGTCATCACCGCCGATCCCGCGTTCGAAGAATTCGTCCGCGCGATTTTCGGCACGAGCGCGCAGATCGGCCTGGATCTCGTCGCGGCGCGGCTCGCCGCTTGCGCGGAAACTGTCGACGTCACCGGCGCCGCCGTCGTCGTCGTCGACCTCGGCACCGTGGACGAATCCGGGATGCGGGCGCTTGAGCGCCTCACCCAGCGGGTCGGTTCCTCGCCTCCGGTCATCGCCGTTATGGCGAAATTCGACGAAGCCGTCGTGCGGCGGCTGATGCAGATACGGGTGGCCGATTTCCTGGTGAAACCGATGCCGCCGGTAGAGCTGGTGCGAACCTGCGTGCGGGTCGCTAAGCCGCCGTCCAATCCAGAAACGACGGAAGCGCAGATCTTCACTTTTCTTCCGGCTGTCGGCGGCGCCGGCGTCACGACGCTGGCGGTGCAGACGGCCATGATTCTGCTAAACAGCGGCGCACGCGGCAAGACCGCGACTTGTCTGGTCGATCTCGACTTCCAGCACGGTGCCTGCGCCGACTATCTCGACCTTGAGCCGCGGCTCGATCTCGGCGAAATCGAGCCGCGCCCGGAGCGGCTCGACCGGCAATTGCTCGAAGTCATGCTTACGCAGCATTCGTCGGGCCTCGCCGTCATTGCCGCACCGAACCGTCCCGCCGAAATGCGCTCATTCGATCCCGACGTCGTAACCCGGCTTCTCGATCTGGTGTCGTCGCACTTCGACTATGTCGTGTTTGATATGCCGCGCACCTGGTTCTCGTGGACCGACAGTGTGCTGCTCGGTTCCAACAAATTGTTCATCGTCAGCGAGACGACGGTGCCCAGTTTGCGTCATGCCAAACAGCTCGTCGAGGCGATCCGCGAGCGGCTCGACGGCGGACCTAAGCCGCACGTCATTATCAACCGCTTCGAGCAGAAAATGTTTTCATCCGGCTTGCGCCGGGCCGACATCGTGCAGGCGCTGGGCGATGCCTTCGTCGGCTGCGTGCCCAACGATTACGTCCTCGTCCGCGAAGCGATCGATCGTGGAGTGCCGCTCGATGAAGTCAGGCCCGGCAACAAAATAGGCCTGCAACTCAAAAACCTGATCTTGCCGCCGGCGACCGGCAAGACGGCAAACCAGGACGCGGGCGCAATCAAGAAATTCAAACTTTCCTGGGCGCGCTCCTAGAGGTTTTGAAAACACCCATGGCCGGTCGATTCTCAGCCCGTCGTTTTGCCGCCGCCGAGCCGCTCCCTGCGGTGCAGGAAAGGGTTCCCGACCGGGTTTCGCCGACGGCGCTTGCGGACATTGCGCCGGAAGCCGTACCGCCTGCCCCGCCGAATCCGCTTCTGAGCGACAAGCTTCTCGATGCCAAAGTTCGCCTGCATCGCAAGCTGATCGAGGAGATCAATCTTTCGGCCCTGGAAAAGCTGCCCGAAGACGAAATTCGCAGTCACATCCAAGAGCTCGTATCGCAATATGTTTTGGCCGAACGGCTTGCGCTGAACACCGAGGAGCTCAACGATTTCGTTTCGGAAATCCTCGACGAAATGACGGGCCTCGGTCCGCTCGAGCCGCTGCTCAAGGACGCGACCGTCAACGACATTCTGATCAACGGCCACGAATGCGTCTATGTCGAGCGTCAAGGCATGCTCGAACCCACCGGCGTGCGCTTCAAGGACGAAGCCCATCTGCTGCGCATCATCAACAAGATCGTCTCGGCGGTCGGCCGCCGCGTCGACGAATCCCATCCGATGTGCGACGCGCGTCTGCAAGACGGTTCTCGCGTGAACGTCGCGGTACGGCCGGTCGCCATCGACGGGCCGCTGATGTCCATCCGTAAGTTTTCGAAGAAGCCTTTTAATCTCAATAGGCTCATCGAAGTCGGCGCGCTGCGGCCGCAGATGGCCGAACTGCTTGCCGCGGCGGTGAAGGCGCGCATCACCATGATCATTTCAGGGGGAACCGGATCGGGCAAGACGACAATGCTTAATGCGCTGTCCGCCTTCATCTCGGAAAAAGAACGCCTTTTGACGATCGAGGACGCCGCCGAGCTGCAATTGCAGCAGCCGCATGTCGGCCGCATGGAGACGCGCCCGCCGAGCATCGAAGGCAAAGGCGAGATTCGCCAGCGCGATCTCGTCAAGAACGCGCTGCGCTTGCGGCCCGACCGCGTGATCCTGGGCGAGTGCCGCGGCGAAGAGGCCTTCGACATGCTGCAGGCGATGAACACCGGTCACGAAGGCTCGATGGCGACGATCCACGCCAACTCGCCGCGCGACGCAATTTCGCGTCTCGAGCAAATGATCGGCATGGCCGGCTTGCCGATGACGATCGCCAGCATTCGCGGCCAGATATCGGCCGCCATCAGGGTCATCGTGCAACTGTCGCGCCTTTCGGATGGCAAGCGGCGGGTGATGAGCATCGCGGAGATCACTGGTCTCGAAGGCGACATCATCCAGATGCAGGAAATCTTCAAATTCGTTCGTACCGGCACCGCGCCGGACGGCAGCGTCGAGGGCCATTTTCAGGCGACCGGCGTGCGCCCGCGCTTTCTCGCCGAGCTTATCGCGCTGGGCGTCAAGCTGCCTGGATCCTATTTCGACCCGACGCAGCCGTTGTGAAGAACGTCCATGTTCGATTTCGAATTCGATCCGATTTATCTGGTTTGGCTGTTTGTCGCGATCTCGGCCGGGCTTGCGGCGGAGGCCGTCTATCTGACCGGCTTCTCCGCCGCGTCCTATCGTCGGCGGATCAATCGCCGGCTGATGCTCTCGAAGGAGCGCAGCGACCGGGAAGCCGTGCTGGTCGAGTTGCGGCGCGAACGCGGCCTGACCGCGAGCGGGGACTATCGGTTCGGTCTGATCGCGCTCAATCGGCTGATCCTTCAATCCGGCTTGACGCTCGGCCTCACGCGGCTGTTCGTCATCGTCGGCATCGCCGGCGTCGTCGCCTTCGCCGCGATTTTGGTCGCTGGCGGCAACTTCCTTGAAGCCGCCGCGGTGGGCTCGCTCTGCGCAACGGCGTTGCCTTACCTGGCACTGAGGTGGCTGCGGCGACGGCGGCAGGGACGATTCGCCTCGCAATTTCCCGAGGCGCTGGACATTATCGTACGCAGCCTGCGCGCCGGTCACCCGGTGCCTATTGCCATCACTATGGTTGGCCGGGAATTGGCAGATCCGGTCGGGAGCGAATTCGGCATCGTGGCCGATGAAGTTACCTACGGCGCGGATCTCGAAACCGCTATGCGGAATCTTTATTCCCGCATCGGCTCCGAAGACTTGCCGCTCTTCGTCACCGCGGTCGGCATCCAGTCCGCCACCGGCGGCAATCTCGGCGAAATCCTCGGAAATCTCTCCGGCGTCATCCGGGCGCGATTCAAGATACGGCGGAAAATTCGGGCGCTCGCCGCTGAGAGCCGCGCCTCGGCGATGATCCTTTCGGCGCTTCCAATCGGCTTGTTCATCGTCATTCAATTCGTCTCGCCTGAATTCTACGGTGCGGTTTGGCACGAGTATCTGACCAAACTCCTTTTGTGCGGCGCCCTCGTTTGGATGGGGATCGGCAATCTCATCATGTTCAGGATGGTCAACTTCAGGATCTGAACGACATGGATGCAAATGGCGCCATAGCCATGTTCGGCGATAACGCTCAGATGATGCTGAGCGTTCTGGTCTTCCTGGCCGCCGGTACGCTCGTTTTTGCGGCGATGGTCGCGATACGCGCGCGCGAAGCGGTGCGCCGCCGCGCGGTGCGCATCAGTCTCGACGGCGCAACATCGGGCAGCCGGCGATCCTTAAGCTATGCGGGGTTGCGAACGGCGCAGAAACTGGTCGACTACGCCGCCAAGCATTACTCATTTGTCGAAGGCAGTGACGTGAAAGTCCTGCGGCGCCGTCTCATGCAGGCCGGCATCTATAGTTCCC
>DASPTX010000003.1:0-6095 GCA_035623195.1 Xanthobacteraceae bacterium | reverse complement strand
TGGTTGATCTTGCACTTCAGGGCGGCGGCTCTCATGGAGCGTTTACTTGGGGCGTGTTGGAGCGCCTGCTCGAAGAGCCGTGGCTTCGGATCGCCGGGATTTCCGGCACCTCGGCGGGCGCAATGAATGCCGCGGTACTGGCAGACGGATGGATCGAAGGGGGCGCCAAAGGCGCAAGCGTCGCGCTCGAGAAATTTTGGCAGCGCGTGTCGCAGGCCGCGGCATTTAGTCTGCTGCAGCGCTCTCCCATCGACCGATTTCTAGGCCGTTGGACGCTCGACACGTCCCCCGGCTATGTCTTTATGGACCTGGTGTCGCGGGTTCTTTCGCCTTACGCACTCAATCCGCTGGACTTCAATCCGCTGCGCCAGATCCTTGCCGAATGCGTCGATTGTAATCGACTCGCTCACTCGCCAATCAGATTATTTATCACCGCGACAAGTGTGCGAACCGGGCGCGGCCGCATCTTTCGCAACGCTGAGATTACGGCCGACGTCCTGCTTGCTTCGGCGTGTCTTCCGACCATGTTTCGCGCTGTTGAGATCGACGGAGAGGCGTATTGGGACGGTGGGTTCACGGGCAATCCCACGATCACGCCGCTGGTCCGCGAAACCGACGCCCACGATTCCATTCTGGTTCAGATTAATCCGCGCGAGCGGGCCGATGCGCCGCGCAACGCCGCCGACATTCTCAATCGGCTGAATGAAATCTCCTTCAATTCACCGCTGATGAAGGAGCTCCGCATGATCGCTCTGCTCCGTCAGGTGGCGGATCCCGGAACCGGAGAAGGAGCACGCTGGGCGCACATGCGCACGCATCGGATCATGACCGATATGTTGGCCCAGTTCGGCGCCTCGTCGAAGCTCAACGCCGAGTGGCCATTCCTGGAGATGTTGCGAACCGAGGGACGCCGCGCCGCGACCGAATTTTTGGATGCAAACGGCAAAGATCTCGGCAAGCGTTCCACCGCCGATTTGGATGTGCTGCTGACGGAGTGCTGAATGGGCCTGCTTGGCATCCTGGTTGGGCTAGGCCTTTTGATCTGGCTCGCCTTTCGCGGCTGGAGCGTTTTGCTGCTCGCGCCCGCCGCCGCCCTTGTTGCCGCCGCGTTTGGCCGAGAGCCATTGCTCGCCAATTGGACGCAGATTTTCATGGGCAGCGCGGCGCGCTTCCTGGCGCAATTCTTTCCGATTTTTCTTCTCGGTGCCATTTTCGGCAAGCTCATGGAGGATAGCCGCTCAGTGTCGGCTGTCGCTGATTTCATGACCAAGAGCTTGGGTGAGCACCGCGCGATGCTTGCGGTGGTGCTCGCTGGCGCATTCGTGACCTATGGCGGCGTCAGTTTATTTGTCGCCTTCTTCGTGCTGGCGCCCATGGCACAAGCGCTGTTTCACGCGGCCGCTATTCCGCGCCGGCTGATGCCGGCGGCAATCGTGCTCGGCACGTCGACCTTCACCATGTCGGCCTTGCCGGGCACGCCGTCGATTCAGAACGCCATCCCGATGCCGTTTTTTGGCACGACGCCGTTCGCCGCCCCCGGCCTCGGCATCATTGCGTCGCTCATCATGCTTGGCTGCGGCCTATGGTGGCTCGGGCGCGCCGAGGCGGCAGCGCGCCGCGCCGGCGAGGGCTACGGAGCGGAAACATCCGTCACGGTAGATACGGCGGCGGCCGATGAGATGGTGCGCGAGCGTGCGACCACCGCGCGCGAATTCGATCCGGCGGAAATCCACCACGGACATCAGAGCGATTCCGCCCCACCGGCCTTTGTCGCCGCGCTGCCGCTTGTCATCGTCGTCGCGGTCAATCTTTTGATGTCGCTCATCGTGCTGCCCCGGCTCGACTTTTCCTACCTTGCCGAAGAGCGCTGGGGCGCGACGTCGATTTCCGCCGTGGCCGGCGTTTGGTCCGTGGTGATCGCGCTCGCCGCCGCGATCGCAACCGTCATTCTTTGCAATCGAACCCGCCTCCCCGCGCTGCGCCAAAGCATGGACGCGGGCGCCAACGCGTCCGTTCTGCCGGCTCTGAGCGTCGCGAGCCTTGTCGGGTTCGGCGCCGTGATCGCCGCATTGCCTGCTTTCACGGTCGTGCGCGATTGGGTGCTGGGAATTGAGGGCGGCCCGCTTGTCTCGCTCGCTGTGGCGACCAATGTGCTCGCCGCGCTCACTGGATCGGCTTCCGGCGGATTGACGATCGCGCTCGATGCGCTCGGCCAAACCTATATGACGATCGCGGCGCAAACGGGCCTCAGCCCGGCGCTGATGCACCGCGTGGCCGTGATCGGCTCGGGAACGCTCGATATCCTGCCGCATAACGGCGCCGTCGTGACGCTGCTGGCGGTCTGCGGATCGACACACCGTGACAGCTACTTCGATATCGTCATGGTCGGGATTGTCAGCGCCATTCTCGCTCTCGTCGCGGTCATCGTGCTCGGTACCGCATTCGGGTCGTTCTGAAGCGCTATGGAGACAGTATGCGCGACGATGACGGCAACGTTACAGAAGCAACCTTGCAGTTCATGAGACCTGAAAGCTATTGTCTTCGATGGGGTTGGTGTCGGTGGCTGGAAAGGTGGACCATGGTTGCGCGCATCTCAAACGCTGTCCGCCGCCTGTTGCTGGAGGGTTTGGTCGCGTCAGCGCTGGCGGCGGTTCTTGCCGCCTGCAATCAGAACACCGAAGCCGCCGCACCGGAACCTCGTCCGGTTCGAACCGTAACGGTGGAGAAACTCGAGGCCGGCACGCCGGTCACGCTGACGGGCCGCATCGAAGCCGAGGACGAGGTGGATCTCGGTTTTCGGATCTCGGGCCGCCTCCTCGAAAACAACGGCAGGCTCGGCGATCGGGTCGAGGCCGGACAATTGGTAGCGCGCCTCGAACCGCAGAACGAGATGAACCAGCTGCGCTCGGCGCAAGCGAATCTTGCGGCGGCGCAGGCGGCGCTGACGCAGGCGCAAAATCATTTCGAACGCCAGGACACGCTTCTCGAACAGGGCTGGACCACGCGCGCCAATCACGATCAGGCGATGAAGGCGCTGCAGACCGCTCAAGCGCAAGTCGACTCGGCCGAAGCGCAATTGAAGGCTGCCAAAGACCTGGTCAGTTTCACTAAACTCGTGGCCGATGCGCCCGGCGTCATTACCGAAGTCGGGCCGCGGGCCGGAGCCGTCGTGCAGGCCGGGCAGATGATTGTCAGGCTTGCCCGCAAGGACGGGCGCGACGCGGTATTCGACGTGCCGGCCCAGCTCATAAGATCGGCGCCTGCCGACCCGCAGATCGTCGTCAGCTTGACGGACGACCCGTCAATCTCTGCGCAAGGGCGCGTCCGCGAGGTTTCGCCTCAGGCGAACCCCGTGACCAGAACATTCGACGTGAAAGTCGGATTGACTGATCCGCCGGCGGCGATGCAGCTGGGCGCGACGGTTACCGGGCGCCTGCAGATGGAAGCATTTCCCGTCATCGATATTCCGGCGTCGGCGTTGACGCGATTCAATCAACAGCCTGCGGTGTGGATCGTAGATCCTTCGAGCCTGACGGTTTCGCCGCGCAACGTCGAGGTGCTTCGCTACGATCCGGCGACGGTCGCCGTCTCGCAGGGTCTCGACACTGGGGAGATCGTAGTCACGGCGGGCGTGCAGGCGCTGCACCCCGGTCAGAAGATCCGTTTGCTCGGATCGCCGTCGTCATGACCGGGCTGAACCTGTCGGAGTGGGCGCTCAAACATCGCTCGCTCGCAATCTACTTGATGATCATGGTGGTGGCGGCCGGGATAATCTCCTACCTCCGGCTTGGCCGCAGCGAAGATCCTTCATTCGTTATCAAGACTATGGTGGTGCAGGCCGCGTGGCCGGGCGCCAGTGTCGAAGAGACCTTCAAACAAGTGACGGAGCGGCTTGAACGCACGCTGCAGGAAACACCGCATCTCGATTTCCTGCGTAGCTTCACGCGTGCCGGGGTTACGACGATCTTTGTCAATCTCGAGGGTAAGACGCCGGCAAAGGAAGTTCCCGACATCTGGTATCACGTCCGCAAGAGCATCGGCGACATGCGCTCGACCCTTCCGGTGGGCGTGGTCGGACCGGGTTTTAACGACGAATTCGGCGACACCTTCGGGATCATCTACGGTTTCACAGCCGACGGTTTTACGCATCGCGAGCTTCGCGACTATGTCGAAGATGTCCGCTCGAAGCTCCTGCACGTGCCCGACGTATCGAAGATCGAAATCCTGGGCGCGCAGGACGAGAAGATCTACGTCGAATTTTCGATGCAGCAGCTCGCCACTTTGGGCCTTGACCGCTCCGCGCTGATCGCGGCGCTGCAAGCGCAAAATATCGTACAGCCGTCCGGCACGATCGAGACCGGCGATGAGGTATTGTCGCTGCGAGTGTCGGGCGCTTTTCGCTCCGAGCAGGACGTTTTGGACACCAACTTTTTTGTCAACGGACGCCTGCTCCGCCTCAGCGATATCGCACAGGTCCGGCGCGGCTATTCCGACCCCCCACAACCGCTGTTTCGGGTGAATGGCGAGCCGGCCATCGGCCTTGCCATCGCCATGCGCGAGGGCGGCGATATTCTCGCCTTGGGCAAAAATATCCAACAGGCGATGGCCGACGTTAAAGATAACCTGCCGCTCGGAATCAATCCGGTGCTGGTCGCGGACCAGGCGGTCACGGTCAAGAGCGCCATTGCCGAGTTCATGACGTCGCTGTGGCAGGCGGTGGCAATCATCCTGTTTGTGAGCTTCATCAGCCTAGGGGTGCGGCCGGGCTTGGTCGTGGCACTGGCTATCCCCCTCACGCTCGCCATCGTCTTCGCGGTGATGCAACTGACAAACATCGACATGCAGCGCATCTCGCTTGGTGCACTCATCATCGCTCTCGCTCTGCTTGTGGACGATGCGATGACCACGATCGATGCCACGATGACCCGCCTCGCGCAGGGCGACAGCAAGGTAGAGGCAGCGTCGTTCGCCTTCCGCGCCTACGCCTTCGCCATGCTCGCCGGCACGTTGGTGACGATCGCGGGTTTCATTCCGGTCGGCTTTGCGGCGAGTTCGGCGGGAGAATATACGTTTTCGCTGTTCGCCGTTGTCGCCATTGCACTCATTGCATCGTGGTTCGTCGCGGTGATCTTCGCACCGATTCTCGGCGCCGCCATCCTCAAACCGCCGCAATCGTCACAGAGCGCCGCGCCCGCCGCGCCGGGCTGGGTGTTCCGGACCTATCGGCGTTTCCTCACCGGGGCGATGCGGGCAAGGTGGCTGACGATCGCGCTGACAGTTGCGCTTTTTGTTGCGTCGTTTCTGGCGCTTCCGCTCATACCCCGCCAGTTCTTTCCTTCATCGGATCGGCCGGAGCTCTTGGTCGACCTCGATCTGCCGCAGAATGCTTCGATCTATGCCAGTGAATCGCTCGCGGAGCGCTTCGATGCGGCGCTAAAGAACGACCCCGATGTCGCGCGCTGGAGCACCTATGTCGGCCGCGGTGCAATCCGATTCTATCTTCCGCTTAACGTGCAACTGCCGAACAGCTTCTTTTCGCAAGCAGTCATCGTCGCCAAGGATGTCGCGGCGCGCCAGCGGCTCCAGACCAAACTGGAGAAACTCCTGGCGGATGATTTTCCGAACGTCGTGGCTCGCGTCTATCCGCTGGAACTCGGTCCACCGGTCGGATGGCCCGTGCAATATCGCGTCAGCGGTCCCGACATATCCGAGGTTCGCGAGATCGCGGCGAAACTCGCGCAAGTCGTAGCGAAGGATCCGCACGCCGCAAACGTCAACTTCGATTGGATGGAGCCGGCGCGGCAGGTGCGCATTCGCATCAACCAGGACGAGGCGCGCCTCCTAGGCTTAAGCTCGCAGGCGCTTGCCGGCGTCCTCAACACCGTGATAACCGGCGCTTCGATTACCCAGGTGCGCGACGACATCTATCTCGTCGACGTGGTTGTGCGCGCGACTGACGAACAGCGCTTATCGCTTGCGACCCTGGCTACTTTGCAGGTTCCACTGCCGAGTGGACGCACGGTTCCCTTAAGCCAATTCGCCACGTTCGAATACGAACAGGATTATCCGCTCGTCTGGCGACGCGACCGGGTTCC
>DASPTX010000002.1:0-3772 GCA_035623195.1 Xanthobacteraceae bacterium | reverse complement strand
GGCGGCCCGGTGATGACAAAAAGAGACCGCCGCGCGCTTTCTTCGGCCGGCGCAAGGGTCACCCGCTGAAGCCGCGGCAGGCAGCGCTATTTGATGCGTTGTTGCCGCGCCTTGCGCTCGATCTTTCGCGCCCTGCGCCGGATGACTTGCAAACACTGTTTGCAACACCGGTTGACGATCTGCGGCTCGAGATCGGTTTTGGCGGCGCCGAGCATCTGATCGCCCAGGCGCAAGCTCATGCAAGCACGGGCTTCATTGGTACCGACGCATTCGTGGACGCCATAGGCAAAGTGCTGGTCGCGATCGACACACACAAGCTTTCAAACATTCGCCTGCACTTTGGCGACGCCAGTGAACTCATCGATTGGCTTCCCGACGCGGCGCTTTCGCGCATCGACCTGCTTTATCCCGATCCATGGCCGAAGCGGCGGCACTGGAAGCGGCGCTTTGTGCAGGACGACAGCCTGAAACGTCTTGCGCGAATCCTAAAAAAGGGCGGCGAACTCCGCTTCGCAACCGACATCGCCGACTATGCCGGCTATGCCCTGGTGCGCGCGCTTCGCTCCAAGGATTATGTATGGACCGCCGAGTGCGCTGCCGATTGGCGGCAACCCTGGCCGGGCTATGGCGGTACGCGCTATGAAGCCAAGGCCAGACGCGAAGGACGCCGTCCGGCATATTTCATATTCGAGCGTGCGTAATTATTCGCCGGTGCCCTGGCGGACCTGCCAGAAACGCACCACGCGCTGGGCTGTGGTTACAGTTAGCCGCTCAAAGTTTTCGCGCGCGGCATCAAGCGTTTGTGGCGCCAGCCGGCCGGCAGGCCGCGCGTTAAGAATCGTCCTCACTGTCGGCCAGCTAAATCCGACGGCGCGTGCCAGGATGAGGACCGGATCGGCGCGTTCCCCGTTCATCAGCCTGTCCACCACCTCGACCGGTACCGCACACAGGGTGGCAAGCGCCGCGATCGTTTCCTCGTATTTTCCGGCAGCGGCAAACCCGACAACGTCTGATTCACTGAGCTTGCGTTCTTTGTGCAAGGCGCGGACCGCGGCGAGCGCCGCCGCATAGTTGCGCGGCGCGGCCTTGGCGGCAACTTCGTCAGTCACCTGCGCCAGGATGCGCTGAATCTCCGCCCGCGTCTCCGGCTTGGCTTTCGACAGTAGCCGCCTCTGCACGATCTCACTCGCCTGCATCAGCAGCTGACGAAACAGCCGCGGCGGAATATCGGTGCGCATGCCCACCTTCTCGGCCAGCATGCCGTCCTGCTCCGCGCGCTTTACCAGCGTGGTGAAAGCATTGTTCGACAGGTGCGCGCGTTCATTGTTGGCGATCGAGCGCGCCACCTCACGATCACCACGCGCGACCAGAATGTCGGCAAGCGCTTCGCTGATCCCTAGGCGTGTCGACATGGCGAGCAGATGCGCCTGACTTTTATTTTCCGCGATGTACATCAGATCGGGATCGCTGAGCCTCGCTTGCTTGAGCACCGGTTCGGCAACGTCGATGCTGTCATTCTTGGCGAGCGTGCTGACGACGCCGGCTGGCGCGTTGGGAACCGGGGCAATGCGGCGCGCGAGTTCGGCCAACGCCTTGGCCTCGATCTGTTCGATCAGACAGCCGATGACATCATCGAACAAGGCGATGTGCTCGGCTCTGAAGTTGGAGGCGCCGTCGAGGAATAACGTTGTGATGCGGCGAAGCGTCTCTGCCCGCTTTTCCGCCGAACCATGCTGGACGACATCTTCCAACTCGGGAAGCAGCGAGGCAGAGGCACGCATGCAATACCTACAAAACGCTACGAAGTCGCTGGAACTGGCGGTTTTACCCAAATTTAAGGGCAGATTCTGAAGGAAGGGTTAGTCGGGCAACCCTTGCAATTGCCCGCAAAATCGCTATGTTTCTCGCGTTACTGAGACACCCTCATAACCGAATGGGTTTTGAGAGTGGGTCCCGCGGGGCCCGCTCTTTTTTGTTACCAAATGGCCCTAGGCGACACGTTGCAAGCGAAGGCGGCCACCAGCGCCGCACAAACCGAACCTCGGCTCATCATCGACCCGGGGATACCGGCGCGCGTTGCAGCTGTTGCCGAACCGGTGATCGAGCAACTCGGGTTCCGCTTGGTGAGGGTGCGGGTATCCAGCGCCGAAGGCTGTACCGTGCAGATTATGGCGGAGCGGCCGGACGGCAGCATGACTGTCGAAGATTGCGAGACCGTTTCGCGGGCGCTTTCGCCGGTTCTTGATGTCGCCGATCCGATCGATCGCGCCTACCGGCTGGAGATTTCCTCGCCGGGAATTGACCGGCCCCTGGTGCGCAAGTCGGACTTCGAGCGTTACGCCGGCCATCTCGCAAAGATCGAAACTACGTTGCCGATTCAAGGCCGCAAGCGTTTTCGCGGTCTGCTGATCGGAACCGAAGGGGAAGCAGCGCGTCTGCGCCGCGACGACGCGGCGGAAGGCGAAGAGACCGAAGTGCTGCTTCCGATCGAGGAAATGAGTGAAGCCAGGCTCGTGCTTACCGACGAGCTGGTGACCGAAGCTTTACGACGAGAAAAGTCCGCCAAGCGCAAAGCGCGCGAGGCGCGGAAGAAAGAACGACGCGAACAGAGACAATCACGGCATCGGCCGCAGAGGCCCGCCGTCAAAGGAGGAGAATGAGCTATGGCTGTCAGCGCCAACAGGCTCGAACTTTTGCAGATCGCCGACGCAGTCGCCCGTGAAAAGGCGATCGACCGCGGCATCGTCATAACAGCGATGGAGGACGCCATCGCCAAGGCGGCACGCTCGCGCTATGGCGCCGAAACCGATGTGCACGCCGAAATCGAGCCCAAAACGGGCGACCTGCGCCTGACCCGCCACATGCTGGTCGTCGAGAGCGTCGAAAACCCGTCCAACCAGATCACGCTGGAAGAAGCGCGCAAGCGCCATCCCGCTGCCCAGGTCGGCGACACGATTGCGGATCCGCTGCCCCCGCTTGAATACGGCCGCATCGCCGCCCAGTCGGCCAAACAAGTGATCGTGCAGAAAGTGCGCGAAGCCGAGCGCGACCGGCAACATGCTGAGTACAAGGACCGCATCGGCGATATCGTCAACGGTATCGTCAAGCGCGTCGAATACGGCAACGTCGTGGTCGATCTCGGCCGCGGCGAAGCGATCGTGCGCCGCGACGAATTGCTACCGCGGGAGGTTTTCCGCAACGGTGACCGCATCCGCGCCTACATCTACGACGTGCGGCGCGAACCGCGTGGTCCGCAGATTTTCCTGTCGCGCACGCATCCGCAGTTCACCGCCAAGCTGTTTGCGCAGGAAGTGCCGGAAATCTACGACGGCATCGTCGAGGTCAAGGCGGTTGCCCGCGATCCGGGATCGCGCGCCAAGATCGCAGTGATTTCCCGCAATTCTTCGGTGGATCCCGTGGGTGCCTGCGTCGGTATGCGCGGCTCGCGCGTGCAGGCGGTGGTGAACGAACTGCAAGGCGAGAAGATCGATATTATTCCTTGGTCGCCTGACATCGCGACTTTCGTCGTGAACGCGCTGGCGCCCGCGGAAGTCGCCAAGGTCGTGCTCGATGAAGACAAGGAGCGGATCGAGGTGGTGGTGCCGGACCAGCAACTGTCGCTGGCGATCGGCCGGCGCGGACAAAATGTGCGGCTCGCCTCGCAGCTCACCGGCTGGGACATCGACATTCTGACGGAAGCCGAGGAATCGGAGCGGCGGCAAAAGGAGTTCGTTGAGCGCACGCGGGTGTTCATGACCGCGATCGACGTGGA
>DASPTX010000001.1:0-9849 GCA_035623195.1 Xanthobacteraceae bacterium | reverse complement strand
GTTTCCGCGTTATGTCGAGCCTGCCGGGGAGGCGGCGCAGTAACGGCCGGTACCATGCTGATCGACAGCCACTGCCATCTCGATTTTCCCGATTTTTCTGCCGAGCTCGATGCGGTCGTCGCGCGCGCGCACGCGGCCGGTGTCGAACGCATGGTGACGATCTCGACGCGGGTTCGGCGGCAGGCTGAATTGCTCGCGATCGCGGAGCGTTTTCCGGATGTATTTTGCTCGGTCGGGACCCATCCGCATTACGCGCACGAGGAGCTTGACGTGACCGCCGCGGATCTTGCTGCGCGTAGCCGCGCCGCCAAGGTCGTCGCGCTTGGCGAAGCGGGGCTCGATTATCACTACGATAATTCGCCGCGCGAAGCGCAGGAGCGGGGTTTTCGCACGCATATCGCCGCGGCGCGCGAGACCGGGCTGCCCCTTGTCATCCATTCGCGCGAGGCAGACGACGACACCGCGCGCATCCTGGAAGAGGAAATGGGGAAGGGCCGCTTTACCGCCGTTCTGCATTGCTTCACCGGCGGGCGCGATCTGGCGCGTCGCGCCGTCGCGCTCGGCCACTTCGTTTCATTCACGGGCATCCTGACATTTAAGAACTCGGACGCCTTGCGGGCGATCGCGGCCGAGCTACCGGCGGACCGAATCCTGGTCGAGACCGACGCACCCTATCTCGCGCCGGGCAAATGGCGCGGCAAGCGCAACGAGCCCGCTTATGTCGTCGAAACCGCCAAAGTGCTGGCCGAAACACGCGGGGTTTCGTTCGACGAAATCGGTCGGCAAACCACGGCCAATTTCTACCGGTTGTTTCACAAAGTGCCGCGTCCCGCGCCCGTGGACGAATTGACGCGATCCGCGCCGACAACATCGACTGCTGCCTGATTGCCGAAATGACTCTCAATTTCACTATTCTCGGGTGCGGGTCTTCGGCCGGCGTGCCGCGGCCGGCCTTGGGCTGGGGCGCATGCGACCCGAATAATCCAAAAAATCGCCGCCGCCGCGCGTCGCTCTTGGTGGAGCGGCGCTCGGCCGAAGGCGTGACGCGCGTGTTGGTCGATACTTCGCCGGATTTGCGCGAGCAGCTGATCGATGCCGGAATCGATTGGCTTGACGGCGTGCTCTACACGCACGAACACGCCGATCATACGCACGGCATCGACGACCTGCGCTCGCTATTCATCAAACGCCGGCAGCGGGTCGATGTCTATCTCGACGAAAAAACCGCGGCGATGATGCGAACGCGGTTCGGCTATTGCTTCCAATCGCCGCCGGGCGACGAATATCCGCCGATTGTCAGCGAACACCGGCTAACCGCCAGAACACCGGTGACCATAGCCGGGAAGGGTGGCCCCATCACCGCACTGCCCTTCGTGCAGGATCACGGCGACATTTCCTCGCTCGGATTTCGATTCGGCCCGCTTGCCTACTCCGCCGACCTGAGTGACGTTCCGACAACGAGCCTCCTGGCATTGAACAGCCTTGCAATCTGGATCGTCGACGCGCTGCGCTACCGGCCACACCCGAGCCATTTCTCGGTCGACGACGCTCTGCGCTGGATCGAGCGTGTCAAGCCGCGCCGCGCCATCCTGACTAATCTGCACGCCGATCTCGACTACGACGTCCTGCGCGGCAAGTTGCCAGCCCATGTCGCGCCGGCCTTCGACGGAATGACTTTCGCCGTTGAAGAAACCCAATAACGGTAGATGTCAACGGGAATGTTCCATAATATGTCTTATGCGAACGAGGCCATTATCGACTAGGGGTGCTGGCCGGCGTGCTCGTGCTAGCTCTCCCCGCCAGTCTTACCAAACGCCTGGGATCAGCCGCCAGCGCACGCGCTCTGCGTAGTCGCGGTAGCCGGACAATTCGGCGATGAGCACCCGGTCCTCGGCGACTGCCCGGTAGATTAAGAACGGCACGCTGGTGATGATAAGAAGCGCCGCCGCGAGCCACGAACCAAGCGCGATGCCGCTCGCCAATATGACTAAGATGCCGGCGGCGTAACCCGGATGGCGGATGAAGGCATAAGGTCCGGTCGTTACCACGAACTGGCCGCGGTCGGACTGAATGCGAATGACCGACGAGAAGAACGGGTTGACCCGCATCGCCCACAGCGCCGAGGCGTAAGCCGCGGCAAGAACTGCCAAGCCGACAGCCTGAAGCCACGGCGGGACGTCGTCGCTGAGATGCAGCCGGCCGCGATCGAGACCGGCGACGATAAAATGCAAGAAGATCACGATCGTGAACAGCTTCAGCCCAATCGGTGGCCGATTGCCGCCGGGTCGCATGCGCTCGCGCATAAGTCCAGGATCGAGCAGCAAAAAGGATGCGGCGAACACCGCGGCAAAAATTGCCAAATAGACCCAAAAGGCGGCAATGGCGAAAGTGCCCGCCGAGGCGAACAGCGCCACGGCGGCGCCGATCAGAAACAACGCCGATTGAAAATAAGCGGAAATTGGCATGGAACTTGTCGCGGCCATTTTGTGGGTCTGATACGGTCCGTTCTTTCGTAGCGGCTTATCAGGAACATCTTAGCAGGAATCCCGGCAATGACCCCTTCGCGCGACATCGGTCGCCTTCTTGAAATTATGGCGGCGCTGCGCACGCCGAACACCGGCTGCCCTTGGGATTTGGCGCAGGATTTTTCGAGCATTGCTCCTTACACGCTTGAGGAAGCCTATGAGGTCGCCGACGCCATTGCCCGCGGAGATATGGCCGATCTCAAGGACGAGCTGGGCGATCTTCTTCTGCAGGTGGTTTTCCATTCCCGTATGGCCGAAGAGCGGGGCGCGTTCGACTTCGGCGACGTCGCGCAAGCGATCACCGAGAAACTGATTCGGCGGCATCCGCATGTCTTCGCCGACGAAGATTTGACGACGCCCCGGGACGTGGAAGGATTGTGGGAGCGCATCAAGGCACAGGAGAAAACGGCGAACAAAGTGGCGGCTGCCGAAAGCGCTCTCGCTGGAGTGCCGGTCGCGCTCCCTGCCCTGACGCGCGCGTTGAAACTGCAAGCCAAAGCGAGCAAGGTCGGCTTCGATTGGAACGATCCGCGCGCGGTGTTGCGCAAAATCCGCGAGGAAACCGACGAAATCGAAGCCGAGCTCGATCGCGCCGAAATGGATTCGGCGGCGACAGCTGCGGAGATCGGCGACCTTTTATTTGCCGCGGTGAATCTCGCTCGCCATCTGGAAGCCGACCCCGAAGCGGTGCTGCGGCAGACGAACCGTAAATTCGAGCGTCGCTTTGCGGCGGTCGAGAGGGATTTGGCTGCGCACGGTAAGTCACCCCAGCAAGCGACGCTCCCGGAGATGGAGGCGCTCTGGCAAGCAGCGAAGAAAATTGAGTAACCGCTGGCTATTCCACTCCGGCGGCGGCCGTCAATGCTTCTCAGGGTGTGCAGTAAGAGCAAACTTTGCCTTGACCGCTGCCGCCTGCGCGGGATCGACGCGCACCGTCATCGCGACATGACCTTCTTCATTGATTGTCTTGTCGATGACTTCAGTGTGGCGGTGCAGCCAGCTCACGCCAGCGCCGTCGGCGGGGTCGATGCGAAGTTCGATAAGCACCCGGCCAGCAGCCAATTTGGCTTCGATAGTGGCCGCGAGCATGTCCACGCCCTCGCCTGTCAGCGCGGAGACTGGAACGGGCCGGTCGGCGGGCGGCCGTCGCTCGGCGATGTTCGTAAGGCGCTCGCGCTCGCTTTTGCCGAGCCGGTCGATCTTGTTCCAAACCTCAATCAGCGCGTGCTTATGACCGGAGTCGCTGCGCGCATCGATACCGAGCTCTCGCAGGATCTTTTCGACGTCCTGCAGTTGCGCTTCGGCGTCCTCATGTGAAACGTCGCGCACGTGCAGAATCACGTCGGCTTCGATTACTTCTTCCAGCGTGGCGCGGAATGCGGCGATCAGCATGGTGGGCAGATCGGAGATAAAGCCGACGGTGTCAGACAAAATGATGCGCGCGCCGTGCGGCAGTGCGACGCCGCGCAGCGTCGGGTCGAGCGTCGCGAACAACATGTCCGCGGATAACACGCTCGCCTGCGTCATGCGATTGAACAGCGTGGATTTGCCGGCATTGGTGTAACCGACAAGGGCCACGATCGGGTAAGGCACGCGCCGGCGGCTCTTTCGATGCAGCGCCCGCGTGCGCTTGACCTTTGCAAGCTCGCTCCCGATCTTGGCGAGACGCTCTTCGATCATGCGGCGGTCCGCCTCAAGCTGGGTTTCTCCGGGGCCGCCGAGAAAGCCAAAGCCGCCGCGCTGACGCTCGAGGTGCGTCCACGAGCGTACCAGCCTGCTCTTCTGATAGGTCAGATGCGCGTGCTCGACCTGCAGGGCGCCCTCGCGCGTATGCGCCCGCCGACCGAAAATCTCCAGAATAAGAGCAGTACGATCCAGCACCTTTGCGTTCCATGCTCTTTCAAGATTGCGCTGTTGTACCGGCGTGAGCGCGCAATCCATGATCACGATGCCCGCTTCGAAGCTTTTGACGAGCCCGGCAATCTCATCGACTTTGCCTTTGCCGAGATAGGTCGCCGGCCGCAACGCATTAAGCATGACGATGCCGGATTGTTTGACTTCAAGATCGATGGCGCGCGCAAGCCCGATCGCCTCGTCGAGCTTTGCGGCCGCCGATCGCTCGCCACCCGCGGCTTGGGCGGCGGCGCGACGCATGATCGGCTCGACGACGAGCGCCCGCCCGGTAACCGGCGCAGCGCTTCTTTCTCCGCTCTTTGCTCCTCGCGAGACATCGCCTCGCGGAAGGACGCGTGTGTCGCGACGGCGCGGCTCCAATCTGTTCTATTCCCCGGACGGCGCTTCCTCGGCGCCTTCGAAGAGTTGCACTGGATGACCCGGCATGATGGTTGAAATGGCGTGCTTATACACAAGTTGCGAATGTCCGTCGCGACGCAACAGCACGCAGAAATTATCGAACCAGGTCACTACACCTTGGAGTTTCACGCCGTTCACGAGAAAGATGGTGAGCGGAATTTTGTTTTTGCGGACGTGATTGAGAAACGTGTCTTGAAGGTTTTGTGCGCGGTCGGCTGCCATGGCCGTTGTTCCGTTCTTTGTGCCGCAAGCCCCTGCCCTGCGGTCGTTTCCGGCTTTTGTGTCTTTAGTCTTCTCGGCTCTGCTTTGGTACCGCAGATCCGGGCCGAACTGGCCCGGAACTTTCTATTAGAAGGCGCGGCGGGCAGCGATGCAAGCCCAACTTCGGGGCAGATTATGGTTAACTTGCCTCGGTATAGCGGTAATACTCGCGGCGAAGCGCGGTTGCGACCGGACCCGGCTTGCCATCTCCAACGGCCTGCCCGTCGATGGTGACCACCGGCAGCACAATCTGACTCGCCGAAGTAATAAAGGCTTCCCGCGCGCGGTAAGCTTCCTCTAGCGTGAATGCCCGCTCTTCGACGCTGAGCCCCTTGGCCTTGATGACGTCGAACACGACGGTACGCGTAATGCCGTGCAAAATGGCGTGATCGGCACGGCGCGTTACCAATACGCCACCGGCTGTGACGATCCAGGCATTCGCCGAAGAGGCCTCCGTCACCTTACCGTCCTTGTCGACAAACCAAGCATCGCGTGCGCCCCGTTCGATGGCTTCTTGCCGCGCTAGCACGTTGGGCAAGAGTCCGATCGTCTTGATGTCGACGCGGCCCCAGCGATTATCCGGCACGCTGATGACCGCAATGCCCTTTTCCGCCAGCGCCTTGTTGCGGGCCATGTTCAGCGATCGTGCGGTGACCACAATGCTCGGCAATGTCTGCGGCGGCGGAAAAGCGTGATCGCGGCGCGCCACGCCACGGGTGATCTGCACATAAACGATGCCGTATCCGATCCGGTTTAGCCTCACCACCTCGCGCAGGACGATGCCAAGCGCCCGCACCGACATGGGCGGCGCAATACGTATTTCCGTCAGCGAACGCTGGAGCCGTTCGAAGTGACGCCGTTCGTCGATCAGGCGGCTGCCCCTGACCTCGCAAACCTCATAAACGCCGTCGGAAAATTGATAGCCGCGATCCTCGATGTGGACCTTGGCATCGCGGAACGGCAGATATCGGCCGTTGACATAGGCGTACCGGGACATGCGAGCTCAAAAAACCGTCAAAAACCGAATTGCCAAAAACGATCAATCAATTCCCAGAGCTTTGAGTTTGCGATGCAATGCCGAGCGCTCCATGCCGACAAATTCGGCGGTGCGCGAAATATTTCCGCCGAAACGGTTGATTTGCGCCAAAAGATATTCGCGCTCGAAGACTTCACGCGCTTCGCGCAAGGCCAGACTCATCAAGTGCTCGCCGCCGTTGCCATTGGGCATATTCGGAATCATGGAACCGACATCCTGCGGCAGCATTGACGCGGTGATCACGGCTTCCGGGTCGCCGCCGGCGAGAATCATCAGGCGCTCGACATTGTTGCGCAGTTGCCGGACGTTGCCGGGCCAATCGTGCGATTGCAACACCGCCAATGCATCGGCGCCAACCGTACGCTTGGGCAGGCCGGTCGTTTGCGAAATCTGCGACATGAAGTATTCGACGAGTTCGGGAATATCTTCCCGCCGTTCGGCAAGCCCTGGAACGCGGATCGGAACGACGGAGAGTCGGTGATAGAGGTCTTCGCGGAATTTACCTGCGGTGATCTCCGCCTCGATATTACGGCTCGTCGACGAGACGATGCGAACGTCCACCGTCACCTTGGTGCTGCCGCCGACGCGCTGGAACGTTTGGTCGACCAAAACACGCAAAATTTTGTTCTGCGTTTCGCGCGGCATGTCGGCAATCTCGTCGATGAACAAGGTGCCGCCGTGTGCCTCCTCGAGCGCGCCGACTTTACGGCTCGTCGTCCCATTGCCGCCCTCGACACCAAAAAGTTCGGTCTCCATATATTCAGGCGTGATCGCGGCGGCATTGATTACCAAGAATGGAGCGCTGACGCGGGCCGACTGGCCGTGAATCGTTCGCGCCGCGAGTTCCTTGCCGCTCCCGGACGGTCCCACAATTAGAACGCGGCTATTCGTCGGCGCTACTTTTTCGATTGTCTGACGCAATTGATTGGCGGCAGGTGAATGTCCCACTAATGCGTTGGCCAGAGGGGCGAGCTGCTTAAGCTGTTGAACCTCGCGTTTGAGCCGAGAGTTTTCCAGGGCGCGTTCGGCCACCAGGACCAGGCGATCGGCTTTGAAAGGTTTCTCGATAAAATCGTAAGCGCCGCGTTTGATAGCGGAAACGGCCGTCTCGATATTGCCGTGACCGGAAATCATCACGATCGGCAGTTCGGGATGCTGCTGCTTGAGGCTATCGAGCAGCTGGAGACCGTCGAGCCGGCTGCCTTGCAACCAAATGTCGAGGAAAACCAGATTTGGCCTGCGTGCAACGACGGCGGCCAGCGCATCGTCGCTGTCGCGTGCCGTGCGCGTGCCATGTCCCTCGTCCTGCAGGATACCCGCGACCAGTTCGCGAATATCGGCCTCGTCATCAACAATCAGGATGTCGGATGCCATGTTCTTGTCGCCCTATCCTGAATGGCTCACTCGGCCGCCGCGCGTTGCTCCGGCGGCGGCTCAACTGAAGGCTCCGCCGGGGTCGCAAGCGGTTCCGCGTTAAACCGCAATTGCATCCAGGCGCCGCGAGCACCGGCCACCTTCTCCGCAGCGTCGCGCAGTTCGAGGCGTCCACCATGCTCTTCGAGAATGCGGCCCACGATCGCCAGCCCAAGACCGGTACCTTTTTCTCGGGTCGTGACATACGGTTCGAGCAACCGAGCGCGGTTTTCCTTCGGCAGGCCAATGCCGTTATCGATCACGTCGACAATGATCTCTTTGCCGTCGCGATGCGCGTGTACGCCGATTCGGCCGCGTTGCGAATCGCTCGGCGGCACTGCGGCGATCGCTTCGGTGGCATTCTTGATGATATTTGTCAGGGCTTGCGAGATCAGCCGACGGTCGAAGCGTGCGGGCATCGATTCGGCTTCCAACTCCACATCGAAGTCGATATCGGGATGCGCGACGCGCAAGAGGAATACCACCTGACGCACCGTATCGGCGACATCTTCGTCTGCAAGGACCGCTTTTGGCATGCGCGCAAAGCGTGAAAACTCGTCGACCATGCGCTTGATATCATCGACCTGGCGCACGATAGTTTCGGTGCATTGTTCGAACACCGCCGGGTCGTCGATGATTGATTTGCCGTATTTGCGGCGCAACCGTTCTGCGGAAAGCTGGATCGGAGTGAGCGGATTTTTGATTTCGTGCGCGATACGCCGCGCGATATCCGCCCAGGCGGAAGTGCGCTGCGCCAGCACGAGCTCGGTGATATCGTCAATGGTGATCACATAGCCGTGCTCGGCTTCGGTCGCCTGTTCGCTGGTGACGCGCACCGAATAATTTCGTTCCTGGCCGTCGCGGGTGATGGCGATTTGGCGCTGAATCAGACGCTGATTGCCGCTACGGGCCGCTTCGAACATACCGCTTAATTCCGGCGCGACCTGCGCCAACGGCAAACCCAATACCTCGCTCTCTAGGCGCCCCATCAATCGTTCGGCCGAGCGGTTGAGGATGGAAATTCGGCCCTCGGCATTGACGCCGATGACGCCGGCGCTGGCGCCGGCGAGCACCGCTTCCGTGAAACGGCGCCTGCTGTCGATAAGATCGCGCGCCCGCACGATGTCTTCGTGCTGCGTGCGCAGTTCTTGGGTCATTTTGTTAAAAGTCTCGCCCAATCGTGCGAGATCGCCCTCTGATCGGCGGATCGGCACTTGAATCTGCAAATTGCCGGTGGACACGACATTCGCAGCGCCGATAAGGCGCCGAATCGGCGCCACCAGCCGATTGGCGAAATCCAGGCCGATCCAGGCCGACGAAAGTAGAACAATCAGCGCGATAATCGCGAACATCAGCCCGAAGGCAATTTGGATACCGAGACGGCGCGCCTCAAGATTGGCGTATTCACCGACGCTCTCTTGGGTCGCGCGCAGTTGCTGCACCACACGCGGATCAAGAATGCGGGCGACATAAAGATAAGTATTGTCGTAGCCGTGCAGCTTGACGACGGCGGCCAAGTGGTTGTCTTCGGGAAGGAGCGCAACGCGCGGATCGGTTTCGTTCACTTGGGCGAGAAGATCGGACGTCGGCAGGATGACCTTCTTGTCCATCGTGACGCCGGCCCGATCGACCGTCGATCCGTTGGATGTGATGAGGAGCGCTGCGGAAAGGTTCCGCCCGTTGGCCTGCGCGCCCACGATCTTCTGGAATTGGTCACGGTCCTGATCGAAAATAGGTTTGGCGCGGCCAAGATCGTAAGCCATCGCCAATATATCGGCGCGGATCGCGTCGGCATGCTCGTTCACATAGGCGTTGGCCACGATCAGCGATTGCTCGATCATCGCGCGCGTGCGCGTGGAGAAAAAGCGGTCGAGTCCGCGATCGAGCGTGGTGCTCGCAACGACGGAAACGAGCACCGTCGGCACCGCGGCGATGACGGCAAACAGTCCCACGATCTGGACGTGAAGCCGGGACCCCGCTCGCCCGCGCCGGCGTGCCTGCACGACGACCCAGACCTCGCGACCGATAATGGCAAGCAACAGGAGCCCGGTTATCGCGTTGCCGAGCAAAAGATCGACCACAACTTCGTGAACCGGGGCGATTGGGGTTAAGCCGGCGAGTACCAAAAAGGTGACGGTCGCCGAAAGCAGCGCGACGCCCACGGCGATTGCCCCGATCAATCGCGAAGCAATCGGCACCGTCGTTATGCCCGTATCCACCGGGGCGACCTGATCGACAGTCGTCATTTACGGTTGTCGGTTTCCGTACTTGGAATCAATGAATGGGGAAATAGAGTGAACA